>CAWDMF010000010.1:0-90402 GCA_963803185.1 uncultured Gammaproteobacteria bacterium | reverse complement strand
ACGCCAGATGAGGAAGAAAATGCTGATGGCTGGCTCCCGGGCAGAACCACGGGATCAACGCTGATGTGGTTAAGCCTGCTGGCCATTGCTTTCCTGCTGGGCCGCTACTGGAAACGACTGGTACCGGGCCTGCGGCGTTCAGGTCACCTGATATGGCAATGGCTGGACATCAACAGCAAGCCGGCGCGGCAACGTCTGGCGGCGCTGCTGGTATATCTGTCACCGCAGCGCAATCTGCATATTATACGCCGTTGGCTAGCCGACAATCTGCCCCGTTCTGCACGCATGTGGTTCTGTGTTCGCAGCGCAGATGATGAACAGGACCCGGATGACTGGAGTCAGGTCCTGCGCTTTTTAATCAACCGCCGCCTTAAACTGTCAGCAAACCTGCCGATGTCAAAACTGGCTGAGCACATCATTGAAATACATCCCGGCGCCGACGCAGACAAGATCCGTTCACTGCTGGCCGAGCTCGAGGCGGCCCTGTTCTCAGGCCACGTAATACAGGACTTCAACACCTGGAAAGAAGAATTCAAATACCAGATCAGACCACACCTGTTCGCCGGACTGAGACTCCGGTATCGTAATTTTCACGCCAGTTCTCTGCCCAGCCTGAACCCCGTCGTTAGCTGATCACACAGCGGCAGGAAAGGCATTAGTTGAGCGATATTATTGTTCAATGCCAAGTCGACCGTGGATACAGGTTTTCGTTGCACATGCAGCCCTGCTGGTGATCGACTTGCAGCAGGCGTTCTTTGTCGAGTGCATGGCTGAATGTCACGATGAAAAGCACGTAATAGTGCCACGGATGAACCCGGTTAGATGATGAATTACCTGGCTGTGATTTACCCCTTTGGGGCCAGCTCATTTCCCTCGCTGTTCTAATTTCCTCCCGGCAAATTAGCCCGGCCCCCGGTACCATAATTTTCGATAAGTATCACTGTCCCGTAATATCAATAGACTTCTGTATAGACAAACACAGAGGCTGTGTGAAAAATATTCATGATTTTTAATCAGTTATTTACAATTAACCAGGACAAATATGTGAAAGATAAATAACACCCGGGTAAATTCCATTATATCCACCATCTGCTTTTCATCCATTTAAAATCAAATGAAATCAGCTCATCTATGCTAACAATGGCCTTATTTAAGCTCTTCCTCTAACATTTTTTTTAGCCTGTCTCTACAATCGATAGCCTTACATTGTTCGGCATATTTGCAGCAGAGTTGAAGGTCTCGAAATTCACCGTTTTCAATATCGAGAAAAGACACTAATGCTATCTCTTCTTTTTCTTGCTCAGATTTAGCCGCTTCCAGTAATTCAATAGTATTATAACCTTCGATAAAACGCTTTTTTGCAAAAAAGGCGATACGGTCAAAATTATAATTACCCATGCATCTAGGATTCGGACAAAGCATGCTATTTCAACTCCTAAATCTATTTATTTAAGCCTGATACCGTGTCTCCAACACTTTTTTACCGTTTAAGTCCTTCTTACAGGTATGACATATGAAATAATGCGAAGTTCGTGCCAAAATCACTACGACCTATTATAAACAATAGCTTAGTAACTTTTTAAATCAACAGCGACAATTAAAAATGTGAAATATGTAAAATATGTAAACAGGTTTCAGTATTTTTGACGCTTATAAACGAAACCTGAAAAACATTGTCGCAATGAATATTGCGTTACGATTGTTGCCATACTCGATAATATAAAACGACTATTTTATCTACAGCATGTTTCCATGAGATCTATATAAAGCAGGAGAAACTAAAAATCCGGATCCTTTAGATGGCATTAAAGTAAGTACCCGTCTGGATCATTTAGTAATAAATCATCATTTCTTGTGACTAATCAACATTCTTAAAGCGTCGGCACCTTTTATTCCGGCAGTTCTCGCTTTAGCAACGATCATGTCGACCTGTGTTGGAAACACCTGTGGGAATAGTTGATTCCAGTTATCCAGTGCTTTTTCTATTTTTCCATCCTGTTCAAAGATAATAGCTTCATTTGCAAGCCTGAATGATTTTTTCAACAACAACATCGCGGTTATTAAATCATCTATATCGTTTAAGCCTTCTATCTGAAACGCGACACTAGCAGGGTCCTCTTTTTGAAAAGCGACTTCAGATAGTGGCACACTAAATACATGACATAACGTTTCTGAATAACTTGTGATTTGATATGACGATAATTCTGCTGTTACTAACAGTTCCAGGTAATAACCATTAAATAAATTACCTGACACCCTGTTCCAGGTTTTTATCATTCGTATAATTTCTATCAACTTGCCTTTATGGCGAACATTTTCTTTTACAAAAATTTCATTATACAAAGTAATGTCATATTTCACCCATTCATTAAATTTGTCTGAGGGCAACATATAAATATGTTCTAATATGGAATAGGCTGGCCGGATTTTATAGTGAACGTTTTTCACTGGAAGCATTAAAATGTTCTGGCCTTCCACTACAAAAGCATCAGGATATTGTTTAATCAGGCTGTCACTCAATTTTTTGAATACCCTGGACGGCAGGATGTTTTTTACATCAGTTTCCCTGAACACAACAAGCATATCAACGATACTGCCAGCCAAAGGTGAAACAATAGTTTTACGAGAGAAAGCGCCGTAAAGTACGGTACTAAATGTACTGAGGTGCTGTGCTAGATGACGCTCAATATCAGCCTGACTCTGGGTAATTAAAGTATATTCTCGCAGAGATAATTCAGTGTTTTTCGCTAGCAGGTCAAAACCGACACTTATAGATGGTTGCTCAAGCTCTGTCATTAAATACTCTTAGTACCATTTTAATGGGGAAACTGTAGTTTGTTACGTCGCACTATCTAGAATTGCTCAGTCATAAATAAGAATAAATTGTATTATTATTTACCACAGTTCTAGACTGGCAGGTTGAGCAAAGAGAGGGTATCACTTTTCACCTGTTTACTTGTGAGAACTATACAAATTGCATGATCACAATCATAGACGATTAAACCGGTAAGTATCAGGAATTCAAGCTTTTACTTATCAGAATAAACGGTGACACAGATCACTTTGTAATTGATCTATATCACCAACGTAAGCCCTACATTCCTGTAAATTCCGCCTGCTAGATAAATTTAAAGTATGCAGTTACTAATAGAGTTGTAGTAATTGCGATAGTTAAAATTTCAACTCTCCCAATTTTTAAGGTGTTAGATATGATTAATCGACCATTCATTTATTCCGCGTTAGCAGCAGTGATTGTATTTAGTGGCAACACAATTGCAGAAGATCAACAACCGGTTTATGGCAGCCCACTTATAACCGAGCAAGAAAGTCTCGAACATTTCGAAAAGATGAATAATGCGAAAACAGCAAGTGAACGTAAGAAAATTCAGCAAGAACATCATCAACTTATGCAGAAAAGATCGGAAGCACGCGGACAAAAACTACGTGCGTTGCCAAAAGGAGAGGAAGGTCAACAGCCGGGGTATGGTGGCCCACTTATAACCCAGCAAGAAAGTCACGAACATTTCGAAAAGATTAAAAATGCGAAAACAGCAAGTGAGCGTCAGAAAATTCAGCAAGAACATCACCAGCTTATACAGAAAAGATCGGAAGCTCGCAGACTAGAACAACGCGAGATGTCAAAGAAACAATATGGAAGCGGTGCTGGCGGTAATCAAACAGGTGCTGGAATGGGAACCGGCTCAAGCGCTGGCAAGTAACGTTAATTAAACAATTAAAGAAATTAACGGGGCCGGCAACAAATGAGAAGTATTAACGTTTGTTACCTGCCCTTTTATTTTTTTTATATTTCAATTCACTGCTGTCCCGTTAACTGCAAGGGAGGTGAATCGGGCACAGTTGGCAACGACCATGAATGCCCGTCGTAAATACCTGATGCAACAGTTCATTATCTGTACCGGAATGATAAATTGCTCTGCCCTGAATGAGTAGTAAAAAGTAAAATCATAAAAAGTATACTGTCTTATTGAAAGCCAAGTTTATTATCCACCAGGGTAGAAAAATGCAACAAGAAAATATTCGCTATGTACTGGTCTGGTCAGGCTGGTTACGCTTAAGCCATTGGTTAATTGCCGCTGGCATTCTGTTTCAGATTACCAGTGCATGGGCCATCGGACACAATAACGCTGATTACGCGTTCTGGCTGGACTGGCATCTCATCACCGGGCAAATAATACTTGTGGCGCTGGCTCTTCGTGTTGTACTTTTCTTTTTCTCGGGTAGCAGCAGCTGGCGTGCTTTCATCCCTGAGAAATCGCAGTTGCAGGCAATGCTTCAAATGATTAAATTTTATCTTAGTCTTACGCGTTTCCCACTGCCGAACTGGTATGCCCATAACCCGCTGTGGCTGCCGCTTTACCTGCTTATGTTTTTTGTATTAGCAGCTTGCTCAATTACCGGGCTACTACATGACTCGCCGAAAATCATTTTCGGCTTTACCATGGTTAAACTTCACAGTGCATTGGCTAGTATGATAATCATTTTTACTATCGCCCATATTGCTAGCGTTTATCTGCATGACCTGAAAGGTAAAGGCGCATTTATTTCAGCCATGGTGAATGGACACCGTTATTTTCATTTCACTATTCAAAAAAATCAGAATGAACACAACCCCGGGGAAGCACTGGGGAAAATGCAAGTAGAAAAACAATCTGTTTATATCTCCTCAAATAGCATTAAAAAACACCAAAAACAGTAAATAACGAAGGACAATACAGGAAATAACAAGCTTTTTAGCAAGCTGATAGCTGGCAATAAGCAAAATATGATATGAACTGAGCAACGCCCAGCCCATATCATAAATACGTCCAGTTAGCCGAACAGGAGCCGAATAACCAGAAGCGGTCTAATCGTCATCATATTTATCTTTCTTATCATGTTTATCTTCCCTGTTACCCGTAACCACCTCGTAGGGATGCATCATTTCGTAGTCCTGGTGTTCAATGGTTGCTTTTATATTGAGAGCGATGGAATTTTGCCCCCATCGCCACTTAAGCTTTTTTTAAATCATCATTCAAGATATAAAAACGCGCCGACAGACAACGGAACTGACAACATGTCAGCCGCAGCATTAAATAATTGTATCTAACTGATTTTAAAGCTATTAATATAAATTATTTAATACTCAACCACAATAAATAATGCATGATCGTAATAGTTATTATAAAATAAACAATGTTATTGTTGACTTTTATAGTTAATGCGTCAAATATACACAGTTATTAACTTAAAAGGATGCGTTTATACTCATCAAATGTAAAAAAAGGGGATACAATATGAATACCACTACACCTAATATGATTGGAAATTTCTGTACAGGCTGTGTTGCAGTAGCAATCGTTGTTGCATCAGTAGCTACATTGGCAACAATTGTCTGGGTAGCCTTACTTTAAAACACCTGCTTCACTATAAATATGTATGACATACATGGCTCTGAGAAAGGGGAGATTTAACTGCGGCCATAGATACGGCAATTAATTGCTGCACAATTCAGCTGTATTAAAAAATAGTCTTAAATAAACAACAAAGCATGATGACTGGACATATCTGCTTTTGATCCGAACTAGTACAATGATTAGCACTAGCAGGTATCACCCGCTGCTTTAGTCCCTTGCTGAGAGCAATAAAGGTGGTTCACGCCCTGATATCGAGTAGCGTACCAATCATCTCATCGCTAACTTGCAGAACTTTTGTTGAAGCTTGCACCTGCTGAACATTCGCTTTTAACTCCACCAGAGACTCCATTAATGGTTTTATGTTTTCACCTTCCATAGTGGATTTGCCTGCAATTTCACCGGCGTTTTTCTGCAGCTCATTCATGCCATTGCGTATTCCCGTCAGTGCAGTATCTGGCAGTGACGTGCTGTTTTTAATGGGTCCGTTCATTTCAGGCTCTCCGCTTAGAGTACGACTTTTATTCTATCGGCCGGTCGCTAACTATCTTTAACAAAAAATCATCGATAAAAAGAATTAAAATCATCTCAAACTGGTCTGATCTGATTTGTGTGCTTTTAATAGAAACTTCTTATCCCTGGGCGGGTCTCAACACAAACAAGTAATGTCAACCGGTCTTCGCAGGTACACCAATGATAAAAACTATTCTTCTCATCACATGCATGATTTCTGCTTTTGCTATGACTGCGGTATTCAGCAACGATAAAACTCAAGCAAAATCTTCCTCCACTTACGTTAAACCAACAGATGCCGAACTCAAACAACGCCTTACACCACTGCAATATTCCGTTACTCAAAACGATGATACCGAGCGACCGTTTAATAATGCATTTTGGGATGAAAAGCGAGACGGTATTTATGTCGATGTAGTTAGCGGTGAAGCCTTGTTTTCATCTACTCACAAATACAAATCAGGTACCGGCTGGCCAAGTTTCTATCAACCACTGGAAGCGGCTAATGTTACTCAGAAAAGGGATTACATCCTGATATTTCCACGTACAGAAGTACGCAGTAAAAATGCTGATTCACATTTAGGGCATTTATTTGAAGATGGACCGGAACCAACGGGTTTACGTTATTGCATTAATTCAGCATCGCTAAAATTCATCGCAAAAGAAGATTTGAAAAAAGAAGGTTATGAGAAGTATGTCGGTCTGTTTGAAAATTAATCAAACTTGTAAAAAAACATATTCACCACAGAGACACGGAGAGCACAGAGAAAAGCTTCTAATTTTTAAAAACTACTAACTTTTATATGGCATAGTTACTTGCCAGTTGTATCTCAAGGTTGTTGCTTTTAAAATTAAAGACATATTTCTCTGTGTCTCTGTGGTGAAAAGCTTTTTAGTTTTGACTACCGTGCAAGGAGTTAAAACATTAATCAGGTTTTGTATTTGTAGGCATCTATAGTCATACACAGGCTTACCCTGTCATCCACCATCGGTGCAAGCGTATGCATATTAAATTCAGAACGCTGGATGGTTGTGGTCGCTTTAACCGTAATCACTTCTTCTCCCTGCACTGTTTTTACTTTTGCCAGATCTACGTAAAACGCAACCGTTTTAGTCACACCATGCATGGTCAGCTCACCTTTGAACACGGCTTTTTCATCTGTTATCCATTCAAACCCGGTACTAACAAACACTATATCCGGAAACTTCTCACTATCAAAAAAGCTCTCACCTTTCAGCATGGCGCCGACAATGGCGGAGTCGACCTTGAGACTATCAACAGCAATGTTAACCATTACGCTGCCCTGTTCTTTAGTCTCTTTTAGCGCAAGCCCACCTTTAAAGTCATGAAACTCTGCCTTAATCACACCTAATGGAGTATTTACACAAAAACCCATCTTTGATGAATCCGGTCTGATACGGTACAGATCACCGTCTTTAGCCGCACTTAACATCATCTTCAGCTTACTTTGATCAATCTGTGCATTCTTAAAAGGTGCACACAGCGTTTCATCTTCGGCATGTACAGACACAGGCAGAACAAGCAATATAAGCAGCAAGACGGGCTTTTTCAGATAGCTAATCATCAATTTACTGGTTAATAGATTATTCATAATATAAGCGAATTCTAATATAGAAGAGTAGCAAAGTCAAACCAGGTTCTGTCATTTTGACAGACACCTGTCTTTCTAAAATTTTTATGCCCCATTATATTATTTTTTACGCAAGAAATTATGCACCCAACCTGCTTTATATAGCACATAGCTACTCAATCAATCATTCACTTATGTACTAATTTCGCCTAAAGCGACTATAAAAGTGATTTTTTTATACTACTATTGAGTTATATAACAATCTTAGGTAACTCAGGGGACAAATTTGCAACTTCCCAGGCCGCTTCACAGGAAGCAGCAGGCGCGGATTATTCTCACCATTGAAACATCAAATAGATATAAGACCAGTTGACAAACTCTCATACCAATACGCTTGAATTAATCACCCTGCAAAACCAGTTGCTACTGGCCATTGGCGGCAGTCTGAGAACACGTGAGTGTATGCATACCTTCATGCAGGCCAGTTTGCAAAAACTTGGCCTGAAAAGTATACATTTATATACATTTGACCACGACCAAATTGATGAAGAATCAATAAAAATGTACCTGTCCTTACCCGATAATAAGATTGAACTCGAACATAGATATATAATTTATAAAATGCTGCTGCATTTCAAAAACAATAAAGGCAAGACGCACCTTTCAGAAATGCTGGATACTAATGAAGTTACTGCTTACGCATTCAGTTCGTTCGGCGTGTTATTAATTGAGAAACAACAGGGAAAACTTCAGGAGTCGATCAAGGATGCACTGGTACCCGTTATTCACAAAATGGCTGAATACTTTAATTTTTGTGAACAGCAAAAACGTCTGAATAAAGAAGTTAAAACCAACAAGGAAGAAAAGCGCACTTATGAGCTGCAGGCAAAACGTGATCCACTGACTAATCTCCCCAACCGCCGTGAATTTCGTTACGCCCTTTCGAGAGAAATTTCCAATTCACAGCGCTATGGTCACTATGGTGCATTGTTGTATATCGATCTGGATAATTTTAAAAACGTCAATGATTCATTAGGCCATTCAATTGGCGACATACTTTTAACACAAGTTGCACAAAGATTAGCAACACAGGCACGTAGTGGTGACACCGTTTACAGAATTGGTGGTGACGAGTTTGTCTACATTCTCGGTAACACGGGTGATACTGAAATTGATGCCATTAATACTTCGCAAACAGTCGCCACTCGCGTTATAGAAACCATGATCAGACCTATCGACATAGGTGATTACAGCTTACACATAACACCCAGCATTGGCATAGCAGTGTTCCCCGATGTTTTCGATGATGGTAATGACAGTGAAAGCGTACTCAAACATGCTGATACTGCGATGTACCGGGCTAAAAAACAGGGCAGAAACTGTTATGCATTTTTCAACCCGGAAATGCACGTCGAAGCCAACAAACGTCTAATTATTGAAGACCATTTACGTAAAGCAATTAAGAATAATGAACTCCATATGGAGTACCAGCCTATCGTCAACACCGATGAAATAATTATAGCTGCGGAATCCCTGGTAAGATGGAACAGCCCTGTACTCGGCAAAATAAACCCTGAGGTATTTATTGCTGTTGCTGAAGAAAGCAACCTGATACTACAGCTAGGTAAATGGATCATACAAACTGCCTGTGCCTATGCTGAGAAACTGTACAAGCAGTTGCCGGAAGATTCAAACTTCAGCTACATCAGTATCAATATCAGCCCACGCCAATTTATCCAGAATAATTTTGTTGAAACTATCACAGCAATTATTGATGCATGTTCAGTACCCAATCACTTTATCAAACTGGAATTCACCGAAAGCGTTTTACTCGATGATATTGACACAAACATAGAAAAAATGGAAAAACTTCACGTCAATGATATTGATTTCCTGCTGGATGATTTTGGCACGGGTTATTCATCACTGTCTTACCTGCACAAATTACCTATATGGTTCCTCAAAATAGACAAATCTTTTGTCACCGATTTATATTCAAATCAAAATAATAGCCAGGCTATTGTAAATGCCATTTTAGTCATGTCTGAACAACTTGGAATAAAATGCATCGTTGAAGGTATCGAACATCAGGAAGATATGGATTTTTTCAAACAAAAGGGTATGCACGGAATGCAAGGTTTCATTTTCCACAGGCCCATGCACGGAGAAAAGCTGCTAACATTGTTGCGTGAAAATGACGAAAAAACAAAGGTACATTTAAAGCTCGCATAATCCTCTGATCACTTAATTTCAACAAGCTCAATCGCATTACCATCATAATCCCGACAAAATAAAGCCCGACGCCCGGATTTACTTCTACTATAAGCCAAACCTGCTGCTTCAATACGCTGTATCAGTGTATCCAGATCATAAACCTGTAATGCAACATGGTGGTCTCTACCACCGTGCTCCGGTCGATTGTCGACAGAATAAGGGTTGGGCACTTCCAGTAAGTGAATCTGACCATTTCCGACCTGTAACCAGGCACCGGGATAAGCTAAATCCGGGCGTGTTTCATCAAGTTCCAAAGCCAAAATACCCGTATAAAATTCAAGTGCTTTAGTGGTATTTGCCACAATGAGACTACAGTGATCGATTGATTTAACTAATTGATTATCCAGATGCACAGATTTCTCCTGAAGCAAATTCATAAATCGCTTATAATAGCGCCCCTGTCACATTGTGCAACTTGTGGTGGCAACAACCTTTTTCCAGCACACAGTCCTATACATGAATCCAGACCTGAAAAAACTTCAGCCCTATCCATTTGAAAAACTCAAAGCTTTAAAGGGAAATTACCAGCCAGCAGTGAAGCACCACATAGCGTTGTCCATTGGCGAACCCAAACACGCTGCCCCCGGTTTTGTACTGGATTCAATCACCAGCAATCTGCATGAAATTAATCGTTACCCCTTAACCAAAGGCAGTTCTGATTTAAGAACGGCTATTGTAAACTGGTTAACTCGTCGTTTTAAATTATCTGATAAAACACTAGACCCTGAGCAGCATGTCTTGCCGGTTACAGGCACGCGAGAAGCGCTGTTTTCTTTTGCTCAGTGTTTCGTCGATAGAAATGATGATGCGTTGATATTAATGCCTAATCCGTTTTACCAAATTTATGAAGGTGCTGCTTTTCTATCCGGAGCAACACCCTGCTTTTACAACACGGTAAAAGAAAATAATTATTTGCCTGACTTTGATGCTATCGACGAAACCACCTGGCAACGTTGCCAGGTAATTTATATATGCACTCCGGGCAACCCGACGGGCAGCGTTATTTCCAGAGCGCAACTCATCAAACTGATCAAACTAGCACAGCAGTATGATTTTATTATTGCCTCTGATGAATGTTATTCAGAAATATACTTTGATGAAAATAATCCACCACCCGGTTTACTGGAAGCCGCTGAGCAATGTAACAATACCGATTTCACAAACTGCATCGTTTTCCATAGTCTATCAAAACGCTCTAATTTACCCGGCATGCGCTCGGGCTTTGTCGCTGGCGATGCACAGCTGATTAAATCTTATTTGCTGTATCGAACCTACCACGGATGCGCTATGCCACCGGTACACCAGGCTGCAAGTATTACAGCATGGAATGATGAAAACCACGTTAAACAAAATAGAAAGCTGTACATTGATAAGTTTGATGCAGTCATCGACATACTAAGCCCTGTTATTAACGTGAGCTTACCCGACGCGGGTTTTTATTTATGGCTGAACACACCCGTTGATGATGAAGTATTTGCCCGGGATCTTTATCAGCAGCAGAACGTCACCGTACTGCCCGGCAGCTATTTATCGCGCCATAGCCATGGTATCAATCCAGGTAAGAATCATGTACGCATGGCACTTGTTGCACCACTGGATGAATGCCTTACTGCGGCAAATCGAATTAAACAATACATACAATCATTAAATTAAACATTAATACAGAAATGAAAATTTTTATTTGACAGCAAGGTATGGATCACAATTAGCGCGGCGTGTAGATAAGTTACATGAACACTGTTTGTAATCAATAACGAAGCTATCAAAAAAAAATCATTTCAGGAGAACCTTACATGTCTGAATTGAAAAATATTATCGAACAAGCTTTCGAACGCCGCGCTGACATCACACCACGTAATGTGGAAACACATATTTCTGACGCCGTTACCGAAGCAGTTAATCTACTTGATTCTGGTGAAGCACGCGTTGCCGAAAAAGTTGATGGTGACTGGGTGGTCAATGAATGGCTGAAAAAAGCCGTATTATTATCTTTTCGTATCAATGACAATGAATTCATTAAAGGCGGCTTTACCAACTACTACGACAAGGTAAATTCAAAGTTTGCCGACTTGAACACACGCGAGTTTCGTGAATCAGGCGTACGCGTAGTGCCACCTGCAACGGCACGTTTTGGTTCTTACATCGCGCCCAGTGTTGTACTAATGCCTTCTTACGTTAATATCGGCGCGTACGTAGATACCGGCACCATGGTAGACACCTGGGCAACTGTTGGCTCATGCGCACAGATTGGTAAGAATGTTCACCTGTCAGGCGGCGTTGGCATTGGCGGCGTTTTAGAACCGCTACAGGCTGCACCAACCATAATTGAAGACAATTGCTTCATCGGCGCACGTTCAGAAGTTGTCGAAGGCGTAATCGTTGAAGAAGGCTCTGTTATTTCAATGGGTGTATACATTGGCCAAAGCACCAAAATATTCAATCGCATGACCGGTGAAGTTTCATACGGCCGTATTCCTGCCGGCTCAGTTGTTGTATCTGGCAACCTGCCCTCAAAGGACGGGACATATAGTCTTTACTGCGCGGTAATTGTAAAACAGGTTGATGAAAAAACCCGCGGCAAGGTCGGCCTGAACGAACTGCTGCGCGATATTGACTAGAAAAAAACTTTTCACCGCAGAGGCGCCGAGACACAGAGAAAAAACTTTATAATTTTTTATGCGCCGAGCATAAAATAATAAAAAAGTTTTCCTCTGTGTCTCTGCGCCTCTGTGGTGAAAGATTTAAAGGTTTTAAAATGATTAAAATATACGGCATTCCAAATTGCGACACCATGAAAAAAGCCCGTAAGTGGCTGGACAGCAATAATTTGAACTACGAGTTTCATGACTATAAAAAACTGGGTGTGCCAGAAAAAAACCTGAAGTTATGGGTCAAAAAAGCCGGCTGGGACATTATTTTAAATAAACGCGGCACCACCTGGCGAAAGCTTGATGATGAAATAAAAAACAACATCGATGAAAGTTCAGCTATACAGGTAATGCTGGATAACCCAAGTGCTATAAAACGTCCTGTTTTAGAAAATGGAAACACACTTTTAATTGGTTTTAAAGAGCACGAATATAAAACACTACTTTAAACTTACTATTACCGCAGAGACGCGGAGGCGCAGAGAAACACTTTTATTGTTAAAAAAACTCACTTTTGGTTTTCTTACATCAATAAAAAACGAACTAGATTCGCACAAAACAAATAATTATTATTATGGTTTTCTCTGCGCCTCCGCGCCTCTGCGGTTAAGCATTCCGTTTGTGCTTTTTTTATGGTGCGCACGGCGCACCCTACAGATCTTGTTTCTGGTTTCGCACAAAACAAATAATTATTATTATGGTTTTCTCTGCGCCTCCGCGCCTCTGCGGTTAAGTTTTTAAAGCTTTTGAACTGGTCACTTCAATCGTTTCAAATTCTGATTCCAGCCATCGAAACATCATTTTCCTGGCATAGGGTTCTGCCCTGTTATCTTCAACCTCACTATCACGACGCATCATGCTAAGCACTAATTCTACCTTTACGCTGTCAGGCGTATAGTGTTTTGCAAGTTGTTCAATAGCGTCAGCCTGACTGGGCCGGACCTTTGGCAAAGAAAATGCAGAAGTCTGTATCGACTGAAATTGTACTGATGAAAATATTGGTCTTAGTTTTGACTGGATTGTTTCACGTGCCAGTTTTGATACCAGCCACGCCACCTGTTCTGCTGAGGCAATCAAATCAGGATCAACACTATCACGTGTTTTAAAAAAATCAATTGCCGGGTAATAACCCGTTTTATTTTCTTTCTCGTATTCAGCCGCAATCTCAGCCAGGGTCTGACCGATGATATTAGCTGAACATGGCAGGTATTGTTGTAAGTCTTTTGCTTTCATCTGAACATCTATGATGATCAGTACTTTATCAAAACGCATAATAAATACCCGTCATTGTGATAGCTTTTCATTATTTAAGATCGTAATATTTTCAGCTGTTCAAACACAGGATCGGTAACTGGCTTTATTTTTTTACGCATCAATGTACCGATAGCATCGGTTCGAGAAAAAATTGGATTGACCAGTTTTACACTCAAACATGCCATGACAGTCATCGCACAGAGATATTCATGCACATTTTCTGTAGTATCGTTTAGTGCTGCAACCACTTTATTAAGATCTTCATTGTCGCTACAACATAATGATTTTGCTTCAATACAGATCAGCTCAATATTATCCTCAGTAAATTCTTCAGGAATAATACTTGCAAAATATTTTGCAATAGCGTCAAGTAAAGACACCACTACATCCTGATTGCCCGGTTTCTTTAAAGCCTCTTCGATGGTATTTATAAACGCCTGGCCTTTTACGCTTAAAACTTTTTCCAGCATTAGGGCGTAAGGATTTCCCTCCTGCAGCAATGTCTTTAACTGTTGTTTAATTTTTTCATGTTCCGGGTGTGCCGCAACCTCAACAGGCAGATCATCTGCGGCTGCATGTAAAAAACCGACATAAAAACTTCGTTTTGTTTTGGTTTTCGACCAGAGTTTTTCTTTTTCCTGCTGGCTGATAAGACCCGGCTGCAATACCAGTCGAACAGATTCAATCATGTCGCTCTGCTCTTCTTCAAACGGCAAAAATTCAACTAAAAATTCCGCTAGTACTTTACCTGTTTCACCCTCAACAACAGCCTGTTTTTCCAGCATGCGCCGCGCATTTTCAGATGTTGGCATTGCCCACCATGCACGTGCAGCCAGTTCATCGGTTAGCCCAGGTGCATGTACGGCTGCGACAACCGCTTCAGGCTCACCCAGTAACAACAACTGTGCAAGGCTCTCATCACGCGCCTGCCCCATACGTGTCCATCGTTTCAGGTAAACAGGATAACCACCGGGCGAACCCATTACATGGGTACTAAATAAAGCTTTAATTTCCTTGATATAAGGATCATCTTTACCAATAGCATTTAATGGAACCTTTGCCTCACCTTTGGCCGTTAATGCATAAACCGTCATCTTCGATTCATCAATACGCACAGCATGCAGATCCTGCGCAAGCAAAACGTTTAGACGTAGATTATCTTCTGCTGAAAGTGTCATTTAAAAGGTTTTTTTACCGCAGAGGCGCCGAGACGCAGATTTTTTTATTGTTTATGCTTCGCATTAACAATATTATAAAGCTTTTCTCTGCGTCTCGGCGGTTAATAAATTTAATTCAACTGAACCCTGACCCCAAACGGTACTTTGCTTTTACCTTTAACTAACCAGGTAACGGGGAAGTAAGGTTCGACTTCAGGAAAGATACCGTCGGCATCAGTAAAATAAACCAGCAGGTCAGGTGCTTTATCCTGCTCTTCTATCCACTCGAACACCGGTCTGAAATTTGTGCCGCCACCGCCACGTATTTCGACATCAAACTGAAACGCATCCCAGGCTTCAAATATCCACGGGCAACCGTAATTTAGTTTTGAATCACAGGTAAGCAAAGTAACACTGGCACGTACCTGACTTTTAATGGCATCAATCTCAGAAATGAATTCCTCGATCTCTTCCTGATCAATCGAGCCGCTGGTATCAACAGCAACAACGATATTGGTTTCATGGCTGCGCATGCTTGGGTAAACCGCGGGATCACCACGACGTGATGATGGCCGTGAATAACTGTAATCTTCTCTAGCTGTTGCTGACATGTACCTTGCCAGCAACATGCGCCATGGCAGTTTAGGTTGCAGCAGATGATCAACCATTCTTGCCATTTCACCTTCCAGCTTGCCTGACTGTAGTGCCTGCTGCGCAGCGCCAGCCAGTCGCTGCTCCCACTGCAAACTTAAATCATCTTCTTCCTGTTGTGACATACCAGCAGGTTGTGGCGCCAAACCTCCCTTGCCGGCATCATCCTGATCCTTATCCTGCTCACCCTGACCTTCGCTTTGATCGTCGTTTTCTTTTTCCTTTTTATCGCCGCCGCCAGCATTATCCTGGCGTGATTGCTGGTCATCATCATCAGCTTCATCTGATTGTTGTTGATTTTCTAAATCACGTTCGCCATCATTCTCATTATCTTCGAGGCAGGGATAGATTTCTTCGGCTGTCATGCCCTCGTATTCACGAAGATGCATGGCGTCTGGTGTAGGTTTTAAACCATCGTTGATTAACAGTGGATTTACTGCATAATCGCAGGCCAGGTCCCAGCGGTATTTAATGCGGTGTCCACGACGATGAAAATGCGAAAGCGCACAATGCAAGGCTTCATGTGAAAGTGCAAACTGGGTTTGTTCCTGATCCAGGGCATCGATGTAATCAATATTGTAATAAAACGTTTTACCGTCACTAAAAGTGGTTTCACACCACTTAGGGTCACCCGCAACCATCGGCAAACGTAAAACCAGCGCGCCGAGAAACGGCTTGTCCAGAATTAAACGCGTTCGGGCAATAACAAGTTTTTTTTCAACGTCGGGGTAATTATACATAATTAGAAAGTCGCAACCCGAAAAACAAATTTTACCGCAGAGACGCAGAGGCGCAGAGAAAACATTTTATTGTTAATCAACATAATTTAGTACTTTTCTTCTTAACCCCTGCTTAAGAATTGGCACATTAAAATTTATCAATAACCCTGCTGTACAGTCAACTAATTTCATATAGGTTAATAATTGTGCATCATGAATGGGCATGAATTTGTCCACTGTTTTCAATTCAATAACAACTTTATCTTCAACAAGTAAATCAAGTCTATATCCAATATTTAATTGTACTTCTTTATAAATTACTGGCAAATCAACCTGACGTTTAACAGTTAGATTTCGCAGATTTAATTCATAAAACAAACATTCTTCATAGGCAGATTCCAATAATCCTGGCCCTAATGCTTTATGTACATCAATTGCAGCACCAATTATTATTTCAGTTATGCTATCAACTTCCATTGTCTTGCTTCCTTTGCAAATTCCAATAATTTTTTTCTCTGCGCCTCTGCGTCTCGGCGGTTATAACTTTTTCTTTTAATACAGCATCAAATCAGCAATCTTGTCTGCCCAGTTGGCAAACTCGGGCACGGTAAAAATATCCTGACCGATTGCGCGATGCATATCCGACACCATCATTACACCCATTTCACGTTGCGGAAATTGATTCGCATAATTCAATATATTGCCGTGTACTTTCATCGCATCGTCGGTATCTTTTGCGCGAATAGCACGGCCAACTAAAGCAGTTGCAACGGCATACTGCAAATCAATCTCTTTTGGTGAATCCACTTGTTCACCATTTATAATAGCGTCAAGGTCTGGCATTTGGTCCAGGCTGGCTATAAAAGCAGCCAGCTCAATACCGGCTGCTTTACCGACACAGGCCTGCAGCGCACCGGAGAACAATTCAGGGTGGTCTTCAAATTTGTGTAAGGCGCGATGGGCAAATTCCCATGAACGTGGTGATGGGAAAGCAATCGGATTTTGCGATGCGTCAAACTCGAACAATAAATCCTGACGAAAACGCAAAAATCCAATTATACGTTCATCAATGCCATTAGCGTAGGCCCAGGCAACCCAGTCATCAAGGTTAATATCCACTTCATAATGTGAAAAACGATTAGCCAGGGGTGCAGGCATGCTGTATGTCACACCGCGGTCGCCCTGCCTGTTACCTGCGGCAATAATTGCCCAGCCAGCAGGCACTTCATATTCACCCAGTTTTCTATCAAGAATTAACTGGTAGGCTGCGGCCGAGACACTAGGTGGCGCTGAAGTTATTTCGTCGAGGAATAAAATACCCGCTTCACCATGACGGATGGCATCAGGCAACATTGCAGGCACCGCCCACTCCACAGAGCTCTCTACTTTAAACGGAATACCACGTAAATCACTGGGCTCCATTTGTGACAGACGAACATCAATTAATGGCGTATTTTGTATTTCAGCAACCTGTGCCACCATTTGTGACTTACCCACACCTGGCGCACCCCACAGCATCACCGGGGTGTGATGACCACTTTGCGTGCTAATGAATTCTTTTTCTACAACGGTTAGTAAATGTGCTGGACGCATAATTTTTTATCTTCTAATTATTTATTGTTATTGTCATTTCGACCAGTAGGAGAAATCTAACAGCATCGGTGTAAAAGATCTTTCACATCTGGTTCAAGATGACAACATCAGCTAGATTAATGGTTACTTATTCAACTACCATGTCATCAAATCCAGCAAGCTTATACAGCCTTTTCGCCTCTTCCGGATTTTTTTTGACACCTTTACCTTCCTGGTACATCATTGCCAGTGTTGTTAGTGAACCAACCAGGCCCTGCTCACCGGCTTTGCTAAACCACTTTACTGCCTGCTCTGCATCTTTTTCGACACACTCACCTTCCATGTACATAAAACCCAGGCCATGTTGCGCAATCGCGTGCCCCTGTTCAGCAGCTGCCTGCATATATTCAGCCGCTTTTGCTTCATTTGCTACCACACCTAAACCATTTTGATACATGATGGCGCAGCGGTGTTGTGATTCAGCATCGCCAGCTTCTGCAAGCGGAGCTAAAAATTGTAGTGACTGCTTGAAGTTCTTAGCCTCAAAAGCGGCAATACCACTGGAGAAGCTGGCATCAATATCACTCACCTGCATTGATTCATTACTATTATCGTTTGTTGATTTCTCCGCCATGACTGTTTTCACCTATAAGCTGCCAATTAGTGACAATAAAAAGGAGCAGTTTATCACGGCTATTATTTGGTCATATACCGATAATTACCTATAAAACCGGCTATTCAACCCGATTAAAATTATGGATATACACACTTATGCTGTTTTCGTGATACTTGGAAAATCATCCTTTCCGTCATTTTTTTAATTTCATATAACCAGGTAATAACAACTTTTCAGCCGCTGTTGATAGTAAACGGTAATAGCACAGCAAAGACAAGAAAATATCACATGTTACCTATCTGGTTTAAAGATATGGTGAAGTCCGCAACCGTACACCCCTTTAGACAAAAATAATTAAAACATATTTTACAATTAGTTATAATACTTATTTAATGTAATTTATATATTAAAAAGTTATATTTACGCTATATATCTTAATTATTCACCTTATCAGCTGCAGAGAAATTGACACTACTCCCTCTAAAGAGATAGTAACCACGCATTCCAAAATCAACTCACAGTAGGTATAATCTGCCACCAATAATCGTCCGGGCCTTAATTAACCCGGTCGAAAAAAATCTAAGTTGTTACCAGTGCGGTTTCAACGATATATACAATATGTTTAGAAGCCCTAGAGGAAACTAAGATGAACCAAGACTACTACAATGCAGTAACTAAAATGGAAGAAGCTGGTGTTGATCCTGAATACATCGTTGGCTGGGAAGGCGGTTACGTTTTAAACCCACCACGTGAAGAACAACGCGTGACTGAAGCTTATGAAGCGGGTTACGAAGACGGCAAAGAGAAAAATGCTGATAACTTCAGCAAATGGGCTAAATAAGTTTTTTAACTAATTTAGCCAAAAAAAAACCGCTACTGGTGAAACACCCGGTAGCGGTTTTTTTATGCCCATGGATGGAGGAAATGCAATAGGATTATAGGAACAATCCTTGTCTTTTGGGCGTATTCTGCAATTAGCCAGGATGCGATTATGCCCATGGATGGGCGGTATTTCGCAATGAGCCAGGAAGGCGGTGCGATTATGCCCATGGATGGGCGGTATTTCGCAATGAGCCAGGAAGGCGGTGCGATTATGCACTGAATATATTATTACCGCCGAGGCGCGGAGACGCAGAGTAGGACTTTTTTTTATTAGTTATGCCTTCGGCATAACAAATAATAACTCAAAGTGTTTTTCTCAGCGTCTCCGCGCCTCGGCGGTTAATCATTTTTTGTTTGTTTACCTAGATCAAACCACGCGTTACGCGTTTAAATGCTTTCATTGCATCCGGTATTTCGATATCCATCACCTGGTCGGGAACCCATTTATTGTCCTTCTCACCCATCACCTCACGCACATGCCCGCCGACACAGCGGCGCAGCTGAAAACCGGGCTGGTTGCCTTCTTCAAAACTAAAGTTGCTGTATTCGCTCATACGCTCATTCATTAATGCTATATATTCAGCACGAAAATCTGTTTCTTTATCATCAGAAACATCGCGGCGATTATCGTGCATGGTTTTTGCCAGGTTTAATGCCAGCGCTGTAATCAGTTGCTGTCGATCTTCTGCTGCAAAATCTTTTGAAGAAATAACGCGGTCGACAACATGCACAAGAAACGCAGTAAATTCAGCGATGACATCGAGGCGCTGAAAATGCGTATCGGTTTGAAAACCCTCATTTTCCATGTGCATAACATTTGCGCTGGCTATTTTCCAGAAGTTAAAGCTCAAAACACTGCCAATTTCCTCAGGCGTGCGCTCTTTATCTTTGTCATTCCACTTGTTTTTAATTCGAATTTTCATAATAACCTCAATGCTTGCACAGGTACTGTTATGCGTTGAATAGTATACTGATACAGTCTTTTATAAACTACGTTCCCAGAATGGATATACAACAACTGATCAACAATGTGCAGCTAAATTGCCATATTTCCGATGCCAGGCACGCGGGAAATTACACGCTTTGTGTGTATTTATTGAAAATGCGTGAGTTTTATCGCTGGGAGCATCAATACTCGTTTAGTGAAGCACTTTCTACCGATGATATAGGTAACTGGTTGAGTAAACGTGAAGCTTTGTGGGACAAAATAGAAAATGAAAACTACCAGTTGTTGCAAGTCACCTCCTCTGAACATGACCCGTTTGACTCGAAAGCCATCAACCAGGAGCTTTTTGCTGAAAATCTTGTATACAGTGGTGGTTATGGCGTAAAAGACAAACCGCATTTCTTTTTAGCGGATCTGGAAAAGCAAGAAAACATAAACAACTACACCATTTATATCAGCGGCAAAGAATACGCTCGTGACTTAACATCACCGCCGGCAATGAGCCACAATAAAACCATCTATATCCGTCGAGAATCTTTTAAGCGCCTAATCTGGGAACATACCGATGAATGGCGTTGGAACAAACCGGAAAATGCCATGGCAAGGGCTATTCGCTGCTATGATTTTGATAAAGACCTGGAAATTGCTTTAGCAACAATGACAGATAATGAACTTGATGCCGCCGTATTACATGAAATCGGCGAAATTCAGGCGGGCGAAAAACTTGTCGGCTGGCAGCAAATGATGTCAGACATAAGCTTCACCCAGGCAGAAATTATGGCACGCGCGGTGCGTGATCATTATGCAGATACATTGCACACACTGCCTACCTTAATTGAAAACAACAATCACGCATCGATTCATTTTTATTTTGCTAACTTAACCAATATGCGGAAACATATCTTTCCTGCATTGATGACCGCCTATAACAAATGGTGTGAAACCAGGAATATAAACACTATTCAACAAACGGTAAGCACATCTCTGGACCACTGGAAAAACATCTCTGAGCAAATGCTTGCTTTACATCAACAAGATGCAGAGCATTGTAGTGATAAAATCGAAGCCCTGGTTAACAACAATCATATTTAATAGTTACGGCATAGCGAGCGAAGCGTGGCAAACTTATGCATGAGATTGCCACGCTTCGCTTGCAATGACGAACTGATATAAAATCAAATTATTACTTAATAAAATGAATAAAGAAGAAAAGACAATCCGCGAAGTAAAAGCCAATACCTTTATCTTTGAAAAACCAGGTGCACTATCGCTGGACATCTGCCAGGAAATGATCCGTCGCTTTGAAGAAGATACTGAAAACCAGTATCAGGGACGAATCGGCCAGACCTTTAGCGAAGACCTGGACATGAAACGCTCTACCGACCTGGTTACCAGCGGTAAAGAAAACTGGAAAGACCTGGATACTGAACTGTTTCGTTCTTTAGGATATGCAATAAAAGAGTTTCGTGAAACTTATCCCTTCTTCAAAGGTGCCTTTAAAGACAACGGTTATGCTATCCAGCGCACCAACCCGGGTGAATATTATCACTGGCATATCGATGGCGGCAGCCACGATTTTGCCGACCGCCAGCTGGTTGCTGTCTGGTATTTAAATGATGTCGCAGGCCCGGGTGGTGAAACCGAGTTTTCCTATCAGCAGGTCAAAGTAAAACCACAGGCAGGTAAATTATGTCTATTTCCACCTTTCTGGACGCATGAGCATCGTGGCGTCACGCTGGAAAAAGGGGTGAAATACATTGCAACCACCTGGGTGGTTTTTGCTTAAAATCTTAAAGATGGTATTTTTCCGCAAATAAACACTAATAAACGCTAATGAAATTATTATTTGTATTTTAAATTTGCTTTTATTAGCGTTCATTTGCGGAGAATAAGTATTATCATCAATTACTCAGTAATTAAACTGTAACACCGGATAGTTTCTGAGGCGCTATGTGTTTCACAATAAAACAACCACAAACCAGGGAAGAGTTTAAACACTACTATCACCTTCGCTGGCAGTTACTTCGAGCTCCCTGGAATCAACCAGAGGGCTCGGAAGTTGATGATATAGAAGACCAGTGTTTTCATCTCATAGCTGTCGATAAGAACAACGAAGTCATCGCTGTTGCACGCCTGCAGTTCAATTCAAAAGCCGAAGCACAGATACGATACATGGCTGTCGCCAAAGCATACACAAAACATGGCATTGGCAGTGCATTGATCAAAACCATGGAAGAACATGCAAGTTCTTCTAACTGTCAAAATATTGTGCTCGACGCAAGAGAGCCTGCTGTTGGTTTTTATCAAAAACTGGGATATAAAGTGATAAAAAAAAGTTATCTCTTATTCAGTGAAATACAACATTTTCGAATGATAAAAAAGCTTTAAAAAGTTTCAGCCTGGTCAGTATCAGGCAATTAATAATCAGCCTAGATTTGTTTTCAACCAAGTTTTTCAAATAGTAATTATCTATGATATTAAAAGGTATTTACCAAAAAAGGATAGGGTTATGAAAGTTATATTGTGCCATTCTTTATTACTTTAAACATAATTATTTCTCATCGTGGCTAGCTCGGGGCTTTAACGATTAAGCTAACAAACACAATGCTTTTTCGCTGCCCGGCTTAAGCACATTATCAGGTGGAAAATTTGTGCATAAAATCATCGAGGTTTTTTACTTTACCATTCTACTACAGCTACGCCTTCACTTGTCAGTATTTCAGCTTTCTTATTTGTGCCTAGCGCATAGTCCCCTATTGAACCATCGCTTCGCACAACTCTGTGACAAGGGATAATATATAAATTCTTATTTTTTGCCATGGCACTACCAACTGCTCGCCATGCCCTGGAATTTAGAGCCCTGGCTATTTCTCTATATGTGGTTACCTTACCTTCAGGGATAAGTTTCAACAGCGCATAACATTTTTCATTAAAACTATTCATCATTTTCTCCTCATTTGCTGGACTTGATCGATACCACTACACAAGACTGGATAAAACATTTTGAAAGATTAGCTATATCCAGGCCTCCAGCATAACAATTGTCGTATTATACGCATAGAAAACTATCTCAAGCCTGCTGGCATACCCTGCCGTTGGCATGTTGCTTCCTTACTATGCCCTTCTTTTTTTCAGTATGCGTGTTGTGGTATAGTGACGTAGTAAATTTTGGGGTGATATTCCTGTTATGAAAAATTCATTGTTGCTGGCGATTCTGGCTCTGCAGAGTTCCCCTGTTCTGGCACTGACAGACCTTTTTAAAGATGAAGCCGGCAACAGGAACTGGCAGCATCTGGCCAATTATACCGGTGGCACACTGCTAATTCTGTTATCGATTGTGACCATCTATCTGTTTATAGCCCGTCGCAAAGCCTATAAGGCGAACCTTGAGTTAACCGCTATACGAAATGAGCTGGAGAAACGGGTGCAGGAGCGAACGGCAACGCTGAATCAAGCCAATCAACTGTTGATGGACAGTAATCAGCTGCTGGAAAAAGAGATTGCGCAGCATGTAATTACTGCCGATCAGTTACGCTCTTCCGAGTCCTATATCAAAGATATTTTAACCTCGATGCCGTTGATGCTTGTGGGCCTGGATAAAAATGGCTGCGTCACCCAGTGGAATAAGGAGGTTGAAAAAGTTTCGGGAATATCGTCAGAAGATGCGCTGGGTAAAACGCTGTGGGAAGCCTATCCGCAGATGACGGTTCTTCCTGAGCATGTCCAGCAAGCGATCGAAGATAACAGGATTATTCATCTCAAGCAGAGCATGCGCAGCCTCTATCACTACGATATTACTATTTACCCGTTACAGGAGCAGGAGACCGGGGTTGTTATCCTGGTTGATGACGTGACAAAGCAGACCGCTGCCGAAAACATGTTGATTCATAATGATAAAATGTCATTTATGGGTGAGCTGGCCTCGACCATGGCTCACGACATTAATCTGCCACTGCAGGCGATCATGATGGATCTGAGACTTTTTCAGCGGATTATCAGCAATCGCAGTGTCACTGAACCACAGCAGTCCTCAGATAGTGACCAGGCACAAAAGCTTAACACCATAATCACAGATATGTCTGCCAAGGGCGAGCAGGTATCGACTATTATCAGTAATTTACTGGCCTTTGCCCGAAGCCGTAGCGGCAAAAAGCAGATGGCTGATATTGTCGACGTGATGCAAAACACCATCAGCCTTGCCAAGGAAGTCATTTCTGCCTCGAATGGCCTGCCTTTCAATCAGATTAAACTTGAGCGGAAGTTTGAAAAAAACCTGCCCTTAGTGCCCTGCTATATCACGGAACTGCAGCAGGTTTTCCTCAGCCTGTTTCGTCATGCCTGTCATGCATTGTCACTTAAAAAACAGGATGAGGGTTTCGAGCCGACAATCCAGGTTATCCTGTCTGAGTCTTATGACAATCTGTGGATCAAAATCCAGCACAACGGACTTGGACTGACAACTGAAGAGCAGATGAATCTGTTTGAGCCTTTTTTCACCGGTAAATCTGCAGCTGAAGATTTTGACGCAGGTCAGCGCCTGTCTTTCTCGTATTATATTGTGACCGAACAGCATCAGGGCAATATGGCGGTGACATCCGATATCGAACTGGGCTCTACCATCCATATTCAGCTGCCGATCGACAATGCCAGGTAAATATTCGTCCTTAGAATAAGCCTTAGTCTATATACGTTTGTTCAGAGGCAGATAACTGATCAGGCACGCCCGGGAAACCCAATGGAGCAGGTTAACCCGGATATTTCATAGGAACGCTAAAAATCCAACTTAACATTATGATTATATTAAATATTATTGGTATATTAGCAAAGTACACTATGTACCCAAGACCGCTCGGCAATTGCTCCTGCATTGCCCTACTACCTGCCATCCATGGCAGTATATGCCGTTTTTGGAAAAATCTCAGCGGCCCCATGTTTAATTTATTGTCCCAGGACGTTAGTAAAAACTATGCACTTTAGTGCAAGACTTTAGTAATATTATTTTGTCATCCTGACCGGAACGCAGTGGAGTGGAAGGATCTTGCGTTTGGTGTGCAATCAATGGTCTGGCAAGATCCTTCGGCTACGCTCAGGATGACAGGAATAAATAATACCGCTAATTTTGTTTCATAGTGCGAAACGATTTTTAATCGTTATAAATCAACCTATGGACTTTCAGTCCATAGTCGTTGAGTTTGGGAACGATTCGCCTGTAACCATAGCTTATGTACAGGAAGTACGGACAGATATTTGCTCCTGCAATATCTGCACTTCCACCATCCATGGTGGTCGTACTAGGGCAATGCATGGAGCAGCGAAGCGGTGTGCCGAATGGCTATGCTTTAATTACGGGCGTCCTGCCCGTTACCCTTCGGGCTCGCTTCGCTCATGTAAAATTGTTCCTACAATTTTATCGCCGAATCGATCAAACGACCGCCATGGATGGCGGAAGTGTCGATTTTGCATCGTTACATGGCAAGGATTGTTCCTACAATCCTATTGCATTTCCTCCATCCATGGAGGTCAGATGTAACTTAGTAGGGCAATGCAGGAGCAATTGCCGAGGAGCATCATATCGACCTGACTCGCTAACTGATTTTATAAAATATCTCCCCATTGTCTGCATTCCTATGAAATATCCGGGTTAATATTATTGTGCGCTGCTGCTTATTCGTTTTATTCACAGTATCGTTTCGACTCACGTCCCGCAAAATGTCTGTCTAACCACTTCATCAGGTTCGGGTGGTAGCATGTAACTATCCTTGCCTTCCTGTTGCTGATACGGGTTCTGCAACACCTCATGTAAATCATTAAACGCAGAAAAATCGCCATGATCTTCTGCCGCTCTTATCGCCGCTTCTATCTGATGGTTGCGAGGTATATAAACAGGGTTGATGGCCTGCATTTTTGCATACCGTTCTGCATCCTCCTGGCTCTCATCAGTTAAACGTTGACGCCACTTAATTGCCCAGTCATCAAACTGCGCTGGGTTATCAAACAGGCTCCGTATAAGCTTGTCCTGTTCTGCTGGTTGTGCAGCAACTTGTGTAGCGGCTTTTGCAGGTAGCCGTGAAAGATAAAAAAACGTTAGCGTAAAATCAGCATTGTTCGCTGCCATGGTGTTGAATAATTCTTCGATAAGCGTTTTATCAGCATCCTGCTTTGTGGTATCCGAGGTTGTCAACAAACCACACTTAGCTCGCATCCCAAGCAGCCAGTTATTCTGATAAGACTCAACAAAAGCTTTCAAAACATTCTGCGCGACCTCAACCGCCGCTTCGGTTTCATCTGCCAGTAACGGCAATAATGATTCAGCCAGTCGTGTTAAATTCCATAGCCCGATGGATGGTTGATTGCTATAGGCATAACGGCCACCACGATCAATGGAACTAAATACCTGATCATGGTCATAGGCATCCATAAATGCACACGGCCCATAATCGATCGTCTCCCCTGCTATCGACATATTATCGGTATTCATCACGCCATGAATAAACCCCAACTGCATCCACTGTGCAATCAATGCCGCCTGACGATCAACAATAGATTGTAATAAAACCAGATAAGGATTATCTGCCTCACGTGCCTGCGGATAATTGCGCTCGATGACATAATCCGCCAGTTTCTGTATAGCTGCAACATCGCCTTTCGCTGAAAAATACTGAAATGTACCGACACGGACAAAACTCGTTGCTATGCGAGTAATAATGCCACCCGGCAATAACTGCTCTCTCGCCACTTCCTCTCCTGTTGTCACTACCGCTAATGCGCGCGTAGTCGGCACACCCAGTTTTGCCATCGCCTCACTGACTAAATATTCTCGAAGCACCGGACCCAAAGCAGCGCGTCCATCACCATTTCGAGAATAAAACGTACGCCCGGAACCTTTTAATTGCAGATCAAAGGAACTGCCATTAGGACTATCAATCTCGCCTAATAAAATTGCACGACCATCACCCAACTGCGGATTAAAGTGACCAAATTGATGGCCCGCGTAAACCATCGCCAATGGCTCCGCACCATCGGGAATGCGGTTACCCGAAAACAGTGCTGCGCCATCTGTTGAATGTAGATCTGCAGCAGGTAATCCCAACGATTCAGCAAGGCTGTCATTGAATTTAATCAATACCGGATTGGCAACAGGTGCTGGATGGGTCTTGACGTAAAACGTTTTCCCCAGGGTTACGTATCGATTGTTGAACAGGATTGGCTTCAATTTATTATCTATGGCAATAGCTGGATTACCCACAGTTTAACTTACTAAGCATTTCATAAAGTCAGAGAAAAACTATGGGTATGAGGTTGGGTTGTTAGCGCCGTTTAAAGAAACGGTTAGTTTATAAGCGGGGAAATTGCTGGATCTAAGTTAACGTATAAGTGCGACATGTAGTTGCCTGGGCGCCGCCCCGGGCGAACATTTTTGATGACAGCAACTCGCCTGTTACGCCTTGGCGGAAAAGAAGACACCTTGCGAGTGCGCGAGTCGCAGGGTTTCGAATGCAACGCCGACGATCCAGCTATTGGTGTCGTCGTTATACTGGCAATGTGTGACTAGTGCAACCGCCTCGATGACGCTGCTAGCTATTTTGATGTTACGGCCTTCGCCAAGCTGACGCTCCGATATAAAACGCATGCCATTCGGCGAAACGTCCAGAGTTTGGCCGCTGCAGGGGTCGGTTTGTGGCCAGGTCGTAAAAAAGTCGATATTGAACTGTTTCGCTACCCGTTTGATGGTGCGCTGGCTGCTGTGTTCGAGGAGCCATTCGGAGGCCGCACAGAGCGGGCTTGCACAGTTCGAGCAGACTGCGTCCGGGTGATCACTCATGCTGCTATCTTGAGGTATCAGGCAGAACAGGCAGGCAGCGGCAGGCGTCGTAGAGGTGCAGGCAGCAGGTTCATAGGCCGATTGCCTGACCGATGGACCGGCTGTAGCGTCTGCTGCGTAGTTAACCGGTTTGGAAAAAGATGATCCGCGACGAATCAATTGCCGCTCATGGTCGTACTGCTTACGGCTTTGCATATTTGTCAGCACGCGATAAGCCTCGTTGATCAGTGCAGCATTCCAGTGATCGCCGCCCAGGTCAGGGTGTTGTTTCAGCCGCTGCATCAGTGTCCGGTAGCTGGAGCGGATAATCTCAACCGGTGCGTCCGGCTGAACATGCAGGATTCGATAATAGTTACGTCTGTTGTCCACGGTTCTCAGGTTCCGCGCCACCCCGGACGTTAGCCGTGCGACGATCAAAAAGTTCAGGAAGTATAATCACCCTTTCTAGCCCAGGTCAAACCTGACTAGCACTAATGCCACTTACTTAAGGAAAGTATGATAATCCTCTACCGTCATTCCCGCATGTTTGTGGCGGGAATCTACAGCTTTTCAGGCTGGATTATGAAATACATCCATGTATTTCATCCTGCGGACCAGCCATAGGCTGTTCAAACTGCTCCAGGCAGATTTAGTCCGGCTAAAAACATACCGGAATGACGAAAATACAGTGAAGTTCGTCTTAAGTAAGCGCCATTCCTGACTAGCACAATATATTACTCCGCCTCGACAAACAGCCAGTAAACTTCACCATTCAATCAAATTATTGTAGCCGTATTCAGCATATTTACTCCAGTTTTTATTAAAAAAAACGTAGGGATTATTTTTTCATCCCCGGGTTCGCATTAATTGTAGTTGTATTGAGTTTCCTATTGGCATAAAGCTTGCATTTAATAACTAAAACTCAAATAACGCCGGTTTTTTGACACCTGCAGGGGATGACAATGAAGCAAGAAAGTGAGAATTACCTGGATACAGTAGCCTGCATCGCACGCGCCAACCTGATGCATCATCAGCAAGACTCACCACAAGGTGATCCAGAAGAAGCAGGGGCAGCACTGTTGATGAGTACTTACCTGGAAATGTATGAGCATTGGCAAAATAAACAACCTGGCTTAGTCGCGCCACCAGAAAGAGTTTATTTTGCTGCAAAAAGCAGTGTTGCATTGCGCAAGCAACTGGAGCAGGAACCCCGCCACCAATGGACAGATGAGGAAGAAGGAATATTTCAATTAATGACGGCATTCATGTTCTTATTCAAACATATGTATGTGCCGATAAATTAGAGTTAAAGGGCCCCTCTTGTTATCAATTTTTAATCAAGGGCAATAACTGCGGTAATACCGTCAGCATTGCGGATGAATTAAACTGAATGTTTGACCGGACCAGGTAGTTTTCTTTTTTTCACAGTGTCAGAATTTTCAACGAAAACTATTAAGTCAGCAACAATGCCAGTAAGTTAAGGAAAATCTATGTCATGGTAGGGTACAATGCGCACCAAAATGCCAACAGGTCGGTATTTTAATGGTGCGCACGGCGCACCCTACTTCGACAAAATACTTAACTTACTGGCATTGAAGTCAGCAGTATCCTGTGCTTTAATTTTACTTTGAAGCTTTAACTCAACATTAACTTCCGGTTGACATAGGTCATAGAAATCCATGTAATTCTATGTTCTTCTATATATATATGTTGTTGGAGTAGCAACTGATATGATTACAAAAAAAGGAATCAATCGTTTATCGCGTGCCCTGCATGAGCTCTATAACAAACTCTGTGACATGGATTTGCACAAGCGCATAAGTCTCTACCACCGTAACACCGGCACCAATGCCGCCCCCGACATAAATGACTCGTTGATAAAACACATCGATAAACTGGCACCGGCCAGCAAACCGAGTGGCGCCGATGCTGACAACGCCACAACAGCCAAATTTTCCAAAAGACCAGGCAAACAGCAAAATGCAAAACCCCGCAGCCGACAGCTCGGATGGCTAAATAAGGTGGTATCTGGCTTCAACCGGCACCCGAAAAAAATATTCAAAAGTAAAATAGCATCCGATCCATATATGGGCGAGAAACTAAAAAATAGCACCTGGTCGCATATTCACACCGCGATGCTGCAGGTCAGGCAAGGTGATACCAGCAACGCAAAAATGCATGCCGGTTTCGCCAATGAGGCATTGAAAGAGGCCGCACATTATATGAGTGAAGAAGACTACAGGGTTTTCTGTGAACAGGTGGAAAAAGCATTTAAAGACCTTGAAGGATAAAGATAATCAATCGCATAATCATAATCGGCACCTGCTTCCATAACCGCTAATTGCCACAAACTTCGTTTATTCTTTTTCAGCTGTCAACAATATCCGGCAATTTGTACCAGAGCACATCATCAGTACCGCCAACAACCTCGTATGCAGTGACAGCAATGCGCAACAAAACACAGTCTGCTGAGAGCAGAAACTCACGGAGATCGCTATGCCTCGACAGATGCGCCTGCGCTGCCGCTTCGTGATCGCCACTTGGCAACTCAGACGCAATGCCATGTGCAGTAAGAACAAGGTCGCGATGCGTTGCATAACCCGACTCTTTCCGGTTCTCTACCAGGATCGCCACACGATTGTTTTTCATGATATTACAGTGCTTCAGCGTATTGCGGTAGGTCGCCACGATGAGATAGCGGATACCATCCATTGGGGTGAAAGCCATCAGGCTGGTATGCGGCTGGCCATCATCCTGTGTAGCCAGGATTGCAAACCGATTCGCATCAAGCACACTCTGTATTACTTTCTCAGGCGCCATCAGCTGCCCCGATTTCCGAGCAGTTTTTGATACCTGCTGGCGATTCTCTGAACTAAAAACGCTGTAGTCTGCTGTTTGATCAAAGTATACCCGCAGTAAAGATTTCTCATTTTGCTATTACTCTTCTGGCTCACGGATGAAGCGTATACTGTCCAGGTAAACAGTCACTGATGTTTGCCGCCCTTTTATAGTGATATAAAATCCTGTCTTGATACTTGAAATATCGATATCATCCAGTGGGACTATGTATTGTTTCCACTGCTTTTCTAATACAATGTCAGTGATGGTCGCGAGACCAGAGTCTGGGTACGACTTGTCTTTAGCTATCAAGCCAACGCCGGCACTGACATGCTCATCACCCCACTCACCCCTTGCCCAAAACTCGAGTGCAGTCGCGCCGGTGAGATCAAAACCACCCTCTTTATCACCCCAGTTATTAGCGGGATGTTGCCAGGCAACGCCAACCCAGCCAAACTTACCTTGGTAACGCATCTTTATACAGGCATTACCCCGGTGAGGGCTATCAGTATAATCACCATCGAGTTGCAGTGCTTCGTACGAGCCCATCCATCCGGAGGGCGCCCATGGCATACCTTCAAAACTATCTTCGTAAACCAGAAACGGCATTGCTATGCGTGCTTCGCCCTTAACCAGTAGGGGCACATTGGCTGTCGCCGCTTTACCGGCATCATCGTAAACGTAGAGAAACAGTCGGTAAGCGCCCGGCTCATCAGGCATACGTATTAGCGCTCCGTCGCTATGACTTTCGATGATTGCCTCTTCAATGTCCGGAATCATTGCTCTATAGTCACCACCTATTTGTTCTCCTTGTAACTCGCGACGTAATACCCAACGAACCTTGACCTCTCCTGCTTCGGCATCGTCTACCTGACTCACGCACCTGCACTTTAGTACCCGGATCGACCTGAGAGTCACCTTTTACGATTAATGGTTTCACAGCAGGTGCAAGATTTTTTGGAGGTTGTCCAGACCACAATTCAGTCATGACATCGACCGCAGCTAACGGCGAGCCATCTGGAAGAAACATACCAAACCAGGTTGCCGTTGCTTCCATCTTGTAACCCCAGATAAAGACGTAGGAACCAAGCGCAACACCAGGTGCACTGAGCACACCTTGCTGATAACTATTTTTGTATCGTTGTGCCTTCTCAGTACTGGTTAACTCATACGCTGCACCCCAGTCATTGTTGGCAACTTCCCATTCACCCGGTGGCCCGAACTCGGTCAGGATATATGGTTTGGTTGCACCTTTGGCACGATAACGTTCGGCAATAGATGCTGAACCGCCATAAGCATTAATGCCATGTATATCGATCGCGGTGCCATACTTTTCGATGTTGCTTATACGCTCACCACCGATCTCGGCGGTCACCGTCATCGTCGGATGTGCCGGATCAAGTTGCTTGATCATGCTGGCGACCTCGTTAACGGCTTTCCATATAGCCGGATTATCGCCTGCTTCAAAACCTTCCATTTCGTTACCCACTCCCCAGAGAAGAACCGCGGGATGATCTTTATAACGTAGTACAGCCTTGCGGGCACTCTCGAGCTGCGCTTTCACCTGGGTCTTATCGTTGTAATCGAAACCATGCCGCTGGTGACCAAGCCAGATACCGACAGTAACCGATAAACCTAGCGAATGTGCCTCATCGAGAAGATCGTCGATATCGTCACTGCCCCAGGTGCGCACCGAGTTGGCACCGGCAGCTGCCAGCTTGTTCAAGCCGGCATTACCACCAGCGCCACGGATAAAGTATGGTTTGCCATCACGCAGCAACTGCCAGCCTTTGTCTGTTTTCTTAAGTTCGACTGGAATCGCTTCAGCCCATGTAGAGGTATTCCATAACATTAGCCCAAGCAACAATAAGATCAATCTTTGTATTCGATTAAACATACCGTCCTCATTGCCAGTAAGTTAAGGAAAATCAATGTCATGGTAGGGTGCGCCATGCGCACCATGTAAATACCAACCTGTTGGCATTTTGGTGCGCACGGCGCACCCTACTGCGACAAAACACTTAACTTACTGGCATTAATAGCGTCCTCTTTATTTTATGTGTCAAGCTTCGATTACTGAGTCCATATCTATTCTCCTGACTTTTCATATCAGGTAAAACAATGAACAGGTTTACTTACGACAGACTGAGTGCCGGAATCGGTTCACCTTCCCCTTTCCGACGATTCACCAGATCCTCTTCGATCTGAACAAGATGCGAATCGCGAAGCGGATAAAAAATAAACGCCAGACCAGCGATGATGGCGAACAGCGCCGGCAGCCAGGTAAAGATCAGGCGAATACCCAGCAAGGATGTTTCCGATTGAACCATATTGGCCTGGTAGCCGACATAGGTAAGCACCGCTGTCGGCAATACACCGCCGATGGTTAAACCAAGCTTCTGTGCAAACTGTGCAGCGGAGAACACCAGCGCGGTGGTGCGTCTGTGATATTTCCACTCACCAAAATCAGCCACGTCACCATACATCGCCCAGACCAGTGCCGGAGTAGGCCCGGCAAGCAAAGATGCCAGTGCATTCATCGCCAGCATCGTCCAGTAAGCATCGTTTGGAATATAAAACATCAAACCCATTATGATTGCATTAGACAGTGTCAAAAATATCATCAGGGAACGCTTGTCATAAAAATTACTCAAGTAGCGTCCCGCAATGACACCGATAACAAATACAATCGCGCCTGTGGTGATAAAAAAGCTGGTACGGTCCCAGATCCAGATAAATGCAGAGTTATCATCAAGCATGTAGTACTTGAAAAAATATACAGTGGCGCCGCCACGGATGGCAACACTGGCCAGGGTAAAGATGCCAGCGACAACCATCACCAGCCAGGCTTTGTTGTTAAACAGGACAGCCAGGTCTTTACCTATATGGCTATCCTGGCTCGGCGGCGGCGAAACCCGCTCCCTGGTGCCACGAAAAGTCTGCAGGAACAGCAAAACAGATAACACCGCAAAGATTGCCATCGTATACTGGAAACCAAGCATCTCATTGTCGCCGCCCAAAAATCTGACCAGTGGCCGCACAGACATGCCCAGCACGATAGCTGCACTGAAAGCACCGACAAAACGGAACGTGCCCAGGGTCAGTCGCTCACTGGACGACGTAGTCATCACGCCCATCATTGCACCGTAGGGAACATTGATTGCCGTGTAAGCGGTCATCATCAGGATGTAAGTAACATAGGCAAATATAAGTTTACCTTCTTCCCCTAAATCAGGGTTGATGAACATCAGGTATCCTAAGGCGCCATAGGGAACGGACATCCACAACAGGTAAGGCCGGAATTTGCCCCAACGCGTGCTGGTCCGGTCCGCGATGATTCCCATGATCGGATCCGTAATCCAGTCCCATAGCTTTACCGTTAACAGCATGGTAGTCACTGCAGCTGTGCTCAGTCCATAAACATCGGTGTAATAGTAAATGATGAAAATGGCGAAAAACTGGAAGAAGAAATTGGAAGCCGTATCACCCAGCGCATAATTAAACTTCTCATAGAAACTTAGCGGGGGCGTCAACATTTCTTCATATTCCCTGTGTTAACCATTTAGCAACAAGACATGCTCGAACGATTCTGGCCACTTTATCCAATACACCGGTTATAGATGTGCATATATATCCTGCATCACCAGTTTTGGTTTTCGATCAATGGTAAAAACACCCCAATGTTTTTCAGGTTCATGTGGATCCGCTGATCCTTTCCAGGGCTCATCAAACGCTTCGAAAACAAATGTCAGGATGTCAGATTCTTTACACCAGTCTAACAGCTCACAATAGTAAGTCGCCTGAAACTCCTGTGAAGCATTCCAGGGATGTATGCCACGGCCATTTGAACAGGTCGTCCAACCAGCCTCGGTGATAACAACGGGTTTATCAGGATAATGATCGGCAACGCTGTAATAATTTTGTTTGGTATAGTCGAGGGCACCTTCGATGGTCTGGTATTCCCATACCGGGTAAGTATGCAATGAAATAAAGTCCAGTTCTGCTGCCAGGGGTTCAAGTTTGTTGGTCCATGGCACATAGTTTTCACAGAACGTGACCGGTTGTTTAACTGCCGCCTTTATTCTATGAACGTAACTCAACAACTTATCGACACATACCAGGTGGTCACTCCAGTCAACGCTAGCCTCGTTACCAACAGACACAGAAGAAACAATGTCTGGATAACGATTCGCCAGGCTTATTAACCTGTCAACTTCATGGCTGTTTTCCCGTCTGTTCGCAATGAGTTTTTTCTCCTCATAGTTAGCGCCCCAGGGACAGTTATAGTTGCCCTCTTCGGCTGCCATATCTGCACCAAGCATCACTTTAAGATCCAGAGATTCATTACGTATGACTTCAAGCACAAATTCAGCATGCCAGCTGCAATCGTAAAGCCTGAGCAATTTCCAGTTATCTTTAAGTATATTCAGATCTTCATGAATCTCCTGGTAAGAAGGAAAGACACCTTCTACCGGAGACTGACCTTCTCTATAGCCGGAATAACAAATGGCATGCTCGAAACCTATATCCAGTGTATTTTTTTTCATCGTTTATCTGACCTAATGTTTATTGATATTTAAAGTTGCCATTCTTATCCCATAATCCCCAGTACGCACCGACATCACCTTCATCACCGGTTTTCCATGCTTCATCAAAAGATGAGAAATAAAAGATTTCTATAGCTTCCTGATCGGCCCATTGGTAGGTATTAATAAAATAACGCATAGCATTGTCATATGACGGCACGGTTGCACCTGTTGTCGCACCTTCACTAGGCCAGCCGGTTTCACTGATGATCACTTTTTTACCTTTAGCCGCATGAACCGCACGGCGATACATTTCTTTCATGTAGAGCAAAGAGTATTCCACCGGACAGTTTTCCCAGAACGGATAACAGTTAACCAGTAAAACATCACAGGCATCTGCAACTCCCGGGTGGTCTTCAAACAGGAAATACGCATCGACATAACTAACGGTTACACCCGGCACTGCCTGTTTAGCACGTTCTATGTAATCGATTAGATCCTGTTCGCCAAGATCGCCGCGAAGCAGCACTTCATTACCTACCGCAAGGATATCGACATGCCCTTCACGCGCGACCTCAATTGCATTATTAAACTCAACTTCATTCTTTTCTCTATCAGAGCCAAGACTGATACCAACCATGGTCTTTAAACCCAGTTTTTTTGCGATGCGCGGCGCATGCTGACTGCCTTCTACACAGGAAAAAGTTCTAACCCAGTTGGTATAGGGCTGTATGATCTTCATGCGTTGCTCTATCTGGTGTTCGCTGATTTCAATACCAGGCTCCTGACCATCCATATAAGGACTAAATGACATGCCGTGAATCTTGCGATCCAGTATTTCACGCATCAATAAAATTCTGTCGGCATGAGATAGTGATGCAAAATCAATACCTGCCAAGTGTTTATTTATGTGGTACTTACCCGACACTTTCTTTCCCCATATACATAATGTTTATTAATAAATTAATGTTTATCTGAACGTTCTAGCTTGAGACACTAGTGGCACCCAGATAACCATATTCCTGTTTTACTGCAACCGCCGCACCGATCAGTGCTGGATATTTAGAACTGATAACGTACGTTGGTATCTCTGCAAGGTATTTGCTAAACCTGCCCTTGTCTTCGAAACGTTCGCGAAATGGCGAGCTGTCAAAATATTTACCCAGCTTAGGTATGATGCCACCACCCACAAAAACACCACCTCGAGCACCGAGGGTCAATGCGAGGTTGCCGGCAACAGAGCCAAGGATGCCGCAGAACATAGCAACCGCTTCTTCTGCTGTCGCGTCTGCCTTCCTGGCCAGTGCTTTATTTGCGATCTGTTCCGGGGATAGCAATTCATGTTCAACCCCGTCACACCTGGCAATGGATTCATACAGCAGCACCAGGCCGGGACCTGACACCAGTGATTCTGCGGAAATATGATCACGATGTTTACGGATAACATTGATGACGTCTGTTTCGCGATCATTTAACGGACCATAAGAAACATGCCCGCCTTCACTCTGTAAAGGCAACCAGTAATCTCCCGTATAGATCGAACCTGATACACCGAGACCGGTACCAGGGCCTAACACCGCCATCGTCTGTTTATCTACGGCTTTACCGCCACCTACCTGGTGAAAATCTTCTTTAGCAAGGTACGGCAGCGCGAGTGCAAGCGCAGTATAATCATTCAACACTTTAAGCGACTTGAGACCTAACGCCTTTCTTGTTTCTTCTACCGAAAGATCCCATACGTGATTTGTCATTACCACCCGATCATTTGATACTGGCGTGGCAATCGCTAATGATGCCGTTTCAGGCATCGCTTGAGATGCATCTTCAAGATAAGCTAAAACTGCATCTATCAAAGTACGATAATTCGCACATGACAGGGTGCGCTCATGTTGTGGCGTAGTACTACCCTCGTCTACAAGCGCAAAACGAGCATTGGTACCACCGATATCTGCTATTAGACACATGGTTATATTTTTTTGAGTCGCATTGAGTTTAAATTTAAACAATTAATAAAAGCTGCTTTCAATTACAGCAGGAATAAAAATAGTTGAGCAAGAAGTTTTATCATCAGACATTATCAACAGTTGCTTCAGTGGTTACTGGTTTAACATCTTTGACATACCCTTTTTGGTGACTGGCGATAAGCGTCTTATACCAGTGGGCAGAATATTTCAGAGTTCGCTGCTGTGTTTGATAGTCCACATACACTATTCCAAAGCGTTTACTGTAACCTTCAGCCCACTCAAAATTATCTAACAGTGACCATAAAAAATAACCCCGCGCAGGCACACCATCTTCAATAGCACGCCCATATTCACCCAGATACCTGTACAGGTATTCGATACGTTCTCTATCATGAACCTTACCGTTGTCAACAACATCATTATTAGCCATGCCATTCTCAGTGACCACGATAGGTAACCGGTAGCGTTGATAAATAAACTTTGGCCCCCAGTACAATGCTTCTGGTGTTACCGGCCAACCCATTTCGGTTACTGCCAGGTCATTTTTTTCTATGACTTCAAAATCCGTATTCGCCTCATCATCCTCACTGGCACGAACATGTACGCCTGAATAGATATTGGTAGCAAAATGATTTGCCCCCAGTACAATGCTTCTGGTGTTACCGGCCAGCCCATTTCGGTTACTGCCAGGTCATTTTTTTCTATGACTTCAAAATCCGTATTCGCCTCATCATCCTGACTGGCACGAACATGTACGCCTGAATAGATATTGGTAGCAAAATGATCCAGTTTCTGATTGATACACTCGAGATCGCCTGGCAACTATTTCTGGCATATCCGCGGCAAATAATCTGACACCTTGTTCCGGGTAGTGCCCCAGTATCATCGGATCCGAAAACCATGAATTACTGAATAAATGTTTTTCGCTAACAGAAAACATATGCTGACGCGCTGCTTCGATATCTTTCGCATGCTCCGAAGCAGGTATAGAAACCTTGTTCGCTTGTGACACACTGACGAACGGCTCAGTTTTAGCATTCGCCCGGATCACCTGGACAGACTTACCATGCGCCCGCAAGGCATTGTGTCCGGCAAGCAAGACTTCCGACATACCCAGTTTTAGTCCTGGTGCATGGCTACCATCGAGGTGGCCAAGACTGATAAAACATTGCGGTTCGTTCAAGGTACTCCATTGCGAAACCCGGTCAGAGAGTTTGTCTACCACCAATGCCGTATAGTCAGCAAACCAGTCAGCACTATCTCTATTTAGCCAGCCGCCGCGACAGAACAACACATAAGGAAAGTCCCAGTGAAATAATGTTATCCAGGGGGTGATGTTTTTTTCCAGTAGCTCATCGACCAGCCTGCTATAGAAATCCAGGCCTTTGTCATTAACGTTACCTGTACCATCAGGCAGTACGCGGGGCCAGCTTAGTGAAAATCGATAAGCCTGCAGCCCGATTTCTGCCATTAAAGCAACATCATCCTTATAACGATGATAGTGGTCACAGGCAATTTCGCCGCTATCGCCATTAGCGATTTTTCCTGGCTGCTGAGCCAGCATATCCCAGACAGATTTACCGCCACCGTCAGTGTAGGCCGCGCCTTCGATCTGATAACTGGAGGTTGCTGCTCCCCAGATAAAGTCTTTGCCAAACTTCATATCACTCACGGAACAATTGCTCTGTTGCCAGTACCAGGGTCAGTTGACGAATACGGCCACTTCGCTGGAACAGTTCAGAACTCTCATTTGCAGGCAGCACTAATTGATCCAGCGACTGCCGTGTGCCATCATCCCAGCTTATCTGCAGTACGGGATCAACTTCGTCATCCAGTTGATAGACTACCGGCACCTGGCACCAGGTAAAGGCCAGACCACCAGCCGGCACGGTAAGTTCCTGCCAGTTATCATCTACATCCAGATAGCGAAATTGTTTGTTCTGTAAAACAAATTCACGTCTTCGTAAAAGCTTTGGCTGAAAGCTGACTGCACCAGCATTTATACGAACGCCCAGCTCACCAAAACGAGCCAGTATCTCTTCCTTCACCTGTCCTGTCATTCCCGGTTGCTGGGCACCGGTGTGCTTTGGCGTATGAGAATATGGATCAGCTGGAAATGCTCCATATTCAGCCGGGGTCTTGTTAAAACCGATACCTTTTCGAACCCGGTAATATAGTCTAGCCAGTTTATTGCAGATCATTTCATCAGCACCCTGATCCAGGGCTGCAAAGAAATTCTCCTCTATTGCCAGTAATAGTTTGGCAACCATATGCCAGTAAACGCAACCCAGCCCCTCAAAACCAAACATGCCGCCCGAACGCCCGGTAAATGCCTGGTGATTAAATACATTTTCGTACAGTTGCTGCAGAGGTTTACGAGCGACATCGATCGCATCGCCGTAAACTGCGGTCAAGGTGTCTAGCTCGTCGTTCAACTGAGCTACATTAGTTAACTCTGCATTGAAGCGGTAACATCCATCGGCATCAGATAACACGATACTGTCATCGTTTTCCTTGAGCATTCGCTGTAATAAAGGTATCGCCTCGACCTGTTCGCCAGGTATTCGGTTCTTCTCGAGGAATCCTTTTAACGCCCGGTCAGGATAGAGCATAAAGGAATGCTGATCAGGGCGATATATTTCGCTATCAAACAGGGCTTCCAGCACCGCTATTGCCTGCTGCGGTGCAATAGCACCAGAACTCAGTGCTGCAACCTGTCCCTCCAGCATCGGGTAAAGCGTGTCCACCGACACCGTTTCCTGCTGCAGATCCAGCAGGTTATAGGCATGGTACAGATGATCCTGTCGAAGATTGTTCGTTATACTGTGGTCGATGGCGGCAAGTGCATCATCCAGCAGAGTCCTGACCCGGTCGAGCGGCTGGGCAACTTTGCCGGTGAATGAGTCCTGCTGATAAACAATCTGACGATAGTGGCTCGCCGCCTGACCAAGTTCTACCAGTAACTGGTATCGTTGCTCGGCACTGACAGGCGTGTTACCCAATAATGGACGGAAACTACTCAGTGCAGCGGCAGTTTCCAGCAACCATCGACTGACTTCATTGGACAAAATAACGGGTTCTGATTCTGCGGCCAGTAACTCCTGCAGGAAACTGATATAACGACGCAAGTAATACAGGGTTACCATGGACAGACCCTGGCCAACCAGCGCATTGTTGGCATCGTTCCATTCCGGGCGCTGCGTATTAAGCCAGATACCACCATCGAGCACCAGGTTACCAAGCTTACTGAGCAGCGGCACCAGCAGTTTCTCCAGCAGATTGACCTGGTAAACCCTGCCACTAGCATTCAGTACCAGCTTACCATCGGCGCCCATGTTGGCGACCCGAATTTCTATCCGTTGTGCAAGGTCCTCATCATAGTCAACCGTGTTTTTGGCATTTTTTAGCAAGTCATCAAAGGCTTTGATGCGATAGGGAACATTGGCATAACTGTAGACCGGCTGCTGCAGCAGGACGCCGAGTCTGGCCGGGTGAAAATTGTTAGACAGCTCCAGTAATTTCAGCAGGTAGATGATCTGGTGGTCGCCCCAGTAGCCGATATAGCTCCAGGGGTCGTCCGGATCTTCAACTTCCCAGTCGATGCCCTGCTTGGTAATCCGGTAAGGATTGTAGCCATCTATAGTAGAAGCATTGACAAACTTGGCTATCATATTTTCGATAAATTCCGGATAGCTCATTGCCAGCGCTTCCCAGTTCTGGAATATATCACGCCAGTTACCTTCATAAGAAAGCAGGCGGTTACCCTCTTCGTCTTTCAGTTTGATAGCAAACTGGTTCCAGGGACGACTGGGATCACCATGTCGTCGGCCAAAGGTGATGGGCAGGTACTCCAGGCAAAGACGCTCCAGTTGACGGTCATCCTGCTGTCTAATAGTCAATAGCAGTTGTGTGAAGTCCAGCTTATCGGGTAAGCCGTCAAATAGTTCCCGGTATTGTTGATGAAGACCGTGGTTAAAATTTTTGATGTTTGCAGCGAAATCACTTGAAGATACCCGGTACTGATCATCGAAGATACCGCCGCGTAATACATTAAACAACACGTTTGCATAATGATGCACAGCAACATTTTCTTCGGCTGTTAGCTGGAAACCGTCACCACGACTGATGATACGAGCCAGTTTATCCGAGCCATCATTGACAGAGTTGCTAATCGCTTGTGCAACAGTGTCCGGTTTATCCAGCTGCTTGCGCAATTCAACTACCTGGCTCTGACCAAGCTCGACGTTTGCAACGAACTGCCAGTGTTGTGATGCCTGCGCTGCCAGTTCAAGAGTCTTGTTTACCAGGTAAGATCCGCGCAGCCCGCGTTTATTGTCTTCCTGTTTTAAAACCCCACCAAGGCGAAAATTATCGAGCTGCTCTGAAGAAAGCAGTACTTTGTGATCGTTCAGGCCCAGGCAAAAAACCGTATTGGCCTTAAGTGATTCGCAGGGTTCAGCACGATCGGTAATACCGGAATAAAGTGTAAAAAAGGCAATCCCGCTGTTTCTGTCAAGTTCTGACCACTTGTAGGCATCGACCAGGTTACTTGAATTGGTCTGCACGAAACGTGGCGTACCGGCAGGCAGGATATTCTGCAAGCCATCCACCATATCCACAGTAACAATGTCTTCACCCAGGTTTTGCAATTCACATTGTCGTATAAAACCGTAGCTGTCGCTGGTTGCCCAGGTGTAACGAAATACCAGCTGCAAATCATGGTTGATCTCTTCGAAGCACAACTTGTTACCCAGCAGGTTTTTATAGAGGTGACGGTTAATCAGATACAGACCGTCATGCTCCATATTGAAGGGTTCCCATTCGTAATGCTTAGCGTTCATAGTAACGTGTAATATCGTCTTACTTCCGGTATGAACCGCATTATCGTGAATCTTGTCAACGGTAACGTAAGGAAACAGCGCCGTTTCTGGTGAAACGCGCCCAGCTGTCAGGCCACCTGTTGAGGAGACGAATAACCAGTGATCACTGTCAGAGATAACACTGATAAAAAACGGCGCCATCTTGTCAGCATTATGTATCGCATAGAAACGCTCACCGTCACGTTCAATAAATTCACCGGAAACGGTATCGTTACTTTCAGAGTAAGTATTCATATCCTGTTCTAACTTATATGCAGACCGTTTATCGTTATAAAGGTTACTTTCCACTTCATGTTCTCGATCTGGAAAAGCATCAGCTTTTATCTGTGCGCTTGAACTTGCCTGGATTGCAACGACCTCTGACAATATCTTTAGGTAACATAAACTACTCCTTGCTAGCATCGTATATTGTTCAGCGAATTATTGAAAAATGGACATTAAACCATTCCCATTCTCACCACCAACGCTAGGATCATAGACATAGCCCCACTCACTGATGTCTTGGAGCGCAGAATCCGGTATTGCGTAGAGTGAAATCAGTTCTGGATCTGTCGGGTCAAACAGATTTTCGCCGACCCGATCCTTGAGGGCTGCCGCGACCTTGACTTCCTCACATTCAGCCACCTCATACTTATCGAAAGTTACCCCCAGGAAATAGTTATCAAGAAGTGAACGATAAGCTTTCAACGCCTGCTCTCGTGTGGTCGGGCTACCACTTTCTCTGTACACTGCATGCAGCCAGAAAGCAGTGAAGTATTGATTTTCTCCCTGCAAACCGACCCCCTTGGCCAATGCAGTCGCCCACACGTAATATTTCGCCTTTGAAGATGGCGCATCATCACTCAGAGTAAATTTACTTGTCGGATCATATAGTTCCGTACATGGATCATCCGGTTCCTCATCTTTCGGCTCAGTGATAGCGACACTAGCGTATGGATTCTCCGGGTTATCCAATACACATGTCTCCAGGTAGACACCCTCATTTTCACAACGAAAATTTAACGTCGAATCCCCCTGCATCGGTAATTGAACTGTGTCCTGCACAGTGCCGCCATCTATTTCACCACAACCAGATATCAGCAGGATCATCGAACCCATGATCAACGTTGCTATAAGTATGTTTAGGTGTTGCTCTATATAATTTAGTATTTTCATAATATTTACCCTGGCAATACTTGCTTAAGTGCTAAAAGGTGAATGTCGCGTAAAGGATGACCTCGAACATAGCATCGTTTCTACCATCCTGATATTCATCTTCCGGTGACTGGTCATCCAGCGTTCTATACAGGCCTCTTACACCCCACTTGCTGGTAGAAGCTGGCGTCGGCGCCCAACTATAAGGGCCCATCAACACGGAATAATCGAGTTTGAACTGCCAGGGGTAAGTCTGGTTGAACTGACGGTAAAAGTCATAAGGTGCCCAGGCATCCTTATAGACGTAACCTTCGATAATATGATCATTAGTCAGCCAGAACTTGCTGCCAACTTTAAAATACTCACGCGCCGGCCCTTCCGGTGAACCTGATGATTGCTGGTAACCACCTTCGAGATTCAGGATTATATTGGTGCCACCGTCGGTATTCATCACCATCCTGCTCATTACTTTCCACACGTCTTCAGCTATCAGGCCTTCGCCAAATGCGGCATTGACACCGGCGGGACGATAGAAGAACTGGTATGAATCTGTGGCGGTAGGGTAACTGGTGTAATTTCCCCCGATATTGAATGCAAAATCAGCATCTTCCCTACGGTCATTATCCCACTCATAAAACCCGGTCGATGGTGTCGGGTCATAGGTCAAAAACACCTCGCCAGATCTGGCTTCCCTGTTACCGAGTACCGCGAATGCATCATCATCACGATTACGAGCTGACACACCGGGGAACAGAGTTGTGCCTGAAGTAGCAGGTGGGATGTTCGGATTTGCATCCACCAGGTTCTCACGATACATCAGCCGTGGCAGAACCGTTATAGATCCGAAATTCATCTGGATGCCGGTTTCGATCTCTTGCTTGTTGCCAAAATCAGAGTAAGGCAGCTGGCTATAGTTTAAGATACCTCCGTTGGAATAGCCGAAATTAGCCTGGGTAACACCGCCATCAGCAGTCAGGCCAGCATAATGCAATCCCACATAAGCACGAGAGGCACCGAAGGCTTCAAAGGAAAGCGTTGCTTTTACACCCAGCGTATCCTCAAAATCGATTTCATTGACGACGACATCACCGTTTTCTATGTAGTTATACTTGTCGCCAATTTTTTCCGTACTGGCCATGATACCGCCAATCTCAAGCATATTCTTAGTGCTACCCAATTTTGAATAAAACGTTGTCTGGCGAGTCTGTATCGCAACCGCCTCACCCGGGTTTGCTACTGTATCTCTTCGAGCGACGTCTTCTGAATGGAGGAATGCGAATTGATCCTTGCTGCCAAACTCATACTTGAACATGTATTTAGGGTTAGCGCCCCAGTACACTTCGGGTCCGAACAGGAACTTGAGTCCATCGAGCGATTGCTTACCCGCAAACTCTGCACCAAAAGGCGCCTTGGAATTCCAGATATCCTGACCTGCCATATCTGTCGTCTCTCTTAACAGGCCGAAGTAATCGCCTTCGTAACCCCAGTGAAAACGCGGTGTATGATAGAAGGTTTCCAGGTCATAATTTTCGGCTTTATATGTACCGTTGTAGTCATAGATCTCGATACGTTCATTATCCGATATGGTCTTTTCGTTTACCGGCGCATCATCGATTATTTCTTCTACAACTATCGACTCATAAGCTCTACCACGGTCACCGTATTGAAACTCCATGGTCCTGTTCGGGACATTACCGAGAACATTAATCGAGAATTGACCCGTTATCTGCTTGTTTGGATTAAACGCGAAATCCAGGAAGACCATCTGACCATTACTGTTATCGACAGCATCCTCACCCTCCTCCTTGATATCAGCGGAAAAAGCATTACCGACAAATTCCATCGCAAGACTACCGCCGGTCATCTCAAATTTCTTTTTCTCCTCGCTCTTACTCTTCATCATATTGACCTCTCCTTTGAGCGTATAGAGATCCATATTAATGTTCTGTATATCCGTATTTATTACCGCGGTTTTTTGTTTATAAGGATCGATACTCCATATCTCGCCTAACACATAGTATGCCGCCCTGGGCTCTGCAACAGCGATGCCCTGTCCATTCGTGTTGCCTAAGCGCATGATACCCCACCACTCCTCATTCATGTTGTTCTGGCCTTCGACATGGTCGTAGGTATAACCACCATTAGCCCATGAGGCATTTGTGTTGTGGATATCGAGAAACTCGACCTGTTTATATTTCCACCACTCATCACGCCACTCGAAAACAAAACCACCGACAGAGTTACCTTCCTGGCCATTACCATAACTCTTGTTATACATCTCCTGCCACTGACCTCGCAGAAAAAGGGCCTGTGATTTCTGGTCTTCCTCAAAATCTTTTGAATTGAACGCATCGGCACCAAACTCAAAGAAAAGCACGGGCAGATCGAGTTCTGCATCTGCTCTTTTCCACAGGTCGGTAAAACCGATACCGCGATATACATTAGTGCCGAGCACGTCCAGGTTGGTAACATATTCTTTGATCAGATCCATATACTGGAGATCACCATTGACGATACTGAACAGGCGGTCTGGATCGATCTCTTTACCTTGTTTGATGACCTCGTAATAGAGGCTATATAAAGATCGGGCTTTTTCTTTTTGCTGCTCACCCTGCGGCAGGTTTTCGATCTCAAAATCGGCTGCCCATTCCAGACCGTAGTTACTCTCATTACCCAGGGCGACCATGAGCACACCCGGCACACCCTTATACTTTTCGACGATGTCAGCGACTTCTGCTTTCAGATGCTCACGGGTCACCGGATCAGAATAATCTGTCTGGGGCGTCCATACACCATTGATATCTGCACCGTATCTGCCCATCAATGGATTGACTGCAGTCATGATGCCGTATTCTTCGTAAGCGTAGGTAATCCACTTGGCAGGAATCGTACTGAAGGCACGGATAGTATTGATGTTGGCTTCTTTCATCAGGGTAAATTCGTGATCGAGTACATCCCTGATATGCTGTTCAGGCTTGTTCCATAGACTGTAGGTGTAATTTTCACCACGTGGCGTATATCCCCAGACCACACCTTTCACATAATGATCTTTACCACTTACCTTTAGCTTCCAGCCATTATCATCCTTGTACGTCGTCACTTTATCGGCAACTGCGGCATGGACATTGAAAGGAGCAGAGATAATGAGTACAGCAATAAAAATATTGCCGATCGTCTTTATCAGGTTTATGTTTATATGATTTCGCCATTACTCCACCTCTGGTGATTAATGCGTTAATTAACAATTTTTAAATCAAACATGCGATTTACAAAAACCTCATGTCGTTGCGCTATTCTGTATTTTCCAATGCCTGATCGCCGGTTTTGCTTGTGTAGATTATTTCTAGTAGTAAACATCTCTGCCAATGTATTAGCCTTGTTAGATAAAATGTTATTTTTTGTTCGATCAGAATTGAAACAGGCTGGATAACCCGGAGACTGGTTGGATGTGACTGTAGTAGATGCTTTTAATGAAACTAACCTGTAAGCCTGATATGGATCTGTACTATTTGTCCAGTCAGAGACTCGCGCGCAGGAATGTTTCGGTTCAACCCGAGTGATGCCAATACAGTATTCATTTTCATCACGTATACGCATGTTCATCTACCACTTATACCTACTCATTTATAAAATCGATCATCATTAATCTGTAAATAAGCTGCTGTTATAAACATCTTCATTGATGCTATATAGCAGTTTGCACAAAACACTAATCATTGTCAATGAATAATTAGAATTAAAAATAGCAATTATCATTACATTTTTTTTATTTATATCAGCGACTTATTTTGCATCGCTGATTTAATACAGCATATATGTTCGATTCCCTGATTCTCTTGCTGTTTTTGCTTTATATACCTTGAAATTGATCTAACAAAATACACTTTAAATCGTTTCCATCTATTACCGTTACATCTGCACCCTTACCGTCTGTAATGCATTCGCATCTATGGTGACAACAGCAAATTGACTACCGATCTGTAACTGGTAATCGATCGGTTTTTTCGTGGTATTCAAAATCTGAACGCTGAGCAATTTGTCGTCATTGAGTGAAGCGCTTGCATGTATGTCATCAGCATCTAATTCATCGAGCATCGTGGTCACTTCAACTGCCCTGTCACCCGGCCGTATGCTTTTGCTGAACTGCGACAGTACATGAAAAATCGGCGTGTAATAAACCTGGCCTGTAGCCGTGTCTATCATGATCGGGGCACCGCAGAAATTACCGACATGATTGGGGCCGCCGTCTTTATCTAAAACGATATTCCAGTCCATCCAGCCCGATACCCAGTGGTTCAGACTGACAATAATATTTCTCGCATAACGATGCACCGGGGTATAGATAGGATGATCTTCTGCATTGACGCCTTGCCATGTTGCAGAATATGCCCAGTCGGTCGCATTGTCGTTCCACCAGAAATCATCATTATCAAACCAGCCTGATTCTTTGAAACGTACGGGATCAGTTATACCGGCAGGTGCGTCTTTACCCAGGTCATCGATGGTGCCTTCGGTGTGAATAATGTCATATTGAGGAAATGCTGCATGTACACGCTCAAACACATCTTCGTGTACCTTGTATGTGCTCTCATACCAGTGAACGGCTGCACCATAGAGATACTTTTTGGTTTCATCATCGTTATAAAGCACCTGTGCCCAGGCTTCCAGCTCTCCCCTGTTGTGGTCGTACATCAACAGTTTCACATCCGCATTATCACTTTTATGTAAGGCTGGCCCCAGGTGATGCTTGATAAAGTCGTTCTGTGATTCTGCAGAAAAATGCATACTTTCCCACTGACCGTTATTACCAAGAGGTTCATTGACCGGAGTAAGACCCCAGATTTTTACACCCTGGTTGTTATAGTGATCGAGATATTTGATGAGATAGTCGGCATAATATTGTTCATAGCCTTTTTTCAAAACACCGCCAGTTCCCTGATAATTATTTTTCTCACTGTCCGGGTTGATACCAGTCTTCGATATCCTTCATCCAGGCCGGTGCTGTCCATGCTGACGCGATAATTTTAAGCTGTGAATCTTTTTGATTCTTCTTTATCGCAAGCGCCTGCTTGATCATCGGTAATATATCGAATTCCTTATCCTGAATTCCCGGATATTTTTCCTGATCAAAACCATCAATATCTGGCGTAATAGAAAAACGAACCAGTTTTTTGTCGTCTTTGAAGTCATCATATGAAAAGCCCCCTTCGACAGAAAAGTCAGTGGCACCGATTACGGTTCTGGCTAATGAAAAATTCGCTCCTTGCTGGCCATAGATACTCTCCATCACTTCCTGTCGTTTATCTTTACTGAGGTGCGCAAGTACAAAAGCAGATGACTCAGTAAAAGATGTACCTATACCATGCAGTGTCTGTTTAACAACTTCAGGCTGAACATGGACTACTACCCCATCAGCCTGTCCGAAGGTGAAATCAACATTTTCCTTGCTGGCAAGGCGGTCACCTTTTTCAGATGTGACCAGGATCTCAGAAGTCGAAGTCAAGTTGTAATGTGTATGTGTAATATCAAGCATATCGCCGGTTCCAGAAGTTAACGCAGCAGCGGTTGTAATCATTTCAAAAAAACTCATCTCAATTTTCGCACTAACACACCTGGTTGTTTAATTTTCAACCTCAGGCTCACCACGGCGTGCCTCCAGCTGCAGCCTGATCTCATGCGCTCTCGCTTCGGTAATCGGGAAGGTGTAAACCGCCCATATCGCAAGCCCCGAGCTCACTACCGGAACAAGGGCATCGAACAGCCGCATCAGGAAAATAGCCTGATCTGTCTGTTCGCCATTCAGGTCGACATCGAAACCCGTCCAGTTAAGCAGGAAACCACCCAGTGCCAGTGCTAACGCCATACCGAGTTTTACAACCCACCAGTAGATCGAAGCGAACATACCCTCGCGTCTCTGCCCGGTGTTCAGTTCGTCGAGGTCACAGACATCGGCGATCATCGAACCCATCAGAGTGAATAACGCACCCAGGCCAAAAGCCATCAAAGGCGCAGGCAATAATAGTAACCACGGGATCTCCGGGTTGTAGCAGAACCACTTCGCTCCATAACCGACCATGGAGATGGCGATAGCGATAAAGAAGGTCCGCCTCTTACCTATCCTGGTCGACATCCAGGTCACCAGGAAGATGACGCAGAAGGTAGAGACTGCGGCAAGTGTTCCCGACCAGCCGGCATATTCCGCACCCAGCACCTGGTCACCACCGAACACGTAATAGATGATCACGTAGAACTGAAACGATGCCACCAGCATGAAACCGTTGAAGACTAAAAATGTTGCCGCGCACAGTTTCAGGAATGGGGTAACTTTTAATGTTTCCAGAAAACCATTAAAGAAATCCATTATGTTTTTCTTCAGCGCCTGTCCAACCGTAGGTACCGGTTCGCCTACTTTGACCAGCTCTTCCCTGGGCGGTGGATGTTTGAAGCGTTCACGCAAAAAAATGGCAGGCAGGATACCAACCATGATAGTCAGTGCACCGATGCCGATAGCAAGGTAAGCCGCACCTTCGACCAGGTCATCAAAAAACCACGCCTGCATTATCCACAGGAACCAGGGTGAAATGACATAGGCCAGCTGACCCATGAAATTCTGCACACCCATGAGCCTGGTGCGTTCATGGTAGTCTGGCGTCAGTTCATAACCCAGCGCCACCCATGGTGTAGCGAACACGGTATAAGCCAGGTAAAAGACGAAAGAACCGATGAGAAAATACCAGAAGTAGTACTCCTCGCTGGCGCCTAGTGGTAGCTGCCATAACAGCATATAGATGATACCGGCCAGTATGGCGCCGATAAAAATATAAGGCCGTCTTCTGCCCCAGCGGGTGCGGGTATGGTCGGAGATGTAGCCCATCAGCGGATCGGTGATGGCGTCAGTGAGTCGTGGCAATGCACCCAGCAAACCGACCAGCGCAGGATTCATACCCAGACCCAGGTTAAGTACGATAGCCATACCACCGATGGCAGCTGCGAGCAGATTGTTTACGAAGGCACCAAAGCCATAGATGATCTTGTGGCCCAGGGAGATACGATCTTCCGGTGCGGTCGTGTAATGCTTCTTTTCTGCCACGTGATTTCTACTCCTGTTCTTTTTTCTCAATTACATTTGCTTGAAAATAGTTATCAGTGACGTATCCCAGGGCACTGCGGCGATTACTTACGTCACAAAAAATTCACCCTTCACTACCTACCTGTCTGCTGGCTGTTCGATGCGACTCCCGCCGGTCACACACTATGGCGTACCTACAGTCAGACTCACGTTATCCCAGAAAAGCGCGCCATCAGGTGGGGTTGAGGCTTCCAGGACATGTATAATCTGGACCCTGGTTTCAACAGTACCAGGAGGCGCTACCGCTGAAACTGTCATCTCAGTCCAGTCGTAATCATTTCCGCCGTCAGTACCAGTCAGCACATAGTCGAAACTACCGCCAACAATTGCGTCACTTCCCGCGCTGACCTGAGCGGTCGGAACATAACCATTCGGATCAGGGTCAGTAATGTTATCTCCGCTGGCATCAAAGAAGAATATCTGTAATAGACCTATATTATTGAAGATATCACCGTTCCAGTTCATTGCATACGCAGTTGCCGATACTGTATCACCTGGCGATGCAGCGACTGTCTGGTTAGCGAGAGCATCTCCACCATACTGTTTCATCACCTGGCTGCCATCATATGCAGTGGGATTAACAAAACTACCGCCAGGCTGGAAATTGTTGCTGGATGTAAAGGCGTTATTAAAGCAAGCCCAATTATCAGAACATCCTATATCGCCAGTAGACGCGTCGGGAGACTCAAAGCTGGAGTTCATCAACAAATTCGCACCGCCCAGTCGCCTGACCGAAGTGAATATCATCAAAATACAGGATAGCTTCAAACAGCGTTGGAGGCACTGCTGTTGATCCCGTCACCGTCGATGATGCACTCCAGTAACCCAGGGAGGCAATCTTGGTTTGATCTACTCCGACAAAGTCACTCAGTGGTATCTCATAAAGATCCCAACCGGTAACAGTACTCGGTGATGACGTGTATGCAGACAGGAATACAGATGCTGCACCTAACGAGGAGTCTTCCATCTTAATTTCCAGATCCATCAGTCCGCTGGCCGCAGCTGTATTCATGCCAAATTTAACAAGCTCATAACCTGAGATATCAGCAGGACCTACAGGTGCTACTGCACCTATAGATAGACTCACGTTATCCCAGAAAAGCGCGCCATCAGGTGGGGTTGAGGCTTCCAGGACATGTATAATCTGGACCCTGGTTTCAACAGTACCAGGAGGCGCTACCGCTGAAACTGTCATCTCAGTCCAGTCGTAATCATTTCCGCCGTCAGTACCAGTCAGCACATAGTCGAAACTACCGCCAACAATTGCGTCACTTCCCGCGCTGACCTGAGCGGTCGGAACATAACCATTCGGATCAGGGTCAGTAATGTTATCTCCGCTGGCATCAAAGAAGAATATCTGTAATAGACCTATATTATTGAAGTTATCACCGTTCCAGTTCATTGCATACGCAGTTGCCGATACTGTATCACCTGGCGATGCAGCGACTGTCTGGTTAGCGAGAGCATCTCCACCATACTGTTTCATCACCTGGCTGCCATCATAGGCAGTGGGATTAACAAAACTACCGCCAGGCTGGAAATTGTTGCTGGATGTAAAGGCGTTATTAAAGCAAGCCCAATTATCGGAACATCCTATATCGCCAGTAGACGCGTCGGGAGACTCAAAGCTGGAGTTCATCAACAAATTCGCACCACCGGCTGCAGAAGTGAAGTCAAAGACAAATCCGTTATAATTCAGAGTACCAGTTCCTGTAATGTTGTAGTCTGCCCTTAGTGAGACCGAGCCTTCCAGTACGGTGTCTGAACTATTTTCATCTATCACCGTATCTTTGCCACCATAATCAGCAACATTGACGATACCAGATACGCTAAAGCAGGATCAGTATTGGTCTCAGAATAAACACCCAATGGTTCAAGTGGTGCGCCTCCGCCAATGGTGAAGCTAGAATCACTATTATTAACATCCTGGTAAACCCTGACATAATCGACCAGCATGATCTGCGGCCATGGCGTGCTTACAGTAATATCACCACCAAGGTTTCCACCCATTGCCACATTGAGAATCAGGAAAAACTCTTTCAAGAATTCATCCATCGTGCCCGGATCGATAGCCAGGTAAAAGTATGGTATGTCGTCAATTTTTCCAGTGATCCCGGTAGCATCCCACTCAGCTGAGAAGATATGATAATCATCACCCAGTGACTCAGTTAAGCTTGTCTTTTGAGAGATGTATGTCCAACCCTCATTCTCCGGGAAACATACATCTGGCGTAGCAGGGTTCTGTTTAGTTTCATCGCACCAGTGCATGGTAAAATGCGTCGTCTGTGGATCGCCGCCATTCGTCTGGAACATTTCCACGACATCGATCTCGCCAGAGAACGGCCATCCTACATCAGAGAAATTTTCACCTAACATCCAGAAAGCCGACCACGCACCTTGTCCAACCGGAAGTTTGATCTTCGCTTCAACCTTGCCATACCTGAAGCTAAATTTGTCTTGTGTGATGACTTTACCGGAGGTAATCGTTCCGTCACGTTCAGCACAATTTTCCGGGGCTGTGGTGGCCACAGAGCAATTAGCTGTAATCACCAAATTGTCAAGATCTACCCTGATATTATCGGGCGAAGACGTATATAACTGCCACTCCTGATTGCCCCAGCCATCATTATTGGGGCCATAACCCGTTTCTATGGTCCAGTTATCAGTATCAGGTACACCATCAACATCAAATTCATCTGACCAGATTAATAGATAGGTTATCGGGGCGGATGCCTGGAGCGCTATATCATCATAATAGAAGGTCCAGTTGGCCGCATCGCCAGCAGCATCACCGACGACACCATTATCAAAGATCAAACTGATTTCCCTTACGCCTTCACCGGTAAACCCGGTAAAGTCAAAGGCCAGCTCCTCCCATGTTCCGGAGCCACTGTGTGTAGCAATCCTTTCAACACCAAGACCTTCCAGTTTGAAGGTGACAGGAACTGAACGTGACGCCCAGACCTTCATGGTAAAGACACTATTACTGGTAAAGTCAATCGTGCCGAGCGTGATCTTACTGCCGCCAAAACTCTCTGGATCTGTGAATTTCTGCATCTGTGCAACTTTGGCACTGCTATTTCCAGTTGTTTGTGGATTATCAATAATCGTAGTCACACCACCTGCGAAATTAGTGATGTAATAAGGACCAGCGGCATCCTCAAAATCAACAGGGAAACTGGCCACACCCGGGTATGGCGGATACTCCGGCGGGAACGACCAGGCAAACGTATCTGTGCCTCCGGCTGCAACATAGGTCACATAGAAATTGTCCAGTGCCTCGGTTTCGCTAACGACCGCATTTGAAACTGGAGGGTCAACATTAACGCTGGTGATAGCCGCTACGACTGGGGTTACTGCCGCGGTAAATGCTGCGCTATCAAGTGCAAAGTCGAGTGTTTGCGTTGCTGCTGCAGCCAAAGTGGCAGCACTAACGGTGATCCCGTTCAGCGGGTCCTGATCCTCATCAATACTTTGTAAAAACACCAATTGATTAGTCGCTGTCTGATCTATTGGATCGGCTCCACCAGTCAGTTCTACAGGCGTTATAAGTGGTGCTCCTGTAACGGTACCGAGAATGATGCCACCAACAGAGAAAGTAACCATCTCATCCTGGACATACTTAAACTCACCAAGGTTATTGGTAACACCCTGCTGTGTCGCTGTCTGGAAAGTCACACCTTCTACGGCAGCGTCCAGCAGTACACCTGTCAGTACCGGGGGTGCGCCTGCGTCGCCTGTGGCGAAGTGCACATTATCAAAATACAGAGTCGCGTCTACCAGCGTCGGTGCCACGGCTGTCGAACCGGTGACCGTCGTTGAGGCACTGAAGAAACCCAGGGAGATAATCCTTGTTAGATCTACTCCCGCAGGAAAATCAACCAGCGGTATTTCATACAGGTCCCAGCCGGCGACAGAACCGGGTGTCGAGGTGTAATTTGACAGGAAGACTGAAGCAGCGTTGCCCGCAGTATCCTCAAGCTTAACTTCCAGGTCCAGCACAGAGGTAGCCGCAGTGGAATTCATACCGAACCGCAGCACTTCATAAGGTGAGATATCACCACCAGGCTCAGTAGCAGTCACGCCTTTCACGATACTAGCGTCATCCCAAAAAATAGAGCCTGCCTGTAAAGCCGGATCAGTATTAAGCTGAATATGCAACAGGAATATTTCTGCTGAGGCAGTACCAGCAGGTGCTACCTCCGTAATTGACAACGCGGTCCAGTCGCTTATTTCAGCACCATCCTGCGGCGGGAGGTAGATATTTGAGCCATCATCGGTGGAGTCTACGATTATCTCGAATGTTCCAAGTTTTGTTCCGCCACCGGTCTGGCCACCGGGAGCAGACCAGAAAGTCAATTGCATGATACCGAGGTTATTTGCAGCTAAAGCATCGGGAGCCCAGTTCATAACATGAGCAGTTGCAGTATAGGTACTGCCAGCCACCACAGTGTTATCAGGCTGATAGGCACCCGAGGAGCTATCAAAGGTGAAAGGACCGAACATCGTTAAAGACTGGGTACCGCCGACATCATGTGAAACCGGTCCTGAGTCAGGGCCAATATTGCTGTTCGTGAATACATTTTCGAATGTCGTCCAGCCGGTCGCGCCAGCTACATTACCGCCAGAGGCGTCGTCGGCCTCGAATGTACCATTGATCAGCGCTGGTCCGAAATCGAAGGCAAAACCATTGTAATTGCCACCAGACGCTGGTGAATTCTCTGCTTTGAAGGCGGCACGCAGTGATTTAACACCGTCCAGTGGCGCGATGTCTGCACTGGTCACCTCATCTGTCACTGTATCTTTACCGCCAAGATCGATAGCATTGAGGATTTCAGAGTAGGCTAATGTTGGGTCGGTGTACGTCTCGGTATAGACCCCCAGGGTGGTGCTTGATGCTACTGCCGTTATAATGGCAGTGTCAGTCACAACAACTGTGCTGGCACCCGTATAGGTTACCGTTAGTGTGTCACCCTCTTTTATAGCGATAGTACCGGTTGCTTGCGAGGTAGCACCAAAATTAACAACGGTAAGTGCCCCTTTTCCGCTAATATCTAAAGGTACATCAAAATTAATAGAATCTGTGCCGTTATCAACCTGGATGACGACTGTCGTTTTACCAATACAGGTATCTGTGAGTGATATCAAGGCAGAGCTTGCACTTGCGGCATAACTTTCCGCGTCAAAACTAACCAGACCATTAACCGGACATAGCTCGCCAGCGACTGGCGTGGGGCCATCACCATCACCGCAACCGGCAAGAAAATAGGAAAGTGAAATAATCGCGAACAGGCGAATCAGGTTTGAATAACGTTTACTGAGCATGGATAAATCTCCGAATACTTCGTTGTATCGATGATACTGGCATACTTAAATACCATTAAATTGACAATATACGACAACTAGTTAACAGCCAACGGTTGGCTCACAAATGCCCTACACTCTGCATAACAACATCTGCTATATAGCACTGTAAACCGGTATCATATCTCAAGTCAAGCCTTTTGTGATTTTTTCTTAATAATTTATCCTGTTTTAGAAACAGTCTTGTTTGAATCACACCGAACTTGATTATCGATTAAATAATAGCGATACAGCAAATTAGTTACTGCTAATGCGCAAATGTCCAATATCGATTTTTTTGATGTGTGCAAGTATCCTGATAATACCAGCAGCGGCAAAGATCATCCTGACTGAGTGAAGTCGCCATTCCGTTAACCCTGGTGTCACTTGGAATTAAACTGGCAGAAGCAGACTGGACTCACTGGCGTGACGGTATTTGGGTTGCAAGGCTACGACCTTTAAGTGGATTGCCTTTTGGACTACTGGTTATCTGGTCTATACCTATGCCTGATACACTAAAACCACTGGTTATCCTGTTTGCAGTATTACCTCCTGCTGTATTGAATGTGCCGCTGGCAGAACGCTATAAACAGGAACCGCAAAAAGTTGCATCAATGGTGATGGTTGGCAATCTATTAACGATTGCATATATGCCAGTCGTTTTTTACTTTTTTTTTAGAATGTGATTATTTATTGTATCAGCGTGAAAGCATTACAAATAATGTGTACTTATCCATCCGGGATAAAATCAGTTAGTACTCACCCCGCTGCTTTCTAATACAGTGATACTCGTAAACGCACTCCAGTCATCAGCAGCAATGACAAGCTAGCGAATTGCTAATTTTATCTACACTCCAGGAGTACTTACTTTAATTTCAATTTTAGGATGTCAGCATCCATTACCAGCTATTGGTATATTGTCGTGCATTACTTAAACACTATCACTGGTAGAGAGCTTAACTTACTGGCCTATGATTTATAGAGTAAATGCTATTACTAAATATCTACTCTAGTGAGCCTCTCCATGTCTTGCTGATAAAGTTAGTTTTATCGCAACAACATGGATCGTAATGGCGTTAACTCGATCAGTTTGATCAGCACTATAGAGAACAAAAAGGTCGCTGGAACAATCGAGAAATCATAAACCAGTTCGCCTATACCGATACCGAGCATACCGAACATATTCATCAGGTAGATAATCACCAGCATATGGCATAAGTAAATACCAAGAACTTTGTTACTCCAGGTCTGTACCCAGTTAGCCTGGCCAAACTGAGGGTAGTTCATTAGCAGTAAAAAGATTCCGGTAACCCAGATAGGAGTACCAATTAGATAGTCGTGTTCGTTGAAAGGCACATCAACCATTGTTAACAGGCCTGCTTCAAAAAAGTGCAGTACCCAGCCAGCTAATAACATAATAACTGCAACTGAGTTCGATGCTTGCCACTGACGCTGGCGAAGTTCAAAGCCGATTGCAATCAGTAAGGTACTAAAGAATGGTCCATTGCGACTGTCTATCGGTAATTCAACTTCAAAGAATGTCTGATAGCTTCCAGTCATTAAGCCGTAAACAAATAAAGCCAAAGCTAGCGGTAAAATGAATTGTTTTTTTTCATAGTGACACAGCAGAGCAATGATTCCGACGCCGAGAATTAAAGAAGGCAGAAACCATAAATGAACGCTTCCACCTTCAAATAGAGTATTTAGTGGTGTCAGTAGCAGGTGGTTCCAATAACCAGCACGTTCTACCATGTAGCCATTTTCAAGCACCGTAGTAAGATTAAAAGGAACAAGCAGATATATAATGCTCCATGCCAGCCAGACTTTAAACAATGGCAGTGAGTAACGAGAAAACGTTGCCATGGGAGAAGTCGATAAACGAGGCTGAATAAAATAGCCTGCAATGACGAAAAATAATGGCACGGCAAAGCGCCCCAATTGATTTAAAATAATTCCTGGCCATGGCTGTCCATGAATCATTGGTTCCGTCATAAAGGGTGTGGCGTGAATGATGATAACGCACATTAGAGCAAGCAATCGGCCCGTTTCAAAGCTGGTGATTTTATTGGTATTCATCATGAATTTATGCGGTCAGCCCTCTTTATTGCCTTTATTCATAGGGAGTCATTTAACTATTCCTAATGAAATAAAAATGGCTGCATTTTGATACAACGGCGCAACCAAACCGCGGGAGGGATGAGTATCTACCGGATTATTCGTGGTCACGTCCGGTGCATGAAATGAAAGGGCTTTACCCCACCACAAATCCGTATACTTAATATTAAGCCAGGTATTATGTTCTTTATTCTTGCAGGTACTGTGCCAATAATATTATTTTTTGATAATCAAGTGGTTATGTATTTTACTGCCCACACTCTAACTATTGACTCTTCATTAGCGAGGTATTTTGGTGCAGTTTATAGCCTACAGCACCATTGGGGAGCGCACTACTGTATTGAATGTACCACTGTCGAAGCGCTATAAACAGGAACCGGAAAAAGTTGCATCAAGGGTGATGGTTGGTAATTTATTAACGATTGTTTATATGCCAGTTGTTTTTTACTTTTTGTTTAGAATGTGACGCAACGACTATGAATAAAAAGTCCCATGTGGTTTTAAAATGAAGACAATAAAACTAAAGTCTTGCACTAAAATGCATAGCTATTACATACGGTTTGGGACAATAAATCTGTACCGTTAATTTCTATTGAACGCTTTGTTGGTATTTCCTTTTTGGGCTCATAAGTATGTAAAGCAAGCATTGCTTTAAAAAAATCGACTAGAAGCTTAGAGTCAACAAGTAAATGCTTTTTGTATGCATCGTGTATACTCCTTAATTCATCAGCATTAATATTTTCATCTTCAGATAGATTCAATGAATCCATATCCCACTGCGTAAAACCTCTTTTTTTAATTCCCTGATCAATTATTCGCTGGATATTCTTATGGCGATTGTCTTTTTCTAAAGTTGACATGATTAGTTCTACTGAATCTTTTTCACCTTCCAGTACCTGTATAAAACGAAGATTGTGGCAAAAGAAAGAACCTGTAATTCCTAACTTCCGGTTATTCACTTTTAACCGGTTAACCATATCAGGAAGTGTTGTCTTTATATCTTCTTTGCTGCCCGAAAATTCGCTAGTGTAAATAATAAGGTGCATTTTTTTACCTCTACTTATGGTTAACTATAATTAGACGCCTTAATTGACGTCCTTTTTTGCATCAACATAACTCACCCAACAACTCTATTTTCCATATATAACAGCGTTGAAAATGAAAGCTCCTTCATCTTTCTTCTCAGTATATTTCAATGCTATATAGCACTATAGTTCCGATCATCAAAATAAGTCAAGTGTTTTTCATTGCTTTTCATATTAATTGACGTGTTTTTTACTTATATATTAATTTTTCACACCTTAATTATGCAATAAGGCATTTTGAGAAATCAACTTAACGCGCTATATAGCTTTTCTATATCAATGAATGGATTGAGTGAATAATAAATAATCAATTCGATTGCTGAGTTCAGCATATTGACTTTGCAGAATAACTTATAGAGTTAACACATTAGTTCAGCGGGGGGTTTGGCATCCACTACATTGCTTTGAGTTGTGTGTATTTTTATGCACAGCGTTTATCTAGTTGCTTTCTGCCAGGTTTAACATGTCTATAGCAAACCTCATTTGTTGAACTACCGCTTTCAAAATAATCTTTAAAATTATTCAAGGTTGTCAATGCTATGTCATGAAGCGCTTCCCGTGTAAGAAATGCCTGATGCGATGTCACCAGCACATTAGGAAATGTCAGCAAACGTGCAAGCACATCATCGGTTATGAGCTCCATTGCAACGAGTTGCCCGGGATTACCCTGGTGAATTAACACAACTAATGCCACTAATGAAGGTAACGGTCTTAGCTCAATGCCTTAATTGTGTTTTTTAAAATGCTATTTGACTAATTCACATAGATTCGAGACTGAACTAATAACATTATTCATCAAGCTCGGTAACCATGATCAGTATAATCACATTGGTTTATTCTGCGTTGCAGATTAAACCGATTAGGCTGCGACTGAATTATTAATATTGGCACAGGAACCCCTGATAACAGGCGTGGCAGGTAATGCGATGTGCCTGCTTTCTGTTTTTTCACCATTGATCAGACTGATCAACATATTGAATGCCATCTCGGTGATTTCTTCTATCGGCGCCGCTAAGGTTGTTAATGGTGGGGTGATATGTGAGGCAACCGAGATATCATCAAATCCCATTATGCTGATATCATCAGGTACGCTCAAACCACGTTGTACCGCTTCTCTGATTACAGCGATTGCCATCGCATCATTTGCACAGATAATTGCTGTTGGGGGATTGTTTAGTGAAAAGAAGTAATCGGCACCATTCACACCAGACTCGAAAGAATAGTCGCCTCTAAAAACCAGTTTCTCGTTTAACTTAATCCCATGATTACTTAATCCACGTTGATAGCCAGCAAATCGATTTTTACCAACATCGGAATCTTCCAGTCCTGTCATAAAGCCAATTCGTTTGTGGCCTAGAGAACATAGATAATCAACTGATTTAGTGACACCATTAAAGTTATCAATAATAACTGATGGTATCGTTTTGTCTGATGAGCTATTGTCCATCACGACCACAGGTACATGTTTATTAATCTCATGAACTATATTTTCTATTCGAGGGAAACAACTGATAATAACGCCGTCGACATTATTAAGATGTCTAAGCGAACTACCGTCACCAGCATCTGAAAAATAGATTAACGAATAACCGTGTTTTGATGCCTGTTTTTCAAGCGAGTCGAATATGAGTGAGTAATATGGGCTGGTCAAGCCGGCAGCAATACTTTTATCGAGAAAGTAACCGATTATTTTTGTTTTCTTTTTAGCCGTTTTACGATCTGCGACAAATGTCCCTTTGGTAGGAAGTTTATACAGTATACCTTTAGCAACAAGGTTATCTACTGCCTTTCTTATGGTCATGTATGAATAGCCGTACTCTTTAGCCAGTGTTCTTTCACCGGGAAGCTTATTGTCTATTTGTTTATTTTTTATCGCTTGCCTGATTTTTTCTTCTACAAGCAGATACTTTGGTTTCGATTTATTCATTATTTAAAGTTTTGCCAGTTATTTGGCAGCGAATAACGCTATGTTAGTTAAAAACTGTAGACTCATCGTTTTCGCATCTGTCGACAGTAAATGAATCGTATTTTTCTTTTTGCGTATCTTATCAACATAATTGCTAGTATTCATTAGCCTCTATTACTGAATAACTAATTCTATCCAGCTTTTAAATCGGAGAGCTACTTTTAGATAGCATTATCGCTGAGAGCAGAATCAGTCAACAGCAATGGGAAACTCTTACGCCAATGCTATACAGCACATGCTACTACACCATACCATAAAATAAATAATAGTTTAAATAGCATCTTAAAACAACGAATACCCTTCGGAATGGCGATATTTACATAATATAATGCCAAACTGTAAGGTAGGAAAGATAAACACCCTGCATGATATCTCACTGACAACATAGTAAATTATCATGCATTATAACCCCATTATTACTATTGCTATATAGCAAAACGTAATACACACCGACTTCAGTAAATTAATCCGACAGTTCCATTCCGAGCTGATTTTAGCACCTGTAAATATTTCATCTTATTGTTTATAATACATTTTATAATTGTTAATGACACAGCTCTACCATAATATGCCTCATTTACGTGTCGCAATTCTTGACACATTAAAAACCCAGCTTTTTTAACCGGATTATTATATTGATCTATATCAACATGTTACATAACTGGCACGAGTTATGCTTATGCCTAGTGCTATATAGCGTTTATTTCATAAAAACTATATGGAAACACCTGTAAAGCTATACTTTTGTTATATAGCAGTTGATATAGCAAGCTATAGCAGTACAATGAAGCAAGGCTACGCTCTATTGATAGCAGGCAATTTAAAAACGAACCATGCAGCGAGGCTGGTACGTAATTTAACCTAAGTTATATCCAAATTAGAGGATTATAAAATGTTTAACAAGAAATGTACGAAATTAGTAGCAGCAATGGGATTCGCCTTGTTTGCAAGTGCAGCACAAGCAGCTCCCGTGGAGCTAGCGGTCAATGGTGGGTTTGAAACCGGCGATTTCACTGGCTGGACAGAGTTTCCTAGTGCGTTTGGTCCAGCGTCAGTTCAAGGCACTACCGTCAGTTCTGGCAGTTTCGCGGCTTATTTACCTTGCAGCGTTGAAGCCGCTTGCGACCAGGTCATTAAGAACGCCAACATTGGAATAGGCGTGGTAAACCCCTTTGATACGGTCACCGTATCGTTCGATCTGAATAACACAGCAGCTGCTGGAGGCGTCGCTTTCATAGAGCTGTTCTCCGAGCTTGGTGGTGGCGGCACATCCAAGTCTGAAATACTTTTGGCTAACGGCGCTGGAACAAACGGATGGGAAAGCTTTATGTTCACCGCAGTACTCGGGGATGATGTTAGTGGCGGCATATCGCTGCAACTGAAGGCAGCGTGTGGACCTGTTCCTGGTTGTACATCAGAGGCTTACTTTGATAACGTCTCCGTTACCGTAGAAGCAGTACCTGTTCCTGCAGCAGTATGGTTATTCGGTTCTGGTCTGTTAGGACTGGTTGGCGTAGCACGTAGAAAGAAAGCACAAGCAGCATAAAAATTCAGCGCTTATCCGGCGGCCAGATCTGACACGCCATAAGAATTAACGCTTTACTACCAGCAAAATGGTGGTCCTGGTTATCCCGAACCTTTGTTTCGATAACTAGTACCACCAGTTTTATCTTTAACACCTCCATATTCAGGTAGTAACTACTAATTACAACTTAACGACCACGTATCGCTATATAACGATATGTAAAACCTACCGACAGCTGTAAATTTATATGACGCCTCTTATTTACCCGTTAACTATTCATAAATATCACTCTAACTTGTTGTAATACAAGTTAATTAAATATTTTTTTATTAGAGCTACAGTTGTAAATTTTGTGCGAGATTGTCGCGATTACTTACATATTAGAAATCGTTAATGTAAATATTATTTAAAATAACATATAAATTCAACAAGTTAGCAACTTGGCATTATTTATGCTTGCTATATAGCATATATAGTTATACTATATAGCTTCACCATGTCAGACTGTTGCAATACAATGATGTGTTGCTGAGTTTTTGTCGGATTCTGGCAATTATGAGCGAACCACGCATCTATGCTGGTTTGTTAGCCCAACTAAAAAGAGGTATACCCAAATGTTACAGAAAAAACTTCATAAAATCAGTCTGACAGCACTAGCCATGGCTGCAGCAATTGCTTACGCACCTTCAGGCAACGCAGCACTGGTCAACGGCACTTTTGAAGCTGGTGATGCAACCAGTGGTGATTTACCCGGCGCAGCAGGATGGGATACGTTTGAGACGGTATTTACTAACGCTACTGACGGCCCTAATTTTGGCCCAGTGTCACATGATGTTGGCGGTACACAGTCACTCAAGATGTATGGTCCTTTCACCCCCGGTGGAGCAGCAGGTGCTTTCCAGAGTATGGCAGCTACGGCTGGTACAATATATAACTTAGAAGCATGGGTTATGAACTGGACTGGCGACGCGTTTGGAAATCTCGGTGTTCTACAACTGAACTTTCTCGATGGTGGTGGTAACGCAATCGCTGGTGGTGTTGAGGTCTCGGTTGATCCGTTCGGTACAGCTGACGTCGATCTATCAGTTATACAGGATGGTGCCGACATAAGCGACTGGACTCAACTGAGTCTTTCCGCTGTTGCACCGACAGGCACTGCCTCAGCTCAGGCGTTCTTGCTGCACATTCAAACCGGCGACCCATGTTGTGCTGGTGGTTCATTGTTCTGGGATGACGTGAGTCTTACAGCAGTACCAGTACCAGCTGCTGTCTGGTTGTTCGGTTCAGGTCTGTTAGGTTTAGTTGGCGTAGCACGCCGTCGTAAAGCCTAAATAACTACAGGCTAGTAAGGGAGACACCGGTAATATGAGCGTTTACTCTTCGTTTACCGGTGTCACCTTATCTTCTCTATAAATAGTCGTTTATTCATACAACACTGTATGTTTTTTGATGAATTAAAATAAACGAATAAGGATGAAGAAAATGCTAGATAAAGACTTCTATAAAAAAGCTTTATTAACAGCACTAACCGTAGCTTCAGCGATGAGCTATGCCCCTATGGGCAATGCAGCGCTGGCAAGCTATAGTGAAAATTTTGAATCATTGGATGCGATCAGTTCGACTGCACTCAGTGATGCCGGCTTTGTTATTTATGAAAACTCATACAATGACCAGGGCCTAACAACCTTGTGAACAGTGCCGTACCAGTGCCAGCTCGAAATGATCATCGTGGTTTTGCACTGGTCGTAACCGGACAGGGAAATTCAGCTCAGGGTAACCAGCAGCTAAACGTATTTAGTAATTACCTTTCCAAAGATCAAAGTAATCTTTACGTTGATGCTCTAACCCTGCAACAACAGACCATCGATGCGGACTGACCTTGGTACCACCTGGTCCTTCAGTTTTGACGCCAAACAGGGTGACATCACTGGAACAAGCAGCGCATTTGCATGGATTCGGGCGATTGATGGCGGTACCACCCTTGGTGAGAATCGGCTAGACACCACCAGCCTGGGTTTTAACTGGGAAAGTTATGCGCTCTCTCTTTATATAGATCCCTCATGGGATGGTAAGACACTGCAGTTTGGTGTGAAGAGTGCAGCAACTGCCTACACTGCGTCAGGCGTATATTACGACAACCTCAGCTTAACGGGAACACCAGCCGTGCCTGTACCCGCTGCTGCCTGGTTGTTCGGTTCAGGTCTGTTAGGACTTGTTGGCGTAGCTCGTCATCGCAAGAGTTAAGCCAGTCTGTCTCCAGGTGTGGCGGCATTAGCTACCCAGGTTCGGTTATTAGAGCCGTTTTAGTGAGAATCAAGTAGCATAGTATTTTTGAAAATGGTCATTAGATATTGAACGAAAATTAGTTATGAAAACAACTTTTAAATTTAAATGAAGGATTAAATTATGAATAAATCACATCTGACAGGTTATGTTTATAGCTGTACAGTATTATTCACATCTTTATCCTTTATCCCATTATCGGCTGAGGCCGCAACTGTCTGGGCACCCACTAATGAAGATTCCGATTTTATTCAGTTTGATTTTGCAGGTAATCCTAACACAGGTCCCGGTATCTCCACTAACGGCGGCACACTGGCGCTATTCGATGACTCCGATTTTGGTGGTAATGCGCTGGTAATCGGACAGATGGGTGGGCACATAGTCTTTACCGATAATACCGACGGCTCCTGGGATGCTGAATTTTTTGATATCAGCAACACATCAGGTGGTTCGATCACGCTGTCGAATGACTCCAGCTACACACTGGGTATCGACTGGGGCGCAGGCTATTTTGGTGATAGCAACGCGACACTTATATCCAGCCCTGACACTTACCTGATAGTTTTTGATGGCGTCGATGCACAAGGCAGGCGTATCTCCGGCAATACACTGGCCGTCGATCTGGCGCCCATTCCTGTACCGGCGGCCGTCTGGCTTTTTGGCAGCGGCCTGCTCGGACTGGCAGGCTTAGCGAGAAGAAAAACAGCAGAGTAATACTCTCGTTCTGCGTGATGAAATAATACCTTCAACGAAGAACAGCGTTGAAGGTATAACTGACAAGCAAGCTAATGACCCGGACTTGACCTGGTTAACATGAAGCTATTCAAACCACCTCGACCTGAGGAAAAATATATGCGACCTATCAACTATCGAAAAACCGTTCTGACGGTGCTTACCGATGGTGGTTACAGGTTACAGGTTACAACCTTCGCAACGCTTCAAATCTGTCTATAAGTATGATCATTAGCAGAATATAAAATAGGTTATTATTTATGAGCAAACCATTCTTCACTGCACTAAAGAAAACTACATTACTGTCTCTGCCTGCATGGTTATTACTTAGTGGCAATGTATTCAGCGCGACGCTCTTCTTTGATGATTTCAATGGCTCATCACTCGATGAGACAGTGTGGCGTTTACCGACCGGCACCGGCACATTCTATGGTCGTACCCAGATTAAACCGCCGGAATTTAATGGCCAGAACCTGCGCCCCGTGGTTAACGGAGGCTCGGTGACATTACAATTAGACACCTATAATGCTTCAGACCCCAATACAAACTCTTTCTGGGGGCATGAAATACAGACCAGGCAAAGCTTTTTACCCGGAGCTAATGGTGTTTCGATAGAAACAAGAATGCGTTTTCTCGATACGCCTGCCGGTGGACTCGTCGGTGGATTTTTCACCTGGGGCTATGACAACAACAGTGGCATACGCGATGAAATCGATGTCGAATTACTAACCAACGATCTTGCTGCGAACAGGGAAAGAGTATTAACCAACGTATACAACAATGCATCTATCAACGAACCTGGAGATTCTGCTTTTGCAGGGATACCAGGGTTTAACATGACTGAATGGAACAGCTATGAAATACTCTGGTTACCGGATCGTATTCAGTGGATTATAAATGGATCACTAATTCGCGAGCAGATAGTTACCGTTGATAACAATCCAAGTGAGGTTCGCTTGAACATCTGGGCGCCTAACGAAGGTTTCGTTGTCGCTTACAATAGCGCATTGCAACCGACAGATGCAGCAGGAAACCAGCAATATCAATTAGAGGTTGATTACGTGAAGGTGTCATCCGTTCCTCTTCCGCCAGCATTTCTACTCTTTTCCAGTGCATTAGGGCTATTGGCCTGGGCAGCTAGACGGCGATCATAGAGCTGATCAACCTGGTGACTGCCACAGTACATAACTTGTCATTACTCTCTTCCTGTATTCAGTGAATAATATATCTGCTGGAGTCTTAATATTCTCAGGCACAGGTATCATGAGAAATGATTATTTATCATAGCCATTCAGTTATTATGATGTGGCGTTAGTATGAATAAATAATACTTTCAGAATAATTAAAGTCACAATGCAAACTAATACTGAGGCAGACTTTTATAGTTATTGTATTTCGAGCATTACCTGCTTTGGTGTGCGATTGACCTTAAATAACCCCCAGTGTTTTTCAGCACCTTCGGGATTATCAGGATTGCCTTTCCAGGGTTCGTCAAAGGCTTCAAAAAACATAAAGGTAATATTTTTATCTTTAGCCCACTTCGCAACCTCCTGAAAATATCGAGCCTGGTTGGCCTCATTCGCCTGCTCACTGAATTCTGAAGCCGTGGTTGCCCACCCTCCTTCAAGAACAGCAATAGGTTTGCCTGGTAAAGCCTTATGTACATCCTCAATATTTTTAATGGTATAAGCCAGTGCCTGGTCGATAGTTTTATTTTCCCATATCGGGTAGCTATGCACACCGATAAAATCAACTTCCGCTGCCAGCGGCGAACCGTCACGTATCCACCACAGGTAGTTATCCGCCACCGTTACAGGTTGTTTTATTCTTTCTTTGACCCGACGAACATAATTAATTATGGAGGCTAGCGTGACCATATGATCATTCCACTCCACTAAGGCTTCGTTACCCACATTAACCGCGATTACGATATCCGAAAATTGTTTGGCGAGAGTGATACCCCTGTCAATCTCGGCCGCATTGCTCGATATATTTGCCGCCAGATCACCTGCAGGTATAGGTGTATCGAGCCACGCACAGCCTTCATGATTACTGACTTCTGCTTTCAGCCAGATACCCAGCACCACTTTAATCGGTAATCTATGTTGCTGAATAAGACGTAACGTCGTGGCGCTATTCTCGCCGGAATCATAAACGCGAATAAGATTAAACTGATGTGCCGCCAGGATATTCAGATCCTCGAGAATTTGCTCAGCATCCGGGTTAACCGCTCCGTCCCCACGGTCGGGGTGCTGCCCTTCACGGAAACCGGAATACGCTACCGCCATTACCTGGCCACTCAACAGTTCACTGGACATTTGCCGATACTCACCAAATGCAGGAGTTGACTGGAAAAAAAACGGCGCCATTAATAAGCCCGTTAACGCGTGACTCACTGCCTTCAATAATTTGTTCACTATTTTTCCCCTCAATCAACATAGTCTTTTACTGCAATAAACCAACTAGATAGAAGAAGTGTGGCAACAAAGGAGATACATTCGCTTTGACGCAATAGTGTAACCAAATCACAATTATCACCGACCCCATTAATTGTTCAGACTTCTTTACTTTTTATTCGGTTAATCAATTTCTTGAAATAAAGGTTGCGATCACAAGACCTAAGCCTATTCCTATCAAAATGGAGGCAACAAATAACAGGGCTGATGTATTGATAAAGATCAAACCGACACCGACACCTATAATAGTTGTTCCGCCAATAACCCATGAACTTCTATCATTTGTTTTACCCACCTCAAATACTCCTCGTTTTATTCGATATTAAGCGGCATTAGAGTCAGAGAGCAATCGTTTCTAATATTTGAGTGTGTTTTCTGGTCATTGTTATTCACTCAATATCAGATATATTTAAGCTTGCCATCTTTATCCCATAGGCCCCAGTAAGCGCCTACGTCACCTTCATCGCCCACCTTCCATGATTCATCAAAAGATGAAAAATAGATTATGTCGACGTCTTCTTCGTCGGCCCATTGATAGGCGTTGATAAAATAAGTCAATGCATTATCAGGGCTGGGCACGGCTCCACCATAGGGTGATCCTATATTCGGCCAGCCGGTTTCACTGATGATGACCTTTTTGCCATCGGCGACTTTTTGTGTGCGACGATACATCTCTTTTATGTAGAACAGTGAGTACTCGGCTGGGCAGTGTTCCCAGAACGGGTAACAGTTGATCAGTATCACATCACAGGCTTCGGTGATGCGCGGGTGACTTTCAAATAGGAAATAAGCGTCGACATAACCCACAGGCACATTGGGAACTGCCTGTTTGGCGCGCTGTATGTATTCCAGCAATCTCTCTACACTAAAGTCACCGCGTAATAAAACCTCGTTGCCGATGGTCAGAATATCAGCATGACCTGATTTTGCTATATCGATAGCGTTTTCAAATTCAAGTTCGTTCATTTCGTAATCTTCACCCAGGCCAACGCCAACCATGGTTTTTAACCCATTTTCATGGGCAATATGGGGAGTATGCTGGTTGCCCTCGGTACATGAAAAGGTTCTTATCCAGTTGGTATAGGGTTTAATGATATCCAGTCTGGCTCGAATCTGCTGTTGTGAGATTTCTACACCAGGTGACTGTCCATCCATGTAGGGGCTGAAGGAGAGGCCGTGGATTTTGTTGCTAAGGATTTTCTTAAACAGACAAATTTTATCTGCATGAGAAATTCTGGATAAATCTGTTTTTGCATACACTGATAGCGATGAATCAAAGTAAGCGGGTCTACCCCAGGGGATTGCGCTCGATCGTGAATCCACTGGAAACGAATCGCTATAACCTTTTGACATTATGAATACTCCGTTAATTACCAGTAAATTTTCTGCAACTCATTGCTTCACCAAGTGTCGATCGTGTGATCCTATGTGATATTCTGCTATATAGCAGAATGCGGGATTTGATTCTGATTGTCAAACAAAAGAGATGGATTAATTAAATATCATAGCGTTAAAAACCCTTTACTCTCGTATTTTGACAGCGAATGGTGACATAGGAGAGAAAATTGGTAGAACATCCTCAGTAAGAAAAATAGGTGGTTTAATAATCCCTATGTCACCTTCACATATTTGACAATAGCGGGGAGTGCCTTAATGACCTTTTGTATATCACCGTTTTTCTTCCAGTCATCTCTGGCATCTGCTGGAGTACACCCAATCACCAAATAACCTGTTGAATGGACAGGTGATGGCGGTGGCGTATTCCGGTTTCCGTGAAGGACAGCACCCTGACCGCGGAGAGGGTGCGGTTAATCCAGGTAACGAACAAATTCTCGAAGATCTGAATATCCTGTCGGCACATCAGTTTAAACTGATACGTCTTTACGATTCCGGCGAGAATAGTGCCGCAACATTGCGCCTTATTCAGCAGCATAGACTACCCATCAAGGTGTTACTAGGCATGTGGCTGAAAGCAGAAGTCAGCAATCATGAAGGCTGTGCGTGGCTCGACACACCGATTCCTGCAGCTGAGCTGGCGGCAAACAAATTGATCAATTTGGCCGAGATTGACAGGGGTATCGCTCTCGCCAAACAATATTCGAATATTGTGATCGCAGTGAATGTCGGTAACGAAGCGCTAGTGGACTGGAATGATCATATGGTCCCGCTGTCGTCTGTTATCGATTACGTGCGCCAGGTTAAAAAAAGCATAGAGCAACCTGTTACCGTAGCGGATAACTACGCCTGGTGGATTCGCGATGGTGCACCGCTGGCGGCAGAAATTGATTTTATCGGTGTCCATACCTATCCGGCCTGGGAAAATAAGACCATCGATCAGGGACTGGCATACACCATTCAGAATATTGAAGATGTACATAGAGCGCTGCCAGACAAACCTATTGTCGTGCTCGAAGGCGGCTGGGCAACCACCGCCTCAGAATTCAGCGACAGCGCGAATGAAGTCAATCAAGCGCGTTATTATCGAGAGGTTTCTAAATGGGCTGAAGAAACAAATACCACCTTTATGTTTTTTGAAGCCTTTGACGAACCCTGGAAAGGCAATCCTGATAATCCCGAGGGCGCTGAAAAGCAAGGGTGCGATCACAAGACCTAAGCCTATTCCTATCAAAATGGAGGCAACAAATAACAGGGCTGATGTCTTGAGAAAGATCAAACCGACACCGACACCTATAAGAGTTGTTCCGCCAATAACCCATGAACTTCTATCATTTGTTTTATCCACCTCAAGTACTCCTCAGGATATTCGATATTAAGATGCCAGACTCTAATGCCGCTTACTTAAGCCGAAATCCCCGTCATTGCGAGCGTTAGCACGGCACTAATTTTGCCAGCAGCACAAATTTATCAGGAATAAATTTGAACAGCTTTAGCTGGCCCCACAGGGGTAAATACCACGGATGGTATTTATAATATTGAGCGTTTGCAAAACGACCCAAAGGGTAAATTACATGGACGCAATTTATAATCTATTAGCGCCCGGCACCTGTCTAACAGAGCAATTTCAATCAGCTTCATCCCTGTTAAAGTCAATCAGCTCCGACGAACCAGCGAATAAAGCACCCTTCGCAGGCCGTTATTAACATACTATTGCTATATAGCTTAATAGTTTCTATAATTTTGTCCACATTATTTTACCTACATCAATAATTATAGGTTAAAAAACCAGTATTTTAGCTTATGTCTGCATCCAAACCACAACCGGGAGTTTTATCAGTAAGACTCATAACCGCTATAGCTATATAGCATTTGCGGTGTTATTATGCACAAGATTGACTGACTAACCTGGTGAGTAACAACGCTTACAGAAAGCACTGTTTGGTGAATAAAAACGAGCGCTATCTGGCATCGCAATATGATAGATATAACAGGAAAATGGGCACTGGTTACAGGTGCCAGCAGAGGTATTGGTAAAGAAATCGCCATCGCATTAAGCACCCGGGGCTGCAACCTGGTGCTACACTCAAGGTCTATTGAACACACCAGTTCGCTAGCTGAACAGCTGTCAGATAACGGGGTCAATGCAGTATCGCTGGCGGCTGACCTGTCTGATCCTGAGCAGCTTACAACGCTACTAACTGAACTGGGAGATGCCGCCCCGCAGATAGATATTCTCTACAACAATGCGGCAATAATGATGCCTTATCATGATGACGTATGGCAGATTCCCGATGAAGAGTTTCGCAAGAGTTTTGAAACCAACGTGGTCAGCCCGATCAAAATCTGCAATGCTTTAATACCATCGATGATCGAACGAGGTTGGGGCAGAGTAATAAATTTAACATCCGCAATTCAGGATCTACCCCAGCTGGCACCCTATGCCATATCGAAGGCGGCTTTAAAAAAGTTTGTTCAGGACTTTGTTCCAATATTAAAAAACAGCGGTGTGGTGATGAACTCGCTTGATCCCGGCTGGTTAAAGACCGATATGGGAAGTGAGGAAGCACCTGATTCTGTTGACACTGTTATTCCAGGTGCGCTGGTGCCGGCATTACTTTGTCACAGCATTTGTGGCAGGGAATATAAAGCACAAGATTATGCAGGCATGAGTATTGAACAGGCGCTCGATAAAGCGGAAAAGAATAAGTAACCCATAATCGTTTTGTAGGGTGCGCCGTGCGCACCATGAATCTTCCGTTATATAGTATTGGTGCGCACGGCGCACCCTACCTTGATCAACTTAAGAATCCAACAGAAGTACAAAATCGTGTATCGGATTTTGCAGTGCACTGCTTTCGGTCTGCGCTGCCCCGCAACACAAGGAGGCAGCTGCAGCCCTGTTTACTACTCCACTTTAATTTTTTTGTTTTTAGATTTTTTAACCTTGGGAATGGTTAATTTCAAAACGCCGTTGTTGAATTTAGCCCTGGCCTTGTCTGTATCAACATCCCCAGGCAACAATACCGTCCTGGAAAAAGAACCCTCGGATATCTCACAACGGTGATAGTTACCCTTCTCTTCTTTTTCTTCAGCTTTGGTAGATCCCTTGATAGTGACTGAGTTGTCAGTCATGGTTAATTCCATATCATCTTTGTTAACGCCAGGAAGTTCTGCTTTGACAAAAACCTCATTATCCCGCTCCACTATGTCGACATGTGGCGTTCTACCCTTAAAGGGGGCAGGCAGATGACTCCACGAGGGTTGACTAAAATGAAATGGACTCATCCAGCCTCCTGAAAAAAGTTCGTCGAACATTTTTTCAACATCTTCAAAGGAACTCAATGCTCTTGATGGCGCAATCTTTTCAACTCCTTTCTCTTTATTAGCAGGCTTTATAGCAGTTTCTTTTTTGCTTTTGTTTGACATTTTTATCACTCCATTATTAATTTTGTTTAATATAAAAGAATAACTTACAAACAACTATAACTTCATTATTATCTATTTTTACTGATACAGGTCAATTAGATTGCAGACATGCAGGGCAGAAGTACTTTTCGATAAAGACCTGATATTCATCATAAAAGAGCATAAAGAAGTCGCTCGGTTATCCTCCTGACTCCTGATTTTAAAAACCAATTTTTTGCCCGGCACTTGTGGTTTTTTTCTGACAGAATAAAACGATCAAACTTAATCTTTTATAACTAATAAAGAGAGCTGACTTTGAACTGATTTCGTCGCAGTACATCCATTACTTCACTGATGTGATCTTTACCTCTGGTCTGCAGGATAAATTCAACTTCGACGATCTGTAACGGCAGTTCGGTAAAATTTCGATGATGATGTACATGTACGATATTGGCGCCACTTTCTTCGATGCACCGGGTGGCATCAGCCAGGGTGCCTGGCACATCCCGCAGATCAACACGGATACGCGTCATACGGTGGCTGCGCACCATGCCCCGCGCAATGATTGATTGCAATACAGGCATATCGATATTACCGCCAGAAATAATTATTCCCACTTTATGACTGGCAAATTCTTTTTTATATTGCATGAGTGCGGCAAGCCCCACCGCACCGGCAGCTTCAGCCACTGTTTTTTCAACTTCCAGCAATAACAGAACGGCCTCTTCAATTTTGTCTTCGCCGACCAGAATAATATCATCGACATATTTCTTCACGATCGGTACCGTCACCTTACCTGGCTGCTTCACCGCAATGCCCTCTGCAATCGTATCAACACCAAACACTGGTACTCTGTTTTCTACTGCAGCCAACATCGATGGATAGCGTTCAGTTTCAACACCGATAATCTTTATTTCCGGATTAAGTGTTTTAGCTGCAATGGCATTACCTGCGATCAGCCCGCCACCACCTATTGGAATAATTAAAGTATCAAGCTGCGGCTGCGCCTCAAGCATCTCCAGTGCAATACTGCCCTGGCCGGCAATAATCTTTTCGTCATCATAGGGATGCACCAGTAACAGATTGCGCTGCTGTGCAATTTGTAGAGTAAAACTGGCCGCTTCATCAAAACTATCACCATGCAGGATAACCTCGGCGCCGAAAGAACGCGTATGTTTAACTTTTACATTAGGTGTATATTTCGGCATAACGATGACCGCGGGAATCGCTAATCGTTGCGCATGATAAGCAACCGCCTGTGCATGATTACCGGCAGACATGGCGATGATGCCTTTGCTGCGTTCCTGCCCAGATAGCGAAAGCAGTTTATTCAAGGCGCCACGTTCTTTGAAAGATGCCGTGAACTGTAGATTTTCAAACTTTAAATAAACGTCAGCGCCGCTGAGCTGTGATAGCGTACGCGAATGAACTAATGGCGTGTTTTCAACATTCCCCTGAATGCGAATAGCAGCCTGTTGTATATCTTCAAGGGTAACAGCCATAAAAAGTTTTTCCTTATTCCTGTTTTAGCTGTTTGGCCATCTGTTCACGCATTTTGAATTTTTGTAACTTTCCTGTCACCGTCATAGGAAATTCTTTTACGAAGCGAATGTATTTAGGAATCTTAAAATGTGACAGGTTCTCTTTACAGAAGACACGAATCTCCTCTTCGCTTAAAGTTTCACCACTGTGCAGCTCAATCCAGGCCGCCACCTGCTCACCATAGAAATCATCAGGCACGCCAAACACAGCGACCTCAGCGACCTTGGGATGGCTGAAGATAAAGTCTTCAATTTCTCGCGGATAAATATTTTCACCACCACGAATGATCATTTCCTTACGCCGGCCGGTAATCTGCACATAACCGTTATCATCCATGATGCCCAGATCACCGGAGAACAGCCAGCCGGCTTCATTGATCGCTTCTGCGGTTTTTTCTGTATCACCGTAATAACCACGCATGATGTGATGGCCGCGAAAACAGATTTCGCCAATTTCACCCAGCGGCACCGTTGCCCCTGACTCTGTGTTGACAATTTTCACCTCCTGATGCGGCAGGTTGTGGCCCACGGTATTTATCCGTCGTTCAAAACTGTCATCGCGTGTGGTCAGGTGTGTCAATGGTGAGGCTTCGGTTTCACCATAGCCGATGAGGATTTCATCGCAGTGCATTTCGCGTATCACGCGTTTCATCAGTTCGGCTGGACAGGGTGCACCTGCCATGATGCCGGTACGCAAACTGGAAAGATCGTATGTAGAAAAATTTTCATGTTCCAGTTCAGCGATAAACATGGTCGGCACACCATGGATCGCGGTGCACTTTTCCTGTGCTACCGCTGACAGAACTTTTTCTGCATCAAAGTGTTCACTGCTGATGACAACACAGGCGCCAACAGAAAAACATAACAGGTTGGCCAGTACCATACCGAAACAATGATAAAAGGGAACCGGCACAACCAGTCGATCCTGCTCACTGAAGTGCATTGCCCGCGCTGAAAACCAGGCATTATTGAGAATATTATGATGCGTCAGCATCACCGCCTTCGGGAAACCGGTGGTACCGGAAGTATACTGAATATTAATAACATCATCACGATCCAGCGCCAGGGTCTGTTCGTCCAGTTCCTGCTGGCTGATGGTTTCTGCGGCATGAATCACTTCCTGCCAGCTGGTAAAACCGGGTGCTGGAATTTCAGTATGTAATGCATCAGCCGGATCATAAAGTACAATACGGTGTAAGTTCGGTAGCGCCTTCGATGATATCTCGCTATTGTTTTTTTGCAGTTCCGGAACCAGCGCCTGCAGCATGGCTAGATAATCACTGCTGCGAAAACGGGGGATAACAAACAGTCCCTGCACTTCAGAACGCTGTAACGCGTAGGCCAGTTCCCGCGGTCGATAAGCCGGGTTGATATTGACCAGGATGGCGCCGATGCGCGCTGTCGCCATCTGCACCAGCAGCCACTCGATATTGTTGGTTGACCAGACACCGATGCGGTCACCCCGCTTAAAACCCAGGCCAAGCAATCCCCTGGCGAGCTCATCGACTGCAGCAGAAAATTCACCGTAACTCAAACGGCGCTGCTGCGACAGTGAAACCACTGCCTCGCGTTCTGGAAACTGCTCGACGATAGACAGGAAGTATTCAGGGATAGTCTGACCAAGTAAGGGCGTAGCACCGCCGCGATGAAAATAGCTGGCTGCAGGCTTAAACATTATACGGTGACCTTGTCCCAGTAAGCATCGATAGACGCCTGAATTTCAGCGATGCCCTGTTCATCACGCTGCGGATGAAACAGATGTTTGAAGCGGCCCTGCAGTTTTAAATATTCTTCCACCGGGGTGCGCTGGCCCGATTTATCCTTTTTAGGAATCTTTGTGTGTACCACTTCGCCATTGATATATTCCTTCAGCGGCCAGACCCCGGTTTGCACGGCAAGGCGGCCAATTGCCACACTCAATTTCGGATCATAATCCCAGCCGGTCGGACATGGCGCCAGCGCGATCAGCATGCGAGGCCCGGTCATGGTCTTCAGCTTTTCTATCTTCTTTGCCAGGTCGAGCGGTTCCGCGCCGATAATCGTTGCCACATAAGCAGGATCATGCGCCGCCCAGATGGCAAACAGGTCTTTTTTAAAACCGGGATAACCGCGTGAACCCCGACTGGTTGAAGTGACCGCTGCATGCGGCGTAGCTGCTGAATATTGCTGGCCGGTATTACCGTATCCTTCATTGTCATAACACAGGTAAATAAAATCGAGCTTGCGGTCCATGGCAGCTGAAGTTGCCGATAAGCCCATGCCATAAGCGGAGCCATCACCGGTCACTACCACCACTTCCATGTTGTCCTCTGCGGACAGCTTTTTCTTCTGCAGCCGGATGTCCATGGCATCACGCACACCCTGCGCACCGGCGGGTGCAGAGGCCATAGCGGTGTATAGCCAGCCACCGCGAAACGGCGTAAACGGGTAAACCGATAGCAGCGTGAGACAACCGGCAGCATTGACGAACACGGTTTTCTCGCCGAGGATATCGTACATGTTATGCAACGCTTCCAGACCACCGCAGCCGGCACACATCGGCGTACCGGTACCCAGCAGATGCGCAGAAGGCATGTCTTTCATACGATGAATTTGCACCACTGATTCCTTAATCATATTCGCGACCTCACTTCTTGTTGCGCTCTGTCTGCTTTATGGCAACGTGTTCTGCCTGTGCAATGGCCTGCAGATTGCGTATTTCAGTTAATTCACCTTGCGTGTACAGCAGGCGGGGCTGAAGTCTTTCGCCCGTATCGCTTGCCTGTTTGATCTCCTTGATCATTTCAAAGAACTCCTGCTGACTGATATCACGGCCGCCCAGTCCGCCGATATAACTCGCCAGTACGGCGGGGGCATCGTTCATGCCGTACAGTGCCATGGCACACTCACTGTGCAGGATACCGCCCATACCCATGGAAATGTTCTGATCGATTACAGCCACCGCTCGACGACCGCTGAACAGCTGCCTGATTCTCTCCTCAGGGAATGGCCGGAATAATCTTATTCGCGCCAGGCCTACTTTCCAGCCGGCATGCCGCAGGCTGTCAACGGCATCACGTGCCTTAGTGGCAAATGAACCCATCATCACTAAAACATACTCGGCATCGTCCATCATATAGCTGTCGATCATGTCGTAGCGTCGGCCGAAGATGTCTGCGAACTCATCGGCGATCTCGTCGTAAACCGACAGGGCATGCTGCACCGCCAGATGCGCCTGGTATCGAAAATAGGAATAAGGACCGCCGCCGAGTACCGCCATCGCCTGGCTCAATGGTGCGCCGCTTTTAAATTGCAGGTTTTCAGGATCAAACTCACCGACAAAAGCGGCCGCCTTGTCTGCCTCCGGCAAACTCACCGGTTCGCGGGTAAACGAAAGATAAAAACCATCCTGATTGACAATGGCCGGCAGTCGAATTGATTTATGCTCAGCCAGCCGATAAGCCATCAACACGCTGTCTGTAATCTCCTGACAGGTGGCACAGTGAATCTGCAGGAAGCCGCTATCACGTGCCGCCATGATGTCATTGTGGTCCGATTCCAGGGTGATCGGGGATGACAGGCCGCGCGAGACATTGATCATAACAAAAGGCGCACGCCAGCCGGCAACGGTGTAAACCATTTCCATACCATAGAGCAGACCCTGGCTTGAGGTCGCAGTAAACACGCGCACACCCGAGGAAGCGGCACTGCCGGCCGCAGTAATCATGGAATGTTCTGACTCCAGCGTCACCATGCGCGCAGCCATCTCACCGCGATCGATCCACAGCGACAGGTCTTCAATAATTTCCGTCTGCGGGGTGATGGGAAAAGCCGGCACATAATCTACCCCGGCCAGTCGAGCACCCCAGGCTGCAGCACTGTTACCGGTTAATAACTTACGTGTCATGCCCGCCTCCCAGGATACTGGCTGCTGACATTTCCCGGTCTTTAGCGAGGTGTTCAGGTATCGACTCGATAGCCTGTGGCGGACACTGGGCAACGCAGACCAGACAACCCTTGCAATGCTCGTAATCAATCTCCGGCAGGCCTGCATCCGTCACATTAATGGCTCCATCCGGGCAATAGGTACTGCACACCCACCAGCAGCCGCTGCATCTTTCATAATCAATTACGGGACGCATGGTTCGCCACAGGCCGGTGCGTACCTTCACACTGGTGGCAGCGGCATGAATCGCAGGTGCCGAAATGGTGGCGTCGTCCATCGGCAGCTCAATCCATTCGGGTTTTTTATAATCCGCCACTGAAGCCAGGCCGCTTTCGCTGACGATGCCAGCGTGCTGAGTCATTGCATCAAAGGCTGCCAGGGCAATCTCGAGATTTTGCTCAACAATGTTTTCACCCAGCGGTTTCAGCTCCTCAGTTAAAGCATCGGCGAACACCTGGCGCGATATCACATTGCTCAGGGCTGCGGCAGCAGCTGCGCAGCTGCTGCCTATGTAAGGCAATTCAGCGCGATCAATTGACGTTTCATTGGCAGGAAGAATGATAATTCTCGCCTGTGTATTTAATCGCTGCGACCAGGTTGCTGCCGCTTCGTGGCTATTAATCAACAGCACGGTATGCTTATCGATACCCTGCAAAACACCGGCAGCAGGCATACCGACCAGGGTATCATCCGACACCACCACCAGATCCGGATGACTGATGATACCGCGCTCATTAACCGGTAATTTATCTGCTCTAACATAGGCAAATAGAGGTGCGCCACGCCGCTCAGCGCCATAACGTGGCGCATCCTGAACTTCGTAACCTGCCATGAAAAAAGCGGTTCCGAGTATCCGGCTGGCGGTTTTTATGCCCTGGCCACCGCGGCCATGAAAGCGTATGCGAAACATGGTTTGCACTCACCTCTTCAAAACAGGTTCCAACGGCGAAAACTCATCGCCCTGTCAATGCGTTTACGTGCCATTGCCATAGCAGCATCACGGGGTAATATTTCATCGTGTTTTGCAGTCTGCAAAACTTCGACTGTATTACGACGCAGTTTTTCTTCGATAGTCGCCAACGCAGCAGACTGATTTGCGCCCTGGTATTCCATGGCGGCACAGATCACACCGCCCGCATTGGCAATAAAATCAGGCACGCAGAGAATACCTCTATCATGCAATATTTTTTCAGCACCATGGGTAATGGGAATATTGGCACCCTCCACCACCAGCCTGGCATTGAGTCGATGGACATTGTCTTCGTCGATGACATCTGGACGCGCGGCAGGGATCCAGATATCGCATTCGACATCAACAATGGCTCCACAGTCGCGCTGTTCACCATCGGCATAAGTGATGACACTTTTGCCTTGCTGTTTGATCGCAATCAATTTTTGGACATCAAGTCCGCCAGGGTTATAGATAGTGCCCATCGAGTCAGAGACCGCAACGGGTATTGCGCCCTGCTGAGTTAAAAAGTTAGTGACATGTTTACCGACAGCGCCGAACCCCTGTACCGCAATGCGCGCACCCTGGATATTGAAATCACAAAATTTAAGCGCCTCATCAACGACATGGCTTAAACCCCAGCCGGTAGCACCAATTTCATCAAGCGGAATACCGCCGACTTCCCTGGGCAGGGCAACCACACGGTCAATTTCGTCTTTTACCCAGGCCATGCATTCTTCATTGGTGCCCATGTCCGGGGCAAAGATATACTGTTCGACTTCTTTCAGGGCACAGGCAAAACCGCGGATGAGCGTTTCTTTCTGCTGGATGGGCATTTTGGGGTCGCCGACAAGTACCGCTTTGCCACCGCCGTGCGGGAGTCCAGCGGCTGCATTCTTAAAGGTCATGGCGCGCGCCAGTCGCGCGCATTCTTCAGCTGTCACATCCGTTGCCATGCGCACACCTCCAATGGAAGGTCCTTTCGCCACATTATCAACCACCAGCACACCTTTCAGCCCGATCGAAGGTTCATGCACGTGAATGACCTTAAGGGGACCGAGTTCATCAGCAAATGAAAATATATTGTCCATATTTCCTACCTGTCTGTTTATTATTCTTCCAGTAAATATAAGCTGAATTAATAATAACTCATTTTTTCCAGTATCAAGTTTATAATGTGTTGACCCTGATCAATATTTCACATTAAAAAACATCTACTATGCAATGGCGACTTTAGAAAACAGGGAATAATAATACGCTCTCCAGGGTGTAAACTTAACCCGTTTATCAACTTTGCACTATTGCCAGACAATTTTCCCCTTGATCTGACAAAATGTTCGGCACTGAAACAACGATTACGCGCACCTTTTTTAGATAGTCTTATGCTGCAAAATTGAAAATATAAACTTTATTGGGAGACAAATTATGACACAATCAAAAAATGCAACAGATGTTGGCGCACCTGACCCCGAATTAAATACATCACCTATTGCCGAAGAAGGCGGTGATGATACAGAGGCTTTACGTAGCGAACTACCCGGTGAACCTGTTTGTTATTTTAATGATAAAAGTTTTGCTACAGGCAGTTACATAAAAAGTGGAACATCTATTTTAAAATGTGATTACGGTATCTGGATACCTGCCGGCCCGGGGGATCCAGAAAATCCTTAAAGTCAGTTAGATTATTAAAACATATCTGAGAGTAATGCCGCTTACTTAAGCCGAAATCCCTGTCATTGCGAGCGTTAGCGCGGCAATCTATTAGCCTCTGGTGCCTACCTGCAAGAGATTGCTTCGTACCTCGCAATGACGAATTTACTGAGATAATGTGCATTTTTAGCTTAAGTAAGCGGCATTAATATCTGAGAGCTTTAAGATCTCTCGGCAACTGCTGCTACATCTGAGCTCCATGGATGGAGGCAATGCCATAAGATTGCAGGAACAATCCTTGCCTTGTAGCGATCCCTGGAGTCGAGATGACAGGCACAAAAAGTGATTTTCAATCGCTCTAAAAACAAGCTATGGACTTTCAGTCCATAGTGGTTGAGTTACTGTACCAGCAAAATATCACTTTCCAGTGAATCAATCAGCTGCTGCAATATTTTTTCATCTTTGATCAGGCTGCTGTTCTCTGGCAGCACAAACAAAGCCGATGCATGTTTATACAATAATGCTGTAACCTCATCCACCCGTGAGAAATCCGCAAGCTGAGACACAGCATCTCCACTGTACTGTTTGATAATTATCTCAACATGCCGCTTTGATTGCTCACTATCAACAATGATGAACAGTTGAAGATTTTTTTTAGCAGCCTGTAATAATGCAATATTTAATGCATTGTCAGATGACGGATTGTGCTCTTCATAAACGACAACAACCTCATGTTTTAAATGATGCTGCCGTTCTCTGCCAGTGCTTGCATAGACGGCGGGTATGAGCACCATATTCACTTCTTCTGTCCGGTTTTTAATTACCTGCGTTTTATGGCCACGCATCGAACTGAAACTTAATGACACACTATGGGTGATCGCTATTTTTTCAATCTGTTTTTTAATGCTTTCTGCATCAGCCTGAAATCTCTGCATCATCGATGTCGAATCGATACTGCTTATGGCAGCCGTATGCAATGAAACTTCACGGGTAAATGGCAGGTCCACAGCATTTAACAGATTGATATCTTCGATATATAAGGCCTTGATTCCAGCCTGCAGCCTGGATGCAAGTTCAGTCGCAGTATGCATGGATACTGGAGTGCACCCAGTGGCATCAAAAACAATTAAAATATTTTTTTTACTTGAATTCATTTTTTCTGGAGAAGTCACGTTTTTTTATTTTGCTATCATCAGAAAAAGTCTTCTGCAACTTATTCAGCTTATCTATTCGTTTTTGCACCAGGTAATTGATCGAACCCTGAGGGTATTGCTTATTTTTATCTTTAACACCTGCCTGTTTGCCTGTCATCAGTTGCATCATCTGATCGATGGTTTGTACTGAATAAATAGCAAATTTATTTTGTGCAACTGCCTCACGGACATCAGCATGTAACATCAGGTGTTTTACGTTCGCTTGCGGAATCACCACTGCCTGCTCCCCGGTTAAACCTCGTGCATTACAGACATCGAAAAACCCTTCTATTTTCTCATTCACGCCGCCAATAGTCTGTATCTCGCCATACTGGTTAACCGAACCGGTCACTGAAAAATTCTGCTTGATGGGAACTTCAGAAAGCGCTGAAAGCAATGCACAAAGTTCAGCAGCAGAAGCACTGTCACCTTCAACATAACCATATGACTGTTCAAAAACCAGGCTGGCGGATAAAGAGATGGGCTGGTCTTTTGCATAACGATTCGCCAGGTAAGAAGAAAGGATCAACACACCTTTTGAATGTATTGAGCCGCCAAGTTTAACTTCGCGTTCAATATCGATTACTTTACCCTGGCCCAGCCGCGCTGTCGCAGTGATCCTCGATGGCCTGCCAAAACTGTAATCGCCAAGCTGTATCACGCTTAGCGCATTAATCTGCGCAACCTTTTCACCACTGGTATCGAGCAGGTAATTACCCCTGATTATCTGCTCATGAACACGTTCGTGTATCTGGTCCTGACGATATCGCCGGGTATCGATGGCTTTTTCAATGTCGTGTTCACTGATCTCCTGCCGCTTTGCCTGTTTCGCCCAGTAATCACCTTCCCTTAACAGGTCCAGCAGACTGCCCATATGCAAGGACAGTTTTTCACTGTCTTCTACCAGTCTTGAGCAATGTTCGATAGTACGCTGTACCGCATTTTTATTTAATGCTGTGAGTTCGTTTTCTTTTTGCAAGCCGGCGATCAGTCGCGCATATAACTCACTATTCTCATCGTTGCGTTCAATATCTTCAGCAAAGTCTGCCGCTACTTTAAATAACAGACCGAACTCAGGATCATATTGCTTGAGCAGGTAATATAGCAGGCGGCTCCCTGTGAGTACCACCTTGACACTGATGGGGATGGGTTCAGGCTGTAATGATGTGGTGCTGGCAAGACTGATCATCCTCTCCAGTGATTCGATGCGAACTTCATGCGCATGAAGTGCCCGTTTTAAGCCTTCCCATGAAAACGGTGACATCAGCACCTTGCGCGCATCCAGCACCAGGTAACCACCATTGGCTCGGTGAAGTGCACCGGCTTTTATCAGGGTAAAATCGGTCAACAGCGTTCCGTACTGTGCGATATGTTCTACCCGGCCGATCAGGTTGAGATAACTTGGGTTATCTTCATAGATGACCGGTGCGCCCTGGGACTCACTGTTATCCACCAGCACGTTGACCTGATATTTTGCTAACGCAGAAAGGATGATCTGCTGATTATTATTTCCTGATTCTTTTTCTGCTCCATATTTTCGAAATTCATTTACGTTCTCGATGATATCCCGTTTAACAGTGTCTATATATGCTAAGACATCTGGCAGTTCAGTGTATTTTACGGCCAGTTCAGAGATAGACTGATTGACTACAACTTCCGATATCTCCCGGTTAAGCTGTTTGATCCGTTCCCTGTTCTCCTTGTACCACACGGGAATCTTGTGGATAGTCTTTATCAGTTCTTTTTCGATTTCATTGACAACTTTTTTTATCTTTTTCTGTTCTTTTTTATCCAGTTTTTCAAATTCAACTGGAGTAAGAACCTTGCCGTCTTTTATTGGCCCCATGGTATAACCACTGGGAGTGCGTAACAGGGCTATCTTTTTTTTGTCCGCGCTGTCAGAGAGCTTAGTGAAAGCATCTATTTCCTTCTGCTTGTATTCATCCTGTATCGCCTGCGCCCGCGTCCTGTACTCATCACTCTCGAAAGCAGCAGGGATAGCCACCAGCAATTCTTCGAGCAGCGCCAGCATATCGATTTGTAATTGATGACCTAAGCCAGAAGGAAGTTTTAGTATTAACGGTTTATGCGGTTCAGAAAAATTATTGATATAACACCAGTCAGATGGCGGTTCAGCAGTCGCGGATTCCTCAGCCAGTATTTTTTTTACTGTCGTATTTTTACCTAAACCGGTTGAACCCAGCACGTAGAGGTTATAACCATCATGTTTTATGCCGATGCCGAATTTAAGCGCGTCCATGGCGCGATCCTGGCCGAGGTGCGGATAGTCGTGTTCAAGATCAGCAGTCGTATGAAATGACAATTTTGCAAGGTCGCAACTGTGATATAAACTTTCCACAGCAAGCTTAAAATTATTTTGATCGTTATTTTGCTTCATAAGATCTTTAACCACGCTGTTTATAAACAGCTGTATTTAATCGTAGATAAACCGCATACGAATATTATTTAAACAGATTCTTCATTGATAACATAGTTATTAAGTGCCAGCCATTATTTATCATGAGACAGGTCATAAAAAGACATGGTTAAACAGCTTAAAGGAAGATTCATGGTGCGCATGGCGCACCCTACAAAACTTAAAACAGGATAGACTGACAAATTACTACATAACATCAAATTAAATCTCATCGCTTATACGTAGGTAAAGTTCATAAACCCATAGTCGACGTTCAGAAATCTAAAGTGATATATCGAAACCGGCCAGTAACAGCTTTTCAAAAAACAGTGGCAATCATATTTTGCCAGGGTGCGCCGTGCGTACCATGAATTTTCCGTTATATAGTATTGGTGCGCACGGCGCACCCTGGCAAACTGACAGCTACCGATTATTATGATGATAGCAGTATTGTTATAAAACAATACTGCTATCATCACCGGTTTACCAACTCAATACCACGAATTGTTGCATATTGTTTTTTCTGATAAGTAACAGTATGCGTTTACTGGCACTGCTTTTTTTCACTTCACGTTTAAAGTCTACCGCACTTGTTATTGGCATACGGTTTACCTGTACGATGATAGAGCCAGATTTTATGCCTGCCCTGTCAGCAATGGAACCAGGTCTGACTTGCGATACCACAACGCCTTCGCCGGCCTTTGCATTAAATTGTTCAGCCAGTTGAGGGGTAATTGTCTGCACAGTCAGACCTACCTCATCGGTACTTTGTGTTGATGACTGTGCTACCGTTTTGTCTTTGCTTAGTGTACCGACAGTAACAGAAATATTAAGGCGCTCACTATCCCGGATAATCGTCAATTGTTCACGGCTTCCCGGCGAAGTAAGCGAGACCCGGTTACGAAAGTCACCCACTTTAGTCACTGGTTTACCCTGATAGGCGATGATGACATCACCCTGTTTCAAACCTGCTTCATCGGCAGGTGAATCCTCAGTTACCTGGGCTATCAAAATGCCCTGGTTTTGCTCAAGATCGAACGACCTGGCCAGTTCAGGTGTCAATTCCTGAATAACGATACCGAGAAAACCACGTGTCACTTCGCCGTTATCCATCAACTGATTTGCAATGCCTGTGGCCAAATCAATGGGGATAGCAAAACCAACCCCCATATAACCACCACTGCGAGATAATATCGCGGTATTGATGCCGACAACTTCACCATCAATGTTAACCAGCGGTCCACCGGAATTACCGGGGTTGATGGCTGCATCTGTCTGGATGAAGTCCTCATAATCATTAATACCTAAACTGCTGCGACCTTTAGCGCTGACCACGCCTACAGTAAGACTATGACTGAGTCCAAAAGGACTGCCTATGGCAATGACCCACTCCCCGACCTCCAGTGAAGACGAACTACCTAACACCAGTGCCGGCAGCTCCCCTGTCTTGATCATTAGTACGGCAACGTCAGATTGCGGATCTGCTCCTACAATCTTCGCCTCAAATTCACGGCCATCATTGAGCTGCACCTGGATCTTGTCAGCTCCTGCCACGACGTGGTTATTCGTCAGGATATAACTTTTATCGGAAAATAAGCCATCCTTTGACTCGAATATAAAACCCGAACCCTGTCCCACAGTGCGGCGCCTGCTCTGCGGTGTCTGCTGATCAGGCGTTTCTGGCAATTGAAACTGATCACCAAAAAACCGCTTTAAAAAGTCGTCATTGAATGGTCCACCTTCACCGAAAGGAAACTGAAATCCATGTATTTCCTGCACACTTTCTATGCCCTCACTACGTATATAAACCACAGAAGGCGATACCGTACGCGCAACTGAAGCAAAAGCCTTGCCAGTCTCACGTAAATTTTCGATGCCACCTTCCTGTGCATGTAAGGGTGATATAAACAAAAACATACTCAGTAGTAAGATTATTTTATTATTCATTGTTTAAGTCTCTCATTTATCATTTTTAAACATAGAAAAAGAACAAGCAGAAGAACGATATCACGATCGAACCACAGTAAATAATTAAGACTTGAAGAAGATCTCAACGCTGCAGATTATGTGTACTTCAACCGGGTTCAAAGCTTCAAGTTCCGCTACAGCTAACTTTGCCAGCATGCCTTCAGACAAACATTCTGGAAAAAAGTTTTTGTCATGCAGGAATCGAGATAAGGTACTCAGCGACAACTTATGAAAACAATCAAAAGCAGATATTTTCAACATTTTTAATTTTATCCTGATGCTAAACAATAATATATTTCTGCTTACATTTTATTGATAATATATAGATCAACGAACCAGGAGACACAGGTCGTGTAATGATCCGCACAGAAGTACGTTCAAGCCATGGTGGCAGTCATCTCGGGCACGTTTATCCTGATGCTCCTCAAGATCGTGGTGGCCTGTGTTACTGCACCAACTCTGCTTCACTGCGTTTTATTCATCTTGAAGAAAGGCAAGAAGCAGGTTATGGTGAAACCATCGAACAAGTTGAAAAAAGAGTAATAGAATGACAATCGAACGTGCAATTTTAGCTGGTGGATGTTTCTGGGGTATGCAGGATTTAATCCGCAAGCTACCCGGTGTGCAATCGACACGTGTTGGTTATACCGGTGGAGACGTGCCCAATGCGACTTATCGAAACCACGGCTCTCATGCGGAAGCAATCGAGATTGAGTTTGATAACGAAATAATAAGCTACCGGGACATACTGGCTTATTTCTTTCAAATTCATGACCCATCAACAATTGACCAGCAAGGAAATGACAGGGGTGCTTCGTACCGTTCTGAAATATTTTACCTTACTGATGAGCAACAGGCTGTTGCCGTTAAAACTATCGACGAGGTAAATGCTACTGGCTTATGGCCTGGGCCCGTGGTAACTAAAGTCACTCCTGCAAGTGATTTTTGGCAAGCGGAAAAAGAACATCAGGACTATCTTGAGCGCATACCTAATGGTTATACATGCCACTTTCCACGACCTGATTGGCTGCTGCCGCACTCTGGATAAACTCAAAAAATAATGTTTTTTATTACTGCCGCCGCCAATGCCAGTAAGTTAAGTGTTTTGTCGCACCCTACCATGAGATAGATTTTTCTTAACTTACTGGCATTACTGCCGCCGCCTTTAACGCTTTTATAGCTGCTGGCCTGTGGTACAATCTTTATCTGGCTGGATTGTTTATCCCCCAGTCGATGCTCGACTTTTCCGGCCTGCGCACAGCATGCTCGTTCAGATACACCCTGAAGTTTCTGCTTTGCTGGGCTCCAGCGAGGTACACCACCAGGCTACCTTCGACGCGATAACCATCGTCACTAAGGTTCAAGCCGTGGTATTCAATATCAGCGTGCAGATCACCCGCATCCTGCCCCGCTGCAAGATTCGCCGAAGCGTCGGGCAACCGGGTCACCTGCCGCGTCAGGCTGTTGGTCATCGCCACTTCGCGAACCGCGACTCGCAGGACTTGCCTGGTTTTGCTACGGTATTGCAGCAACAGTGTATTGCCTTTACGCTCAGCTATTATCGACACCCTGAGCACGCCCTTGTACACGGGTATATCTGTGGCACTGACGTTGATGACCGGCACCAGGACCAGGCACATCACCACTGGGAGCTGAACCAGTACCCATTTAAATATATTCATCTTGAACTTCCACGTTGATTAGCAGGTCAGTCAATATTATCAGACTGATCATGATGCATAAATTACACAGCCAGTTTAACCTGCTCGCTGACACTATCACCAGCAGCTTGTCTCGCAGATAACGTATTGATTATTTATTTAACTCCAGCATCATTCTCAAGCTAAATATTAAAGCCAACTCTCGCTACCACACTATCGCTGCCACAGGATATGCGCCTCTTCCAGAGGTACCGCCACGCCATCGTGAAATGGCACTAATCGCGCCGTATAGTCTGTCGCCGGGCGCGTTGCCGGCACTTGTGCCTGATAGGCATAACCATTTATAGCACCCACAAGATCTCGCACAGGTTTCATCTCGACTCTTTCCGGCGCATCATCCTCAATGCCATTGGCAAAAAGTTCAATCCGCACGGCCGCTGGATCGATGTCATCGAGATACACCTGCACTTCAAATACGTGTTGCTCACTCTGCGTTACAAGCGTCATTTCGCCGAAGCGCAGTGCAGGCCATTTTACTTTCAGCGCCTGACGCCAGGCCACCAGCTCGACACCGATGGCGCCTTTATCGACCGCCCGTGCACGGTAGGCGGCTGCCGCCGGGAGGTAGTGTTGCTCTGTGTATTCACGCACCGCGCGGTTGCTGGAGTAGCGAGGCGTTAACCGCGCCATGCTTTCCCGCATACGCTCCACCCAGGCGGTGGGCACCCCTTGCTCATCGCGCGTATAAAATTCGGCAATCACTTCATCTTCCAGTAGATCGTAAAGGGCTTCAGCATCACGCGCATCCCCGGCCGGATCGTTGCCGTGTTCCTGGCCATCGCCCAGGGCCCAGCCCACTTCGGGCGTGTAGGCTTCCGCCCACCAGCCATCCAGTACCGATAGATTAATGCCGCCATTGACCAGCACCTTCATGCCGCTGGTGCCACATGCTTCCCAGGGACGTTGCGGTGTGTTGAGCCAGACATCGACACCCTGCACCATGTGTTCGGTCAGTAGCATGTCGTAGTCACTGAGGAAAATGATGTGCGGACGCACCTCGGGCTGGCGGATGAAATGTGTCCATTGTTTAATCAGCGCACGACCCACCTCATCTGCCGGATGCGCCTTGCCGGCCATGATGAGCTGTACCGGACGTTGTGGATTGGTGAGCAGTCGCAACAGTCGTTCCGGGTCGTGCAGCAACAGGTTCGGTCTTTTGTAACTGGCAAAACGGCGGGCAAATCCCAGCGTTAATATATTACAATCAAACAGCTGTTTTGCGACCACAACCTCCTCGGGCAAGGCACCGGAGGCAGCCAGTTGCCGGGATATGCGTTCACGCACATAGTCAACAAATGCACGGCTGGCGGCGAGGCGAAATTGCCAGAGTTGACTGTCGGAGACCTGGCGCATGTCCTGCTCCAGCGTTTCTGTTGCACCTAACCAGCGATCCTTACCACAGACTTCGGTCCAAAGATCGTCCGATGCCACTGAGTCCCAGGTCGGCATATGCACACCGTTAGTGACATGGTCGACCGGCACTTCTTCCGTTGGCCAGTGCGCAAATAGAGGCTCAAATAAATGCCGGCTGACTCGCCCATGCAAACGACTCACGCCATTCACCGCGCCACTGCCGCGTATCGCCAGGTAGGCCATATTAAATGCTTCCGATGCATCGTCAGGATTCTGCCGACCGAGGGCCAGCAAATCGTGGCGGGGAATGCCCAATCTCTGTTCAGCATAGCCACCGAGGTATTGCTCGATAAGCGCCGGCGCGAAACGGTCAAAACCCGCAGCCACCGCCGTGTGGGTGGTAAACAGGTTACCCGCACGCGTCACCGCCAGCGCAGCGGCAAAAGTTTGACCGTTTTCCTCCATGAAACTGCGGGCACGTTCCAGTACCGCGAAGGCGGCATGCCCTTCATTCAGATGACAGACTTCCGGCTGAATACCGAGTGCATCGAGCAATCTCCAGCCGCCAATCCCGAGCAGCAGTTCCTGCTTGAGACGCAACTCCGGCCCGCCGCCATAGAGCTCACTGGTAATGCCGCGATGTGCCGGATAATTCGCCGCGTCGTTGCTGTCCAGCAGGTAAAGTTGTACGCGACCAACCTGAACCTGCCAGGCTCGCAACCAGAGCGAGTAACCGGGCAGCGCGATCTCCAGGCGTAACCACTCGCCACTGGCGTGGCGCAATGGCGTAATCGGCAACTGGCCGGGGTCGTTATACGGAAACAGGGCCTGTTGTGCACCATCCTTGTCGATCTCCTGGCGAAAATAACCT
>CAWDMF010000009.1:0-53863 GCA_963803185.1 uncultured Gammaproteobacteria bacterium | reverse complement strand
AGAATAAACAAGGCGAGCCCGTAACAGGGCAGGATACGTGTCGCATGGCACATTGGATCAGTGATTATGAAAAGCCGTTTACACTGGTCATTCAGCGTAAACGCATCAAAGGCCAGGGTGAACTGGATTTAGACACCGCGGACACCGGTGAACAAATTGTCTCTCAGGGCTACATTTACCGTTTCATTGCAACGAATCAAGATGACTGGAGTAATAGCCAAATTATCCATTGGTATAACCAGCGGGCAGAAGACAGCGAGAACAGGATTAAAGAACTTAAACTCGATTTTGGTGGCGACACACTGCCTTGCTCTGATTTTAATGCCAATGCCCTGTACTTTTTAATCTCGGCACTGTCTTTCAATCTCTTTGCGCTGATGCGCCAGTTATTGCCTGAAGCCTTAGCGAGCCATCGTGCCATGACAATACGCTGGCGTTTATATGCCATAGCAGCAAAAGTGGTTAAGACAGGACGACAACTTTTTGTAAAACTTCAGGCCAAACATCAAACATTACTGGAACAGGTACTTGCTGCACTGAGGAGGTTCGACCCGCCGCCCATCTAACACCGAAAAAAGAAAAATGACCGGTTATACAGGATAAATCCGTTCAAAAAACGGGTGACGGGGTTTAACGATCAATGGCGAGATAATTTTTGAGTAAATCACCGGTTTGTGTCGATGATACCCGCCTGCGCCAAAGAAAATTCGTGATTTAGGAGCGGATCAGGCGCTGACGACTCTCTATGTATGGATTTGGGATACATCTATCCCTTTCGATATAGCCAGTCTTATGTTATTATCCCTTTCGCTTTTCGTGGCAGTGAACTAATAATTACAATACACGCGCTACGTAAATCGGAGGCAAACTTACATGTTTGCACTGCTGTAATACTAAGTGCATTTCGCACAATAAGAATTCGGAGATATAACAATGGCTTTATTTGATGATGCCTGGATGAAAGGCTTCCAGGAACAGTGGAATTCAACATCAGATCTTTCTGGTGCATTAGAAAAAATTAACTTTAATTCTGTTATTGGTTACGGTTTTCCTAAAGATGATACCTGCCAGGGTTTTATCAATGTAGTAAACGGGAAGGTAACAGAAGCAGGCACTTATGACGGTCGTGAGCTGAGCTGGGACATGCGTGCTGAGCAGAAAAACTGGGAAAAATGGCTGAAGAAAGAAATCGGCATGACCGGTTTAGGTCTGGCTTTCACTACCGGTAAACTGAAATTCAAAACAGGCGATTTTAAAGCCATGATTTCAGATCCACGTATGGCTGGTCCATTTATTAAGAGCTTTGGTGCTATGGGTCGCGTATAAAAAACGACAGCTGTAAAACCAGACAGAAAAAGCCACCTCTTCAGGTGGCTTTTTTATTGTCAAAAACATTATTTACCGCAAAGGCGCCGAAACGCAAAGAAAAACATTAGATGTTAGTTGCGCCGTAGGCGCATTTAACAATAATCTCTGCGCCTCTGCGGTAATGTTTTTTATTCATTATAAAGACCCTGTACCTTACCCTGCAGCATACTCGCGGTAGCATCTTTCGCTTCAACACTATCCCCTATCACCAGGGCAATACTAGAGCTAAGACCTTTATACAAACGATAAAACACGTTGGATTGCTCACGGCTAAAAGCACAACCCCATAGACCCTGCAACGCCATGGGCACCACCGGCACCGGCCTGCGTCTGATGATTTTTTCTACACCATCTCTAAAGGTTCTTATACTACCGTTAGCAGTTAGCTTTCCTTCTGGAAAGAGACATACCAGGTCACCCTCTGCCAGCGCTTTATCAATATCATCAAACGCCCTGTTCAACAGGGCTTCATCTTCATATCTACCGGCAATAGGAATGGCTTTTGCGGTGCGAAAAATAAAATTTAATACCGGCATTTTATAAATTTTGTAGTACATCACAAATCGAACAGGCCGCCGGATACAACCTGCAATAATTAGTGCATCAACATAACTGACATGATTACAGACCAGTACTGCTGCACCAGCATCAGGAATTTTTTCAAGGTCTTTAGCTTTAATATGATAAACACTATGAATAAGTAGCCACACCAGAAAACGCATCAGGAATTCAGGCACTAATGTGTAAATATATAATGCAACCAGAGCATTCAATATCGCGACCAGTAGAAACAATTGTGCAATTGAAAAACCGGATGATAGTGCAACAATAGCAACAATCGCTGACAGCACCATCAATAAAGCATTGAGAATATTATTACCGGCAATCACCCTTGATAAATGCTCAGGGTCTGAGCGCTGCTGAACCAGTGCCATTAATGGCACAATGTATAAACCGCCAAAAAAACCGACCAGAACAACATCCGTAATCAAACGCAAATAGTCGACAGATAAAAACTCTTTAACACCAATGGTAACCGCAGACAAACCATCAGGTTGCGAAAAATACAGGTCAATGCCGAATAAAGTCAGCCCTATGGAACCGAATGGCACCAGGCCGATTTCTATTTTCTTACCCGACAACCAGTTACATAATAATGAACCTGTACCAATACCCAAAGTAAACAGCGTAAGCAATAAGGTAACAACCTGCTCATTTCCGCCCAGCGTTGTTTTTGTATAATTTGCTAGCTGCACCAGGTAAGTTGCACCTAAAAACCAGAACCATGAAATACCCAGCACTGACAAAAAAACGGTGCGATTACTTTTAAGAAATTTTAAATTTCGATATGTTTCAGCAAAAAAATTCCAGTTGATTTTCAGGTCTTGATTAAGTGAAGGCGTAACAGGAATATAACGACTCGATATATATCCTGCCACGGCAAAAAACACGATGGCACAGGCCACATACAATCTGCCCTGCTCTTCAGCAATCATGACACCACCTAAAATGGTACCTAGCAGAATGGCGACAAAGGTACCCATCTGCACCAGAGCATTACCTTCAATTAACTCCGTTACTTTCAGGTGCTGGGGAATATAACTGTATTTCGCCGGGCCGAAAAATGTTGACTGCGTTCCCATTAAAAACAGCAGTGCGATCAACAGCATAATGTAACCTTGCACAAAAGCAAATGCCGCTAGCGACATAATAACAACTTCCAGTAATTTAATTAATCTTATTGATTTCGACTTTTCATATTTATCAATCCATTGGCCTGCAGTGGCTGAGAATAAAAAGAAGGGGAGAATAAAAAGTGCAGCGGCAATATTAATCAATAAATCTGTATCGCCTTTAACAAAACTTGCACCTTGAAAAGCAATCAAAATGATTAATGCATTTTTAAAAACATTGTCATTAAACGCACCGAAAAACTGGGTTACAAAAAAGGGTAAAAAACGTTTCTGCGTAAGCAGCTCAAATTGCCCGGCCGGCTTTTTATCATCGTTCATTCATATCTACCCTGTCTATAAAGATTGCAACCATTGATGTATCACCTGCGTTAAAGCTTCACCTTTATCAATATAATAGTGCCCTGCACCTTTAACAACGACCTGGCTGGAATTTTTATTAGCGGCCTTTTTAATTAAACGAAGACGCTCCGCTGCCATTTTCAAAACGGCCGGGTAATCGTTTTCTGCGTACACGTCCAGTACCGGCACTTTAATTTTGTCTAATGGTAATGGCTGTTTCATTGGCTGCTTATAATCAGTCGCACCCATGCCAATGCCAACATAAGCATCTATCGATTCAAATGAATCAACATCCGCCCATGCCATTGCCATATGCGCACCACAGCTATGCGCAATCAGCACCACTTTATTGTTACCATGTTTGTTTTCCAGTTGCTCACGCGCATAAGCTGTTGCAGCTTCTATCCTGGGAATGGCTTCAGCAAACAATGGCAAATAATCATAGTATTTTGCCTGTTTTTCTAATACCGGCATCTGTATCGAAAGCGTGTTCCAGCCTGACCTGGCCAGACCTACTCGCAACGGATTAATCGCATCCTGCCAGTCAGGATGAAAACCTCGACCATGTAATATAATGGCGGTACCCCTGCTTGCTTCACCGGATTCATCGGCTTCGGTATAAATACTTAGAAACTGGTGGTCATTGACATTTAAAAAAACCACCTCACCATCCAGTATGGCATCAACTATCTCATCTGCCATCCGCTTTTCACGATCCAGGTCAGCAGCGGACACAGATGATAGTGAAAAAATGAATAGTGCTAACAAGAAAGCAGTACAGTTTAAAAATTTCATCAGATAACCTTTTATGTGCTGGGTATAAACATAATTTTCAATTACAGAACCCTTCTACGAATTATATAGTATCTCTGCCTCACAGGCTGATTCACCATCAAATCGCGTCATTTAAGTCAAGCTTTGTACACCGTCGAGGTTATGTTGGCGGGCTCAGTTGCTCTGTAGGCATTCATTACAAGGCAGGCATTGCAATGACATTTTATAATCCGTCAGATGGCCATTAACATTAATCTGCCAATTATCTAGTATTTTCTAATGTTAGGTCTATTATTAAGGAGATATTTGCCAATTAATTTTTCAGTTCAAACAGGTGTTTTATGTCTGAAGATAAACGTCAATTTCCACGACAGGAAATACAGATAGAAGTTGAGCTTAGCTTTCTTGAAGATACAGCATGCACTGTTACTACACATAACATGAGCCAGGGTGGCCTGTTTTTAAAGCTAAAGAATGCTGACCACTACCCTATGGGAGAAATGGTCAACCTGCACTTTAAAGACCCTTTGGATAACTTTGCAGAAACAACAAAAGATGGGGTGGTCGTACGTCATGCCGAGAATGGCATTGCTATTGCCTTCATAGAAATGGAAGAATTTTAAAATAGCCTTTATCAATACAGCAAGTGAGAAAAAAGATACATTTAGTTTTCAGCTGGCCCTAACAAATGGCCCAACCACTGGGTATCAGGTTTGCTGTCCAGCGCTAATTTCACAGTGATGGTGAGTGGCACAGACAACAACATACCTACCGGCCCTAATACCCAACCCCAGAAAACCAGCGATACAAATACCACCAAAGTCGACAGCCCCAGACCTTTACCCATATATTTTGGCTCAATAATACTGCCGATCATCACGTTTACCGTAACATAAACCACGGCCACTACCACAGCAGAAGCAAAACCCAGCTGCACAAGTGTCAGTATCACTGCAGGAACCGCCGCAATAATCGAACCTATATTGGGAACAAAATTGAGCATAAAGGCAAGCACGCCCCATAACACGGGATAGTCAACGCCAATCAACCACATAGCTACAGCAATGACAACGCCGGTCATCATGCTGATTATGGTCTTCATGCTCATATATCTGCGCAACTTATCAACGAACACCTGTGAGAATACCTGCCCATCCGAAGGTGAAGGACCTGAGCCAGTATTGTTTAAACTTGTAATATTCTGCGTATAGCCTGCAGCTTCGATCAGGATAAAAATCACGGTCAAAATAATTAAAAACGAGTTTGTTAGAACATTTCCAAAACCTTTTAATATTGATGATATCAGGCCTACCGCAGCGGCCGGATCCACAATTTCTTTTATGTTATCTGCGACAGAGATACCATGATTATTTAACCAGCGTATCAGCTCACCCCATTCGGTTGTTATTCTCTGCTGATACTCCGGTAAAGTTCGGCTAAAGTCTGTTAGCGAACTGCCGATTAGAAATGTCAAAACCAAACCGATAAAGATCACCAGCAACATAACCAACGTAAGCGACACACCTTTAGGCAGGCCTTTTTGTTGCAGCAGGCTCATTAATGGAAAGCTGATTATAGCTATAAAAGCAGAGAGCAAAAAAGGTACCAGTAAAGGTGCCGCATATTTCATACCTGCGATAACAATAACCAGTGCAGCACTGACCATGATTGCACGTGATGCGGGGGAAAATGATTGTGTCACCATAAAAAAGTCTTCTGTTGCTGGTTTTTAGTCATTATTCTAATGCACTTTACGTGGAAGGCAGTGTAGTTATGCCCATGTGGGTCGGCTGAAAATTGCTCCACATCGGCAATTGCTCCTCGACAACTGCTCCTGCGTTGTCCTACTACCGTCCTTCCATGGACATATGCATTGCCCTACTACCGTCCATCCATGGACATATGCATTTTCCGCACTTCCCACGTCTGACCTCCAGGGATGGAGGAAATGCAATAGGATTGTAGGAACAATCCTTGCCATGTGGGTCGGCTTAGGGTAGCGCACTTGCGGTTGCCGAGGAAGGATTCTGGTGCATTAGCTTTTACAATCCGACTCTAAAAGTTCAACGTCTTCTTCTTTGAGCTCTACCTTTTCAATTTTTTCAAATCGACTACTAATTTTATTTGCAGAAATATGCACATCTTCAACATCTCTATTTGCCTGTTGTATATGTTTTGAAAGATTGTCCATACGCGTTCTGAAACGATCAAAATCTTTTGCCAGGCTAACAAGATGCTCCTGTATAACATGCACCTGTTTACGAGTTGCTGAATCTTTTAATACCGCTCTTGCGGTGGTCAATACAGCCATCAACGTCGTTGGCGACACCATCCAGACGCGTGCACGCTGCGCCTCATCAACCAACCGTGGTTGGTGCGCATGTATTTCTGCAAAAACCGCTTCTGCCGGAATAAACATAATGGCACCATCAGCGGTTTCATTTTCAATAATATATTTATCGGCAATATCCCTGATATGTTTTTTAATATCTAAACAAAATTGTTTTTTTGCACTTGTTCGATCAGCATCACTAGCTTCATCATCCATCATTTTCTGAAATGAATCGAGCGGAAACTTTGAATCAATCGCAATATGCCCGGTAGGATCCGGTAAAAACATCATGCAATCTACACGCATACCATTACTTAATGAATGCTGTAACGCATAACTATCTTCCGGCATTATATTACTTATCAAGCCTGCCATTTGCACTTCACCAAAAGCGCCACGTGAGCGCTTATCTGTTAGTACTTCCTGCAGACTCACCACATTACTGGAAAGTTCGGTGATTCGTTTTTGCGCTTCATCAATTAGCGCCAGCCGTTTAACCACATCAGTAAATGTTTCGGTCGTTTTTTCAAAGCCTTTATCCAGGCGCTGTTCTACCTGCCCGCTAATTTCACTCAACCGATTCTGTAAAACTTCATGCAAATCATTATTGGATTTGGTAAAACTTTCAATACTGTGTTTTGACATTTCGCCAAGACGTTTTTCAATGCTTTGCTGCATATCTCCAAAACGTTGCTCAAAACTCGATTTTATTACCTGCAAACCATGTAGTTGCTGCTGCAGACTGTGCTGCATTTTCTCGCTTGATTTAGCTAAACGTTCAACCGATGCCTGCGACATTTCTCCCAGTCTTTTTTCTAAAGCATGCTGAACTTCACCAAAGCGTTGTTCCATTTTAAATTGCGTATTACCTTGTGCTTCCAGTAAAGCCGCTCTGGTGCGTTGAAAATTTTCCTGCTGAGCATGAATATGCCGTGACTGCTCATCGGTTTTATAACCCAGCTCACTGAATTTTTTATTTAAGCGCAAGACGAGAACAACTTGTAAAATAGTTATTATGCTCAATAGAGCAATAACAGCCGTTTCAGCCTCACTAAATTGCATGAAAATTGATTGCATGGCACCTAACTGATACTTTGGTATAATCCAGAAAATTAACGCTACTCTACCATACGTTGTGACACACATTCTCTGTAAAATCAGCGACATCGAAGACCCTGGCAGTAAAAGCTTCGATGTTAAAATCAAACGCAAAATACAATCAATTTTTGTTGTCCACAAGGATGGTGAATTTTTTGCTTATTACAACCAGTGTCCACACACCGGTGCCAGTCTTGAATGGCAGCAAGACCAGTTTCTTGATCTGGATAAGGAACTAATACAATGCGCCACCCATGATGCATTGTTTATGATTAATTCCGGTAAATGCATTGCTGGCCCCTGTGTGGGCGAAAAATTGCAGGCTATACCATTGTCTATCAAAACTGATGAAATTCACCTTGATATATAACCCTACCCTTTTGATTTGTGTTCTTCCGACCAAAAAACAATAAATATGACAAACTGGCATAGACACCTACTGTCTTTTTTTATAAGTTAGTGAACGTTTACTTATATAAATAATCTTAGTTATATAAAACACCCACTAAATATTTATTTAGTAAAACCATAACCTAAAACGAGGAAATCTCCATGAGTGACTTTGATTCAGAATTAGATGCTAGCGGTTTAAACTGCCCACTTCCTATCCTACGCGCTAAAAAAGCCATTTCAGCACTGGATGCCGGGCAAACTCTTAGAATTATTGCGACTGACCCGGGCTCAGTAAAAGATTTCGAAGCTTTTTGCAAACAAACCGGTAATGAGCTGAAATCCAGCGGCGAAGAAAACGGTAAATTTGTCTTCATGATACAAAAAGCTGCATAATTCGACTTGAGCTTTTAGCGGACAAACAAAGTTGAGCCATCGACTTTCAGGCCCTGAGCGCAAAGAGAGCATTCTTTCTGCTGCTCAGGGCCTTTTTGCCAGTAAAGGATTTCATGGCGTTTCGGTCGATGAAATCGCGCGTGCAGTGAATGTCAGCCCGGCTATCCTTTACCGGCATTTTGACTCCAAACAAACCCTATATGCTGCCGTATTAGAAAAATTTTCCTGTCAACGCCAGAGTTATGTTGACACTATCGTTAGCCACGGTACAAACTTTGGGGATGCGCTAGCCGGCATGACTCAGGTCTACATCGAAAACATTGCACAAAACCCGGACATTTTAAGGATCGAGCTGCATAGCCTGCTTGAAGGCAATCCAGCAACACTGGCTTTTTTCCAAAATCGCTGGAAAAGCTTTACCGATTACATTGAATTTGGCTTAAATGAAACCCTGCCCTACGATATTCCGCATCGTGAAATAACCATTTTAAGCGCTGGATTAATGTTTCAAGGCATGGTACGTGAGACACTGATTCAAAAATGCCTGCAGCCACAGGACAGACTGGTTGATGTTAGCCTTCATGAACTCAGCTCTGAATTAGTTACACTATTCCTGCGTTCTATCGGGATAAATAAAACCCAGTTATCGCGTAAAGCAACTATTTCTGGTTAGTATTTTTTAGCGTTTTATTGCTTGCTGTTACAATTCAATCCTTGTTTAACATTGCGGATTTCACCCCACTGGCGAGTTACTCTTTGTTTATTACAGCATAATATAGATGTTCCGCCAGGTGTCACAAAACTTCACAAATCATGAATTACAGGGATTCACCTCTGAAATGCCGGCCTGTCAGCTTTTAACCCATACCGACATTCAACATGGCTGCCGTTTTTTATGCTTGATATAAATCCTTAGGTGGCGGTTACTGTCCGGTTCGATATTTATCTGCCCGTAAAAGAAAATGAAGGTCAGGCTTTAGATTTGTTTTTCTTTTGAATGACTACACCTTAGCGGGGCCAGACTTTCAATACCGAAATAAAAGTCCATTGAAAATACCAGACAATAAAATATCGTTAAAAGCTGACAAACTTAACAATTTAAGTTAAATTCCATCAACTTTTATATTAATAAGAAGATTCAAATATGACACTTAAAAAACTATTACTCAGCATCGCAGCCCTGGCATTAAGCTTTCAAATTCAGCTAGCACAGGCTGCAAACCCTAAAGTTAAAGTAGAAACCAGCAAAGGCAACATGGTTTTCGAACTCTACCCTGAAAAAGCACCAAAAACGGTTGCTAACTTTTTAGATTATGTGAATGCTGGCAGCTATGATGGCACCATCTTTCACCGGGTAATTAAAAACTTTATGAACCAGGGCGGCGGATTCACTGCAGACTACAAAAAAGTTGAGACCAGGGATCCGATTCAAAATGAAGCCGATAACGGCCTGAAAAACCTGAAGTACACGATAGCGATGGCACGTACCAGTGCGCCACATTCAGCTACCAATCAGTTTTTTATCAACACAGCGGACAATGCTTTTTTAGATCACAGCGGTAAATCAATGCGTGGCTGGGGTTATACTGTATTTGGCAAAGTTGTCGAAGGCGATAATATTGCCGGCGCAATCTCACGTGTCGCGACAGGCTCTGGCGGTCCTTTCTCAACAGACGTGCCCACTACGCCTATTATCATTGAAAAGATGACTGAGATAAAAGAATAGAAAAAAACTGTCCTTTATCGTTGCTCTTTCCATTAAAGAGCAACGATAAACGACTATTTCCCGTGCTTGATAAAATCAGGCAAAAAATACTCGCTGACCAAAAGCGGTTTCCCCGCCACACGAAAAACCGAGCGCCTGCCCCACACGGGTTCATCAGCCCCGGTAAATTGATTTGCCTCATGTGAAACGGGTAATATAGCAACCTGAACATCTTCTCGTCGCATGGTTCTGTCAGCAAACAGCATTGCACCCAGAGGCCTGTTTCCCATGTTTGCATAGCGTCGCTGCGCACCCTGGATAGTTGTTACCGGAATGACAGTTCGGGCATACACCAATGGCTGATCACCACAGCACAATAAAACCTGCCGGACCAAAGCAGAGCGAACATGTTTTAATGACATAGCAGAGGCTTCTTCTGCGTTTAATTTTTGCCACTGCTGTGATATTACGCGCACAGAAAAATCTTTACCGCACAAATCAATCATTCGTGCAGTTAACGATGAAGCATCAAATAACCAGGGTAATAATGAAGGTGCAATGGATTGATTAAACAGTTGATGACGCCGATACCAGCGTTGTTTTGAGTTCACAGTAGTATTTACAAAGTGACAAACAGAAGGGTTATTTTAACGTGAAATGCATTTCACTGCAGTAACAGAGTGACAGTGCCAAGCCGACAGCGAAAAAACGGCCATTAGCGGCCGCATAAACAAAATAATTTAGTCCACAGATGAACGCAAATAAACGCAAATAAAAGACATTAGTTATTTGATGTCCTCCTGAGCGGTAGTGACGGGTCTTGAGACAGTTACACTATAATAGCGTGGTGAACAAGATCCTTCCATTACGCTACGCTCCAGTCAGGATGACAAAAATTAACATTTCTTGTTTTTATTTGCGTTTATTTGCGTTCATCTGTGGACTAAATGCTTTTAAGATTTTTAATAGTCCGATTAGTGTCGGTTTTACGCATTCGGTATGTTTTGTAGCTAATTTTCTCTCAAGCCAGCCACTTTCTAAGCACAGATTCCAGCTTGTCGCGCTGCACCGGCTTGCCGATATAATCATCCATACCTACTTCAAGACAGCGTTCACGGTCGCCTGACATGACATTAGCGGTCATTGCTACTACCGGTATTAAATTTTGATCTGTTGCCTTTATTGCCAGCTTTCGTATTTCGCGCGTGGCGTCAAAACCATCCATTTCCGGCATCTGGCAATCCATTAACACCAGGTCAAATGTTTGCTCATTTAACATTTGCACCGCCTCCACACCATTATTTGCCAGTTTTGGCTTCAACCCTACTTTTTCCAGCATTTTTTGTGCCACCATCTGATTGATTGGGTTATCTTCGACTAATAATATTTTTGCATCTACTGGCACAGAACTGGTTTCTGAAGATAAAACTGGCCTGTTTTCTGGTTTTTCATCGCCACACTGGAAACTAGTAGTAAACCAGAACTGCGAACCTTCACCTTCGACGCTATCTACACCCAGTATGCCGCCCATCATATCAACCAGTTGACTAACGATAGCCAGTCCCAGGCCGGTACCACCATATTTCCTGGTGGTTGAACCATCAGCCTGGGTGAAGGCATTGAATAATGTTTGTTGCGCCGCTACAGGGATACCTATTCCGGTATCCGATACCGATATTTTGACCTCAGCACTATTACTGTCAGTATCGAACTTAACAACTTCAACATTAATCATAACCTCCCCATGGTCAGTAAATTTCAACGCATTGGAAACCAGATTGACAATCACCTGACGGATACGTGTGGGATCACCCAGCAAAGATGCTGGCAACGATTCATCAATTTTTTGCACCAGCATTACACCCTGCTGTTCCGATTTTAATGAATACAGCGTCACGATATCATTTATGATCTGATTCAAATTAAAGTTTATGTTTTCAAAATTTAATTTACCCGCCTCGATTTTAGAAAGATCCAGAATATCATTCAAAATAGCCAGTAAAGCATCGGCCGATTTATGTGCAATTACAACAAACTCTTTTTGCTCTGAATTTAAATTTGTATCCTCCAGTAACTGCAAAGTACCAATAACACCATTCATTGGAGTACGAATTTCATGGCTCATGTTTGCTAAAAATTCACCTTTTGCCTGACTCATTTTTTCAGCATTTTCTTTAGCTGCTTTCAGCTCAGCTTCTATTTTCTTGCCATGATCTATCTCATCTTTCAAATCATCGTTCAGCCTTTCCAGGCTCGCACTTGCCTTGGTCAAACCACCAATTAATGCTTCATTTTTGTACGACAACTCAAGCTCTGCCGTTGATGACTTATACATGCGGTGAACCGCCATTATCATCACCCCTAAAAAGAAACCTGTCATTGCAGATAAGGCATAATAAATCTCACCACCAATATAAAAAAAACGAATCATTAACGGCAGCAGAACACAACCGACATAACCATAATAAACCCAGGCAACAGAGGAATAAGAAACACCGGAAGCAGAAACACCAACCAGAATAAAGGCCAGCACAATTTGATGTAAATCATTAAAAGGAAACATTAAGGTTGAAGTAATACCCCAACCGGCCCCTGTTAGAAAAACAGAAACCAGGTACCAGCGTCGAACCATGAACTTATCGAGCGGTAATTTACTTTCAACAGAATATAATTTGAAATAATGCACTGCAGAGCGATAAATAAACAGCAGTAGCATCATTCCAAGCCAGACACTTAACACTTCATGCGGCAAATCTTTCCATATCAATCCTACCCAGATAATTGCCATTGCGATACCTGCAACATTACTAAAACCCGAACCTGTAATCAGTCGGATAATCTGAGTTTGTAGAATACGATCATCCTGGCGAGCGTCTGGCTCAACGGATAAGTTAACTGCATCAAGGGGTGGATTTTCTGTCTGCGATATCATTCAGTACGTCGTTGGTAGTATTAATAATGAAAGAGCCATTAATTAATAGTCTATTCACTAGATAAAAGCCAGAAATATTACTGAAGCACTATTACACATTAGCAAACCGATTTGCCTTGCCCAGCCAACGACGCACCAGAGGTTCAACCGCTTCAGGGTGCTGTTTAATAATATATAAAGCCGTTGCTTTTACTTCTTCGAACCAGGGTTCATCTCGTACAATATCGGCGATTCTCATCTGCATTAAGCCTGTCTGCCTGGTTCCCAGCACTTCTCCCGGGCCACGCAACTGTAAATCTTTTTCTGCCACTTTAAAGCCATCATTGGTTTCTCTCAAGATAGCCAGACGCTGTTTGCCCAACTGCGACAATGGCGGCTGATACATTAATACGCAGGCACTTTGTTTTGCACCACGACCTACGCGGCCTCTTAACTGATGCAATTGCGCAAGACCTAAACGCTCTGCATTCTCAATTACCATCAATGAAGCATTGGGCACATCCACACCGACCTCTATCACCGTAGTCGCAACCAGCAAATCAATTTCTTTATTTTTGAACTGACTAATAATTAACTGCTTTTCCTGCTGTTTCATACGGCCATGTACCAGAGCAACAGACACATTTTTTAACTCTGCTGTTAACTGCTCAGTCGCCACCTCAGCAGCCTGACACTGTAGAACCTCAGATTCTTCAACCAATGTGCATACCCAGTAGGCCTGCTCTCCTTTTTCGCAGGCTTTTTCGATTCGACGTACAACCTCATCTCTACGCGATGTTGAGACCACCACGGTTGTTACCGGCTTACGCCCTCTGGGCAGCTCGTCAATCACTGAGTAATCCAGGTCAGCATAGGCTGTCATTGCCAGACTTCTGGGAATGGGTGTTGCTGTCATGATTAATTGATGTGGCGCAATATTTTCGCGCCATTCTTTCGCCCTGCCGTTTAGCTTATTTCTGGAAGCACCTTTTTCACGCAGAGCAAGGCGCTGATGAACACCAAAACGATGCTGCTCATCCACCACCAGTAATACCAGCTGTTTAAACTCAACATCCTCCTGAAACAGGGCATGTGTTCCAATGATAATTTGAGATTCGCCAGTAACTATTTTATTTAATTTTTGCTGACGAACTTTCCCTTTATCTTTACCTGTTAATAACAAACAATTTTTTTCTTCAAACCACTGTTGAAAATTGAGGTAATGCTGCTCTGCCAATATTTCAGTTGGCGCCATAATGGCAAATTGAAAACCCGAATTAATCGCCGCCATGGCAGCAGCAGCGGCAACAACGGTTTTACCCGAGCCAACATCTCCCTGCACCAGCCGTAACATTGGATGACCATTACTGATATCAGAAAATATTTCTGCGATAACTTTTTCCTGGGCATGCGTTAATTCAAATGACAGGCTTTTTATGAATGCAGAATAGTCATCCTGATTGACCGATAATTTTATCGCCGAAACTTTCTTGATTTCATTACGCGCCTGCAGAAGACTTAACTGGTGAGCAAGCAACTCTTCAAATAGCAAACGCTGTTGCGCTTTTGTTTTACACTCGTTTAACGCAAAAACATTTTCATTTTTATGCGGACGATGAACACAGGACAAGGCAGTAACCAGGTCTGGAAACTGATACTTCTGTCTTATCTGCTCAGGCAACCAGTCAACCAACTCTCCCTGGTTTATTTTAGTCAGGACCTGGTCGGATATTTTTTTAAGCAGGGTCTGGTGAACACCTTCAGTTTTAGGATAAACCGGTGTTAACGACTGCTCATCAATACCATCGTTTTCCTGAATAAGCTGATACTCAGGATGCACAAACTCCAGCCGGGCAGGACCACGCCTGGCCTCACCAAAACAACGCAACCTTTTTCCATTGCTCAAATTATTTTGCTGCGCTTTATTAAAGTGAAAAAAACGCAAGAGGATTGCGCCTGTATTATCCGACAGGTAACACAATAAACTGCGGCGACCACGGCCACCATATTTTATTTCACAATGATCAATAACACCTTCAACCAGCGCTTGTTGACCCAGCTGCAAAGAACCCAGGGCAGTTAACTTTGTCCTGTCTTCATAACGCAGCGGCAGGTGAAACAATACATCCTGTATATTGTATATTTCCAGGCGCTTTAGTTTTTCAGCAACAGCAGGACCCACACCATTGAGCATCTGAACTGGCTGATACTCAAAGTTTTCTGCTTTATTCATTTCCATAGGCAGCACATCCATTGATATAGACCTCAATGCCATACCCCAGCATGGCAAAACTTTAACAGGGCATGAAAAGGATACTCATTATTCATAACCGTCAGCCGCAGGGAGGCGATGTCGAGCGGACATGGATGACAGATATTTGCTCCTCGGCAATTGCTCCTGCATTGCCCTACTAAGTTACATCCATGTAACGATGCAATATCTGCACTTCCTGCATCCGTGTAGGTCGTATTTACAGCGGGTGCTGAATAATGAGTATCCTTTTGATGTGTTTTCGATAACACAGGATTTACAGCACCAGAACCGCATCCATTTCCACGCCAGCATCTTTTGGCAATGCCGCCACACCAATTGCAGCACGTGCCGGGTATGGCTGCTGGAAATACTCCGCCATAACTTCATTTACCTGTGGGAAATTAGACAAATCAGTAAGAAAAATATTTAACTTCACCACATCCGATAGATCACCACCAGCCGCATTGGCAACAGCCTGCAAATTTTGAAAGACTCTATGTATCTGCTGTTTAATATCACCCTCAACCATTTCCATGGTTTCAGGTATCAGTGGAATTTGACCTGACAGGTAAACCGTCGAACCAGTCTTAACTGCTTGCGAGTAAGTGCCAATTGCCTGCGGCGCTTTCTCGGTCGATATAATTTCTTTTGCCATTTTTATCTCTTTTTTAGTTTTATTTTGCAAGCCTGTCAGACCTGCCGTTTATTCTGCTTACAGACGCGCAATTCGCATTACATTTACAATACGGCGCAATCGACGCATCAATGCGGCCAGGTGATTACGGTCAGCCACTTTAATCAGGTATAAAAGATTCATTGAAAAACCGTCACGGTCTTCCATGTAAACATTTTCAATATTAACGCCGCAATCAGAAATGACGGTTGCTGTTCTTGCCAGCAAACCTGTTTTATTCTCGATCTCAAGTTTTATCTCGCAGCTAAACTCACCACTGGCATCATCTGCCCATTGCACGTCAATATATTTATCCGAGTGTTTGCGCTTACTTAAGGCTTCAAGATTCTTACAGCCTTCACGGTGGACAACGATACCGCGACCTTTACTCAACTTTGCCACAATCGGGTCACCTGGAATCGGATAACAACAGCGACCATAAGAGACCACCATGCCTTCGGTACCATTGATCGCAAGCGCCGACTGAGATTTCATTTCTTTTATTTCTTCTGATTGACCATCAGAAACACGCTCTGGAACCAGCTGCTTTACTACCAGGCTTGGTGGACGATTACCCAAACCAACATCTTCCAGCAATTCGCTTAATTTATCGAAACCATATTCATTTATAACCGTTTTAAGATTTTTTTTCTTAACATCGTCCAGCCGCATTCCCAGTGGCTTTAAACAACGCTCTAGCAAACGCCGCCCCTGTGACATAGCCTCATCAGACTGCATGCTCTTCAGATAATTACGAATATTACTTCTGGCTTTTGCAGTAACAACATAATTTAACCAGGCCGCATTTGGATGTGAACTTGGCGAGGTAATGATTTCTACCGTCTGACCACTGTATAACGGTGTGTTTAATGGCGTAAAACTATGATCCAGCTTTGCTGCAACGCAGCGGTTGCCTATATCAGTATGCACTGCATAGGCAAAATCTACCGGTGTTGAATTTCTTGGCAGCTTCAAGATATCACCGTCCGGGGTGTAGACATAAACTTCATCATGAAATAAATCAACTTTAACATTCTCAAGAAATTCCAGAGAATCACCGGCTGACTGCTGCATTTCTAAAATTCCGGTCAACCAGTCTCGTGCTCTGGCATGCGCGGCAATCTCACCTTTTTCGTCCGGTGATTTATACAACCAGTGCGCAGCTATGCCGCTTTCTGCAAATTTGTCCATTTCCTGTGTGCGCACCTGCACTTCCATCGGAATGCCATGCGGTCCATACAATGCAGTGTGTAATGACTGATAACCATTGCTTTTAGGAATCGCAATGTAATCTTTAAATCGCCCGGGTATGGGTTTAAATAAATTATGCACGATACCCAGAACACGGTAACAGTCATCAACGGAGTCGACTAAAACACGTAACGCATAAACATCCAGAATTTTACTGAATGGCAAATGCTTGTCTCGCATTTTGTTATAAACACTAAATAGATGTTTTTTACGTGACACAATCTGCGCATCAATCGACATTTCAACCAGCCTTGAACCGAGTGCCTGATTAATCTTATCGATTAATTCATGTCGGTGACCACTGGCTTTATTTACCGCATGCTCAAGCACACGGTAACGAAAAGGATGCATGGCTTTAAAAACCAGGTTTTCCAGCTCATGACGAATGGTATAAATACCCAGGCGATTGGCAATAGGAATGTAAATATCCATGGTTTCCTGGGCAATACGTCGACGCTTCTCCGGTTTCAACGCACCCAGTGTCCGCATATTATGCAAACGGTCTGCCAGTTTAATCATAATGACGCGAATATCTTTCGCCATGGCCAGCAGGACTTTCTGTATGTTTTCTGCCTGCTGTTCTATCTTATTTTTAAATTTGATATGCGTCAGCTTGCTAACGCCATCAACTAAATGCGCAACGTCCTGGCCAAATTCACGTTCGATTAATTTTCTGGTTGCCGGGGTGTCTTCTAGAACATCATGCAAAATGGAAGCCACGATACTTTTAACATCCATATGCATTTGCGCAAGAATACGTGCAACAGCGATGGGATGATAGATATAGGGCTCGCCCGAAACACGATGCTGACCTTCATGTGCCTGCGCACCAAAAAGATAGGCGTTATAAACTTCTTTTACCTGCTCCTGATCCATATATTGTGAAATCAGATCACAAAGATCAGATATTAAAAAACGCTCTTCCGTTATTGGTCCAACTTCATTTTGCGAGCTTACTTCAGTCATTTGTCTAATCCAGGGCAACTCTGGTTAAGTATCATAAATTCTGCGGGCTTTTAAGCGTACATATTATTCAGCGCTTCCTTGCGCTTCACCTCTACGAGGCTAACGTGAAAATTTGTTCCTGACAAATTTTTCAAGGCATGTTTCGCAATGAATGCCTGTTGTTGCATTCATAAGAAGCATAACGCAGAAGATGTGCGCTTAAAAGCCCGCCCAGTGGGGCGATGCCCAAAAGCCAGCCTCTGCGTTATTGCTTTTCACCATGCAATAAGCATGCTTTCAAAACAATGCCTTGATCCTGTCTTTTGGGCATTGCCAGAATTTATGATACTTAACCAGAGCTGCCCTAACAATTTATAGCGAATAATTGTACAGAAAATAATTGCGCGGCAAAAAATAACGGACATATCAAACACACCTGACATGTGCTTGATATGTCCGTTATTGAATTCAACAGATAACTGGTTACAGATTATTTTTAAGACTTTCCTTAAGACTATTCTCAAGCTCTACAGATAAATCACCTTCAATCATCGCCTCGATATCATCCATCGGTGTTTCTTCTGGTGCATCTAATATTTCCCGGTTAATTAGATTTTCTGCAATTTCACGTAATGCTATCACCGTTGGTTTATCATTATCTTCTGGCACTAATGATTCTGCGCCCATTGCCAGTTGACGAGCCCGTTGCGCGGCCACCAGCACAAGGTCAAATCGATTTACTACATTATCAAGGCAATCTTCTACTGTTAGACGCGCCATAGTTACTCTCCAATTAGTCTATAAGTTTGTGTAATACTCAGCACACTCCTGAGTATTTACTGTTTTATCTTTATGCTTGCATACACTGATCAATCATATTGTAGAGTTAATCAGCTGCGCTTAAAAGCTCTGCCAGCAATTGTGCATGTTTTTGTTGTTGACGTTCAAATAACATGCGGTTGCCTTTAATTATAGCAGCCAGATTATCTCTCGCTTCATCAAAGTCATCATTAATAACCAGGTATTCATATTCAACATAATGCGACATTTCACTGACAGCTTCACGCATACGCTTATTTATAACGACTTCATCGTCCTGACCTCGTTTACTCAAACGTTCTCGCAAAGTGGTAATCGACGGTGGCGCAATGTATATTGATTTACAGTCAGTTATCAACTGCCTGATTTGTCGCGCACCCTGCCAGTCAATCTCAAGGATAACATCTTTCCCCTTAAGTAACTGTTCCTGAATATGCTGTCGCGAGGTACCGTACATATTACCAAATACCTCCGCAGACTCAAAAAATGCACCCGCCTCCACCATTTCCTGGAATGTAGCCTTATCGACAAAATGGTAATTCACGCCATCCACTTCACCTTCGCGAGGAACTCGTGTGGTATGCGACACTGAAACCTCTATATCTGAAACCTGTTGTAACATAGCGCTAACCAGTGTGGTTTTGCCCGCTCCAGATGCGGCGGAAATTACATATAAGCTGCCTTTTGTCACAAATATAACCTGTTGCTGTAAAGCTATAATTAATTTGAAGAGTATTCTATCAAGATTTGACGCTAATAACGCTAAAAACATAGCTAGTCGCGAAGAACGCGAATAAATAACTTATTTAATCCACAGATGAACGCAGATAGACACAGATAAAAGTAAAAGCTTTTTGGTTTTTGAATTATCTGCTTATGTTCATCTGCAGATAAAAGTTTTTACCTAGTGACTTCGATGCACGGATAAATGCGCAATATTTTCAAGAAGCGTTTTATATTCCGAATCGGGCAAACCAGCAAGTGCATCGATGGCTAACTGCGCCTGTTTTTGCGCTATTTCTTCCGTGTACAACAAAGCACCTGTGTGCTGAATAATCGCCTGCACCTGGTCAATTTTATCGTAACCGCCCTTTTCAATAGCCGACTTTATCAGAGCCACATCCTCAGCTGAACCTTTTTGTATGGCATATATCAACGGTAATGTCGGCTTGCCTTCAGCCAGATCATCACCCACATTCTTACCCATTTTTTCACTATTTGAACTGTAATCCATGACATCATCTATCAATTGGAATGCAGTACCAAGATATCGACCGTAAGTCGCCATCGCCTGCACTTCTTTTTCCTCACGATTACACAATATAGCGCCCAGTTGTGTTGCCGCTTCAAATAACCGGGCCGTTTTGCAATAGATCACTTCCATGTATTTCTGTTCACTGGTTTCGGCATCATGCACATTCATCAGCTGCATAACTTCTCCTTCAGCAATGACATTGGTGGTGGTAGCAAGAATTTGCATGACTCGCATATCATCGATTTCCACCATCATTTCAAAGGCACGCGAGTAAAGAAAATCGCCAACCAGAACACTCGCGGCATTGCCGAACAAGACATTGGCTGTTTCATTACCACGGCGTAAATCAGACTCATCCACTACATCATCGTGTAGCAAGGTGGCAGTATGGATAAATTCAATGATCGCCGCCAGCAAGTAATGCAAGTCGCCCTGATAATTAAATATTTTAGCTGAAAGAACAGTAATTAGCGGCCGCAAACGCTTGCCACCAGAATTTAGAATATAATGACTCAACTGGTTAACCAGAGCGACGTCCGAGCTTAAACGCTGATGGATAACCCGGTCTACCGCCTGCATATCAGGCTGACAACGCTGTAAAATATCATCCAAATTCCGTATTTTGTGCTGCCTGTTTATTTTTTATTTCTGTCAAAATAGTTCCGATTGTCCGCTCTACGACCAGCCACATGAAAATAAAGAAGTGAATCCTATGTAGTCAGCACCCACAGGTCAAGCAGTTCAATAATCTGAGAAAACAATAAAACCTTATTATTATCTTATATTCATATTATTCAAGCTTGTCATAATGCCTTCAACAACGTATAATTCGCGCCCTTTCTGTAACGATATTTCGGAGAACACCCATGTACGCTGTAATCAGTACTGGTGGCAAACAATACAAACTAGCTCAGGGCGATGTCTGTCGCATTGAGAAACTGGACGCTGAAGAAGGCGCATCTGTCGAAATTGACAAAGTGCTGATGATTGCTGACGGTGACAATATTAACATCGGCACACCTTTTGTTGATGGCGGCAAAGTCACTGCAACAGTAAAATCTCATGGTCGCGCTAAAAAAGTTGAAATCATGAAATTCAGGCGCCGTAAACACCATCAAAAGAGAACAGGTCATCGTCAGTATTACACTGAAATTGAAGTGACCGCTATTTCTGCATAAACCTTAAGATAAGAGAACGGAACAATGGCACATAAAAAAGCAGCCGGTAGTACCAGAAACGGACGCGAGTCACAATCGAAACGACTCGGCGTTAAGAAATTCGGTGGACAGGTAGTTGTCGCCGGCAACATTCTGGTTCGTCAACGTGGCACTAAATTCCACGCAGGCACTAACGTAGGCATGGGGCGCGACCACACATTGTTTGCTAAAGCAGACGGCAATGTGGTTTTCGAAACCCGTGGCCCACTTAACCGAAAAACAATTAGTGTAGTAGAAGCGGGCGCGACTGCTGCGAGTTAAATTGCTGAGAACAGCAATGCGGTTAAGAAAAAAAGCCCCGCATGGGGCTTTTTTGTTGCCTACAGGGAAGTAGGTAAGGGGCGTGAGCAGGAGCGGAAGCTTTGCCTACAGGGAAGGCAAAGATTGCTCCCGACAATCTATTTGCATTTCCACCATCCATGGCGGTCGCAAAGATTGCTCCCGACAATCTATTTGCATTTCCACCATCCATGGCGGTCGCAAAGATTGCTCCAGGTGATCTAATCTTCTGCCAGCGACTCCGTTGCTGATAGAGATTGCTTCCTGCCTGGCAATGACAAATAATTCTAAGCACCTGATTTTTAAGCTAAACTATCACTAATTAAATAATAGAGAACAAATATGCGTTTTGTCGACGAAGCAACCATAAATGTTATAGCCGGCGATGGCGGCACGGGCGTGGTTAGCTTTCGTCGTGAAAAATTTATTCAATACGGCGGACCTGACGGTGGTGACGGCGGGGATGGCGGCAGCGTATACCTGGTCGGTGATCATGACATCAACACACTGGCCGACTTTCGCCATGTTCGCACCTACACCGCTGAATCAGGCTTACGTGGCGCCGGTGCAAAAATGACAGGCAAAGGCGGCGATGATCTTTATATCCCGGTGCCAATCGGCACGCTGATTTATGATGACGACATCGATGAGCTCATTGGTGATATCACCGAAAACAATCAAAAAGTAAAAGTGGCACAAGGTGGCTTTCATGGCCTTGGCAATACCCGCTATAAAAGCTCGGTAAACCAGGCACCAAGAAAATGCACTCCCGGATCACCCGGCGAACGCCGAAGTTTACGCCTTGAATTGAAAGTGCTGGCCGACGTCGGTCTGTTAGGTTTACCTAACGCTGGCAAGTCCACATTTATTCGCTCAGTTTCAGCTGCCCGCCCTAAAGTGGCCGATTATCCGTTTACTACCCTGTTCCCCAATTTAGGTGTAGTACGGGTCGGCATGAATCAAAGCTTTGTGATCGCAGACATCCCCGGCATTATTGAAGGCGCCTCGGAAGGCGCGGGACTGGGCATACAATTTTTAAAACACCTGTCACGCACCCGATTGTTACTGCATATTATTGACCTGGCACCTTTTGATGGCAGTGACCCGGTAGAACAGGCCAGAACCATCATCAAAGAACTGGACAATTACAGCCACGACCTTGTCGACAAACCTCGCTGGCTGGTACTAAATAAAGCCGACCTGCTTGATGAAGACGAGCTCAAAATTAAACAAGATGACATCATCAAAAGATTAAACTGGCAAGGGCCGGTATACACTATCTCCGCAATCAGTAAACAAGGTACCGAAAAGCTTGCTTTCGACATAATGCAACACCTTGAATTAAAAAGAGAACTGGAGCAGGAGCAGGAACAACAAAGCGAGCTGATAAATAGCCAGGTAAAACAGGAAGAACAAAACGAATGACTTCGCGGCAGATCACTACACGCAAGACCGTTGCCGATTCCAGGCGCTGGGTAATTAAAATTGGCAGCGCGCTAATTACTGCAAACGGCCGCGGCCTTAATCTCCAGGCTATTCAGTCATGGGCTGAACAAATTGCTAAACTGCGTAAAGCTGGCAAGGAAATTTTGCTGGTTTCCTCCGGCGCGGTGGCCGAGGGCATGGCACGCATTGGCTGGAAACAACGTCCTCATGCCCTGCATGAGCTACAGGCAGCCGCGGCACTGGGCCAGATGGGCTTAATACAACATTTCGAAAGCTGCTTTAAACAACACAATATCCATACTGCGCAGGTATTACTCACACATGACGACTTATGCAATCGCCAACGCTATCTAAATGCCCGCAGCACACTAAAAACACTGCTTGAGCTGGGCGCTATTCCTATCATCAATGAAAATGATACTGTGGCTACGGATGAAATACGTTTCGGCGATAATGACACCCTGGGCGCGCTAGTATGCAACCTGGTTGCAGCCGACACACTGATTCTATTAACAGACCAGCAGGGTTTATTTAATAAGGACCCTCGCTATAACGATGACGCTGAGCTAATAACCGAGTCAAACGCCAGCAACCGTGATTTATTGTCCATGGCTGGTGAAGGCGGCGCCCTGGGTCAGGGCGGAATGCGAACAAAAATTACCGCAGCACAGCGTGCCGCACGCTCTGGCGCAAACACCATTATTGCTTCCGGATCAGAAGAAAATATTCTACAGAAAATTGCTGAAAGCAAAACAGTCGGCACATTACTGGCCGCAGACAATGAACCCATATCTGCACGTAAACAATGGTTAGCGAATCAGCTGAAAATTTCCGGCAAACTCTATCTCGATGCCGGCGCCAGCAAAGTCATTCAGCAATCGGGCGTTAGCCTGCTGGCAGTTGGTGTCAGAAAAGTTGAAGGTAGTTTTCAACGTGGCGAAGTAGTTTCCTGTATCAGTAGCGAGGGCTCAGAAATTGCCCGCGGGCTGGTTAATTATGGATCTAATGAGAGCCAGAAAATTAAAGGTGAAACCAGTGAGAAATTTGAAAGTATTCTGGGGTATGTTGATGAGGCGGAGTTGATTCATCGGGATAATTTGGTGCTTTTGTGATTTATTCTACTATTTATTATTAATATCTAACTCTTTACATCTTCTAATAGATTGCGGGTCTCGCCCCGCTGGCGAGGCACTCTTTGTCTACAGCCACAAAGAGTACCCAGAAAAGGCCGCCACAACAGCTACGCCCCTGTAAAAGACACAGGGGTTCCCATTTAGCCGGTATCTTTATCATGCTGCACCAGAACTCGCAAAAAACGCTCAGACATGCTGGTACAGAAAGCCCATGATAAAGATACCGGCTAAATGGCTTGCTGAGGTGGTTTGAAAGTCAAAGTCAAAAACAGTGAAGCACTATAACTATGCGTATCAGGATAAGCTTTTGTTTGTTTGGTTAGTTTTGTTTTTTCCTGTTTTTAAATCCCTCTTTCGTTTGCTGAATTCTCAGCTGTTGGTAGAGCAAATTCGCCAGGGAAGGCGAATTTAGTCCTGTGCGCCCGGACGGCGCATCAGGACGGGCTCGTAGGCGACAGCTGAGAATTCAGGTACCCGCAGGGCAAACGAATTCGGGCGGCCTTTTCTGGTTACTCTTTTGGGCTGTAGCAAAAGAGTTACTCGCCAGCGGGGCGAGACCCGCAATGCCTAAATAAATATAAGTCATAAATCCAAAAAAACAAAACTCACAGACACAAAAAAAAGCCGGGCTGACAAAGTCAGACCGGCTTTCGAATTCAATGTTTCTGGTAAATACTTACGCCATTGAACGAATATTGTTGTTCATACGACTCTTATGACGCGCGGCTTTATTGGCGTGAATCAAACCTTTTCCTGAAACGCGGTCAATCACAGGTACAGCCTCTTTATATGCCGACTCTGCCGCTGCTTTATCACCCGCTTCTATCGCGTAATAAACCTTTTTAATGCATGTACGCATCATGGAGCGCACACCTACATTACGTGAATGATGAATATCTGCCTGTCTAGCGCGTTTCTTTGATGATGCTGAATTTGCCAATGTTCTAAACCGTCTGGATAAAAAGAGCGCGTAGATTGCTCTTTTTCTCGCCATTTGTCAATAACTATCGACATGATTTCGACCAGGGTGACTGTTTTTTACGACCTTTCCCAGTTGAAAAGATATCAGACCAGGGGGCGAAGTCAATTTAAAGCATCAAGTAACTAATAATCGACTTTTTAACAAATTGACTCCGACCCGAATGCCAGTAAGTTAAGAATGTTTTCCATAGTAGGGTGCGCCGTGCGCAGCAAAATCCCAGCCAGTAAAAATTTTCACGGTGCTATGATACTTATTTCCCTTAACTTTCTGACATTGACTCCGACCCCGGAAGTTAATGAAATATTCGGCTTTATAACAAACATCGCAAACCATGGGTTTAGAAAATAGTCTGCAACAGGTAAACTTCCGCCATTAATAAACCGGGAGATTCCCCTGAGCACCAAACTACTGCGATCCACCTTTACTGTAGGCGGAATGACGCTGCTATCCCGTGTTTTCGGACTGTTGCGCGACATCACCCTGGCCACTTTTTTTGGTGCCAGCGGCGGCACTGATGCTTTTCTGGTTGCTTTCAAAATCCCTAATTTTATGCGCCGCCTGTTTGGTGAAGGTGCTTTTTCGCTGGCTTTTGTGCCGGTGCTTTCAGAATACAGGGAAAAACACGATAAAAAAGCACTAAAAGATCTGATTAACCATGTTGCTGGCACACTGGGCGGTTTTCTACTGGTGCTATCCATACTGGGCATGATCTTCGCGCCGGCACTGGTCTATTTATTTGCTCCCGGCTTTACCAGCAATGCAGGGCAAATACAGCTCACCGCTGATTTATTACGTATTACCTTCCCGTATATCTTTTTTATTGCACTGGTCGCTTTTGCCGGCGGCATTTTAAACAGTTATCAACAGTTTGCGATACCGGCCTTTACCCCTGTACTACTGAATCTGTGCCTGATCGCTTCCGTGTTTTTTCTGGCACCGTATTTTGACGAACCGTTAATGGGACTTGCCTGGGGGGTAGCCATTGCGGGCATAATCCAGTTACTGATGCAGTTCCCTGCCCTGCTTAAACTCGGTTTAATGCCCATGCCTAAGATAAAACGTGGCCATGAAGGCGTTAAAAAAATCACCACACTGATGATCCCGGCTATTTTTGGTTCATCGGTGGCGCAAATTAATTTATTACTGGATACAGTCATCGCCTCCTTTCTGGTCACCGGCAGTGTCACCTGGTTATATTATTCAGACCGTTTACTGGAGTTTCCACTGGGTGTATTAGGCATCGCCATCGCTACTGTCATTTTACCCACACTATCGCAACAACACGCACGCGCATCCAAAGAACAATTTAATCAGACACTCAACTGGGCACTGCGACTGGTCGCTGTCATCACCATACCCGCCTGCGCCGGACTTTTTATTCTCGCCGCGCCGATACTGGCCTCGCTGTTTGAATATGGGAAATTTTCAGCAGATGACACTTATTTCTCCAGTTTAAGCCTAATGGCTTATATGCTGGGTTTACCCGCATTAATCGTTATCAAAATCCTGGCTCCCGGCTTTTATGCCAGGCAGGACACACGAACACCGGTGCGCATAGGTATTATTGCCATGGTATGCAATATGTTTTTGAACATACTTTTTGTCGTACCACTGGTTTTTATGGACTACCAGGCGCCACATGTCGGCCTTGCATTGGCGACCAGCCTCTCTGCCTATATCAATGCCATACTGCTGTATCGCAGACTACGTAAAGATGCGATATTTCAGCCATATGCGGGCTGGATGGCCTGGTTTTTTCGCATCATTATTGCCACCACGGCAATGGTCGCCGTTATTACCTGGTTAAATCCTGAGAGCACACAATGGAGCCAATGGGCCTTAATGGAGCGTTTAACAAATCTTGCCGGCATTATCGTTTCCGGTATTTTCATTTATTTTGTTTTACTCTGGTTACTGACTCCGACCCCGGAAGTTAATGAAATATTCGGCTTTATAACAAACATCGCAAACCATGGGTTTAGAAAATAGTCTGCAACAGGTAAACTTCCGCCATTAATAAACCGGGAGATTCCCCTGAGCACCAAACTACTGCGATCCACCTTTACTGTAGGCGGAATGACGCTGCTATCCCGTGTTTTCGGACTGTTGCGCGACATCACCCTGGCCACTTTTTTTGGTGCCAGCGGCGGCACTGATGCTTTTCTGGTTGCTTTCAAAATCCCTAATTTTATGCGCCGCCTGTTTGGTGAAGGTGCTTTTTCGCTGGCTTTTGTGCCGGTGCTTTCAGAATACAGGGAAAAACACGATAAAAAAGCACTAAAAGATCTGGTTAACCATGTTGCTGGCACACTGGGCGGTTTTCTACTGGTGCTATCCATACTGGGCATGATCTTCGCGCCGGCACTGGTCTATTTATTTGCTCCCGGCTTTACCAGCAATGCAGGGCAAATACAGCTCACCGCTGATTTATTACGTATTACCTTCCCCTATATCTTTTTTATTGCACTGGTCGCTTTTGCCGGCGGCATTTTAAACAGTTATCAACAGTTTGCGATACCGGCCTTTACCCCTGTACTACTGAATCTGTGCCTGATCGCTTCCGTGTTTTTTCTGGCACCGTATTTTGACGAACCGTTAATGGGACTTGCCTGGGGGGTAGCCATTGCGGGCATAATCCAGTTACTGATGCAGTTCCCTGCCCTGCTTAAACTCGGTTTAATGCCCATGCCTAAGATAAAACGTGGCCATGAAGGCGTTAAAAAAATCACCACACTGATGATTCCGGCTATTTTTGGTTCATCGGTGGCGCAAATTAATTTATTACTGGATACAGTCATCGCCTCCTTTCTGGTCACCGGCAGTGTCACCTGGCTATATTATTCAGACCGTTTACTGGAGTTTCCGCTGGGTGTATTAGGCATCGCCATCGCTACTGTCATTTTACCCACACTATCGCAACAACACGCACGCGCATCCAAAGAACAATTTAATCAGACACTCAACTGGGCACTGCGACTGGTCGCTGTCATCACCATACCCGCCTGCGCCGGACTTTTTATTCTCGCCGCGCCGATACTGGCCTCGCTGTTTGAATATGGGAAATTTTCAGCAGATGACACTTATTTCTCCAGTTTAAGCCTAATGGCTTATATGCTGGGTTTACCCGCATTAATCGTTATCAAAATCCTGGCTCCCGGCTTTTATGCCAGGCAGGACACACGGACACCGGTGCGCATCGGTATTATTGCCATGGTATGCAATATGTTTTTGAATATACTGTTTGTCGTGCCACTGGTTTTTATGGACTACCAGGCGCCACATGTCGGCCTTGCATTGGCGACCAGCCTCTCTGCCTATATCAATGCCATACTGCTGTATCGCAGACTACGTAAAGATACGATATTTCAGCCACATGCGGGCTGGATGGCCTGGTTTTTTCGCATCATAATTGCCACCACGGCAATGGTGGCGGTTATTACCTGGTTGAATCCTGATAGCACACAATGGAGCCAATGGGCCTTAATGGAGCGTTTAACAAATCTTGCCGGCATTATCTTTTCAGGTCTTTTTGTTTATTTTGTTTTACTCTGGTTACAGGGCCTGCGTCCCGACCGGCTAATAAAACAAGATTAAGGTATGTACAAAGTGGACACCTTTCCAGCAGGCAGCCCGGCCGATTGATGATAACTAATCGCGGCAGACAGCTCTGCCTCATTCCTCACAATGACAGAAACTGGTAGGATATACGCCTTCAATAATGTAGCTGACTTTAGATCTTTCCGATAACCATGCAAATCATACGCGGCCTGAATAATTGCAAAAAACAACATCAAAATGGTGTACTCACTATTGGTAATTTCGATGGTCTGCATCTTGGCCATCAAAAAATACTGGAACAGTTACAGGCCGAAGCACAGTTACAGGACACGCACCGGTGCTTAATGACTTTTGAGCCGCTGCCACGTGAATATTTCGCCCGCAGCAAACCCACGGCTAGCAGACTGATGAGTCGTAGCGAAAAAATGCGCATATTAAACAGCTTTAACACCTCTCTTCGCCCTGATTATCTGCTGTTTTTAAACTTTAATCAGGCACTGTCAAAAATGAGCGCCATCGAGTTCATTGAAAAAATTCTGGTTGATCAACTTAAAATAAAATCGGTAATTGTCGGCGACGACTTTCAATTTGGCTGTGACCGACAGGGTAACTTTGACCTGCTACAGGCATACGGGAAAAAATACCAGTTTTCAGTCAGCCGTATAGCATCTCACTGCATTGATAACCAGCGTGTCAGCAGCTCATTAATACGTGAAGCATTGGCCAGTGACCGGCTGGCCGATGCCGACGTGATGCTGGGCCGTGCTTATACCATCTGCGGCCATGTAAGCCATGGTGACAAGAGAGGCCGTACCATTGGCTTTCCTACCGCAAATATTCACTTAAAGCGCGCAGAAACGCCACTCCATGGTGTATATTCTGTTACCATGCACAGTCAGAAATATGGCGATGTAGCGGGTATTGCCAATCTGGGTCGCAGACCAACCGTGGATGGCACGCGCGTTCAACTGGAAGTTCATTTATTTGATTTTGACAAATTACTGTATGGCGAACACATAAGCGTTTCATTCCAGCATAAAATCCGCAATGAAATAAAATTCGAATCTTTTGACGATTTAAAACAACAAATACAAATCGACTGCAATCAAGCCAGAAAACAGCTTGAAGTGAATAGTGAACAGTGAAAAGCAACAGCCAAAGCAAACTTGCCCGTGCAAGCCAATTACAATTTATTACTGGTTTTTCACTATTCGTTATTTACCTTAACTATTAACTAATTCTATGGATTACAAGGCAACACTCAACCTACCCAATACTGATTTTCCGATGCGAGGCAACCTTGCCAATCGCGAGCCGGAAATGCTCAAGCAATGGCAGGAATCAGGGCTGTATCAGAAAATTCGCAAACTGGCTGATGGCCGCCCGACGTTTGTTTTACATGATGGACCGCCTTACGCCAATGGTGATATCCATATCGGTCACGCCGTTAATAAAATACTGAAAGACATTATCGTTAAAAGTCACACCATTGATGGTTATGATGCTCGTTATGTACCGGGCTGGGACTGCCATGGTTTGCCGATTGAATTAATGGTGGAGAAAAAAGTTGGCAAAGCGGGTAATAAAGTTGACGCAAAAACCTTCCGTGAAAAATGCCGTGATTATGCCGCCAGACAGGTCGATGGTCAGCGTAAAGACTTTATGCGTCTCGGTGTACTGGGCGACTGGGACAAGCCTTATCTCACCATGGATTACCAGTTTGAAGCCGATATCGTACGCAGCCTGGGAAAAATCATAAACAAAGGTCATCTGCACCAGGGCAGCAAACCGGTACACTGGTGCCTGGATTGCGGTTCGGCATTAGCTGAAGCGGAGGTCGAATACCAGGACAAAGAATCACCGGCGATTGACGTGATGTTCAGCGCGGTGAATAACAGCGACTTTGAGTCTGCTTTCCAATGTAAGGAAGGTGAAGGCAATATCGCGGCTGTTATCTGGACCACTACACCGTGGACTTTACCCGCCAACCGAGCAGTAGCACTACACCCTGAATTTACTTACGACCTGTTTCAGATAGAAACAGATAACGGCCCTGTACGGTTAATTCTGGAAAGCTCCTTAGCCCAAAGCGCACTAAAACGTTACGGCCTTGAAGATTCGCAACGCCTCGCCAGCTGCCAGGGGCAGGTGCTGGAAAACCTGATGCTCAAACACCCGTTTTACGATAAACAGGTACCCATTATCCTGGGCGACCATGTCACCACAGAAACCGGTACCGGTGCGGTACATACTGCACCCGGCCATGGACAGGACGATTTTGTTGTCGGCAACCGTTACGGGCTGGAAGTCTATAACCCGGTCGGCGGCAACGGCATATTTTTAGCCGACACTGAACTGTTTGCTGGCAAACATGTAAATAAAGTTAACCCGGAAATCATTGAAGTTCTTGAAAACAACCATGTGCTGTTAAAACACGAAAAAATGCAGCACAGCTATCCATGCTGCTGGCGTCATAAAACGCCAATTATTTTCCGCGCTACACCACAGTGGTTTATCAGCATGGATCAGGCAGGGCTGCGTGAGCTTGCCAATAAAGCGATCGCCGATACCACCTGGTTACCCGACTGGGGACAGGCGCGCATCGAAAGCATGGTGAATAATCGGCCTGACTGGTGCATTTCCAGGCAGCGTACCTGGGGTGTACCTATCACTTTATTTGTTCATAAAGAGAGCGGAGATTTACACCCCGAGACACAGGATTTAATTGAACAGATTGCTAAAAAAATCGAAAAAGAAGGTATTGAAGCCTGGTTCTCATTGCAAACAAAAGAGCTACTAGGAGACGAGAGTGATTTATACGACAAAACCACTGACACGCTGGACGTCTGGTTTGACTCCGGTGTTACCCATGCCTGCGTATTAGATAAACGCAACAAGTTGCCATTTCCCGCCGATTTATACCTTGAGGGTTCTGACCAGCATCGTGGCTGGTTCCAGTCATCGCTGTTAACCTCAGCAGCCATTAATGGTGTTGCACCGTATAAAACAGTATTAACCCATGGTTTCACCGTTGATGCGCAGGGTAAAAAAATGTCCAAGTCTCTGGGCAATGTTGTTGCACCGCAGAAAATCGCCAGCACTTTAGGTGCTGATATATTACGCCTGTGGGTCGCAAGCAGTGATTACAGTAATGAGATGACGGTATCAGATGAAATATTAAAACGTAGCGCAGATTCATATCGTCGCATCAGGAATACCGCACGTTTTCTACTGGCAAATTTAAATGGCTTTGACCCGGCAAGCGATAAACTAAAAAATAATCAGTTACTTTCACTGGACCGTTGGGCCATAGCCAGAACTCTGGAACTGCAAAATGAAATTATCGCAGCCTACAAAGAGTTTAATTTCCATCTAATCTATCGTAAGTTGCAACACTTTTGCACGATTGATTTAGGTGGATTTTATCTCGACATTATAAAAGATCGACAATACACAACACAGAGCAACAGTATTGCACGTCGCTCAGCACAAACAGCGCTTTATCATATCAGCGAAGCCATGTGCCGCTGGATAGCACCGATCTTAAGTTTTACTGCTGAGGAAATATGGAATGCTATACCGGGTGAACGCAGTGATTCGGTATTACTGGAAAACTGGTACCCGGATCTAACGACCTTAGCTGCTGCTGAAAAAATGAACATGGCATTCTGGCAAACCATTCTTGAGATCCGCTCTAGCGTTAGTAAAGAACTGGAAACTTTACGCGCCGATAAAACCATTGGTTCATCTCTTGATGCAGAAGTAACGCTTTATGTTGATACGGAATTACAGAGTGTACTTGAAACATTAGGTAAAGAGTTACGCTTTGTACTTATCACCTCAAACGCCAGTGTAGAAAACATAAACGACGCGGATGAAACCTGCATTGAAACGGTCATCGACAGTGGCCAAACAATAAAAATTAAAGCTTTTGCATCAGCAGATACAAAATGCATACGCTGCTGGCATCATCGCGAAGATGTTGGCAGTAATATAGAACACCCCGAGCTATGTGGTCGTTGCGTAGAAAATGTTGCGGGTGACGGCGAACAACGTCTGTTTGCTTAAAACATATTTAACCAGGGTATTTCAATTATTATGAAATGGTTATGGCTCTCAGCATTAACAATTGTTCTTGATCAGCTGACAAAAAAAATTGCCGAGGCAGAATTGTTGCTACATAAACCCGTCGCCGTTTTTCCCAGCTTTAATTTTACCTTGATGTATAACAAAGGTGCGGCCTTTAGCTTTTTAAGTGAAGCCGGTGGTTGGCAGCGAATATTTTTCGTTAGCTTATCTAGCGCTATCAGTATTTTTCTTGTTTTCTGGTTAAAGCAGATAACACAGGATGAAAAACAAAAAAACAATCAACTCATACAGATAGCAATTGCACTTATTCTGGGCGGTGCAATTGGTAATTTAATCGACCGCGCATTAACCGGTGAAGTCGTCGATTTTATCCAGGTTTATTATTCAACTTATTATTTCCCGGCGTTTAATATCGCCGACTCAGCCATTACACTCGGTGCGGGGCTATTAATTCTGGACATGTTTTTAGAAGCTAAACGCAAAAAACGATGAATAATTTTCCGTCATTGCATAGAACGAAACCATCACTAATAGACACTGAGTCGTCTGTATGAGATGACTTCATTCCTGGCAATGACATAAAAGTAAAAAATATTATGGCGGACGAAATAAACATGAACAGCCTGGTGTTGATGCATTACAGCATCGCATTAACCAACGGTAACATAATCGAAAGCAGTTACGAGGATGACCCCGTGGAGATAAACATGGGCAAAGATGATGTTACCAATGGTATGGAGCTCGCGATTTTTGGTTTAAAAGAAGGTGACTCGCAAACATTGACTCTCACACCAGAGCAGGGCTTTGGCCTGCGCGATGAAGACAATATTCACGACATGCCACTTGCTGATTTTCCTGAAGAACTGCCTCCCATACCTGGTCTAACTTATTCTTTTGAATCGCCCGATGGTGACGCAATTCCCGGAACGGTCGTTAGCCTCAAAGATAAAACCGCAAAAATTGATTTTAACCACCCGCTTGCCGGCCATGAAATTGTTTTCACCGTTAAGATTTTAGGTGTAAATAACGCACATGCAGAGATTGCTTAATCCCGGTTTGAAAAATTTCTGTATTGAATAAGCGCGACAGGTAAAATTAGAAAATGAAGATCACGACTGTCCCGTTAATAGTATCTATAAACATGAAGCGGAAGTACCTTGTTGAGACCGTCAGCCGCAGGGCAGGTGTTTTGCTCCTGCAAAACCTGCACTTCCACCGTCCGTGGTGGTCGGATGCGGCTGCCGAGCACCCATGAAAGGGTTCACGGCGTGTCTCAACAAGGTACTTCCGGTTCATTTCGGTTAAAAACAATGGTTTCAGGTACAGACACTGGAACCGAGACTATAGATTGTACAGGGCAAGGTTGAATGAACATATATCTTGCTAATCCACGAGGATTTTGTGCAGGCGTAGACCGTGCCATTGAAATCGTAGAGCGCGCGCTGGAAATATTCTCTGCGCCTATCTATGTGCGTCATGAAGTGGTGCATAATCGCTACGTGGTCAGCAACCTGGTAAAGAAAGGCGCTGTTTTCGTGGAAGAACTCGATGAAATCCCTGATGGCGCTACCGTTATATTCAGTGCACACGGTGTCTCACAGCAAGTGCGTAATGAAGCTAAAAATAGAAAATTACGAGTTTTTGATGCAACCTGCCCTCTGGTCACAAAAGTCCATCTGGAAGTTGCCAGGCATGAGAAAAAGACTGAGGACGTCATTCTTATCGGGCATGCCGGTCATCCTGAAGTTGAGGGCACACTGGGCCAATACCAGCAGAACCCGAACAGTAATATCTACCTGATAGAAACCGTAGCGGATGTTGCAACACTTCAGGTTAAAAACTCGGACGCTTTAGCTTATGTTACACAAACCACATTATCGGTTGATGACACAAAAAACATCATTGACGCGTTAACAAATAAGTTTCCAAATATCGAAGGGCCACGGAAAGATGATATTTGTTATGCAACACAAAATAGGCAGGATGCTGTAAGAGAACTGGCGGATAAAGTTGATGTTTTCCTGGTAATTGGTTCGGCAAATAGCTCTAACTCAAACCGCCTGCGCGAACTGGCTGAACAACAAAAAGTTAATGCTTATTTGATTGATGGCGTTGAAGATATCAATGAAACCTGGTTTGAAAAAGCAAAGTCCATTGGTATTACTGCCGGGGCATCGGCGCCGGAAATCCTTGTTCAGGAAGTAATCACCCGCCTGGAAAAATTATTTGAAACAACCATTATTACCAATGAAAAGGCAACTGAAAACGTGTATTTTCAGTTGCCTAAAGAATTGCGCTTAAACGATAAACCGAATGAACAATTATAACTTTTAATTGTTCATTAAATAATCGTTTATTACCAGCAATTTGTTGCCGGTGTCTGTTGGCCGATTTGGTTCAACGTTAGCGTCCCACAAGAATCTGCCAGCTGCCCCCCCAAAGGGGTAGCTGTAAGCGTGTAGGATGATGCTCCTGATACTTTTGATAAAGTATAAGAAGCTGGGCCTGTCCGGGGTGAAGAAGTAAATGGCAGTATAACAGCCGTATAGCTATTATTCGTGGTGAAAAAGCGTTCTACAAAACCAGACAACTCCACCAGGTCTGCCTGCGCCTCCGCCCGACGGCTTTTAAGAACACTATCCTGGTAACTGGGATAAGCTATGGCCCCGAGGATACCTACAATAGCGACCACTATCATCAGTTCCATAAGCGTAAAACCTTTATTCTTAATCATTGGGAAAACCTCAACTCGAATGGTAATGTTAAATATGGGACGCACGCACATTAATTAGACTAATCCGCACTATCATTTACCCACATACGAGTAACACGTCCGTTCCTTTCACCTTTAGCTTTTTCAATATTGTAGTGAACGCGCAAACCCGGGCGTAAATCCTCATGTTTAATTGAGCCAGTGCCATTTAGTATGTATTTTTTGTTATTGATACGGATCCATTTACCATCTGGATCAATGCTATCCACCTTTCCCGTTTTTCCATACTCCGTAACCAGCTCCGATACATTACTACCTGGTGATGGCATTGTTACCGCCAAAACCGGCTGCGCACCAAACAATATAATAAGTGATAAAAATAGTTTTATATGTTTCATAATATGTCGCCCTCGCTAGCGAATTTCCCGCCAGGAAAGGCGACCCGATTTAAATAGCACACTCTCTGAGATAACCTGCGTACTTCCAGAGCTTGTGTTACCAACCTTTATTTCTCTGGCATTCTTACGATCAGCAATCACAGTAGGTGTGGTCATAATATTATCAATTTTAAGACCAGACACATATTCAGTGGGGGCTTTACCAATAAAGGTAAAAGGTGAAATGATCAATCTTCCACCAGTGAGGTAATCCAGCTCCATTAACCAACTACTACCACCGGAGGCACAGATCGCAGTATTGGGAATAAGTGTGGTGAAGACAAAACGACCATCGCGAAGGATCGGGTTAAATACAACCCGCTCGCCTGAGTCCGGTAGATCCATATACCAGCCTTTTTTAGTTGAAAAATCAATCGTATTTTTACTTGTGACACGAACGGAAAAGGTATCTGCTCCGATAGTGACATTGCTCTCTGAAGTTACGGTCTGCGCCACCAGATTAGCACGTCCGGCTACATTTGCTCCACTATCGACAATGCCATAGATCGTTTGGTCATCGGTCGTTGTAATATCGCCAAGCCCCAGGTATTGTCCCGTTGCAAAACCAACCATATAATCGCCGTCTGGTGTCAATGTCACCAGCGGAGCAGTGGTAATGGGCTGCACACTGCCGCCAGAATCCTTAGCAGTAAACAATGGGACCGGTATTGCGACAGTACCATACGACACCCCCCAGTTCGAAGGAGCAGCATCAGATAAATCGAATTTCCAGAGATTGCCTAACAGGTCACCCGCATACACCGTATCAGCACGCCCATCACCGGTAGTATCGATCGGTCTGGGTGTAGCAAGACCATTGGGCGTTCCCACCGTTCCTGCCTTAGTATCTATTTTTATGTAATCCCCTGGGTCCGTCCAGTCGCCATCCAGCCCGCCTTCCAGGAACAGGATATAGAGATAGGCATGTCCCGTGGTGCTAGCGTTACCATCACCCGCTGAATTATTATAACCATTACCGACGATCAGCGCCCACCGTCCATCTGCCATACGAGCGATCTGTGCCGACTGATTCGTCAGCCGATTCAACACCGACTGATTAAAGCTAAAACCAAGATCTGCATCATCTTCATCGGTAAACTCCCAGAGCACAATGTTTGCTGCATTTGCCTCTGTAAATGACGATGGGTTAGTCACATTCAGCGCATAATATCCTTGACCACCGGCATTAAGCCCAGCCGCAAGGACAGTCCTCCAGGCTGGTGTGATGTCATTACCCAGATTGGCGTCAGCGACCATCGGCGAACCATCAACAAAATAGCGGTGCGCTAAACTTGCACCATAACTGGGATCGGTCAATTTACTCAAATCTTTATAGAGTACACCGGGTACATAAGCAATCTTCTCCTGACCGCCACTGCCGCCTGTATTACTATCGAAGCCATGCAACATACCGTCATTGGCACCCACATAAATCATCGGTGTGCGTGTTAGATTGGCCGCACGAAATGCAGTATAGCCAATCATTTCACTCTCGCCATAACCGGCAGCCGGTGCACCCAGATAAAATGGACTCGAATTGACTATGTCACCCAGCTTACCGGTACGCGTCCTAAAGCCAGCCACCACGTCACCACGCAAATAGTCAACCCTGTCAGAGCCTAAGCCATCGGCAACGCCTAGCGCATCCGCATTCAGAAAGTCTCGCTGCGTGGTGTCAGCCTGTCCAGCAATGTCCGCCCACTGGAACGCTATACCATCATTGCTACTACGACCATAAGTTATAATTCTACGTGAGCCGGATGTCTGGCTATTAAGCTTCACTCCTGCATCCCAGTCCTCAGTTGCACTGATTACACCATTGACATCGATCGATCTCGACAATAACTGCCCGGTCCAGTCACCACTATTAAAGCGTGCCTGGTAAATATGACTATTACTGGACAGTGAAGTAGAGTTAGTCGCAGCCGATGAGGAAGCACCGGTCTTGGCGAGAATATCGTTGAATATGGCATCAAAAGCCGCTTGCAGGGCTACCGTGTCATTCGCCAGGTAGGCACTTCCGGTACCACCTGCTGTAGCAACCTGATCCAATGTAGTAGGGTCGGTTCCAATAGGCAGTGCGAAGCCAATCATATAGGTTTCTATATCACCATTTGTTACACCAATGCTGGCACTCTTAAGGGCAGTCGCCGCATTGGCAGCGTCGGTGATGGCTGTTACCGGGTTGGTAAGAACGCTACCATCCTCGGCGGTTGAGGGTAGACCGTCCGTCATCAGAGCAATAAAGTTCTTGCCGCAGGACTCCGGTGGCGCAGCTTGTGGACCGCCTTCATCGGCGGCACTCAAATTACCCTCGAAATAATCTTTTGCTGTCAACAAAGTGCCTTCGATCGGCGTAAGGCCAGCGTTTTGCAAAGGCAAGGTAGTATTGGTTGGACCATTGGTTGCAAATTGCGAGGTTGCAAGTTTAATATTCAGCGCATTAGCTTGAGTTAAGTCAAGATCTGCCAGCGGAGTATGCAGATAACCACGACCGGGTGAGGAATTGGCGAACCAGGTAAGGCCCACATAATCCCAGGTTAAGAAGGTTCCAAAATCAAGAATATTTTGGGCCAGGTCACTGTCTGTGGGAGTAAACGTGCTGTTAAACCAGAAACTAGATAACCCTGAGGCATCGTCAAGTTCGTTTACCTTTTTCTGGTAACAGCCGTAACTATCCCAGGGTCCAGCGGGATAAGTCTCACCACCGTTATCAAAATCTGCAGTGGTAGAATAGCAATATGCATTACCCTGGTTTGAGCCAGCATAAAAAGGCAACGCCACATTGTAATAAACATAATGCCCGGGCATTTGAAACATTGGGAGTACGGTATTTCTTTGTGGTTGCATCCCTCGACCCAGAAAAACCGGGGTCATAATTGGCCGGATCGAAGCTGGCATCATAAGGCGCATTATGTATGTGCCGTAAACTCACAGCCGTTTGCTGGTATGCCATTAACCCCATATTAATCTTGTTGCTATAAGTTGTGACCAGGTTTTTAACCGCATTACGCGCGATTTCCGATTTGCTGTCGGCAGCATCACTGCCAACTGCAGCACCGCTCGCGGCTTCATCCATGCTATTGGAATTATCCAGAATAACCAGCACATTGGCCTTTTGTGAATTGGTCACAAACAGGGGAGCATCTGCAAGCGACACGAGCGAAGCAGTGGCTGCTGAAGTTAGTGCCAGTAGCAGTACGCCAACATTGATTCGAATGGCCTGGCTGATAATCGTTTTCATAATGTGTCTCCACCTAATGGAAGGCTAGTTGTAGGGACAAAAAACTTAAGCCCTTACTTTAAGGTAATATATAAACTTCTTGTAATAATCGCTGCGCATTCGATGTTCCACCGTAACCAATTCCCGTTATCCGATAACAGTATTTCCACGATGCCCAGCCTGCAGCAATGCACCTCTTGCCTTCGATCAAATAACCTGGTGCGGTCGCTACTCCCGAGATTGCTGCAGCACCGGTATTCGTCCCGTAAGTTACCGCCCTCGTCACTTTTACAGCATCATTCCAGATACCCGGGACCCAGCCATCACATAAGCCAGCGGTACAGCTTGCGTCGAAATTATTAATACCAGAAATCGGCGGGCTACGTACACACCCACTGCTACAGGCAAGATCATCATGACTGTCAAGTAGCACCGCTTCCGCCGCCTGAAAGGCTATATTACTATCACGGTAATTGCCCGCCATCTTCTCTTCCAGAACCGTAGATCCCGCATCGCGGACAGACCGATTAAAGTCATTACCAGCAGCATGATGAGACTAACAACGAGAACCGCGCCTTGCTGTTTGCTGGTATTACGTGTGTGAACGTTCATTGTCATTCTCAACCTCATACCAGACTGTTACGCAAAGCAATGGTGATGCTGAATACTTTATACAGGCGGTTATCGCTAGCGGTGACGGTAACACCGTCGTATCGGTAGGTCTGCGCAGTCGTTGCAATATTATCTTCCCTCAAACCAGCAGCAGTGTGACACGAATACTCACTACTTTTGACCAGTCAGCAGCGTTCACGGCACTGGCATCAACGTAATAATTGGCTGAGCCAGGTTATCAATATCTAGACCATAAGTAATCTGCATATCGGTAACATTTTCTACCAGTGGTTGTGCATCGGAATCAGCAAGTACCGCTGTTCGTGAACAATAAAGATTTCTGACACCGTTGGCATCCGCGGCAAGATAAAACCCGTTAGTGATCATGGTAGGTGAAACCGCTGCAGGAAATGTTTTACCAAGGCAATCTACCGTTGTTCCATCGTCCGCGGCCTGAAAAGAGATGAACATTTGATCCGAACCATCCGAACCCGTTCCGTTAGTTCCCGTCGTTGCTCCAGCGGTGGCGAAAGTGACACTGTCTGTTGAATCGGCCTTAAAGCCCGCCTTACGGATGGCCCTGCCTCACTGACTAATGGCAAATCGGCCGTTCTCCTGTATATGCGACAGATTATTCTGAATGTGGGAGGATTGTTTGTTAGCGATAAACAGCTGAAAAACACCGGCAAGCAGGAAAAGGCCAATAGCCATGGCAACGAGAATTTCTACCATAGTAAAACCTCGTTGCCTTGTGTTAAATCTGCGTCCGTAGTGTTTATGGTCTTTTTGCATGGGTGAACACTCCTTCACAGGTAAGTGACAACAAAACGCTGGAGTACAGGCGTCGCGTTGCCCCGATTATCTTGCCACCATATCTTTATGGCATAGTTTGAACCGATACCATCACAGGCCGCGGTGGCACTTGATACACCATCATCCGGTGTACTATCAATACATACAATTCCTTCTCCTGAGGGTAGTGTAATTCCGATATCAGCACTCCACAGGGACATGTCATTATCAGCCATTTCATTAGGAGTACATCCTGTGGTTGTTCCGCATTCGGCCGTTGCAGCTGCCGTTGGTAAATTATAATCCCCTGCCGTGAAGCCAACGTTATTGGCACGTATACGATCTGCCATATCAGAAGCGAACATGGTCGCCTGTGATCGCATAAGAGCAGAATGATTACTGCGTAGACCCGTGACCTGTAGACCGGAAACACCCAATAAACCAACTGCAAGGACAACCATAGCGACGAGTACTTCGATAAGGGTAAAACCTCTACTTACATGCTGGTACCTAATCATGGGCAGGTAACTTCTGTAGCGGTATGAATCCGCCCTGTTGTACTTATTACCAGGTTTTTACCAATGTCTCCAGTGCGATCATCACAGAGCTTGATAGCACCTGACTGAAGGCCACCGCCTGTCTGCTGACTCTGGCCGGTCAGAACATAAGAGATGTAACTAGTGATGGTCGCATCACCGACAGCGGTTATTGAACTTGCCATTGCATCATGCACCTGTAGTAAAGTTTCAGTGGCAGAGTTGTATGCCGCATTACTATTTTGATCAGTAAAGATAATCCAGCCCTGCTCCCAGCCATCGCCAGCAGCACAGCTCGGAGTAGCAGCGGTGACTGCATTAGCACTTTTGCAGACAGTGACTCGCATCCCTCTTTTTACCGCTTCGCTACGCGCCAGGTTCAAACCACTTACCAGATCATTATTTCCAGTAGTGAGACGACTGCCTTTAACAAGGGTCTCATAGCTGGGTATTCCAACAGCCAATAGTATTGCCGCAACCGCCAGTGTGGCCATCAATTCAACGATGGTAAAACCAATTTGTTTACATACCTTTTTCATGATTATAATTAAAGACCATATTTATTGAATTGCCAGTAGATGGCGACAAGATGAGGCGTATTACAGATAAAAGGCAGATAATCACCAGATAAGTGATAATAACTCCGCTTCAAAAACCACATTTCTGCCGATAACAAGATCATATCCGTCATACCTGCAAGTTACTTTAGAGAAAAAAACTGTATGTAAAACAGTGTAATGATGGCTTAATTATGTAGATTTTAGATTTAATATAACTTATGACAAAAGCTTATGAATTTAAATAAAGTCCGTTCAGGTAATAACATCCTTGACGAAATTAATGTCATCATAGAAATTCCGGCATACCGTGATCCCGTTAAATAGGAAGTGAATAAAGAAACCGGTGCCATGTTTGTTGACCGTTTCATAAGTTCCGCCTTGTTTTACCCGTGTAACTACGGTTATTTTCCAAACACCCTGTCAAAAGATGGCGACTCTGTAGATGTTGTTATTGGATCAGCAAACAGTACAATTCAAACCGTCTGCATGAGTTAACAGAAAAACAGAATGTTAACGCCTATCTGATCGATGGCGCTGAAGATAACAAACACAGCTGGTTTGATAATGCACACTCAATTGGTGTAACCGCGGGCGCTTCTGCCCCGGAAATCCTGGGACAGGAAGTTATACAGTCACTTGAAGCATTATTTGAAACAACAATCATTAGCCCGGATTAATTGGGGATCATAAGATGCCACATGGCCGTTTGGACGTTGGGACTCTACCATATTTTTTGTGTTTGCGCCATGTCCGGGTTAGTAATGAAAAGGCAACTGAAAACGTACATTTTCAGTTGCCTAAAGAACTTCGACTAAACAGTTAACTAATGCTTACCAGCAGTCTGTCGCATTCGTTCCCGTTGCACCTTTAACACCGAGTGAATTTAAAGTGAGTGTTGTACATTCAGGGTCAGCGTTTTTTGGTGTCGCAGTTAACATATAAGCAAAGGCAGTTGCTGAGCTAATCGATAAAGTATATAGACCATCAGATGTTTCACTACTACCGACCGTCCCTGTGCCTGCTGCATTAACCGTTGCACCGTTATAAGTATCGGCGTTCATATAGAACTCTTCCATTCGACCAGCTAGTGATAATAACGAATCGATGGCGTCAGTGCGACTGCCTTTTTTAACTGCACTGGTGTAGGCGGGGTAGCCAACAGCTGCCAGTATGCCTATTATCGCAATGACTATCATCAGCTCTATTAATGTAAAACCTTTTGTTTTACGGTTTAGTATTTTAGCTTGCATTATTTTTCTACCTCGTACCAGAATGTTCGGCGCGCTCCTGCAAACCCTTCAAGTGATTGACATTCCGTACCAATACACGTTGTAGGTATGCCGCCATCAGGCCCACCCGTGATGATGACATTTGGCGAAGCCGGGATGCCCGCACGATTTAATTGCTGATGCCTGTCTGCTCGAACGTCAGCACTTGTCACTTTTGCTGCTGTGGCATCAAAAATATCTAAAAAGAATACCTTGCCCGAACCTTCTTTTGGTACGCAAGCAGTGGTCGCTACACCTGACTCAGGTACAAATGTGGTAACAATAACAGTATTTTCAACAATAAGTGGTTCCGCCAGTCCTTTCTCACCAACAAAATTTGCCGCTGGCGTTTCATCATCCAGGTCGATATACCAGCCTTCTTTGCTTGCTAAATCCCCGACTGCGTTTTTTGTTTGCACGCTAGTACCATCACCTTCTGAAGCGTAATTTAATGTCGCATTATATAAATTAGCCTCGGTTAATGGCAGCGGATTCGTGCCATAGTTGGGTACACTATAAATATCCCTGTCTTTAAATAGATAAATACGATCATGTATTTTATCGTTATTAGGGTGTGCACGATAACCAGAAGATATCGCAATACCTAAATAGGCCGCCTTACCTTTTTTTGCAACAATAGCCACATCGGGTGGATAATAAAACCGGCGTGCATCTTCAACCTTGTTATCTTGTGCTATATCTGCCAGCAGTCCACCAGTTATTTTAGAAGGACTGAAACTGGCCTGTGTTTCATCAATATCCATACGGAATATCTGTCCCCCCATATCGGCCACATATAACCGGTCAACATTACCATCACCACTCATATCCAGTGGTTTTACACGTGCAGGGATACTGTACTTCATGTCACTTAGTACCAGATCACCAGCCAGTCCTGCCGTCCATAATACAGCCCCGGTCACTGCATCAGCAATATATACCGCATTACCAACCGAATCGGGATGACGCTCTAAAGCCACGTCACTCGAGGCATCGTCCTGGCCGGTATCATAACCACCACCGAACACCAGTACTGTTTTAGACGATGCGCCATCTTTAACTTTTTCAACATTAATGGCTGACCAGGTATCACCCAGTTGCTCATAAGCTGAACCGGACATGCCGCCCTCAATCATCCATTCAAATTGGGGATCTTCACTATTCGTTACATCAAGTGCATAAATGCGGTTACCACCACGGCGCTGTGAAACATAAAGGCGCACTTTGTCCGAGCCATTAATGAAGCCGTCGTTATTCTGATCATCTATCCAGGCAACAACATTACCGTCCAGGCCATAAGATTTCGGATCGCCTTCTGTATTTTCATAATTTTTGTTTATTAAAGGTAGCAATTCCTGCGGAATAAATGACCATTTTTCAACACCGGTAAAGGTATTAATTGCATGCAAATAGCCATCATTGGTGGCGACATAAGCAATCAAATCATTCGCATTTGAACCATACTGCACAATTGCCGGCTGCGCGTGCAGCGGGTCACCCATTATTTTCAATGCATCATCAATTTTTGCATCATCATTATCATCAAAAACATCAATACCACTGGCCAAGTCTAATAAAGCATCATGTAACAAAACTGAATTGCCCAGGCCATCATTGACTACATCGATAGCACTGATGCCAAGCATGGCATCGGTCACTTTGCTTTTGTTGGATTTAGCTAGCTTGTTATCAGCAGTTACAATCACTTTATTACCAGGCTGTAAGACATCACCTGTATTAGTATAGGTACCCGTGTAAGTGTAAACTTTACGTGTCGTTGTAAATTCATCGGCAGCACCACCAGCAGATATCTCTGCACCATCGGCAGTAGCTGACCAGAAACTTTTTGCCGGATTTGGCTTTGATTTGAAAAATCCTGTTGCAGCATCTATCGCTTCAACACCTAAAGCATCAACAATAATCGGGATCCTTTTACCGTCACTATCCAGCACAGGATTACCTGAACCATCTTTTCTAATACTCAGCTTGTATTTTTTCAAATTGCCATCCCAGTGTGGACCGTTTCCTGGTTTAAACAGGGTGAAATACAAATCATCTAAATGCACCGAACGGTTAAAAGCGTTGACCGAAACGGCAGGGGAACTAAAGGTAGAATTAACCACCAACGCATCTATAATGGTACGTAGATGGTTAGTCAGCTCGGTAGCATTGTTTGCCGTAAAACTTTGCCCTTTTCCGGTTATATCATTACTGATTTTTGTTGCTTCATTAAGTATCGGAACCGTTGCATTAAATGCTATGGTAAATGTTGAGATGGGCTGCACCGAAGTTAGCGTATCGTTTTTATCCAGAATAGCACCGGCTTCAGCAAACTTGGCCAGACAACTATTTACACAGAATTTTGTTGCACAATTCGCGTCGGCGGTACATGAAGTATCGGTTATACCCATTTGTGTTAACTGCCCGGGTACAATCGGGTCCGCATAGGGCTCACCGTCTGTTAATAGAATAACAAAGTTGGACTGACATTCATTTACAATTGGGGACTTGTAGCTGCCATCCCCATCCCGTGAACTGGCAACGCTGGGGAAACTTACAATATCGGTTGGGGTTACCGTGAGACCGACACCATCAGCACACAGGCCTGTAGGCGGGGTATTGGCACATTCGTCAGAGGCCGCGATACTTGGCGCAGTAGAGGTTAAACCATAATCCGGCGCGTCGCCTTTGAAATAACGTAATGCCTCATAATACTGGTTAGACGATGGTGTACCAAAAACCAGGTTATTATGGCCAGTATAACCACCGGGATTACTGGCATCATGATGCATACCATAGACCTTTAAGCGCTTTACAATGTCATCTCGCGTATCTTCAACTTTACCAATAGCAACCTCAACCATTCCCCCTTCAGAGTGATTATTAGCCCCGGTCAGGGTTTTCGAATACGGCATAAAACCGAGATTGATATTGGTAACGCTATTCACCCATGGCACCATTACATCACGAATAACTTCAATACGATAGCTTGCATCATCCGTTGCAGAAATAAGGTAATTTAAATAATTACCGGTAAAGGTCGTTCGGCGAGCGACATTACTCCAGTTAAATGCATTCGTCGGATCTGTACTCCAGATACTATCGCCACTTTTGCCGCCATTTTTCTCTGCGTACTTCCTCGCATTCGCATCATATTTACCATGGATGGCCTGATCTGCCGAACAGTCGACTACAGCACTTGGTGTTGTTTTATTCAATAATCTCCAGCGTTTACTGTTATCAGTTCCGGCAGATCGATAATAAGCCACTTTACCTTTATAATAACCGCTGGAATCACCAGCCTCTACAGGTGACGCGCCATTTTGATCTATCATGGCCGCATTCTTACAGAAAAAATTGGCGATTGTTGCTTCACCCAGGATATCGTTACTTGTGCTACCTGATGCACACCAGCCTATTGCGCGTTGTCTTGCCTTAGCATCGCCACCGTTTATTCGATAAACTTTACCTGCATCAAAACAGGGCGCGACACCAAATGCATTGGGATATTTAACCGTATCCTTATAATCTTCAGTCGCAATATAAACTGAAGTGGAGGCAGTAACAACATTACCCATACTATTTGATGTATCTAATAGGAATAGCACATTCGGCCGTAGCGATGGGTCTAAAGCTGAGGAGTTTGTGTAAATTTCAGTATCGTCAGCTAGCACTGGCTGCATTAAAGTTAAACCACACACTGCGCCGAGTAATATGGCTTTGACTTTTTGACCCAAACTTGTTGCTACACAACTTGCAGCAACACGGGGAGTCGTGTTCATTGCCCTGTTTTTAACTACCATATTTATAATGCTTTTCATGATCTATTCCTCATACCTTCTATACAACTTCAGCTAACGATTTCAATATTGATTATTTCGTTAATGATTACCAGGCAAAACTTTCTATATTTTTTGTTTCTGAGTCATAAACAATTTCAGCACTGCGACCGAGACGATTTTTAACTTCTTTTAACGGTACTTGCTTATAGTTCGCATACGCTTTAGTTTGTGGCGTAATATTTAATTTTACGGCTTTACATTTAGTACAGAACTGATACTCAACAAAACCCGTTAATGACTGCACATTTAATGTTAGCCGTAAAGGATAAGCTATTTCAATAATCTCTCTGCTACCCGATGATAAGTCTTCTGCAAAAAGCGGTTGCGAATAAAAAGCTGAAACAGCAATAACCAGCAGCAGAAAAACAGCATTTATTTTTTTCTTAATCGTCAATAGCATTGAATGATATATATTACTCATAATAGTTACCTGTCTTTTTTATAAACAACCAGCTGCGGGGTTACGTACCCCTTCCGTTTGCAAGGATGTAGCAGTACCTGTTGCATTTGACGCTGTTCCCGCTACGGTATAAAAGTTATAGCTAAAGCCCTTACCCTCTTCCAGACTGCTACCTATGGCAACTGAACAACCGGCATAACTCACTGCTGCAGAAACCGCTGAGGCACCGGCAACAGGGAGATCAGTAACAGAATTTGGTGTCTTTGTTAGATAATTAATCGCTCTAACACCCGGGTCAGATTTAGCATAATCCATTAATGCCTGTGCCGCTGCAAAGGCAACCTGGTGCTGCCTGGCATTAGATGTTGCTCTTAATTCCATATTGGCACTATTCATTGAAGACACACCAATCAAGGTTAAAACCGTCAACATAACCAGAGCCAGAACTAATACAAAACCGCTTTGTTTATTTATCTGAGAAATTATTTGTGTATTTTTCATAATCTGATACCTGGTGTTTGAGCTTTACTATCGACTCATTACAATTGCTTCAAGTTACGTAAATCAATTTGACTACTTACCAGAAAATAACGGTAATCATCTTTACCGCCATAGTCTTTTGCGGCTTTGCCTGCAATAGAATACGATTTCGTCGTATCAACACCCATTTGTTTTGCATTTGAGCGCATTAACAACCAAATTTTGGCAGAATACACCTGTGCCCAGTCAGTAACAGCGTTGGCATCAACATAGGTATCAATCGTTAAGTTTCCATTGGCGTCTTCTTTATTATCCAGGTCTTCGCCAAACTGAACCTGTAAATCAGCAACACCCGAAACCAGTGTTTGATTCTCCATCTTTGGCCCTTTAACTAGCGCAACCCGGCGAAGTGATGGAATGCCATCGCCAACACTGTCACTGAAAGCACTCACATAATAGGTATAAGAACGTAAAGCATAGCTGTTAGTTAACGCGGAAGCATCGTACGCATCCAGTTGAGGCTCGGTTGCACCGACAAAGACTCTTCCGTTCACAAAATTACTGCGTATATGCACAGCATCGGTGGTTAATCCCGTCAGGTTTGAATCAGCATATCTCACTTCCAGAATATCCGTATTTGCCTGGTATTTTTCAGCCGCAAGAATACAGGTGGTTAAATAGACATTGCCAGCACTATCATCTGTGGCAAAAAGCGGACTACTTAAATTATAGTACGCGCCAACAGCACAATCACCGGGCAATGCGGTGGCCAAAGTCTCTCCAGCAGCGCTTGCAACACAAGTGGCATCGCTCGATCTACATCTAATTAAACCATCCTGGTTCGTTCCGCCCCACATACCAGCGTGGCGCAAATCATAGGCAATCACTTCCAATGCAAAACGCGCATCCGCCACCATGTCCATTTGCGCTTCATTCGCCTTCTGCGCATCACGAGAAATAGCATGCATGGAAAACGCGCCGCCTACAATTATTAAGCCAACAACCATGGCCACCAATAATTCTACAAGTGAAAATCCCTGAGATTGTTTAATCGTTATACGCATAAGTATTTAATCCAAAAAATGATAGTGGGTTAACATGGTATACCCGTACATATGTTTGTGGTTGCAGCATAGGTTTTACTTACACTACCGGTGCCGTCTTTATTTCGTTCAGACCAGCCAACAGAAACATTCACTGTAGCCAGTTTTGAGGGCGGTACCGGTGCTATCAGTGTTACACTCGATGTAGCTGATGCAGGCAAGCCTATTTTTAAGCTTTGCTCCCATAAAAAAACATCATACTCAGCCAATTGATCAGCTGTGCAGTTATTTATACCGATGCAGGCATTGTCTACACCTGCGCCGGTGTAGATAGCAAGTGATGCAGGGTTTGAGCGCATACTTTCAACTATTTCCTCGACTTTCATCAGGGCAACACTGCTATAAACCGAAGTTTTACCCGCCTTTAATGAAATTGCCTGCAGCGAGGCAATGCCCAGCATACCAATGGACAAAATCAAAAAGCCAATTAACGCTTCTAGCAGAGTAAAACCCCTGTTCTTTTTAATAAACATAATTCACTTATCTCACTGCACCAGTCTGAAATTTATCAACAATCATGGCGTGGCCGGACATGTAATTACCGCTGAATCATCTGACACCCGAGCACGACCCGACAAACTCAGCACAACAGCTCTCGATCCAATCACAGTATCGCTATCATCAAAACTACACACACTAAAAATACCCGACTGTGAAGTACCCGCAGAATCTTTAGGTAAACCACGCGAAGTAAAGGTGAATGAGCTAATCGGTACCACCTCCTGTATAGGTGCCGGAAACCGACAACTGATTATCGGCTATGGCTTCATGCGCACGCAATAAACAGTCTGTTGTTGTGTTTGTGCATAACATACTCGCGACAATGCCATCGTCATTCGCATCGACAAAGACTATCCAGCCATTCCGCCAATTACCTGTAGCAGGATTTGTACAGGAGGTACCATTTTTACTTTCACAAATCCTTACACGTTTATTTAGCTTAATCGCCTCGCTGCGTGCGACATGCAAAGCCGAAAGCAACTCATTGGTAGCAGCAATCAATTGATTGCCCTGCATAAAGGTCTTTAGTGATGGCACACCCACCGTAAGTAAAATACCGACGATAGCCAGGGTAATCATCAGTTCAATCAGGGTAAATCCAGTGTGCTTGTGCTTGTGTTTGTTCATGATTTTAATTTAAGACCATATTTATTGAATTGCCAGTAGATGGCGACAAGATGAGGCATATTACAGATAAGAGGCAGATAAACAGCAGATAAGTGATAATTATTCCCCTTCGAAAACAACACTTGCGTCAAAAACAACGTCGTTTTCATCAACTACTACAGCTAACTGTAGACTAAAAACTGCGTTTTAAACAGCGCATTAATGACATAATCATATAGAATTCGGTTTAGTTGAATTTTTTAAAGAGAAAGTTATGAATTTAGATAGAGTTAGTTCGGGCAGCAACATCCCTGACGAAATTAACGTCATCATCGAGATACCCGCGCATAGCGATCCCGTCAAATATGAAGTTGATAAGGAGACCGGCGCCATGTTTGTTGACCGTTTCATGAGTTCAGCCATGTTTTACCCGTGTAACTATGGTTATGTTCCACACACCCTGTCAAAAGATGGTGACCCTGTCGATGTTCTGGTTACCACGCCGGTGCCTTTAATTGCCGGCTCTGTAATCCAGTGCCGCCCGGTTGGTGTCTTGAAGATGACAGATGAATCGGGCGATGATGCCAAGATTCTCGCTGTACCCCTTGATAAGCTATGCAAATCTTTTCGTAACGCCGAAACCATCGACGATATGCCGCCTATGCTACTTGAGCAAATTGCTCACTTCTTCGAGCATTATAAAGATCTGGATGAAGGCAAATGGGTTCGCGTAGAAGGCTGGGGCAATATTGATGACGCCAAAGCCGAAATCATGTCCAGTGTAGCCATGTATAAAGAAGCACCGGTCAAACCGAACTTCTAGTGAAAATAGTTATAAGTAATAAGTTTTAAGTTAAAAATAACTTACTACTTACTACTTATAACTTAAATTATTGGTGCCGGAACGCGGAATCGAACCGCGGACCTTTGCATTACGAATGCACTGCTCTACCAACTGAGCTATTCCGGCTTATTAACAACAGCCATGAAAAGGCTAGCCTGTAATCAGGATTGTCTGTAGCATGGATGCTACAGTCTAGCCTACAGGGATGACAGATATTTTCTCCTGCAATATCTGCACTTCCTACATCCGTGTAGGTCGTATTTACGGCGCATCCTGATTACAAGCTAGCCTTTTCATTTGTAGCGATAATATAAAACATAATCATGTTAATGTGGCGCGCGCATGGTGTATGGCGAAGTGTCACACCAGGGCTGGCGCGCCAGTATTATATCTGCCATCAATTCTGCTGAAGCCGCGCCCAGTACAATACCATTTCTAAAGTGCCCGGCATGAATATACAAACCATCTATATCATCGTGCTGACAGATATAAGGTATCCCCTGTTCAGTGCCTGGCCTCAATCCTGCCCATTGCCTTTCCACGGTCAGTTTATCCAGCAAAGGGACCAGTTCGATGGCAGCCTGGTGTAATTCAGCCAGGGCTGATGTAGAAATACTTTTATCAAAACCAATTTTTTCCAGTGTGCTGCCTGCCAGTATCCGCCCGTCCTTACGTGGAATAACATAATGGCCTTCAGATAAAATAATACGTTTTACCCGGTCCGGCTCGCCTTTGTACATTATCATCTGGCCTTTAACGGGGACAACATCAACCGATGATTCTGTAACGTTAAATTGCGCTGTCCAGGCACCGCTAGCTATAATAACTTTATCCGCTAATATTGTTTGCTGACTGGTTCTTACCCCGGACACTTTATTATTTTTTGTTATTATTTCTTCAACTTCACAATGCTCATAGTAAGGAATGGCATGATGTTCAAAAGAGGCTTTTAACGCTTTAACAAATTTCGGATTTCTAATTTGCATAATATCCGGCATCCATATTCCTTTATCCACCGCTGCACCAACGCTGTTTTCAATTTCATGGATGGTTTCATAATCATTTATAAAATGCGCATCAATCGACCATGTTTTAGCCCAGTTAATGATTTCTTTGTCTTTATCGGTGACGGTAAATAAACCACTATTAATTAACTCGCAATCACTTCCCGTTTCATTAAATAGTGTTTTAGTTAATTCAGGATAAATTTTTTTACTGCGCTCCGCCAGTACATTAACGGCATCATTATATCGCCACGGATAAAGCGGAGAAATAATGCCACCGCCTGCCCAGGATGACTCGCCACCAAGCGGCCCTTTCTCCAGCAGCAAAACATCCACACCTGCTAAAAATAACTGGCGCGCGGTTAATAGACCAATAACTCCACCGCCAACAACGATACATTCAGGCATAAGATTTCTATTGATCCGCAACGAATTCTGTGGATTGGTTTAAATAAGTGGTATGCGCCGGAATAACCAGCTTGACGCCAACCGACTTTATGATTTCATTAATATTCAAGTTGATATCTTCTCTATATTCCAGGTATTCAGCAAAATCCGAGGTTTTAATATAAACAAAAAGTTCCAGTTCCTGGGCATATTCTCCAAATTCCAGAAAACGCACCCTGGAGCTTTCTTCATCGATATATTCATCTATTTCAATTAACGTACGGATATTTGTCAGCACCTGCTTTAGCTGTTCCGGGGTATCGTTATATGAGAGACGTAAACGTGTGCGATATAAAATTTTGTCCCGTTGCGTTAAATTTTCTATGCTACCCGCGGCAAACATGGCATTGGGGATATGCACCACGGTACGTGCCAAAGTACGCAATCGTGTTGCACGCAAACCAATTTCTTCAACGGTCCCCACGATGTCGCCAAATTGACAAAAATCACCGACATGTACCGGCTGGGATGCGTAAATAGTAATAGATCCAATTAAATTTTCCAGTGACTTCTGCGCTGCGAGTGCGACCGCCACACCACCGACACCCAGACCGGCGAGGACAGTCGTCACCTGGAAACCCAGGTTATCCATCCAGAAAAGAATGGCTACTAACATGATGGTTAGTTTTATGCCTGTTGATGCTGGCTTTAATAATACAACAGCGTCTTTTTGTCCATTTCGCTGCATACGGTCAGCAAGTCGATAGATTATTAAATCAATAACACCAAGCAGCACCCATATAATTGCAATAATCAAAAATGTTCTTGCTTCAAATAAAGCACGCGCCACCATTGATGGCGCAATCATATCAAACGTCGCTCGAAAAATTAAAATCATAATTAAAAAACGCAACGGACCGACAATAAATTTTTGTAATCGCTGTATATTAAAGCGTTGATTTTTCTGAAGAATCTTTACTACGAAAAAGGTCAAAATAAATGCGATGACATAGCCAGCCAGAAGTAAGCCCATCAGCATAACAAGCTGCCATACCTCAAATCCAAAAACAATATAATGAGGAAAGATATGCGACAGCTTATTGCCGATAAGACCATAGCCAAATTCAGCATTTAATGCTGGAATCATAGCGACGGTGGTATTTGAAATCTTCCAGACAAATTCGCCATCACCTCGCGGCACACGCTGCATTAATATATCAACCGGACCATTTTTCGTTTTCAGCGTGGTAACACGATCACGAAAACTCGGCAGGCCATCATCCTTATGCCCCAAAGGATCATCACTTAGCTCCTCAAAATCGAGGGTCATTGCCCGATTAGCTACAATAACCAGCTTTCTGACCAGGTCCGTTCCAATTAATTCTTCTTCTAGTGAAAAGGGTAAATTCCTTAAATCAAGATAATTAACCGCTCGCTGATAATCCTTTTCTCTGACAGCGAGCGACAGGGCGATAAGGCTTGAACGGGGCGTGGATCGATTGTACTCATCATATGGACCTGAAACCGGCGCTTCCGCCAGTTTCTTCAGAACTTTTTCATCAGCATCCTGCTTCTCAGCCAGAGCCTTTAACGTCGGCGCTGCTGGCAGGTCTTTTATTGCCGGGGCAACAGACTTTTCTTTTACCA
>CAWDMF010000008.1:0-66492 GCA_963803185.1 uncultured Gammaproteobacteria bacterium | reverse complement strand
AGGATGTTTTCAACAACTGCATATATTCATCAAACAAACCTTTCGATAGCAGGGTACTACCAAATCGTTTGATAGGCATATTGGTTATGGTGTACAAATTATTGAAGGTAATAGCAAAACGTTGTTGTAATTCTTTTTTATATGCTGGCTCAAGTTCATTTTGCGACGGTGGCAAGTTAATGCCCTGCGGGTTATACACAAGATTAAGCTGTAGCGACTCATCTATTCCATAACCGTACTGATTTAATAATTTCAAACCCTTTATGCTGTCATTAAATACACCTTTGCCACGTTGTGCATCGACATTTTCTTCAAGATAACACGGCATAGAAGCAATCACCTCTACCTTGTTTTCAGCCAGGAATGCCGCTGTTTTCTCAAACCCGGGCTGCAAAAGAACGGTTAGATTACAACGATCAATTACATGCACCCCCATATCTCTAGCCTGTTTGACCAGTGAAAAAAACTCAGGGTTCATTTCCGGTGCGCCACCGGTCAAGTCCAGTGTTTTAACATTTTTCTGTTTTAAAAAGTTAAGCACATCGTCGATTGTTTCCGCTGTCATAATTTCTTTACGACGCGGGCTGGCGTCTACATGGCAATGCAAACATTGCTGGTTACATAAATAACCAAGGTTAACCTGCAAAGTTTCCAGCTGCGCACGTTTTATCGCGGGAAAATCTGTCCTTACTAATAAATCAAAGGTATCTTTCATAGTTTTTTAATATAGAAAGCGGTTCAGCAAAGCCACCACCTTTTTTGTCAACGGATTAAATAAACGGTCTTTATAATACTGCCCGGCGAGACGTTTGTTAAGTTGCGAATAGGTAGGATAGGCATGAACCAGGGAGGTTAGTTTTGAAATTTTCATATTTTCCTGAACCGCCAGTGCCAGCTCATGTATAAGCTCGCCCGCATGAGGTGCAATTATATGTGCACCGATTACCCTGCCCCTGTTTGTTAAAATTTTCGCAACACCTGCTTTATTATTATCGGTTATTGCGCGGTCCAGTTGCGACACATCAAATTGAAACACTTCACCCTTTTTTAATTGCCTACACTGTTCCACGCTAACTCCAACCTGAGCCACTTCCGGCTCAGTGTAAACCACCGATGGTACAACATCATAACTAATCTTTTTAGGTATTTTAAAAATCATGTTTGCTATTACAACACCGGCCTGTAATTCAGCCACATGGGTTAACGGCATTTCACCGGTAACATCACCGCAGGCATATATTTTTTTGTTACTGGTCTGCATTTTTCTGTTGACCTTGATACCGGTCACATCGAAACTCACCCCGGCTTGTTCAAGATTCAGGGAGTCAAGTACAGGTCTACGCCCTATTGCTACAAGTAAAGTTTCTGCCTGAAGTGTGGCACCATCTTTTAGCCTTATCTGTTTTGCATTCGCCTGCTCAGTAACTTCAACTACTTCGCTATTCAAATATATTGAAATACCTTCTGAAGTTAATACATCAGCCAGAATTGTTGATAGTTCTTCATTCATTCGTGGTAATAAACGTGGTGCAAGTTCAACAATAGAAACCCTGGTACCCAATCGACTATAAGCCTGTGCCATTTCGACACCAATGGGGCCACCGCCCAAAACGATCATGCTTTCAGGTAAAACAGGCAGACTGTACATATCCTCATTGGTTAAGAAATTAGTCTGCTGCAGTCCATTGATTGAGGGGATAAAGGCTGATGATCCAGTGGCGACAACAAAATATTTAGCCTCGATTGTTCTACCCGCGACTTCAACTTTCAAAGGGCCGGTAAACGCCGCTTCACCAGTAACAACCTCGCAACCCAGCGCTTCAAACCGTTCACGGCTATCATGTACCTGAATACTATCAATCGCATTTTTAATCGTCTGGTTAATGGCTAACATATCAATTTGAGGCTTAACTGAAGTCAAACCCCAACGATCGGCGTGAGACAAACTATGCGCAATAGCAGCACTTTTTATTAATGCCTTGCTAGGCACGCAGCCATAATGCAGGCAGTCACCACCCATCGCCTCTTCTTTATTAATTAAAACAACATCAAGACCAAGCTGCGCAGCAACACTCGCCACCACCAGCCCACCGGCACCACCCCCTATAACCACTAAATCATGTATTTTTGTCATTCAAAATATAATCCCATAAGCAATAATGTAGCGACAACGTGGTTACCTGATTGTTCATTGAGTTTCTAATTTGCGTGCAAAGAATAGTGAGACCGATAACTAACCTTTACCAAAAAAAAAGGCTGGTTGTAAACCAGCCTTAACCTTTTTTTATGGGTAAATTCAGTTATCAGAGTACTTTCCCCATCAAGGCAAATGATTTTACGAATGCACCAGCCAAACTCGGATCTCTTATCATGGTCGCATAATCTCCTTTTCTAAAACGTAATTTTCGTGACGTGTACGCAATACCCAATTTCATTAAACCGGGTGGTTTCACAATGAGAGACAACCAGTCCTCAACAGTTGCGCGAATATCCCACTTAATATCATCTACTGACGCTGTGTTCACAGATGAAACCACACCATTTTCTATGGTCATCACGAATGACGGATCATCATTTTCAGGCATCCCAAAAGCGACGACAGAATTAAAACCAGCGCGCTGTAATGACGCAGTAATTTCTTCATCCGCATTCCACGCATCTTTAAAAGACTGCGCCCATTCATTAGAGAATAAATCTGCCATTGAGTAAATCCCTTGTTTATTGCATTTAGTTGAAGATATTGGCAGTTTCTATGAAAAAATTGATTTTGTCAAAAAATTCAGTCACTTCCAAGATTATTTATCTACCTGTACAATTTAAAACAAGTTAAGATTTTGGCAGGAAATAGCTAAAAAATGCTAATAATTTTATGAAAAATACAAAATACAATGTTTTATATATAGTTTTGCACCCAGGATTTAATATCTGCAGCACTCATTGCACCTGCTTGCCTGGCGACTTCTCTACCATTTTTAAACATTACCATGGTTGGTATACTACGAATATTCAAATGCCCGGCTATAGCCTGCTCATCTTCAGTATTTAACTTTGCCAGTCGCACAAACGGTGACAGCTCGGTGCTAGCCTGTTCAAATGCAGGCGCCATCATCTTGCAGGGACCACACCAGGGCGCCCAGAAATCAACCACCACGGGGATATCATTGCGATTGATGTGCTGTTGAAAGTTTTCCGAGTACAAAGTCACCGGCTTACCATTAAACAACGGCTTATGGCATTTACCACACGACGGGCGCGCACCTAGTTTAGCAGCTGGAATACGGTTAGTGGCATTACATGACGGACATACAATATGTTTTGTTTCACTCATTGACCTTCCTTTAAAATCAGTTAATTACAAACAATATAAGGCTAAACATACCTTTTTCAAGCAACGGATAAAGGCTTATTTTCAAGTCAACCTGTTGGCGCGAATCGTCAATTAAACAATTAATTAGTCCACTAAGCTTTACTAAACATTTATCTGGAGGTCACCATGATGTTTAAGCCAAATAAATTACAAAGTAATGCTTTAGAAATATTTAGAATCAAAGCGCATCTACGAAGTTATATTAAAGATCCCAATAATATTGATGAAACTCTGTTGCAGAAAGCCGTAGCCAAATTAATAAAACTACCTTACGAGCGCAAAGACCCAACAGATTTAATTGCTAAAGAGCTGGTTTTAGATGCTTATCACCTGGGCCATTTAAAATACGCAGATTTAACTCATCCAGGATGTCTTATGGTTAAACATGAAAAGTATCGACGTCACCCGCTGGTAAACAAGAGAACACACCAAATTTATTTGCTAAAGAACCGCTATACACTAAAAAATGCATGATAAATGGTAAAGAACATAAAAGCTCCTAACCGGCACTGCGTCGCAGAAACATGAGAGGCATGGATTGTGTGTCATCGCTAAAGACCGTATCCCGCATGACAGGTTTTTGCTCCTCGGCAATAGCTCCTTGCATTGCCCTAATAAGTTACATCCGACCTCCATGGATGGAGGAAATGCAATAGGATTGTAGGAACAATCCTTGCCATGTAACGATGCAACCTGCACTTCCACTGTCCGTAGTGGTCGGAAGCGGGGTTCGAGCCCCCATGGACGGGTCTACGGCTAGTCTTTGGCGGTGACACACAATTCATGTCTCGGCGCCAGTGTATCTGACTGAAATATCGTTGTTTACAACCGACATAAACCGGAGGTACCTTGCTAAGACACGCCGTGAACCCTTCCATGGGGGCTCGGCACCCGCATCCCTGCGGCTGACGGTCTCAGCAAGGTACCTCCAGTTTATGTCTCTAGATTTTAGCAATGGGACAGCAGTGCCGGTTAATTGCTTTTATGTATCAGGTGAAAAAATAGCTAACAGATTAAATATTAGCCCTATTTAATTTTAGAGTTTGTCCAAAGTTTCGGTCTGAAGTTATCACTGAGAATTGATCAATTTTTAATCCGCTACTAACCCTGTGTTGAATTTTTTAAGTTCAACCTCGGTTATTTATAGAACATATCACGATACATACCTTCAGCCCATGCCAGGCTAGCTTGCCCGCCTTCGGTATTCCAGTCTTCCATCATGTGGGTACGGTCAAATTCAAACTCTTTGTTTTGTTTGTTGAATTTATAGAAGGTGATAATACTCATCGCTTGCAATGGATTTATATCAACAGCAGAAAAGCACATCGTTTGAGGGCTACGCCAGCTGACCTCTTTACCGAGTGCGTGAGCAGCAATTACTTCAGCAACATATTGTGCTTCGGAATGCGCGGTGTGACCACCTTTTGAAAATGGCTGCGACCTGGAGTCACCAGTGACATAAACATACTCATCACCAATGACATGGTATTTATAAGGATCGGTGTTTGCGACTTTTTGCGTAGTTTGCATGTTAGCGATACCCGCATCTTCCAATAATGAGGATGCGCGTACTGGCGGGTAAATAATAGCATCATCAAACGCGTAGTCGTCAAAATCTGTACTGACGGTCTTGCCATTTACGTCTATTTCAGATATTTCAGCGCTAGGCAGATAGTTTATGTAGTCACCATATAGACTGGAAAATGCCTTTTCGAAACCCTGTTTTTTAATACGAATATCAGCATTCATATCAAGCAGTAAAATCTTAGCCTTGATTCTTCGTTCCTTGAAAATGGCAGCCGCCATACAGGCACGCTCATAAGGCGCTGCGGTACAGCGGTAGCGTCCGTTTGGTACATTCATAATAAAAGTGCCACCTTTGAAATTGTGCAACTTTCTTTTTATCGTTATAAGTTCTGAACTGTTAACAAAACCACCGGGGTAATCGTTATACAGCTGCATCTGGGATACCGGGTCCTCAACACCAATGCGACTATAGTCATATTCAATGCCAGGTGCGAGTACCATATAGTCATATTTTATATAACCAGAGCTGGTAAACACTTTTTTTGATTCCCGGTCAAAGCCAAGCACTGTGGCATTAAAAAAACGGTAATCATGTGTCCTGGCAGCATCAAAATAACTGTGTGTTAAAAAATCAAGATTGACCTGGTCAGCAAGCCAGCAGTTGCTGGCAGGAAATGAAATGAATTCCGGACGCTTATCAATCAGTATCACATCAAAGGCCGGGTTATGTATCTTAAGATATTTGGCCATGGACAAACCTGACCAGCCACCACCAATGACGACTACACGTGCACCTTTTGCTTTTGGCAATGTTACTTCATTGAGTAGTTTTAAGATGGAAAATGGCAGTGAAGGCGTATCCGTACCAGCAGTATTGGCCTGCGCGGAAAACGCTGTAGCAGGGAGCGTAGTAGCCACCATGCCTGTTTTAAGGAAATGTCGCCTGGATAATTTTTGTTTGTCATTACTCTCCATGTTTTTCTCCTTATTTAAAATCAGGATTTCGCCATGTTTTTGATGCCGCCTTATCTTTTTTGGGCACTTCAAAATAAGTTATGTAATTAGCCACTTTTTCGATCTGCTCATCTTCAAGAAGTTTTATAACTTCCTGCATAGCAGGAAGCACTTGACGAACACCACTTTTTATTCGCCCTAGTTGCTGGCTTAAATACTGAAAATGCTGCCCCTGCAATTTTGGGTAGAACAGCTCATTGTTACCCTGAGCATTATCACCATGACAACTGCTACAAAATTGCTGGTAGATTTCTTTCCCTTGTTCAAATTTAATATCACCTTTTTGCCATGGGCCTTTAGTATGCTCTGGATTCATCGGCAGGGTTGATATGTAGGCAACAACGTTACTTAATTCCTGGTATCCACCAATCGTCCGCTGCTGAACAAAGGGAAACATTAATGATGAACGTCGAGCACCGCTGCGGATATCCAGTAGCTGTTTCATCAAAACATTGACATGCTGCCCCGCTATTTGCGGATAGGTACCGTCTGCATTTCCCCAGGCTTCCGGCAAGTGGCATCTGGCACAAACCCCGAAAGTGGTTTTCCCATCTTCGATACTCGGTATGAAATCCAGTTTTATGGTAATTTTGTCTATGTTCTGTTCTTCAGTGGCATGGGCGTTAAATAAAACCAGACAAAGGAAGGAAAATAGCATGTGCTTTATTACTGCTTTCATTGGCGTTAATTTTACCTTGGCAAGTATTCTATATTTTATAAATCAATAGCTTTCAGATAACAATTCTTACCTATTTCACCTTGCATTGTATTGTTTTAAATCAATGCATCGAAACAATAATATACAGGAGATCCATATTAATATTTGTGCTTATTGGCATCTCAACCCCATTATTATTTAACATTAGTTAATAGTAACTACCCGCTCAGAACTGGTCAAAGTTTAATGCCTCTGTCACCTTCACCCGAGCAGTTCTATCATGCATAAAAAAAGCCCCTCAATGTAGATTTGGGGGGCTTTTTTTATGCATGGCGGAAGAGGTGGGATTTGAACCCACGAAGGGCGTAAACCCTTGCCAGTTTTCAAGACTGGTGCTTTCAACCGCTCAGCCACCCTTCCAGAATCTCAATGCCTGAAAAAGCGCGCACCTGAGAAAGCGCGTATATTACGTGATTCCATAAAGTATTCAATAACTTCTTAAAAATAATTTTAATGTAGTGTTTTTTTACTGCACTTTGTTTATGCACATTTGTCTATTAGACACAGTATAAACTTTACTATCAAAATAAGTGTCGATGTCATAACAATACGTAACTCAAGGCTTTTGTAACATGTTGATTTATTTTACATCTTGAAATACAATGGCAGAAACGCATGACATTTTGACAGCTCGGGGAGCATATGCCATATTCAAACCGTATTCCATTTAATCTGCAAAGCGTTATCAATGCATCAGAGAATGGCTTTGTTGTCATCGACAAAGATTACAAAATCGTTGCTGCCAACAAAGCATACTGTAAAGCATACGGTATTAGCAGCGAGGAAATCGTAGGCCACAAATGTCACCAGGTGTCTCATCATTCTGACGTCCCCTGCCATTTAAACGGTGAAGACTGTCCTCATAAAAAGGTTTTTGAAACCAGGGAGCCACATCAGGTTTTACACATTCACTATGATGTTAACAATAAAGAGGAGCATGTTCGCATCAAAGGCTCTCCAATCTATGATACTAATGGTCAATTATTTCTCGGTGAAGCGGTATTTCCGATAGCCAAATCTGATGAGCTGGATTGCGACAAACAACGCATGTTAGGTAACTCTCCCTCATTTTTAGCCTGTATTGAAGAAATGTCCGGTGCTGCATTATCCGACATTCCCATTTTGCTCAATGGTGAAAGCGGTGTTGGTAAAGAGCTGGCTGCAAAATTCATCCATAACAAATCCAGTCGCAGAGCAATGCCGTTTATAGCGATAGATTGCACATCGATTTCTGAAGGTATTTTTGAAAGTGAATTATTTGGCCATGAGCGCGGAGCGTTTACCGGCTGTGTTGGTCGCCGCCATGGACTAATCGAAACCGCTGATGGCGGCACATTGTTTCTCGATGAAATTGGAGAAGTGCCACTAGCATTACAGGGGCGTTTATTACGTGCACTGGAAACCGGCAATTATCGACGCCTTGGTGGGCGCGAAGACCTTCATGTTGACGTCCGCATTATTTGTGCAACCCATAACAACCTACGTAAGATGGTAGAACATGGCACATTCAGAGCTGATCTGTATTACCGGATTGCCGGTATCTCCATTACCATTCCTCCGTTGCGTGAGCGACGCAGTGATATTACACCCTTAGTTAAAGCCATGCTGGAAAAAACCAAAACACACAACGGTTTTGCCGGACGCGCTTCTGATGAGGCCCTGGCAATGCTGCAAAATTATGATTATCCGGGCAATATCCGTGAGCTTCATAATATTTTGCAAAAAGCGGTAACGCTGTCAACAACTGGACTTATAACACCCGATTTATTGCAGTTAAATAACTTTACCAAAGTCTATCTTAATCCATTAAGTGACCGCCGCATGGCCACTCATGATCGAAAATCCCATTCACCCAGCACTAATCAATCATTAACCGATGTAGAGGCGACGCATATTGAGACATTACTGCATCAACATAATGGTCACCGCGCAAAGGTTGCAGAAGAATTACGCATTAGTGAACGCACACTCTATAGAAAACTTAAACAATACAATCTACAGTATGTTGGTAAAAACCGCTAAATACTGTCAATAAAAAAGCCAGCGGCAAATTGCCGCTGGCTTAATCAAAAACATCTATATGAAATACAGGCTATTTACCCTGCATTACTTTTCTAGCTTCTCAATACCTAAAAGTTTAAGAATATATTTTTCATATAATGGCTCAGATGTACCTTTCTTCATTTTACGAATAAAGTATTTTTCAAAAGCAATTTTTGCCAGATGCACCCACTTACCTTTTTTGAACCAGGCAACATTCCTGGGTGGTATCTGTGGAATGGCGACAAAAGCTGCGCCCGTGTCACCCATATCTGCCAGGCATATTGCATTCCATGTCGCTGTGGTAGACGGTGTTTTATTATTTATCTCATCCGCAATATTATGCACAATAGCAGTTACCATCGATTCAATCATATAACCGGTTTTTGGTGTTCCTGTTGGCACAGGTGTCACTTCCACGGGTGGTATTGCAATGCACACGCCAGCAGAATAAATATTTTTGTAGGTTGGGTTACGGTGTAACTCATCAACAATAACAAATCCGCGAGGGTTACATAAATCAGGCACTGCAGAAACCGCATCAACACCTTTAAATGCCGGCAACATCATGGCGAAATCAAAATCAATTTCGTGTTGTTTTATGGTTTCACCGTTATCATTCAATTCATCGACATGCATTTTACCATCTTCTACTTTTGTGGTCTTTGCATTGGTCACCCATTTTATATGGTGGTTACGTAACTCACTTTCGAGCATTGATCGTGAATCGCCAACACCACCTAAACCTAAATGTCCGATATAGGGTTCTGAAGTAACATATGTCATCGGGAATTTATCGCGAATTTTACGTTTTCGAAGATCAGCATCAACAATAAAAGCGAATTCATAAGCCGGGCCAAAACAGCTGGCAAATGGCATTGCGCCAATAACAATAGGTCCGGGCTTCTCAAGCAGTTTCTGGTATTTCTCCCAGGCTTTTTCAGCATGATCAACAACACAGACTGACTCAGTAAAACCATCAGGTCCTGCCCCTTCAACTTCCTCAAATGCCAGACGTGGGCCAGTTGCAATGATCAGATAGTCATAATCAACCGTTTCACCATTCGCCAGCTCAAGCTTATTATTTGGTGTATCAATTTTGTCAACGCGTTGTGCGATGAAATTAATTTTCTTTTTCGCCAGGTATTTTTCAATCGGCATGGTAATTGCTGCACGATCACGCCATCCCACCGCTACCCAGGGATTCGATGGAACAAACTGAAAATAGTCTCTCTCGTTAACCACGGTAACATCGTGTTTGTTACCAACAGCTGCTTTCATCTCGTAAGCTGCGGGCATACCGCCTGTTCCTGCACCCATGACAACTATATGTGCCATAATTTAATCCTCCCAAAAGGTAATAATGTCGAAAATATTTCTATTTTTTATTGATGTAATAAGTAAACCCACAAAACAAATAATACTCATTTATCTCAATACTGCCAGAGTATAACTTTAATATCAGCTTTTTCATTGACCAATGTCAGGTTTCTTATTGTCATTATGGCATACTTGAAACAATAAATTTTGACCATATATATTCTCCAGAAAGTATAAAAATGCAACTTTTCTGCCATAATCAAGTCTCAGAGATTTGTAATTATTTATTGAATTCAGGCTGGATATTTGAGCTGTATAATTTGACTCATATATGTCAATATGTCATCAAATAGTGCTAAGCTAGCCTAATCAGTAACTGTTTAAAATTGATAAAAAGGTAATAATATGCAATCAATATCAACCGCTCGTTCAGAATCGCAGATACTAGCGACAAATAAAGTTTTAAAGAACACCTATGCACTGCTCGCACTGACGTTACTGTTTAGCGCAGCAACTGCGGGCATCTCCATGACAATGAACATACCCAGCTTCGGTCTGTTAACATTGGTGGGTTACTTTGCTCTGCTATTTTTAACAACTAAATTCCGTGATAGCAGCCTGGGCATACTATTTGTCTTTCTACTAACAGGCTTTATGGGGCTGACTTTAGGTCCTATATTAAATGCATACATGGCTACAACCAACGGTAGTCAGCTGATCATGACTGCACTAGGCGGTACCGGCGCTATCTTCCTGGCATTGTCTGGTTATGTCTTAACCAGCCGTAAAGACTTCAGCTTTATGGGTGGATTCCTGATGGTTGGTATTCTAGTTGCCTTCCTTGCAGGTCTGGGTGCATTTATATTTCAAATGCCAGTACTGTCACTTGCTGTTTCAGGTATGTTTATATTATTGATGTCTGGCATGATTTTGTACCAGACCAGTGAAATCATCCATGGTGGAGAAACTAATTACATAATGGCAACCGTTACTTTATACATCAGTATATATAACCTGTTCCTGAGTTTGCTTCACATACTGGGTGCTTTTTCTGGTGATGATTAATCCTCAACCTCTTTAGCATCTTAAAAGCCTCGTTTATCGAGGCTTTTTTATTGGCTTTATTTTGTTATTGGTTTGCTTTGCTATTAGTTGGTTAGGTTTTTAGCATTTACGGTTGGTTTTTATTTGGGTATTGCGGGTCTCGCCCCGCAATGCCCAAGTAAACAAAAGTCGTAAATACCAATCAACAAAACAAAGAATCAATACATTCCCATGTGCAAACGTAGCAACAAGAAAACATGAGCACAAACTACATACTCTCAACCCCAATCATCCAGCCCTCTTCATCAGCACTCACCGCATATTGCTTACCAATCCATAAGCCAACAACAGCAATCAGCTCGTCCTTAAAATAAACTAATGGAATCGAGTCTCTATCCCATGGTGGTACATTTGCTTCCTGAAACAATTTTTTTAAGCGTTGGGAATGCAAACGACCGACAGGGTGAAAATTTTCACCACCTTTACGAAAACATATAGTTAAAGATTCATTAAGCAGGCTTTTATTTAGACCCTGACCAGTCGAATCAATTGACTTAAGTTGAATCATTAATGCTGGAATAATAACTGGCGATAATGGCTTCCAGGCCATCTCTGTTGCTAAATCACTGTGTTTTTTATCGGTAGTAGCACATGGATATGCTGTTAACGAAGCCAAAGGATGGACTTCCTGATTTTAATAAATACAAATCACTGTGAAACTTTCTAATTTCAAAACCGGAAAATGTGATTACAGGGTTTGCATCTTGTGCTGAGTTTATTAATGTTCTGTCTATTTCCTCAAGCAAGTTGCGCGTTGGTGATATCCTGGGTGAGGTTTTGGGTGAAATTGCAACAGATTGATTATTGACTGTTTTCAGAATCCAGTAACGCAGGACATTAAGTCGTCGCGCTAAAGACAGTTGCTTAAGGCGAGAAATAGACAGGACTGAAACAACGCTATAAAAACTGCAAATCGATTGATATGACGGAGGCTTAACTAAATTCGCCAGATCAACCGCTGCCATGTCTTCCAGTACCTGCAAATTATTTGACTGCAAACTGGCAACCGTTGATAACTGTCGAGTAATTTCCGGCCAGCGACTTTTTAATAATGGCACAATCTCTTTTCTTATAAAATTTCTATCATAAGAAACATCCAGATTCGTTGGGTCTTCAATCCAGTTTAAAGCATTATCCTCAGCAAACTGTTCTACCTCCTGCCTTGAAAAAGACAATAATGGACGAAGATGAATATTTTTACCTAAGCGTTTTTGTGCTGGCATTGCCGACAGACCTGCACTACTTGCGGTTCGAAATAACTGTAATAATAATGTTTCTGCCTGATCATTTAAATGCTGCGCTGTAAGCAAACAATCACCATCTAGCAGATTATTTTGTAACGCCTTATAACGTACGCTGCGTGCAGCCTCTTCAGGACTCTGACCTTTCCTGTTTCTTGCATCAACATAAACGGTATCAAGATGAATATTTAAAGCCCGGCAAATACTCTGACAATGAATCACCCACTCATCAGCAATATTCTGCAAACCATGATGCACATGAACCGCGCGGACAGGCAGATCTAGTTTTTTGCAGCAATGTAGTAATACGTGTGAATCAATGCCGCCACTATAAGCAACAACATAACTGGCGTTTTCGGCAGGAGTAGATAACGACCCCAGTGAAGTTTGAAATCGTTTAATAAATGACATTGTTGATTAAAGACCTAAAAGGTCTGGCCAATCAACACTGGTAGATCAGTAAGCAAAATTAACTGTTTGGCTCTTCGAGGTACTCACCATAAGAGGTTAACCGTTTATAACGTTCTTCCAGTAGTTTTTCCATGCCCATTTTTTCAAAATTTTCCAGGCTGTCAATTAATGCCTGCTTAATGTTTCGCGCTGCTTCATTTATATCGCGATGTGCACTGCCTAATGGTTCGCGAATAATTTGATCAATCAAACCCGCTTCTTTTAATTTTTTAGCAGTAATACCCATCGCTTCTGCAGCAAGCGGAGCTTTATCAGCGCTTTTCCATAAAATAGAGGCGCAACCTTCTGGTGAAATAACCGAATAGGTACTGTACTCCAGCATCATCACACGATCACCTACTCCAATTGCTAATGCACCACCTGAACCACCTTCGCCTATAACGGTGCAAATAATCGGCGTATGCAAGTCCGCCATTTCAAAAAGATTACGCGCAATGGCTTCGGATTGATTGCGCTCTTCTGCGCCAATTCCAGGATAAGCACCCGGTGTATCAATGAATGTAATAACCGGTATACGAAATCGTTCTGCCAGTTTCATCAGGCGTAAGGCTTTCCGATAACCTTCTGGTCTTGGCATGCCAAAATTACGGTGGATGTTTTCTTTGGTGTCTCGCCCCTTTTGATGGCCAATTACCATTACCGGCATACCATCAAGTCGCGCCAGTCCACCGACCAATGCGGCATCATCTGAAAAAGCGCGGTCTCCATGTAGTTGCTGAAAATCGGTAAAGATGCGATCGATATAATCAAGCGTATAAGGTCGCAACGGATGACGCGCCAGTTTTGATGTCTGCCATGAATCAAGTTTACTAAAAATAGTTTGTGTCAGTGAGCGAGATTTTTCTTCAAGTTTAGTTATCTCGTCACCAATATTTACTTCAGAATCATCACCCACGTATCGAAGCTCTTCAATCTTTGCTTCCAGCTCGGCAATAGGTTGTTCAAAATCAAGGTAATTAGGATGCATTATTCAAACCTGACTGTTTATATAAATTGATTGCTTAGCACAAAGCGATCAATTTAAATTATTTGACTGTTTTTACTGATATTCTTTGTATTAATATTAGCATGTTTCGCTACATTTAGCGTTATACCGATTCTATCAATTCAGAAAAAATCTCGCCAAGGACAACGGTGGCATAACTTCCTGCTGGCAAGATAAATGACACCACAAAATCATTATCCTGCCGGTAACACTCCAGCTGACCGGGAACGACACGGCAGGCACGATGCCGGGCCTGCAATCTTGCTGATAGTAAACCATCACGATAGACTGGAAACTGATCCAGTATTTGCGATTCTAGCGCGGCAGCTTCCAGGCAGGCCATGGTGTCTCCTTCTCCCCACAATATAGCTGTCGGATGAATCTCATTTCTGTCCAGCCTGGCATCCAGGCCTGCATCGGCATCATCCTTAAAACAGGCAGATTTTTTATCCAGCATAAACACATCACCGGGTAAGCGTTTATTCCAGATATCACGATTTACACGTGCAGAGAGAATACGATTAAACAGCCAGGAACGTGCAGCGGATAAATAAATACTGCGTTTATGCCTGGCTAACTTGAAGCCTGGATTTGAGAACAGCTTTATAGCCTGATCAAGATTACTATAATTTCGACCGAAACGTTGCGAGCCAAAATAATTTGCTACGCCGTGTTTTGCAATAACATCACAGCGTCGTTTTAATGCTTCAAATATTTCATTACTGGTATCACTTAAATCGCGCAATGTTATTTTAAATTTGTTGCCTTTAAGCGCACCGCGCTGCAACTTTCTGTTGTGGCGGAAACTCTGTAGTACCTGTAACTTTTCGCTCGAACCTTTCTCTGCAAAAGATAACTCGAAGTTACTCCATTCAGGTGCAGGTTTGCCGGGAAGTTGCACACTAAACCATTGTGAGGTCACTGCATGGCGATCTTTTAATCCCGCGTATGCGACTGCCATCTTTTTTACGCCACAATACTTTGCCAGCTGCTGCGCGACCCAGTCGGTATTACAGCCCGTCTTTCTAACATATATCCAGCAGTGTTCACCCTCTCCACTGAACTCAACAGAAATGTGTTCCTCAACAATAAAGTCTTCAGCTTGTTTTTTTAGTTTCGCTGAGACGTTTAAAGGCTGATAAACTTTTGCAAAAGCAACATCTTTATCCATAAACTTTCTACATTACGCTAAATAAACCTGTTAAAAAATAGTTTGCAAATAATATGATAGCGATAATCAAACAAATAACGGCAATCTGCTTCATCAGCTGTGTTGCTATTGTCATCAACGCCTGTAGTGATGATGCAAAATTACAGCCTCTCGGTGCCAATGCAGTCATCCTTGCGTTTGGAGACAGTTTAACTTACGGTACCGGCACCAGTCGTAACAAAGCCTACCCCGCTACGCTAGAAACACTGATCAACCGTAAAGTCATTAATGCCGGCGTGCCGGGTGAAATAAGCAAGACAGGATTGTCTCGTTTACCCGGTTTAATTAAAAGATACAAACCCGAGCTGGTCATTATCTGCCACGGTGGCAACGATATTCTACGCAAACTGGATATAAATCAAACACAGAATAATATCCAGCAGATGATTACACTCGCCAGGCAGAATAACAGCCAGGTGATTTTAATTGGTGTCCCCCAATTCGGCATATTTTTAGACACATCGCCCATCTACCAGGTCTTAGCTGATAACAATAAGCTACCCATTGCTGATGACATTTTAGCTGATATTCTTGGAAAAGCATCGCTCAAATCTGACCACATCCACCCAAATGCTAAAGGATATCAGATACTTGCACAACATATGGCTTCACTTCTCAAGCAAACGGGGGCCTTATCCGATAACCAGGGTAGTTCTGATCAAGTCAATTAATTACTGATTGACATTTTTTGACGATTCGTCATATTATTGCCCGATGATAAATTCAGCGCATCATTCAGCGCAAATCCCAACACGAACGCAAACACGTAAACAACGTGAACTGCTGGAGCGCGAAGAACTCATTCTTGATACGGCACAAACCATACTGCACCAACACGGTTATAACTACCTGACGATGGACCGTGTTGCTGAAACAGTCGAGTACTCCAAAGGTACCATATATAATCATTTTTCGAGCAAGGAAGATCTGCTCTGCTCTCTTTGCTGTCGTTGTATAACCAATCTTATTGATATTTTTAATCGTGCTTACAACTTTAATGGCAGTACGCGTGAGAGATATTCTGCCATTGGTATTGGCTACTCTCTTTATTACCAGTTACATCCAATGGATTCACAAAATATTCAAACCGTGAGAAACCATGCCGTTCGAGAAAAAATAAGCAGAGAGAAACTTGTTGAGATGGAGACTCTAGAACAAAGAGCAAAAAAGATCGCGCAGAGTATCGTGCAGGACGCCATCAATTGCGGTGACCTGGATAAAAGACATCAGGATCATATCAGCACTATCGTATTTGGCTTTTGGTCGATGCATTATGGTGCTCTGCAATTAGACCAGTCTGATATACCACTGCATGAGCTGGGTTTCAGTCCTGTAGTAAAAATGTTATGGCACAACACAAGTATCCTTCTTGATGGTTATCAATGGCAGCCATTAAGCACTGCAACCGATTCTGAAAAACTCTTTGAGAAAATATCGTCAGCCTTGTTTGATGATTAAATTCAAGATAATAACGGCTAGTGATGTATTTATACTTATTAGCAAAAATGTAATACCCACAAATTAAAATAAAAAAATAATAACCAGGTAAAAACTATGATCGAGTCCTATACACGTTGGATAATACGTTGGAAGTATATTGTTGTATTCATCACCATTGCACTCACATTTGCCGCTGCATCTGGTGGACGTTTTTTAGGATTTAGCAATGACTATCGAGTGTTTTTCGGAGACGATAATCCTCAGTTACTGGCATTTGAAAAAATGCAGGCGACATTTAACAAAAATGACAATGTATTATTTGTCATCACACCAAAGTCAGGAAAAGTTTTCAGCAGAGAAACCCTGGCCGTAATCAAAGATATTACCCATGAAGCCTGGCAAACGCCCTACTCTACACGTGTTGATTCGATCACCAATCACCAGCATACCACTGCAGAAGAAGATGACCTTATCGTTGATGATCTTGTTGTTGATCCCGGCAGCCTGAGCGACAGTGATCTGCTGAAGATCCAGTCCATCGCAATCAATGAACCGATGCTGGTGAATAGACTTATCTCACCCGACAGCAAGTATGCGGGTGTCAACGTCACCGTGCAGCTACCCGGTAAAGCACTTGATGAGATACCTAAAACTATCGCATTTGCACGAGAGCTAAAGCAATCGATGCTCAATAAATACCCGGAAGTAGAGATCCGCCTGGTCGGCCTTGCGGTGATGAACAACGCTTTCCCTGAAGCTAGCATGGATGATGTCGCTAATCTGTACCCGCTTGCACTGGGTTTCATCGTTCTCACATTATTTATTCTGCTACGGGGCTTCAGCGGAACCATCGCTACTTTCATCATGATCATTATGTCCATCATGACAGCGATGGGGCTTGCCGGCTGGTCAGGGATATTATTGTCGCCGCCAGTGATGTCTGCGCCTATCATGATATTGACCATGGCGGTTGCTGATGCCGTCCATTTACTGGTGACCATGCGGCATGAACTCGCAATCGGCCTGGATAAGAATAAATCCATCATAGAGAGTATGCGGATCAACTTTCGTCCGATCTTCGTCACCTCGCTGACTACCGCGTTAGGTTTTTTAAGCCTTAACTTCAGTGACGCGCCGCCGTTTCATGATCTAGGCAATATTGCGGCGATGGGTGTTGCGGCAGCCTTTATTTTCACCATAACCTTTCTGCCGGCAATCGTCAGCATACTGCCCGCAACAGGAAAACATGAAGTTGCCGGTAAGCAGATGATGACCCGGTTTGGTGAGTTTGTTATCGCCAGACAAAAAATACTGCTGTACGGCAACCTCGTGCTAATCATCGGACTTGCCGCGGTAGTTCCGCTCAATGAATTAAACGATCAGTTTGTAAACTATTTTGATGAGAGCATAGAGTTTCGCCGGGATTCTGATTACGCTGCAGAAAATCTGACCGGTGTTTATTACATTGATTACGCTCTCGGTACCGAAGAATCGGGCGGTATCAGCGATCCTGAATACCTTGCCAACGTGGCAAAATTCTCACAGTACCTGCGTTCACAACCGGAAGTCATTCACGTACAGACCATTTCCGATACATTCAAACGTCTGAACAAAAATATGCATGGTGACGACCCGGCGTGGCAACGTCTTCCTGATGAACGAAACCTTGCCGCGCAATATTTATTACTATACGAGATGTCACTCCCGTACGGACTCGACCTCAACAATCAAATCGACGTAGACAAGTCTGCAACAAAAATCGCTGTTACCTTGAAAACACTGACCTCAAACGAAGTTATCGAGTTTGATGATGCCGCCATACAATGGCTGAAAGAGAATATGCCATCAATCAAACCTTATAACGGCAGTCCGACGATCATGTTTGCACATCTTGGCAAACGTAACATTAACAGTATGCTCGAAGGCACCACCATCGCACTGGTGTCGATTTCAGCCGTACTCATATTTTTCCTGGGATCGATCAAATATGGTTTTATCAGTTTGATACCCAACCTGACACCCGCGCTAGCCGCTTTTGGTATCTGGGGGCTCACGGTCGGCCAGGTCGGCATCGGCCTCTCTATCGTTACCGGTATGACGCTGGGTATAGTAGTAGATGATACCGTGCACTTTCTCAGTAAATATTTACGTGCACGGCGTGAAAAAGGCCTGAATGCAGAAGAAGCGGTACGCTATGCCTTTAACAATGTCGGCCTGGCATTACTGGTAACCTCGGTAGTACTGGTCGTCGGTTTTATGATCATTGCCCAGTCGCACTTTTACTTGAATTCAAGTATGGGGCTATTAACCAGCGTCGTCATATCGCTTGCACTTATTATCGACCTGACACTTTTACCTGCACTACTGATGAAATTTTCCGGCAACCCTAAAGGAGAGAAATAATGAATTACACAAGATCAGTATTTTTAATTACGGCGATGCTGTTATCGCCATTACTGGCACACGCAGAAACAGCTGAAGCCAGTGATACAGAACGGGGTTTGGCCATCGCTATTGAAGCGGACAAGAGAGATACCGGGTTTCAGGACTTTACCGCTAACATGGTCATGGAACTTCGCAACAAACAGGGTGACGTAAGCACACGCACCATCCGTTTAAAAACACTCGAGGTCACCGGTGACGGAGACAAATCGATGTCGATCTTTGATGAACCAGCGGATGTAAAAGGTACGGCTTTCCTCACCTTTTCACATGCGATAAAACCCGATGAGCAGTGGCTATACCTGCCCGCATTGAAACGCGTTAAGCGCATTAACTCTAAAAATAAATCAGGCCCATTCATGGGTAGTGAATTCGCCTACGAAGATCTGGCCTCACAGGAAGTTGAAAAATACACGTACAAGTACATCCGAGATGAGGAGCTCAATGGCGTTGCCTGCTTCGTGGTGGAACGCTATCCCGCTTATGAACACTCGGGTTACACGAAACAGCTCGCCTGGATAAATAAAGACAGATATGTAGCAGAAAAGATCGAATTTTATGACCGAAAAAATGACCTGTTGAAAACCTTGACCAACAGTGGATACAAACAATATCTGGATCAATACTGGCGCCCGGAAGTAATGCTGATGGAGAACCATCAAACAGGTAAAAGCACAGTGTTAACATGGCAGGATTACCAATTCAAAAATGGCCTGGATGACAAAGACTTCAGCCGTAACAGTCTTAAGCGCGCTCGCTAGTGCGCGACATGATATGCAAAGTAAAAAATGAATAGAGAAATAACGTCATTGCAAATGAAGCGTGTCGAGCTTTCGCATACGATAGTGCCGTTCAAAGAGATTGCTTCGTACCTCGCAGTGACCTTAGTTATTTCTGTATTTAGTAATAATGCACACAGTGGAGAATTCTCCGGTTATATTGGTGGCCAGGGACGTGTATTTTTTGAAGACCCGCTAAGCCCTGTTCAGCATAACAGTTACCTGTCGGCAGTTACTGAACCGGAGTTCTCTCATAAATGGGACGATGGTGCACAGATCATTGACGTAAAACTATTTTACCGCGTCGATCAATATGACGAACAACGAACACACGGTGATATACGCGAACTATCCTGGACAGGGGTTTCTGATAACTGGGAAGTCCTTGCCGGTATCAGCAAAGTTTTCTGGGGCGTTGCTGAAACACAACACCTGGTTGATATCGTCAACCAGACTGACCTGGTAGAGAACCTGGACGGTGAAGATAAACTGGGTCAGCCCATGCTTCGAGCCAGTACTGAGCGTGACTGGGGAACACTGGACTTTTTTATACTACCCGGTTTTCGCGAACGTACTTTTCCTGGAGACGAGGGGCGTCCTCGTCCAAACATTGTTATAGATACCGAGCAGGACGCTATTTATGATTTCAGTGCGGGCAATGACCATATCGATCTTGCCGCACGCTACTCACACTACATCGGTGAATGGGAGTTCGGTTTGTCGTTTTTCAGCGGTACCGGGCGTGAACCAACCGGTTTCTCTCCAGTAGGTGTCAGCCCTGCAGGCGAAGCCGTTGTTGTTCCGGTTTATTCACTGATCAACCAAATCGGTTTAGATGGCCAGGCATTTTTCGGCGACTGGACATGGAAACTGGAAGCCATCAACACCGAAGCACGTAGCGGTGTTAAAAAAGGCATCAACAGTTTTCAAACAGTTGCTGGCTTTGAATACACGCTGGTAGGTATTGCTGACAGCAACATGGATTTAGGTTTTGTTGTGGAATATCACTACAGTGATAAACGCATCTACGAAAATACCATTTTTGATAATGATCTGGCCACTGCACTGCGTTTTGTTTTCAACGATGCGCAATCAAGCGAAATACTTGCTGGTTTAACAACCGATGCAGACACTCAGTCTATCGGCAGCTTTATTGAAGCCTCACGTCGTTTAGGTGAAAGCTGGACTTTAGAAGCACAGGTAAGAACCTTCCACGGCACAAAAGAAGGTCGCCCACTGTATAGCTTTAGATTTGATAACTTTGCACAGGTTGACCTGAATTATAATTTTTAAATACGCTGATAGCAGATACTTATCATCCAATCATTGCCAGCTGCTTGATACGTTCGATATCATCACGCACTTTTGCCGCATCTTCAAACTCAAGATTTCGCGAATATTGATACATCTGTTTTTCAAGTTTGTCTAAAGTCTGGCTTAGCTGCCTGGGTTTCATTGCCTGATACATCGCTTTTTCTTCTGCAACTTTTTGTAACTCAACCGTTTTTCTTGAGTGTTTATCGCCATATCCTGCTTCTAATACATCACGTACACCTTTAATAATGCCTATTGGTGTTATGCCATGTTTTTCATTATAGGCGATCTGTATTTCACGACGTTCATTAGTGATATCAATGGCTTTTTGCATAGAACCGGTGATTCGGTCTGCATACAAAATAGCTTTACCATTCACATTGCGCGCTGCCCTGCCTATGCTTTGAATCATCGACCGCTCGGAGCGCAGAAAACCTTCCTTATCGGCATCAAGGATGGCGATTAATGAAACTTCCGGTATATCCAGCCCTTCACGCAACAGGTTAATTCCGACTAACACATCAAATTCACCGAGACGTAAATCACGAATAATTTCAACACGTTCCACGGTATCAATATCTGAATGCAGGTAACGCACTCTAATCCCGTGTTCAGCTAAATAATCGGTCAAATCTTCAGACATACGCTTGGTTAAAGTCAAAATCAAAATTCGTTCATTTAACGGTAAACGTTTATTGATTTCTGATAACACATCGTCCACCTGGGTTGCTACCGGGCGCACTTCGATCTGCGGATCAAGTAATCCCGTTGGCCGCACAACCTGCCTGGCGATGGCGTCGGAATGTTCTTCTTCATAAGGCCCCGGCGTGGCTGACACATATAATGTTTGCGGTGACATGGCAACAAATTCATCAAAACGCAGCGGTCGATTATCTAGAGCAGAAGGCAGTCGAAAACCGAAGTTCACCAGGTTTTCCTTACGTGAACGGTCGCCTTTATACATGGCACCAATCTGTGGTACTGAGACATGGCTTTCATCAATAATTAATAGTGCTTCTTTTGGCAGGTAATCAAACAAACATGGTGGTGGCTCACCGGGGGCACGATGTGATAAATACCGTGAATAGTTTTCAATACCGCTGCAATAACCCAGTTCACGCATCATTTCGATATCAAACTGTGTACGTTGTTCAAGACGTTGTGCTTCAACCAGTTTACTGTTATCGCGCAATTCGTCTAAGCGTTCTCTCAGTTCGACTTTAATGTGTTCAATCGCCTGCAGAATGACTTCGCGCGGTGTGGCGTAATGTGTTTTTGGATAAACCGTAATACGTGCCACTTTTTTAATGACCTCACCGGTCAGCGGATCAAAAATGCTGAGATTCTCAATCTCCTCATCAAACAGTTCTACGCGTATGGCTTCACGCTCCGAGTCTGCTGGATGAATATCAATCACCTCGCCTCTCACCCGATAGGTACCACGGCGCAATTCAACATCATTTCGCAGGTATTGTAATTCTGCCAGGCGCCTTAAAATGTGGCGCTGATCCACCATATCACCACGCACCAGGTGCAATATCATGGAGAAATAGGACTCCGGATCGCCCAGTCCGTAAATAGCTGAAACCGTGGCAACAATAATAGTGTCTTCTCTTTCCATTAATGCCTTGGTGGCGGAAAGCCGCATTTGCTCGATATGCTCATTCACCGAAGCGTCTTTTTCGATAAAGGTATCACTCGCAGGCACATAAGCTTCCGGCTGGTAATAATCATAATAGGAAACAAAATATTCCACCGCATTATTCGGGAAATAGTCTTTCATTTCACCGTAAAGCTGTGCCGCCAGTGTTTTATTAGGCGCCATAATAATGGTCGGCCGTTGCAAGTGCTGTATAACATTCGCCACGGTGAAGGTTTTCCCCGAACCGGTCACGCCCAACAGCGTCTGCCTGGCCAGGCCATTATCAAAACCTTCATTGAGCGACTGAATGGCTGCAGGCTGATCACCTGTAGGCCGATAATCTGTCTGAAGTTCAAACTTTTTCGACATAATCTTTCTGGACTACTACATTCATTGATAAAAATAAATTAAACTCAAGCAACATATAAAAAAACCTGATTTATTTACGGACACCACATTGAAAATATCACTTTCCAATCGTATACAGAGAGTTAAACCTTCACCCACCCTGGCGGTAACCGCCTTAGCCGACCAGCTTCGCGCAGAAGGCAGAGATGTCATTGGACTGGCTGCCGGGCAACCTGACTTTGATACCCCTGATTACATAAAACAGGCCGCAATCGAAGCAATCAATAAGGGTTATACCAAATACACCGCCGTTGATGGAACCGCCGGCCTCAAACAGGCTATTATAAACAAGTTCAAACGGGAAAATGGTTTTGATTTTACTGCTGATCAGATACTGGTATCTGTCGGCGGTAAACAGGCAATTTATAACCTGTGCCAGACTTTATTAAATGAAGGTGATGAAGTCATTATTCCAGCACCTTACTGGGTGTCCTACCCCGATATTGTCAAACTGGCGGATGCAACCCCGGTTATCGTTGAAGGTGATATCTCACAGTCCTTTAAAATTACCGCTGAACAGTTAGCGCAGGCAATCACCGATAAAACACGGTTGTTTATACTCAACAGCCCGTCAAACCCTTCAGGCAAAGCCTACAGCAAAGCCGAGCTCAGAGCACTCGGCGATGTTCTGCTCAAACACCCGAACATCGTGGTGATGACCGACGATATCTATGAACATATCATCTGGACTGATGAAGGTTTTAATAACATATTGAATGTATGCCCTGAGTTAAAAGAACAGACAGTTGTTATTAATGGTGTATCCAAAGCCTACTCCATGACCGGCTGGCGCATTGGTTATAGTGGTGGCCCGACAGACCTCATTAAGGGCATGAAAAAAATCCAGTCACAAAGCACATCTAATCCAACATCAATTGCACAGTACGCTGCACAGGCTGCTCTGGAAGGTGATCAAAGCTTTCTCAAGGAAATGTGTGAGGTATTCAAACAACGCCACGATTATGTCTACGAAACACTCAATGCAATGGATGGTGTTGAAGTTTTACCCAGTGATGGTACGTTTTACAGCTTCCCCTCTTTTCAGGCCATCATCGACCGTATGGACGGTGTCGAAAATGATGTACAACTGGCGCAGCTACTACTGGAAAAAGCAGATGTCGCTCTGGTACCGGGATCAGCTTTTGGTTTATCCGGTTATTTAAGCTATCCATGCAACTGATATCGATAGCCTGAAGCAAGCCCTGGGTGATAAAGGACACAATTGAATAATCACCTGATATTGCCGGTATAACGCTTATTAAGTGTTAACCGACGAGTGCAAATCGGTAGCATACCGTCTTCTTATTAGGACGTAGTCTAGAGTTATTCCTGATAGCTCCGTTGGTAGAGCAACGGACTGTTAATCCGTTACTGTCCCTGGTTCGAGCCCAGGTCGAGGAGCATCTCCATCATGTACCCCGCTTTAACAAGACTTAGAAGCCTGAAACACACCATGCGCCTTTCGGGCTTGTTCATTTGTAACCCATCTGAAAATCGACCCTTACTATCCGTTTTGGCTTAGCTAACACATAGCACCTTTGCAATGAAAATCACATTGCAATAAAATTTATCAGTGCACAGGTCGAAACCCCGTTACCGTTGGAACACACAAACGAGTCTAAATTACGACATAATAATTAGATAGCGAACCTCGTTGAATCGAATCTAGCACACTTGAGAACGAGATACGTTTCGCTCTTTATCTGCCATTGACTGCTGCAGCGGGTTGCAGACAATGGCTGAGCAGTTTGAAAACGCCCTGACGCATTGCCTTACCTTGTTCAATTAAAAGAACGTAAGAATGACTAATAAAAAGCTTGAGGACTACTACGCTCCATTAATGTTTGAGCATGAACGTAACCGCGCTAACCTGAATGGGTGCAATCGCTGAGACGTAGAGCTGAAACCATTGAACAGCTGCAAACTCGCCTAACAGGCTCAATAATAGAACAGACTGAGTTAAAGCGAAAATACCGAACACCGTCATTAACAGAACCATGTTTAACTGGTTTCTCGATTACCTTGCAGACGGAAACTGTAAAGATATTGCCTATTTCTGTATTTATGTAGACGCTGTTAAAGCCGGCTGTTTGAAGAAAATCAACCATAAAGACCATGAGAATGCGAACGCTGTCGACCGGAAGATAGATATTCAAGAGCAAATACAGAAACGCCTTAAAGCTCTGGAAACTTAATAATATGTATCCTCAATTGTCACCGTCACCCGATTTTTAAGAAGGACCCAACTGCGGCAGAAGCTGCGCGTTGCTCTTATGCCTGCCTGATGCCATGGGCTAATGACCCGTCGTTATATAGCCGCGTTATGCAGTCCGGTCGATATCGCGGATGTGAATACGAGGTATTTGCAGTATTGCGGGATTTGCGCAAAAAACGAGCCCTGTATAGACAAGATTATAGACCCGCCGATAGAAAAGCAGTTGAACAACAATTTTTTAATGCAGAACAAAATGCACGACTGGTAAGGAATGGCGAACGTTATTATCGCACCCTGTACACCGCCAATAATAATTCATGGAATCAACGCGATCAAAATATGTTCGAAACCCTGCAGGCAATTCTGCATTACCGTGGTGAAAGGTCAAAAGTCGTTGTCTGGGCACATAATTCGCATATTGGTGATGCCCGCGCAACATCGATGATTAAACACGGTGAGATTAATCTTGGTCAACGGGTTCGTGAGACTTTCGCTGATAGCGCCTACCTGATAGGTTTCGGCACCGACCACGGTTCAGTGGCAGCTGCGTCCGAATGGGGAGGTGCGATGAAAGTCATGCAGGTACAACCTTCTCATAAAGACAGTTATGAACGTCTGTTTCACCATGTCAAAACGGATAATTTTCTGTTGCCCTTGCGTAATACTATAATGCGTAATCCTGTACAGGCTATAACACGCAAAAAACTGCTGGCAGAACGACTGCAACGTGCAATCGGCACGACATACGACCCCGAAGACGAATTAAAAAAACATTATTCTTACGCCTCATTGCCACGTCAGTTTGATGAATACATCTGGTTTGATGAAACACGGGCAGTGAAACCATTAAGCAGAGAAACACTAAGAGGTGTTCCTGATACGTTCCCTTTCGGTCTGTAGTAAAGAAACCGGGCTAATGGCTGCTTATAAAAACTCACGGGCGCGGCGATGTCATTCGTATGTTCTGCCCAGGCTGTTTGCAGTTGTTTTATTTGAAAATCATCTTTTCGCATTTTCTGATCTGTCGCGGGATCCAAACGATGAGTAAGGTAGGGTTCAAAGTGACCTACCGTATTACGGTCCGCCTTACCTTCATTAACCTGCATTACCTGGATGCCATTATTACCCGGCTTATCACAGTAGTGGCGCTCTAAAGTTACATGTGACTCAAACAAAGTAGAAAAAAAGCGGCCGATCGAGAATGCATACTTGGTTGCGTAATCTGCTTCAGAAGTGAGAATAGCAAACTTGGGAAGCTGGGTATTAAAATAGCCTCTACATCCTTGTTGCGAAAGATCATAAAGTGCTGAAAAACGTAAGGCTTCAAATGCCGGATTCATAAGCACAACCAGATCACCAAAGCCTTTTGCATCATCCTGGTATGTCTTGTCTGGTCGACTATCAATAAACCGATCGGATAAAACTTTTTGCAGGGAAGTATATACAACCGCACCACCAAAACTGTGACCTATCACCACCAGGCGGCTGGTCATAGGTGGTGGATTTTCTTCTTCGATACCTTTTTTAACATTGACGATTTCCTCCAGCCTCAACAATACTTCGGTAACGCCCTGCTGGCCAACATCGTGAGCAGTGTTCTTACGGTCCCAAAAGGTTATGCCATTAACATAAGGCACGCTAATTGAATCACCGCGCCAGCCAACATATAGACCAATTACCTTACGTTTCTTTCGACCTTGCTGCTCACTACCGGTACCCTCCATCTTAGACACTTCGGCAAGCATTTTACGAAACGATAAGATATTACCGTCCTCTGGCTTTGCACTATGATGCCAGCCATGGACAAAAGTTATAAATAGTACATCATCAGAAGCAGCTAGCCGCTGGTACCTGTCAAGTACCGCATTCATCTGTTTACGATCACGTAACTGGCCCTGGTCGTCATACTCGACAAAGCCAAGGCGGTACTCATCCTTCTCGCCCGGTGCGTGCACTTGCAGAGCACTCTTAGAACAGTCACCAGATACCCTGTAATTACAGGTATTGTAGTCACTACGATAGATTTCATTACTGGAACAGGCTGTCAGGAACAGGACCAGGGTTAGTGCAAAAAGATTTTGAGAAATACGATAATTCATAGTGGTGCTCTCCATTTTTGTTTTTATTAACCAGCTTACAAGGGGTCACATTATAGGTGGTCAGAGCTCTTTCCGGGGCATCCTGAACCTATTAAACCTAAACTTTGCTTAGGTTTAATAACTCTTCTGAGATTAATATACAGCATGATACTTGTCTCCTGTTTTTCCTGAACATGACCTGCATATGTTTTCCTACAAAGCGTAAAAGGCTATCAAATAAAATAACGCTGATTATTTAAATCAATTAGTATCATTCTTTAAGTTTAATGTGTAGTTTCCCTTCTTTCACCGCAATCTCTTCCACCCCCTCATTAATGGCTTGCCAGAAGCCACCCGCCTCACCGAACTCTTTATTCAGATCAGTATTTTTTAAATTACCCAGCCAGGCGTTAGGTATGGGCACACCCCACACGCTGACACCTTTGAGGATGAAGCTGGGTTTGCCGTTGGACAGTTTTATTTCCATGCCCGCAGTTACCTTTAAGGTTTTTCCACCCAGCACCGGAAAATCAGGATCAAGATTCACCAGTAATTTAGCACTGGCAAGGTTATCCGAGAAATCAATGGCCAGCTTGCTGGCAAGATCGGTATTCTTTGCCAGTAAGGCGTTAAATTCTTTTTCGCTAAAGTCGATATCATGGCTGGCACCAACTTCACTGTAGGCTTCCGGTTCTAGCGGTTTTTGCGTGCCTGAGTTATTTTTCGCAGTGGTGCCAGAGCTTCTGCCAAGACGTTCAAGCTTTTGATCAAGACGCTGCTGTTCCTTTTCACTTAATACTACGGGGGTAAAAGAGGTGGGAAACAGGTAACTGGTAACCAGCCAGTAACCAGCACTCACAGTAATAAAGACGGTGATAACTACAATGCCAAAGGTACGCCAGCCGTTTTGCACCGGTTCTGGATTGGGAGTTGTCGTTATTGCCTGTTGCTCGTGGTTCATGCGTTGTGTCCTTCTGTTATGGAATCAGGTGAATATTTGTGCTTATAATTTTCTAATTCGTTGCACCAATCTATTACACGATGAGTTATTTTGCACAACAATATTACATTCACATAGTCCTATTGAGCTATCAATAAATTCAGCCATCCAGATAATTTATATAAATAATCAGTTGTTTATAAGAATATTTCAGTAATAAAACACAATTGGCATGTTTTATGTATTGTAATAATTACAAACAATCAACGATGAGGCTAACAATATGAACAATAGTTACAATTATTCAGATTTTGATGGAGTAAGTCTTAATGCCAATAATGAGCTGGATCATTACAGTTCACAACTGGAATTACAGCAGGTCTCTGCATATGTACAGGAATCACCAACTGAACAACGTATCGAACATATGTTGCTCAGTCACAGTAAATACTACGTTTATTGCGAATAAAATTAATAATGCTCTCGTAGTCAGACCTTACATTTCACATCCTGTCAAATGTAAGGTCTGACCCGAATGGCACTTACTTAAGCCTAATTCAAAGTGAGTTGGCTAACGGGGTACACAAACGACACGCTGTCATTTCGACCGAAGGGAGAAATCACCACCAGTGGCATAAGATTTCTCCCTCGGTCGAAATGACCGAGTAGGCCTCAATGTAAGGTAAATTTTCGTTAAGTAAGTGCCATTCAGGTCTGACCCTATGCTCTTTCTTCCCCTTCGCTAAAGATAAAGTGATTAGGGACCTCTCCTCATCACAACCATTAATATAAGGTTTTTATTCCTGGCCAGTAATGGTTGAATGTTTTATATTCGTCCACTCCACACCCGCTGCGCGGCAGAGGGTGAGTGTTTCAAGTAACGCTTTACGTACTTTACTATTACCTGGCTCTTTGCAGTGAGCCATACCACGCTGGTCTATAGCCTGATTGCAGGGATCAATAGCTGGCTTTTTTATACCGTTAGCAGCAATGATTTGTTTATGATAATAATTAGACCAGCTCATTAGACTAGCAACCGTATTGACAGTCGGAAAAACGGTACAGTCAACCAGAACACCGGTTTCTGGAAACGGCTTTTTATCCCCGGATGTTATTATTTTGCTACTTTTTTCTGCTCTTAGCTCGACGGCGGGTTGTTGCCGCAGAGCTTGCTGTATTATCTGTGCGGGTCTTTTTTCTGTTCTGATAGCGCTTTCTGTCGCTTGAGCTGAAGGTGATAAGGTCACCTTAACATCAGTTGTAGCTGGTTGCGAAGTAGTGTTGTCGCCATTAATCGCAATATAGAGCCCTGTAACAGCGGTTATTAGCGCAGCGATTCCTGTGAGAATACCCGGAATTGAAGACCAGAAGCCTTTTGATTGATCGCTCATGTGTTCCTCCCTTTCGGTAACATTGTAAATACAAATACTGAATATTAAAAGACCTAAGCAGTCGCTGGTATGGCGTTATTCATCAAACGGACAATACTGTACAGCTGTCAAACGATTGCAGCCGTTAGAGACAGTAGGCCGGTGCCCCGACAGTTGAAAAATCTTAACCATAAAATGCATTTTTTCGCTTATGAAAATTCTTTGCAATGAATAGCTTAGCGTTTAATTTACTGGCATTGCCTGCATCCCAGATTGATTCCGTTTAATTGCTTTTTACTCTGGCTGCAGATATTACTTATTCAAATTTTTATTGTTCTTCTTTATAGCTGATGATATGCATCAATAATGGCATAATTAATATATGATTAGATGTCAATGTAAGGTTGAAGAAAACAATGGTTAAAGTCTGGATGAATGTAATAGAGAATAAACAATGAATGCATCTTTAAAGCAGGTAATGTCCATTGCATTGCTGGTAGTCGTCGTTGTCGTCAGCATTATTGCCTGCGCTCAAATTCGTGAACTGACTTATCCACAGGGTTTTACCTACCTGGAGAAAAAAGAAGTAGACGCTCTGATGCAAAGGATGGGGGAAAGTATCGGGAGACTCGACCAGTTAGTTGCTGAGGCATCACCATCAGACGCCAGTCAGCAGCAAAAGATCATTGCTGAACTCAACAAAATAGAAGGCATTGCAACGCGGCTCAGTGGTGGACATACACAAACTAACCAGCTTGTCATAAGCGATCATATCGAAGGATTCATCAGTGACATTGGCACAGCGAAAAGATTCGCCAGCTTAAACCCGCCTAAATACAACAAAATTGCTTATGTAACGGGCGGCTGCGCGGAATGTCACCAGTTTCGATAAGTCCTGAAAAATTTTAGTTAGCTGTGCAGACGCTGATTAATTGACAAGACTTCTGTAATTCTTCATCGAGGGCATTTTGACCAGCTTTGTCAGTGGCTCCGCATAAAATAATTGACCCTAACTATTCCTGTTTCATGAACGATGACTGGAGCATAAAAAAGCCCGCGACAGCAAGTTTTTTTATCGGTAAAATTCACTTACTTAGCAGTTAGCTTGCCAGCCCGTTTACCAGCAATGACTTTGGCCGCATCTTTACCGCCAGTAGCTAATGCCAGTGCCACCGCTAGCGCAATACTACAAGCATTAGCAGACCGATAATGGCGTGCCCTGATTTTCAGATGCTAGCGGCCCGAGCATTTTGATAAAGTTAGTAATATGTTCATAAATTATGTTTTTTCCTTATAACAGGCCGGGTATTTTTAACATTGCCCCGGCCTGTTCGTTTAAGTGGTATCAAACATGTGATATTTCATCAATGATCAAATTAATGGCTTACCATCGGCTCCAATTCTTTTGCCTGCTCTATCCACTTAATTACTGTTGTAGCGGAGGGCGAAGCTTTACACAGGTTCTTTTCCTTGTTCACCTCAGCCATTTTTTCAGCAAGATTCTCTGCATTGCGGTTACGAAGTTCTTTCACCGTATCAACGCCGGCACCTTCAAGCAGTTCTGCAAACTGACCCGCCACACCGTTAATACGAAACAGGTCACACATATTGACCCACTTTAGTATATTTTTTTCATTGATCGAGGTTTTCTCAGCCAGAGCTTTACGGCCTGATTTAGTACCGCCGATCTCCAGTAATTTACCGGTTGTATTAATTCCTTCCTGCTTTAACTGCTCCGCATACTTTGGACCGATACCTTCTACATCTTGAATACTTTTAGACATTTTCATGTTCTCCTAATTTATTAATATAAATGTTATTAACGAAAAAAACTTTTTAGCCGCATTGATTAAATCCTCTGTCGAACCTCCTGCCAGAGAAGAAACTGCGTCTAATATACCTTCACTTTTATCACTCATCACACTAGATAAAACGGGCATAATGGCTAACAGTCCTGAACTAACCTGGTCAGCATCCATTCCTAACTTATCCGCAATTGCATCAACATTAATATCGCTGAGCGGCTTTGCTGGATCACCTGAAGCAAAACCTGCACTAAGCTGCGTAATGCCTGACTCTTTAGTTGACTCTAAAATACCTGATGCGGCTTCTGGTAAAAATTTGCCAGCTTGCTCAACAGAAAACCCGGCACCCTGCAAGCTCCTGGTAAAAGCACCAGCGTTTTCTTCGAAACATTCTCTTATATTGATCATCTCTTTCTCCTGTTGCTCATTTCAAAAATTGCACAATTTACAAAAGTCATGCATTTCGAAGACACTATAAAAAAGTCGGTAACAATAAACAATGCTATAAATTAACATTTAACAATTGCTTACAATTGAGGTAATCGGGAGATAAATCTTTTTTGTCATCGCTACAGTGCTGAATAAAAAATTACACTCCATAGCTGTTTTAATTTCAGGACAACGGTCAATAATCGACTGTTTTTTATAGTCTTTTTTCTCAGTAAAATAATCTAAAGCGATGTGTTTTGAAGTGTGTTTTTTGACAATATTTCGCCAGCCGATAGCTCTGTTAATGACCTGATTAACATCAAATTGTATCAGTCACCCGCATATCTCAGCTAAAACGGCAGTCTCGGCTCTTGCGTATATAAGACAAATTAAATATTATGATTCGCTAATTCTATATAAGAAAAACCATGTAAAACAATCGAGAAACATTTGTTATGCCTAACTACAAACTATACACACTGATTTTTTTAACTCTATTTTTAATTATTGCATCGACTCAAATGAATGCTGCTGTAAACAGTGTTGTTAGCGAAAACGTTATTCATCTACAGGATGATGGAAAAAGTTATCTGTTACACCGGACAATGCCTAGATAATGTACCGCTTCACCTGAGTACAAATTTCATGTCGACAAGGAGCTTACGCTAAATAATTTCTATTACATCTCGCCTGATGATTATGAATGGGATTCACAATCAAGTGAGAAAACGAATATCCTTAAGTTTTCTCAAGGTAACTTTGTTGTAATGTACCCGGGAGAATTTAAAAACCAGCTGACGGTTGATGAACAAGGTATTTATCATTTTAATAGCTGGGATGGCGAGACCCGCGATGACGGACTATTTGGTTACTGGAATTCACCAGATGACTTTAGCAACTTTGTTTATGTCTGGATCGTTCCAAAACATTTTGAAATTGTCTCCTACAAAAGCAACAGAGAAGGCAAATGGGTAACTCGTGATAACTCAATCACTTTTTTTGCAACTGCAAGCAATAATCTAACGTTTGAAGTTAGTTATCGTCTGCTCGATGGCGATATGGATGGCATTAGTGATAATAAAGATTACTGCCCACAAACTGCTGCGAATACCGAGGTTAATGAATATGGCTGTGCTGCAGATAACGATCATGACGGCATCGTTGACAGCCTGGATCAGTGCCCCAATACCACAACTAACTTATCTGTTGATGCACGCGGTTGTGAAAATGATTCAGATAAAGACGGCATCGTTGACAGTCTTGACCATTGCCTCGATACCGCAACCGATCTAACGGTTGATGTCATCGGCTGTGAAATCGATTCCGACAAAGACGGCGTCGTTGATAGCGTTGATCAGTGCCCGACTACGGCTCCTGAAATAATTGTTGATGCAACCGGTTGTGAAATTGATTCTGATAAAGATGGTGTCATTAATGAAAAAGATCTTTGTCCTGACACTGTAGCCAATAACCCCGTGGATAATACAGGCTGTAATCTTGCAGCGCCTGTCAATCTCAAAGGTGTAAATTTTAAAACCGCTTCAGATGAACTGCTAGCTGAGTCAGCAGTCATTCTTGATAATGTTGCAGATGTTCTTGCTGTGCATACAAATCTGTTCATCGAAATTAGTGGTCATACGGATAACACCGGTAACGCAGAGAGTAATGCGGCACTATCACAACGCCGTGCTGAATCAGTTCGCAATTACCTGATAGAAAAAGGCGTATCAGCAGAATCGCTTAGTGCTAAAGGTTATGGTGATGCGCAGCCATTGGCTAATAATACGACAGCAGCCGGTCGAAAAATAAATCGCCGCGTTGAACTAAAGCGTCTGAATTAAACGTGAAGAATATTTGGGGTCATTTGTTAACCTGTACTCTAAATTGACTCTGGTTTTGTAGGGTGCGCCGTGTGCACCAATACTGTATAACGAAAGATTCATGGTGCGCACCCTGCCAATTATGGATGGCCCTGTTTATTAACCGCCCGCCCTGCCTTACTCTCTAGATGGCGGTAATACTGCATCAATGGCAACTTCACCAGCTTTGTCAGGGATTCAGCACGCCAGTTAACTTCTGGCTGGTGCAAGGCAACAGCGCTCTTACAGCAGAACATAATAGAATTTCGCCCCCCCGGTAAATCTTCCGAGTCATAAACGACTATTTCGCTAAAAAAGCTTTCAATCGTATCCATCTGCAAAGAACCAGGATGCGGTTTGTGGTGAAAGTTTATAACCAGGCAACCCGACTCGCTTAATGCCTGGTAACAGGCGACGATGAACGCCTGCTGCGCCTGGCATGCCGACATGCCATCTGCTTCGTATAGATCGCTAAAGATGATATCAGTCGTAGCTTGCCCAAGCTTCGACACGTAGTGCATCGCATCATCATTGACAACCTGCAGATTGTCCAGCCGTGGCAGTTCAAACCATTCATAGGCGATGTCGATTACGGCCTGTCTAATCTCGACCACCCGGATAGTTGACTGGGGAAAAAAGTGGCTCAAACAATGTGCAAGTCCGCCACCGCCCAGGCCAAGTAAAGTTATATGGCTGGCATCGACAAATAACAGGCCGAGCAACATGATCTGTGTGTATTCATGTATCAGGTAATAAGGTTTGCCCATCAACACACTGCTCTGCTCAAGTCTTGAGCCAAAACTCAACAGTCGTTTATTGCCACGTTGTGTAACAACAATTAAACCATCGCTGTCTTCTGTGCGATAAAGTTCTTTACCCATTAAGCTGCCATGATTTATGCGTGCGCCATGCTGTAGTGGTTTCAATTAATATTCTCGATGATGGCTGTGATGATAACGATAGTATGAAACTTAATGAGTCGCTAATGTTTTTACTCTGAGCGCAAATAGTTGTGCTGGTCCGACCCGTATCTTCGACTATACCCCGATCTGGTCTGTCCCCTGCTGTTCCTGTTGATCTGTTATTGCGGGACGGTCTTAATTTATTTACTGCTTTTTTAACTCCTACGGCTCGCCTTTTGGCCATGGGCCAAAAGGATATGGCTGGTAATCGCTATTAAACGTGAGGAACTGCATAGTCTGATAAATATAGGTAGCAATACTCTGCCCTAGCTGTAGTAAACGTGGATTAGTCTGCCCGGTGAATAGTTTGAAAAAAAACTGGACTACCACCACGGCAAAAAGCACAATTTCTGCAACGTTATAAAATAACGCAAACATCAACATATATAAACCGCGCATCCAGGTAGATTGCTGTGTGAAGTTTTCTTTAATCTCTTTACTCATGTTGCACTCCTTAATTGGCTATTAACTTACCAGGTAGAACCTGGCTAGTCTTAGGGACACTGTTTACAAAAAAATATTATTAAAACGGATGTTACTGAATCACTCTTTTAATCCGGGTTAATTTCTTACTTCCGGTGAATTCTTACGATGCGAAATTCCGTCGAGCCAAACAACCAGCTTGAAATGATAGTAACCAGGACCAGGGACACAACACTCGCCATCATCGCAACTATAAATATCACAATGAAGCCAAATGACAATGTCACCGCAATACCAATTACCGGAAGCAGAATAAATATAACGATCGCCGCGACCAGTGCCGCGACAATAATCGCACCAAGTATCAACAAAATTCTTACAAAAGGATTGCTTACTTCCTTACCGTTAATGATTATTCGAGTGTACATAAGGTCTCTCTCCTTTTACTATCCCTTATCATACCCACATGCTATATCAGATTACTATATGCTTTTAGCAGAAACTCAACGTTTTTTTGACACAGAAAAAATCCAGGAGAGATTTTAACTACCAGGTTTTGTCCAGTGAGCAGCGCATACTGCTCACTTGCGACCAGTTTCTGCTTTTGTGCAAACAGAAGATCACCTACGCTTACTTTCCAGGTAACAGACAACCACAACAGTGTTACTGGAAATATTGTAACGCTTTGACTTACTGCCAGCTAAGGTTCAATTTATATTCTGCAACGCTTTAATTCTACAATCGTTGTCTGACGCCGATCACGCTTTCCATAAATTATTAACCGGTAAGGTTTTCACCGTTAATTGTTTTAATACTTCGTCGCCAGACACACCAATACCCAAAGGACAGTTATAGGTAAACAGGGTGACATGCGCTGGTGGCACCGGTGTTTCAGGGCCAAACAACCCGGCAGTTCTTAACTGCCGATAAAATTCTGCTACACCTGGCATTTCAAGCAGCATGATAATACTCTTCTGTACAGTTCTGCCTTTTTTTCGTGACAGGATATTTACCGAACCGGTCTGCTTGAATGACCAGTCGATTGATTCAAACGTTTTTTCGAGTATCTTATTAATGGCTTTATTGTATTTAATCTTATCCAGGATAATCAATCCAGCTTGTGTGCCGATCAATGTGACATGAAATTCATCTTTTGCTATGAAGCTTTTACCGAGAACGTTAATAATATTTTTTGCTATGCAGAAAGTTTCCGCTTCAAGTTCGATAATGACTGTTCCCTTTTCATTAAAACCCGGCCATTTTAATTTCATTATCCAGGCCTACTCTTCAATCCGGTTAACGCCGACAAACTTGTTTTTATCCAGTTTATTCTCGCCACCCCAGCGATAGGCAACCAGTTTACCGCCCGGTTTTGCAACACTGTAATCTGTGCAGGCAATATTAGGCGCTAAAAGATCAGGGCTGCCTTCCATCCAGTAATGCCCGAGAAAAACCGGTGGTTCATCATGAGCGTAATCTATTGTGTATTCGCCAGAAATTTCATCATCAGGAATATGTGCCAGTGCATTATCCGGTCCGAAAAAAGCCTGTTTATAGGTCCTGGCGAATCTATCCCACCAGCGTATTCTCATTGCCCGCCGGATATTGCCATCTTTATCATGGAACAGTTTTCCTTCCGGTAACGGTACCTCCTTGCCTTTGAGGATCGTTTCTATGGAATCAAACTGCCAGCTGTGTTTGTTGCATGAAGCATGGAGCAGACTGTTGCTTAACAGTGAACTGCCGTTCTGGAAATCCAGGATTTTCTGTATCTCATCTTTATCCCAGCAGGCATGGATGACCCGGAGATCACCGAGATCAATCCATAATGGCAATGTCTTGAACCATTCGATAACCGTTGTATATGCATCTGCATCGTGCTCGTAAGCATCAAGAAATGCGCGGTGTTGTTTAGCGTTTTTATCGGTATGCGGCCTGAGATGTGTACCGCTCACTTCATCGATGGTTGCATAGGCTATGGCATTGTATTCATGATTACCCATCACTGCTAAAGCACTGCCAGCATCTATCATAGCCTTCACTATTGAAATAACTTCACGCTGCCCGGGACCGCGGTCAATAAAGTCACCCAGGAAAATCACTTTTCTTTCAGCGTGGCTAAATACTCCGCCAGTCGCCAGCTCATAGCCCAGATTGGTCAACAGACTGACAAGCGTAAGACTGCAACCGTGTGTATCGCCGATGATGTCATAACCTTGCATATAGATGCGCTCCAAATGTTTTCTCTATTTATCATTACTGCTGTCCCGTTAACTTGCTAAGTTGTCTACAACTCTAATACTGTGTGAACGAGGCAATATTTATACCATCCGACAGATGAATTGGGATCTGTCACCTGAGACACGCTATAAATACGTCCATGTACGCTCGGATGCCGAGCGTCCATGGACGTGCTTATAGCGGTCTCAGACGACAGATCCCAATTCATGCATCTAACAGTTAACGGGACAGCAGTGATTCATTATATATCTTATTCTTAGCGCACTTGCTCAGCTGCTAGCTAAAGCGGGTTATCAGCATTTTGCCTGGCGAACTCACTTACTTTACTTATATCATGCCGGCAAGCAGAAACAAATTGGCATCTTACGGTGTTAATATACTGGCATAAAGTGATGAAAAAAGTATCCAATTATTCTCATGCATCTAAGTAAAACTAGAATACTGGCTGGTCTACACTGCGAAAAACGCCTGTATTTAATGCTCAATCGTCCCGAGTTAGCTAAAACCAGAAAATCACCACTGGCAGAATCCGGCATCATGGTTGGCAACCAGGCTCGAAAAGAATTTCCCGGTGGGGTCCTGGTCAATCGATTCCAGGATGGTTCAAACCCATTAGCAGAAACAAAAACCTGTCTACACGACAACAAGGTAACAGCAATTTTTGAAGCTGGATTTTGTTATCAGGACACAGAGGTGTTTGTTGATATTCTGCAGCGTGAAGCTTCTAAATGGAACCTGATTGAAGTGAAATCATCAAACTCAGTTAAAGACGATTATATCGATGATGTCACCGTGCAATACATGGTGTTGTCAAACACAGGGATCGCTATTAATCGTATTGAACTCATGTATCTCAATAAAAACTTCGTCTACCAGGGAGAAGAGAATTATGATGGTTTGTTTATCCGGGAAGATATATCTGAACGGGTCATTCACCATACCCGTTTTATATCAGATGCAGTCAAACAGATCAGGAAAAATTTGAGCAAAGAAGAACCGGTTCAACATGTGGATGGCCACTGCAAGCACCCCTACCCGTGTGAATTTAACTCCTATTGCGAAAAACAGGATGGCGATTACCCGGTCAGCTGGTTACCAAATGCTGCTGTAGTCATACGAAAGCTTCACAACAATGACATTTACGATATTCGAGACATTCCAGTTGATATGCTCAGCAGTGAAACACATTTAAAAGTTCGCAGAGTTACCATTAATGGACAGCTAGAACTGGAACCGGATGCCGCTGCAATACTGAAAGAATTAGACTATCCGCGCTATTATCTTGATTTTGAAACGATCAACTTCGCGGTACCGATCTGGCAAGGAACCAGGCCCGGTCAACAGCACCCCTTCCAGTGGTCATGTCATATTCAAAAACAGGACGCAACAACACATAAAGCATTCCTCGATGTCAGTGGCCAGGATCCACGAAGAAAATTTGCAGAAACACTGATTGCCGCTTGCGAAACAGCAGGCCCGGTAATCGTATACAACCAGTCTTTTGAAAAAGGTATTATAAAATCCCTTGCTGGCCAGTATGATGATTTAAGCGATCAGTTATTGGCAATAAATACACGGGTTTTCGATCTGCTTCCCGTCATGAAGAAATATTATTATCACCCGGATATGAAAGGCTCCTGGAGCATTAAGAATGTTTTAACCTGTCTAGTCCCGGAATTACGATATTCTGATTTAGCTGAGGTACAGGATGGTTTGATGGCACAAAGTGCTTACCATAAAATAATAAGTGGCAAGCTCTGTAAAGAAGAAGAGGATTCGTTGTATGCTGATATGCTGGAGTATTGCAAGCTTGATAGCTACGCTATGTTAGCGATTATTGATAAAGTGTGTTCGTAATGTAATAACACAGGGCTGGACCACCCCGCATTAATCTTTGAATACCTGGAAACACCTATTTGCTTATTACTTAATCTAACTCAACTATTACTAAATTCCATCTGCGTTAAACTTACAATATAGTTATTTGTATTTCCAATCATTAATAAAGGAGCACAGCTATGGCTATCGCAGAAACCGTAAAGAACTACCTTGCCCAGAAGTCAGTAGACTATGACCTGGTATCTCATCCGCACTCAGGCTCCAGCCACGAGACCGCCGAAGCATCTCATGTCCGCGAGGACCATATCGCCAAAGGCGTGATCGTTAAAGACGCCTCGGGCTATGCCATGGTAGTAGTCCCGGCCAGCAACTATGTCGAGATGAAGCACGTGCGCAAGGAACTTGACCGTGAGCTGGAACTCGTTGCAGAAGATGAATTTGCCAAACTGTTTTCCGATTGCGAGCCCGGTGCGGTGCCGCCGCTAGGCCCCGCCTACCAGATCGAAACTTTTCTTGATCAAGCCCTGACCAGTCTTGCCAATGTCTATTTAGAAGCCGGCGACCACGAACACCTGGTGCATATCAGCGGAGATAATTTTAAGGCATTGCTGAGTGGTGTTCGGCACGGCCACTACAGCCATGATGATTGAGGGCTACGGCGAAGCCGCACAATAGATTGATTGTACAGCATAATATTTAATAACAAATTATTGGAGACTAGACAATGCCGAATGAACTCGATCCACGAATTGACCAATGGTATGCCCATTTTGATAAAGGACAGCGATTTTACGTTATAGCCATAGACGAAGAACAAAACACGGTTGAAATCCAGCATTTTGATGGCGATCTCGAAGAACTCAGCCTTGATGAATGGCGTAACCTCAAGATAGAGTTGAGTGACGAGCCCGAAAACTGGTCAGGCGCTCTCGATATTGCAGAGGATGATGACCTGGGTACCGGAGTAACGGATACCATGCCTGATGACTGGACAGAGCCAGGCGAAGATTTCAGACCACCCAACAAATAAACCCGGACATAACCATGGCTCTTATGCTTGAGTCCAGTGCGTTTGAGAATGGTGCAGAGATTCCTGCCAGGTACACCTGCAAAGGCGATGATGTGTCATCGCCACTGCGGAGAAAACCGGGCAACAGGCCACTGTTGTTTTCTAGCCTGTCCCATAAAGTTATACCTGTTAACAGACAGCTATCAGTTGTAAACTAAAATCATGAATGAATTCTTCAGTATCACTAGTCAGCACGACACAGCACAAGCAGTCATAAACGACTGTGTGCAGCAATGCGAAGCAGCCCCCGCAGAGGCAAACTTTGGCTTCATTTATGCCACCGATGCCATGTCGGCAGACTACCGGAAACTATTGAAACAGTGCAAGGCAGCGACGAACATCGAGCACTGGGCTGGTTCTATCGGTCTGGGTATTATCAGTACAGGAAAGGAAATGTACGATGCACCGGCTGCCAGCATCATGCTGGCAGAATTTGATGAAAATGAATTCACCATGGTGCCAGCCATCAGCAAACAGGAAGATATAACATCCCTGTTGCAATGGCCGCACAAGTTCGCGACTAACTTTGGCGTTATTCATGGTGACCCGTTAAACCCGGACACGCAGAACCTGATAGAAGCATTACAGCAACAGCTGGATAATGGATTTATCGTCGGCGGCCTGACGTCTTCACGCGGTACCCACTACCAGGTTTCTGATGAAGTGATAAGCGGCGGTATCTCAGGCGTGCTATTTTCAGAAAACGTCAGCGTCATCACCAACCTGAGCCAGGGCTGCAGCCCGGTCGGTGAAAAACACCGCCTCAGCAAAACACAGGAGAATGCCGCTTTCCTTCTCGACAACAAGCCTGCATTACAGGTGCTGATGCAGGACATGGACATCAGCGGCTACCAGCAGCTGGAACAGAAAGCGGGAGATGTATTCATTGGCCTGTGTATACCAGACAGCGACAAAAATGATTACACCGTACGCAACCTCGTGGGCATTGATGCCAGTCACGATATCTTTGCGATAAACGATTACCTCACCGAGGGCAACGAGATCATCTTCTGCAGACGTAATGAGCAAACCGCCGTCGATGATATGCAGCACATGCTGGATAATATTGCGCGGCGTCTCAAGCAGATACCCGGGCAGACACCCAGGGGCGGCATCTATGTCTCCTGCCTGGGCCGTGGTCGTGATCAGTTTGGTGGCAATTCCGAAGAAATAAAGATGATTCAGAAAACACTGGGCGACTTCCCAATGACCGGCTTTTTTGCCAATGGCGAAATCCATCACAATAAACTTTACGGTTATACCGGCGTTCTTACCTTGTTTACCTGATGGCCGGGTATAATTATCATAATCGTCATTAGCTACCGCCTTATTCCTCCCCTTTTTCGCTATGCGTTCACATTATGTCTGTAGATAAATACCTGGGCAACTACCCGCCATCACTGATCGCACAGGTAGATTCACTGATAAAAAGTGATCAGCTGGCGAGTTATCTGCTTGAACGCTACCCAACGCCGCATAATGTAGCCAACGATAACGATCTGCGTGACTATGTTTTGTCTTTAAAAAATCTGCACATGAAAAAGTCACAGCCGCTAAGTAAGATCATTTACGACAATAAACTGCATGTGGTAAATAATGCACTGGGCATGCATAGCTATGTCGCACGAGTACAGGGTGGCAGGTTAAAAACCAAAAACGAACTGCGTGTCAGTGCGGTGTTCAAAAAAACGCCCGCAGCTTTTTTAAATATGATCGTGGTGCATGAGCTGGCGCACCTGAAAGAAAAAGAACACAACAAGGCATTTTACCGCCTGTGCCTGAGCATGCTGAGCAACTATCATCAGCTCGAGTTCGATATGCGTCTGTATCTCATCCAGCTGGAGCTGGGTGATGCGTTATATAATTAAAGGCAGCTGTTACCCCACTACTGTCCCATTACTATCTAGAGACATGAATCGGAGGTACCTGGCTGAGACCGTCAGCCGCAGGGATGCGGTCTTTGACGATGACACACAATCCATACCTCTCATGTTTGTGGGACACTTGTTATTCCACTAACTTGCCCCCATTATTGTGCCATACTGTATTAGATAACCTGATATAGCTGGCCAGAAGTTAGCCCCTCCCTCATTAAAAGAGAACATCATGAGCAAAGAACAAAAAACAAATAGAGAAAGTAAGAAAAAAGCTTTACTGACACCTAAAGAAAAGAAAGCCGCGAAGAAATTGAAGAAGGAAAGTATCGGTAATATTGCAAACGAAATCAAGTTTTAAAGATGAGTCATTGCTGCTTTATTGCCTCATATGCCAGGTAGCCAGCAGCTGACTTTTTATCGGTGCGTGATAATTTCTGCATCACACTAAACGGCACATGGCTAAACGGGTGTTTAGACTTTATCTCAGCGATCATAGCTAACCATAAATGCGCAGTCATCTGCGAGTCCGACAGCGCCCTGTGGAATGTACCGTCATTAGGTAAATCGTTATATCTGACCAAAGTGCCTAATTTGTGATCCGGTGCTCTCTGGTAGACCCGTCGCGAGATGAGCATCGAGCAGGCAAATTTACCAGATGCAGTACGATCTATTCTGTCAAACTCAGCTTGTAGAAATTTACTATCGAAAGAAGCATTATGTGCGACCAGGTTCGAATTGCCGATGAAACTGTAAAATGCATGCATAACAGCCTCGCAGGACGAAGCATTTTGTAACATGGTGTTTGTAATGCCCGTGTAACTCTCTATAAAACCACTCACCCGGATACCGGGGTTCATCAGCGCCTGGAACGAATCCGCTATTTTCCCGTTTTCAATTCTTACCGCACCTATCTCTATCGCACGGTCACCCTGGTATGGCGAAAGCCCTGTTGTCTCAAAGTCCAGGACCACTACCGAGTCAGCATTGTTACCGCTAACAGACATTTGTTTTCTCCTCTCAACGACGTAATTTATCATATCCTGTGATGGTGAAGGTGACAAAGCCATCAGCCGACGTTAACAAATCTAGAGTAATATAGCGAAATCGGCCGGTAACCACTTTTCAAGAAATCGCGGCAATCATATTGTAGGGTTCGCCATGCGCAGCAAAACTACATAACGTGAAATTCATGGTGGGCATGGCGAACCCCACATAAGCAGTGTCAATTTAGAGCCCTAAAAAAAAGGGTCAGAGTAAAAACCCTGTAAAAATACAGTTGTTATTACTCTGACCCTGAATATTTCCGATAAATATTTCAGATAGATATCATATTATTCATTGATAATCTTGATCTCCACGCGACGGTTTTCAGCACGACCGGCTGTGGTCTCATTAGAAGCGACTGGTCGACTCTCACCGTATCCTCTTGTGGTGATACGAGCCGAGTCAATCTCACCAACCTCAGTTAAAAATTTACCGACCTTTTCAGCACGTGCCTCTGATATAGACTGGTTAATATTATCAGCACCTGTTGAGTCCGTGTGGCCAGTCACCTCGATGCGCGCATTTGGGAATATCTTGATAGCACGAATGATCTTATTCATTAACGGGAAATTACCTGTCTGGATTTCACTCTGGCCGGATGGAAACATGAAACCATGTGCAGAGATCAGTACATTTTGTCTTTGACGATAGACGTTAGCCTCATTATCCGTGAACATGGCCTGTACACTTTCAAATTTCTGTTTGTCGGCACGGTCCTTGCTTTCTAAAGCGACACGTTCCTTCTCGGTTGTCGCTAGCTGCTTGCCATATGTAACCTCGGCTGCTTTGAGCTTGGCAATTTGGTTTTTCATGGTGAGCACAACCTTGTCATCAGGTTCATTGAATGGCAGTTGTCCACCTAAAGGTTGATTAACCTCAGTCAATCTTGATTGATGCCACAGCACCACATCTTCCATAGTGTAATCACGACGATCAAAGTCTTTAACCATCTCGGTGATTACCGAACTTTTGTCAGCCAGATACTTTGCATTTTTTGCCTGTATATCAGCCTTGTCTGTCTGAGTCCTGTCAGCATCCAGAATAGATACTGCTAGCGCCATCTTATCTTCAGCCTGGGCAAGGGTTTTGGGTGCATATTTTTTAGCACCCTGCTCTTTTGCACTGGCAATAGCAGACTTGGCCATCTCGGCTGTGCCCTGCTTCAACGCCGTTAGTTCGAGTTGCGTATAACCTTCAAGTAATTTGGGACGTTGTTGTTTCGCTTTCTCAATATCACCTTCTTCCACCAGGGTAGCGGTATTTTTTAGGTCCTTATCCAGTTTGGCAAATTTTTCGCCCTGCAGGGTCTTAACGCCTGCTGCCATCGCACGTTCGCGGGCCTGCAGCACCTCTGTCAGTAGCTCTCGACTGCTGCTGGTGTCACGTTTCATCTTATCGAGAACCTTTAAACCTTCACCCGCAGCCTTTTTAGCATTATCACTCTTATTGTTATAAGCCGCATTCGTCGCGCTTTCTAAAGAGTTGGCAGCAATGGTATAACTCTCCGGAGCAAGATATTCTGAACCTTTAGCTTTGGCGTTTTTTACTTCAGTCAGCAAACTAGATATCTCAGGATACTCCTTCAGCACCTGGTCTTGTGTCAGTTTGGGTTGTGACGATGCGCAGCCACCCAGAACAACAAAGGCGACGATTAAACTCAGGCAATAGCTGCCAGTTGTGATTTTCATATTTTTTTCCTCATTTATATTTGCGTTAAAATTATATGCAAAAAGTATTTTTCCATACACACCATGTGCTGGAAAAAGATTGTACTGCTAAATAAATATTTATACTACTTATATAAGAGACTGCAACTGAAAAATAAAGTCACATCATATTGCAAATAATTTTTCCAGCAGCAGATAAATTATACGGGGTCGGAAACAAAAGAATTGTTAACTTTTTATAATTGATTATCTTTTACCAACACCATCTTTAATTTTTTTGGGATTGAGTAGAAACCTTTTTAATACTTTCACAGACTATACCTCATTGTGCCTTGTGTTAATACATTCCCCTATTTATCATGGTCTGGTGATGCATACCAGCAGCGTGTAGACTCGAAAAATCCAGCAAAATAAATTAAGACCAGTAAAAATTAATAACAGATTTACAGAGAAATCATTATGAAGAAATTACCTCTATTGGGCGCGGCCCTTTTCTTGCCTTTTGCTGGCCTGAATCAGTCACTGGCGGCAGTGGACCCTGCCGACCTTTCGATTGAACCGCCCGCGCTTATCGGACCCGGCCCTTCCACACTCATTCTTTAGAGCGTTGTTTGGAAATGTGCCGGGACCTTCAGGACTCAACCCATAGCGACGGGCACAAAAGCATCATGGTCAGGCCTTAGATTTGACATGATGTGAAATCTAAGGCCGGTGAGTTCTCGTGACTAATATCAGCGCATGGTCACCAGTTCTTCAGCACTGGTGGGATGGATGGCGATGGTGTCATCAAGGTCACGCTTGGTGGCGCCCATACGGATAGCAACCGCGAAACCCTGCAGCATTTCATCGGCACCCGGGCCAAGGATGTGGCAGCCAACTACTTTCTCTTTCGCACCCACAGTGACCAGCTTCATCGCGGTCTTCACCGGGCGCCTGGTAAAGGTATATTGCATGGAGGTAAAACGGGTCTGGTAGATCTTAACCGCCTCGCCATGCTGTTCGCGGGCCTGACTCTCGCTCAGACCCACGGTACCGATAGGCGGATGCGAGAAGATCACGGAGGCGATATTCTCGTAATCCAGCTTCCGTTTCGGCTGGTTATTGAACAGGCGGTCGGCCAGGCGGCGGCCTGCAGCAATGGCTACCGGGGTAAGCTGTTCGCGTCCGGTAATATCGCCGATGGCATAAACGCCCGCAACAGCAGTATTCTGATATGCATCTGTCTGAATATAACCCTGCAGGTCTGTTTCCAGGCCGGCATTCTGCAGTGCGATGCTATCAGTATTCGGCACGCGGCCAATGGCCCAGATGACCTGGTCCATGCACTCGGTACGGCTACCCTTGTCGCAGACCAGGGTGATCTTGCCGTTTTCTTTGAGCAGTGAGTCGACCTGTGTGCTGGGGAAGATGGCGACACCATCTTCAAGCATCTGCTCCATCAGGCCTTCGCGCAACATGGCATCAAACTGGCGCAGGAAGTGCTGCTTGCGCAGGTAGAGGCTGACATCACAACCCAGGGCATTGAGCACCCCGGCGAGCTCAACGGCAATATAACCCGCGCCAACCACGGCAACACGTTCCGGCTGTTTGGTTAGTTTAAAGAAGCCATCGGAATCAATACCCAGCTCAGCACCGGGCACATCCGGTTTAACCGGACGTCCGCCGGTAGCGATGACGATGTGATCAGCGCTATAGGTCTCGCTGCCCACCTGCAGAGTATGGGCATTAACAAATTTTGCATGGCCCTGGATCTCATCAATCTCCGAGTCTGCGAGATAGCTGTGATACCAGGTATTGATGCCATTGATATAGGCCTCGCGTTTTTGCACCAGCCTGCCCCAGTCAAAACCGTTATTCGTGATATCGAAGCCATAGTCGCCAGCCACTTCCAGGCTGTGCGCAACCTCGGCGCCATACCACATCACTTTTTTCGGGACGCAGCCGACATTCACGCAGGTGCCACCGAGTTTGCCGGATTCAACAACCGCGCAGTGTTTGCCATAACGTGCAGCACGTTCCGCGACGGAAAGCCCGCCGCTACCGCCACCGATGGCGATCAGGTCATAGTGTTTGTTCATAATCTAGTATCTACTCATAATTTAAAGAAACTCTGAAGATATTCACCACTCGGAAATAAACTGTCAGTTCGACCAGTGCAGAAATTCTGTTTCAAACGTTCATCACAATAACATACATTTTTAGTGATTACTCTGACCGAAAATACCTGAATCTGGAACAGGTATTGAGTTTTCAAAACCTTCTGTCACGAAATACCGCAGACTCATTATCCAGTTATTGTGTTAACAAGCTCGATCACAAGCAGGCAGAAGATTTATTAGATGATCCAAATATTATACTGGCACTAAAAAGTAAGCTGAACGTGATCAGCTGCCGGCAAAATACAGTCAATGAAATTGTAACAACCGTTTTAAAGCAAAGCAGAATCCGAGCTGAATTCGAACAATTACTCAGCGGTCTCGGCTATTAGTGACACGCTGCTGCAGCCGGCAGCAACAAATAAAAACGATATGATCCAGGTCAATCTCATAACTGTCATTCTGGTGTATATATACATCCTAAGATCTCCGCATACAGGTAACTTGTCATGCTAAACAGTCGTATTAGTATTTTAATGCTATTTATATTGATTGGGGCATTGCAACCAGCTAATGCGCTGGAACGCACCCGGTTGGGCCTGGTGAAAGAGGATGAGCTCTCATTTTTGACCGGCCTGGAATATGAGGAGGCAGATTATGGCACGCCTGACACCACCTCTTTGTGGCGTGTCCCCATAAGTCTCTCCTACCGGCATACCAATTTCGGTTTCTCTGCCTCGATGCCACTGTTGTCCGCCAGCAGTGATGGTAACATCAACGTATCCAACAAAACGGCGATGAAGAGCGAATCAACATCTTTCAGTAAAGGACAGAATTCCGAGTTCGGGATTGGTGACATTACGCTGTCCGGTTCTTTATATATCACACCCGACGTCAGAGATGAAATCAGCTATCGCTTAACCGGAATTGTTAAGTTCGGTACAGCCGATGAAACGAAAGGGCTGGGTACGGGTCAGGACGATTTTTTCATCGAAGGCGGCGGCGTAAAATATCTTGATGAGTACACGCTTTCAGGAACACTGGGTTATGAATTCAGCGGTGATTCACCTGATTTTGAATACAATAATGTTCTGTATGGCACGGCGGGTCTTGCCAAACAGCTGGCAATACAACGGCAGATCGGTACCTACTTATATATCAGCGAAGCGCTGACTGCTGGCGCAGATGCGCCGCTTCAACTGGCTGTTTTTTACAGTCAGGCCGCATCTAAAACGCGTAACATCTACCTTTTTCTTACCAAAGGCCTGAGCGACGGCAGCCCGGACTTTTCTCTGGGTGGCAGTATGCAATTTTATTTTTAGTTGCCGGTTTTTTTATTTTGACTTGCCTGAGTTTCCATCCATAAAATGAGGCTTTTAAGCTTCTTCAGCGGTGTTATATTAAACGATAGAATTTATGATTTTATAAGTTGTATTGCTCCGACCCGTATATTGCTGACCATATATTGCTGGGGACAAACCGCCACCCGGGTATTCGTGAAGTAATGCCCGGTCACTCGCGACACTGGTAAACTTCATATTTCATTGTGCCCTCAGTTACCGGTTGCAGCTCGACGATAGAGTCACCACCCATTTCCGCGGCTTTATTTTTTGCGAGAGTAATAAGCTCTTCTCTGACAGTCTCTTCGTCGCGGGTAACGATGCCTACTTTGTGCGTAACACTCACCGTGGCAGTTTTCAGTAATTTGCAGGATTTAACGTTAAAGGATTTCACCAGTGTAACTTCATTGCTCTCTACCGTAGGTTCAACCCAGGTACAGGCTGACAGGCCGATAATGGCTATGGATAAGACGTAGTAGTTCAATTTCATGCAGGAGACTCTCTCTGATTAGTCTATTAATATGAGAAGTGTGGACAGCTTAAAGGCGGATTATAAGATAATTAAAGGCGCGAACTACAGTTATTATTTAAATGGAATTAAAGTGGACGGTAGGATTATTATTTAACCACATGCTGTAATTGATCATTGTTAATCTCTTCGTCCCCTTTTAATTACCGGTGCCGCTCAGTTTGCCGGCTTCAACAACGGCGCAGTGTTTAGCATAACGTGCAGCACGCTCTGCGACGGAAAGCCCGTCACTACCACCAGCAATAGCAAACAGGTCATAGTATTTACTCATGATCTACGTTAGCAGTGATTGATTTATTATTTAGAAATTAATCTGTCGTTTCGAGATTAAGTTTGTCATTTCGACGGAAAGGAGAAATCTTTGCATGCATGATTTTGCGACAAGCTTTCAAAACAGGACTTCTCCCTTTAGTCGAAATGACATTAATTTAATCAATCTACAGTATTCCCTTCACTCCAAACGAGCGGACAGACCAGGGTTTGTCCGCTGTTAGTTGCCCCTTGTTAGTTAGATTGGCGATTTTCATCATACACATTTCGTATCTGCCCAGGTACGTCGCGTGCAGCGTCGTCGAACTGGTCACCCACGTCAACCGGGTTTGGTACGCTGACTGAAGGTGCCGTAAAGCCCCCCGGCATTTCGCCCATATCACTCGGTGCATTCAACATGTCATCCCATCTATCAGCAAATCTGTCTTTATTCATCCAGCCGCCACGGCCGCTATCTCGCCATGGCATGCTGCGACCGCCACGACTATTGTCCGCATGCTGCGACTACCGCGTCCACTGTCCCATGGGCCACTAAAATTTGGACCACTGCCACCGCGGCCGCTGTCCCATGGCATGTTGCGACCTCCTCTATCGGAGCGAGGTGTATAACCCTGCATACCTTGAGGCTGTTGTGCCTGGGGCCTGCCGTAACCCTGCATACCTTGAGGCTGTTGTGCCTGGGGCCTGCCGTAACCCTGCATACCTTGAGGCTGTTGTGCCTGAGGCCTGCCGTAACCCTGCATACCTTGAGGCTGTTGTGCCTGGGGCCTGCCGTAACCCTGCATGCCTTGAGGCTGTTGTGCCTGGGGCCTGCCGTAACCCTGCATACCTTGAGGCTGTTGTGCCTGGGGCCTGCCGTAACCCTGCATACCTTGAGGCTGTTGTGCCTGGGGCCTGCCGTAACCCTGCATACCTTGAGGCTGTTGTGCCTGGGGCCTGCCGTAACCCTGCATACCTTGAGGCTGTTGTGCCTGGGGCCTGCCGTAACCCTGCATACCTTGAGGCTGTTGTGCCTGGGGCCTGCCGTAACCCTGCATGCCTTGAGGCTGTTGTGCCTGGGGTGAGCCAGGGTCCTGGCTACCGTAACTCTGGGTAGCATCGTCCTGAGCGCTTGGATCTTGCTGCGTTATCTCAGCACGCCTCTGCTGGGTAACACTCTGGCTGCTACTTTTCTGTTCATTGGCAGCCTCTTCCAGCTGCTTTTGTTCATCAATAGTTTCGCTATCGCCTACCCATCCACCTTGCGGTGGTGGATAGCTCTGATCGCTGGGCTTATAACTGGACGGTTCAGCCTCGCTTGATTTGGCTTCATCAGCTGCCTGTACCAGGTTCGACTGGCCAGCAGCCAGCAAGAGCACAGAAGCGGCAAGGGTTAGCTTGTTATTTGTTCGAATTTTCATGCTGATCTCCTATAAATTAAAGTACAGCGAATTCATGACTCCAGAATGTTCTCATATAGATACCCCGATGTCCGAGTTGCTGCAATTTGAATAGCATAATGCTATTTGAAGTTTTCTGCCAGAAAAATCATTCTTTGAGATAGAATTTAGAGCGTTTTACTCTGTTCCTGATTATTATTCTTTGCGATAAAGTTTTCGCAGTTCATCCTTGGCCTGCTGCAGAATATTTTTCTGATCTTCAGGCAACTTCTTACCTGCACGATTGATATAAAAAACCAGCATAGACATAGCTGAACGAAAAGGATCTGACTTTCGGCGAGTGCTGATATCTGCAGAGTGTTTGAGAGACAATGCAATTTTCCTGGCATCTTTCCAGGTAAAAACGCCTTCTTCCAGATCAAGCGCATGACTTTCACGCGTGACCTTCAATGACCAATTACTGGATGATGATGTGTTCACTTCAACCGACCTGATGCCATGCTCTGGTCATGATTCACGACTTGATGAACTGCAAACGCGTACTGTTATCGCTATAGGTAATGATTAAACAGCCTTTGTCTTCAAATACCAGGGTAACCCGTGCGCCTTCGCCTAACGTCTCAGTAATGCAATCGCTTATGATGCCTTTCTGAATAGCAAACTTTTCACCGATATCGATCAGCGGATAGGCAAAAGTCTCTCCCGCCTGTTGTGCAACCGGCGCCGCCTGCTGGAGTCGCCAAAATACCGTACCCGCATCGAAATAGAGTTGGTGCCAGCGCCCGTTCACCTTGAGAAAAAGGATATCGACCGCCTGAACCAGTTTACCCTGGTGCCAGTACTGCTGACATATTAGCTGTTCACACAACTGCTCTGTCAATCTTGGTGGTATACCATCGATTTTAAGCATTCGCAATCACTCCATCACCGTTTATTATCACCGACATCACTTCAGATGATTGCCGCGCGAAGTTTATGCCCACTGAGGCACTCGCAATGACAGTGTTTTATTTCTAAATATGAGTATGATTCATTCTACTCCGACTAAAATTATTTGGTAGTAGAGCAATGCATATGAGTGAAATATTAAACCAGGACAGACCCAATGCCAGTAAGTTAAGAATGTTGTCCAGTGTAGGGCGCCATGCGCACCGTGAAAATTCTTACTGGCTGGTATTTTGGTACGCACGGCGCACCCTACTATGATACTTATTTCCCTTAACTACTGACATTGAGGACAGACCATATTAAACGGGGATAGACTACGATTAAAATCGAGGCTGTAAATATAATTTATCTCATCTCGAAGCACTGAGAGATCTTAAAGGCCAAAGTACTAGTTGGTCAGCAACTGATAAAAGCAACCGCACCCTATGCAGTCGAAGTGGTTGCGCAGAGCTGGTGGCACGTTGCTGTGAGTTTTAGCCTGCTAATTACTGCACTCGTCGGCGCTGGCATGGTGCCGCCCTGGTGGCAGGTGCGAGCCATGCTGTCAATTTTTGCCGCATTTTTTAATGGTACGCACTTATATTACTTATCACGATTACATGCACGGCTCGATTTTAAGCCGGTCGCGCCTCGCCTGGCTGCTGTTTCGACTATATACCGCGTTTGCGCTGACACCGCCACGTTGCTGGAAAAAGAGCCACAATTATCATCATGGCCACGTCGGTAAAATAACCTGGCGAGTGTTGGCGCTTTCCCGGTAATCACCACGCAGATGTGGCGTGAAGCCTCATCCAGCGAGCGTGCATCTTATCGCTTTCTGCGGCATCCGCTGGTCGTCCTGTTTGGCTATATCACTATCTTTGCTTTCAGTATCTGTATATTACCGTTGCTGCGTGATCCAAAATATTACTGGGATTCCGCCCTGGCACTGCTTGCGCATGGTTTCTTATCGGGAAGCGAGCAAGATGGCGTAATCAGTTTTAATCAATTAGATCACGGTCTGCACATCCTAAGCCAGATCCAGCGGTTTAACCGGTGCTTCCATCCAGCTATCATCGTTCTTCCAGTCATAATCCGGGTCATCGACATAGAGCTCCAGCTCGTTACCATCCGGGTCTCTCAGGTAGATACTCTGACTGATAGTATGGTCAGATAAACCTGCAACAGGATAATCCATCGCGCGAAGTTTTTCGTAGAGTGCTTTCAGGGTAGCCAGGCTGTCACCGACATGCCAGCCGACATGGTAAAGGCCGATGCGTTTACCCTGCAGTGGTCCATCTGCGCTACCGACCTGGATAAGAAGCAACTCGTGATGTGTGCTGCCGCCGCTCAGCAAGGCAGCACGGTTATTAAATATTAAACCTTTTAGATCAAGGCCAACGATATCAGTATAAAACGTGACTGACGTTTGCAGATCACGTACGTAGAACACCACATGCCCGAGTGTCGTCATGCTTACCTCAACCGGTTAAATTAAAAGGGACGGGTTTTCTCATTCAACTGAACCCGGCTATTTCATAGGAGTGCAGAATTTTGGGGAAATCTCAGCGAGTCAGTTTGATCGATTCGGCGAAAAGCATAGCCATAGCTATGGTTACAGGCGAATCGTTCAAAATGGCCGCTGAGATTTTACCAAAAACTGCATAGTGATCTTGGGCACATAGTGTACTTTGCTAATATATCAATATTATTTAATATCATCTTAATGTTAAGTTAAAATATCAGCGTTCCTATGAAATAGCCGGGTTAACCATTCATTTTCAGCTTTGTCTTTTTATCGCGGCAGCCAGTAAACCATTTCCATTGCCAGGCCATGCACATCATGCTCCGGCAAGGCGGGAACCGTAGAGTAATTATTATAACCATGCTTTGCCGTTACCGCACAGACCATTGCATCGATGATGTCATCATCTGCAACCTGGCGGCGAAGGAACTGTGAACATGCCTGCTCAAACAATTGATGACATGATGCAAAGTAGTTTTCCAGTATGGATAAGCGCTCCTGTTTTCCCTGTTCTGTCTTTTTGTTGTATTGCATGGCTTGTTTATTATTCAGCGCCCAGAAGCAAAGCTCTGGATGGCACTCACGAACCACACCCTGAAGTAATGTCTGTGATAACAGCAAATCATCAATTTCACGTATTTTTGCTAAGATGTTCCAGCTTTGCTGGCTCAGGCCTCTGCCATTTGCGTTACGGTTGATCAGCTGCGCCTGTTCATAGCTGCTGGCCTGCAGTGTCTGTCTCGCAGGTGCAGGAAATACGCTAGATGAACGTTTTGGAGTGAGTAACTTCCTGCCATCCTTGTCGCACTGGCGTTCACTGGTTCCTGTATCGAGTAATCCAATAGGAATATCAATCAGCACACTGCCAGCATGCCTGAGCAACTCAGCAAGTGACTGCGCATCCGGTATAACACGATAAGACCAGCCCTCATCCGCATCGAGAGAGACGCAGAACCAGCCATCTTTACAGCCGTCGATTCCGATGAATTTCATCAGGGATTATTTCTGCCACATTATTAATTGATCAAATTTCACCTGCATCAACGCATGGGTATTGTGTAACGTGTATGCATTTAAGGGCCCTGACACTAATGCCGCTTACTTAAGCCGAAATCCCTGTCATTGCGAGCGTTAGCGTGGCAATCTATTAGCCTCTGGTGCCTACCTGCCAGAGATTGCTTCGTACCTCGCAATGACGAATTTAGTAAGATAATGTGCATTTTCGGCTTAAGTAAGCGGCATTAGGCCCTGACACGTTTATTAGTATTATTCCTCAATAAGCTCTATCTTTACCGTATCAGCATGATCATTAGCATGCACTTCAATTAACGCTGGATGGCGGTTGACCAGGTAGGCGCATGATGCATATTTTACAGTCTCATTACCCTGCTGCAGTGCTTTAATAAGATTCATAGCAACAAATGTGGCACGTTGCTGACTGGCTGGATTTAACAATAACTCACCATGTATTTTTATACCGCTTTCCATATCACTATCCATCCTGTCGAAATAAGCCAGCTGCTGATCCTCGAAAGTTATATCTCTATCAAACTCAAATACCATTTCATTATTGACAAATACTGCTAACGTATTCATTACGATGTTTATCCAGGTAATCAAAAAAGGTTATCTAAAGTTATACCAGGCTTACTTTATTCAATTACCAATGTATTGGCAGCTACCCCCAACGCCCCAAACAACTTCAATTCATCCCTGGCAATCTATGCTGATTATTGTTTACTGATCAGTTGCAGAAATTCATACCGGCTACGATGATTCTCACGGAATGAGCCAAGCATCATAGAGGTAATAGTCGAAGAATTCTGTTTCTGTACACCGCGCATCATCATGCAGAAATGCTGTGCCTCAATCACCACACCGACACCAGCAGCATTGGTCACTTTCATTATCGCATCGGCGATCTGCTTGGTCATCTGTTCCTGAATCTGCAAACGGCGGGCATACATATCGGTAATACGAGCAATTTTTGAAAGACCGATAACCTTGCCTTGAGGCAGGTACGCGACATGCGCCTTGCCGACAAATGGCAACAGATGATGTTCACACATGGAATATAATTCGATATCTTTCACGATCACCATTTCATCATTGTCAGAATCAAAAATAGCATCATTGACGATTTCTTCCAGAGACTGCTGGTAACCCTGGGTCAGGAAAGTGAAAGCTTTTGCAGCGCGTTCCGGGGTTTTCAACAGGCCGTCACGCGTTGTATCCTCACCAGCATTGGCTATCAGTTGTTTATACAGTTCTTCGGTTTTCATTGGTATTGTTCTTGTATTCAGCGATTGTGTATGTGTACATTGTCAGAAGCCGGGTAAATGGTCAATGTTAGTCACCACAGACATCACCAGGTCAAGGCAGTAAAATGTCATAGTACCATTATATTTTTCTTTGATCTTTTTTTATCCACATGTTTTCTCGTGGCATCATTAATCACTGCCACATCCACTGTTATTTCTGAGATTTATTTATCAACTAGCCTGTTTAGCTAACTGCAGAGACCGGTTCAGGCGGAAGATTGAAAACATCATGAATTTTTGACCGTACATCAACACGGGCATTTATATTTGCACATAACAGGTAAACGCCGGCCAATTTACGGTGTAAAAAAATGACATCAGCCGGTGGTATACGTTGAAAGTCTTTCTGGCTACGTAATTTCAACAATTTATCAGTTAGACGTTGCGACAATAATGAATTTTGAAAATTATAATCACCTTCATGCATCGCGGGTTCGGCAGCTGTCTGAACCAGGTCGGCAATAGCCATACGATAGTTAAACGGATCATCTTTCTTTATATAACCGACTGCACAGGCTGAATTTACTATTTTTTCCAGATCCTGTTCCATCGCTGCACGAAGCAACTCGGCAAAAGACTGCGAGCGTCCAGTATCATAAATTCGTAACGCGCCGAAATCTAAAAGACCAATAGTATTATCCCTGGCGTTATATTTAAAGTTAGCGAAGTTTGCATCCGTTTGTACCATGCCCCAGTTAAGAAATTCTTTTAGCGACAGGTCGATTATTCTTGTTGCCAGCTGGTTTCGTAATTCTGGATGCTGCTCGACAACAGCTTCGATACTTTCACCTTCGATAAATGTCATGGCTAAAACATTTTCCGTGCTAAGCCTATGGATGACCTCTGGTACTCGAAAAACATCGTCATCAGCGATCCGCTCACGGTATGTCATCAGGTATTTTGCTTCAAGCTGATAATCTGCTTCGTCATGTAACTGCTGCTTGGCTGCATCCAGCAACGGTTGTATATCAAGTTCAGGCGGCAGTAATTTAAACCACCTGAGCAGGCTGGCAACATTATCAACATCGCTATTGATGCTTTTAACGATACCTGGATACTGGACCTTGATCGCCAGGTGTCTACCCTGCCTGTCGACGGCTTCATGAACCTGGCCGATAGAAGCTGCTGCAAAAGGCTGTTCATCAAACGAGGTAAATGAATCCTGCCAGTTTTGCCCCCAGGCCTCTGCCAGCACCCCATGCAGATCAGAGAGCGGCATACTATGGGCGCTATCTCTAAGATTACTCAGGATATCAGTCAACTCTTTCGGTAAGATATCACCCGCTTCCATCGATAGCAGCTGACCGATTTTCATCACGGCTCCCCGCATCTCCGACAACTGACTGGATATACGATTAGCGTTGGCCGGCGTGAGCAGCATGTCACTGGCAACAGGCCGTTCACCCCTGATCACTTTTTTTGCGCCCTCCTGCAAAGCTGAACCCGCTATGCCGGAGGCTAACTTGCCCAGTCGAAACATGCGGTTAAAGCGGTTGGAAGGTATCGCAGACCGTTTACTCATGGATAAGATAAATAACAATAAAATGTTTGGAAAAACGACATCATAGCCTCGCTATTACGAAATATAAATTAGTTATTATGCAGTACTAAATTTGTCAGTTTAGAGAATGTCCCACGCAATATAGTTCAACATAACAATAAAAATGCCTGTAAAGAAATCAGCTCTTATCTGAGTTCAAGCTTGATCGTTTTTCTGTCTTTGCCACCAGCTTCAGCATTTTCGATAGACTCTTTATATTAATTGCTTAAGTACGTAACTGTCCTGTGTCAATTAACTTGCTCATATCGTCTGCGATTTGCGGCAGGGACAAACAAAGACACCCATAAAAACAATGGACAATAACATAACGATTTTGTACCGTTAATGCAACAACTCGCTAAGGATAGCCACATGCCAAAACCCAGGAAGACATTGGTCTCACTCGATGCCACCCCGTATTACCACTGCGACTCTCGATGCGTTCGCCGTGCCTTTTTATGTGGAGACGATGCGCTCACAGGAAAAAGCTACGAACACCGAAGGCAATGGATACAGGATTTTAAACTATGGCTGTCTATTTTATTGATTCTTTATTTTATTCTTTTTAATTTTGGGAATCTGGGGGCAGTATATATTTTCTAATAAACTTGCATGAATGACATCAGTTAACAGGTATGCTGTCCCCGGATTTACGTCTGGTTTCGATCTAATTGTCGCCTCTATGACAACCCAGCACTCAGAAGAATTTGGAATTCCGGGGACAGTGTACTGATTGAAGAAATAGGTATACTGTCCTCATATTCACCAGTTCACAGGCTAGTAAGCAGAGGAGATCATTCGATTGAAGAAGAGATATAACATTTTACGCCTGATTCTTGGAGACCAGCTGAACGCCAGTCACACCTGGTACCAGAGGATCGACGATGATGTTCTTTATGTCATGTTCGAACTGAAGCAGGAACTGACTTATACAACACATCACATCCAGAAAGTCTGCGGTTTTTTTCAGGCAATGCGTGAATTTTCAACCGCCCTTCAATCTGGCGGACATGAAATACTCTACCTGACACTGAACGAAACCATCCACTATAGAGACATAACTCACCTCCTCGACTACTTAATAGACAAATATCATATTAAGTCATTTGAATACCAGTTGCCTGATGAGTATCGTCTTGATTCACAACTGAACGACTATTGTAAAACCCTGACTATCAGTTATCATAAATATGATAGCGAACACTTTCTTACTCAACGTGATGATCTGGAAATATTTTTCCAGGGTAAGAAAACTTATTTAATGGAAAATTTTTATCGCCATATACGCAGAAAACAGCACATCTTGATGGATGACTGCAAGCCTGTGGGTGACCGCTGGAATTTCGACAGCGAAAATCGAAAAGCCTTACCGAAAGATCATCAACCGGTACAGCAATTACTCTTTAACAAAGATGTTTCTGAAATCGTCAACATGTTAGATAAACATCAGATATCGACAGTAGGTAACATTGATCCTCAAGATTTCATATGGCCAGGGAGTCGAAAAGAAGCGCTAAAATTACTCGATTTCTTCATCAATAACCAGCTACACAACTTTGGCAATTATCAGGATGCAATGACTGAGGATGATCCATTTATTTATCACTCTCGATTATCATTTTGTCTGAACAGTAAAATTCTGCACCCTCTCGAAGTTGTCGGCGCTGCGATCAGCAAATGGCAGAACAACAGTGAAACCATATCAATTTCACAAGTCGAAGGCTTTGTGCGACAAATCATAGGGTGGCGTGAATACATGCGTGGCGTATACTGGGCAAAAATGCCAGCTTATACAAGCTCAAACTTTTTCAATCATAAAAGACCGCTGCCCGATTTTTTCTGGACAGCTGAGACGAAGATGAACTGTATGCATCATGCGATTCGTCAATCTCTTGATTACGCCTATGCCCATCACATACAGCGACTCATGATCACGGGCAATTTTGCTCTCCTCACTGGTATTCATCCTGATGATGTTGACAGCTGGTATCTGGGAATTTATATGGATGCTATCGAGTGGGTTGAAATAACTAATACCCGTGGCATGAGCCAGTTTGCTGATGGTGGAATCGTTGCCACCAAACCTTATGTTTCATCTGGTAATTACATCAATAAGATGAGTCATTACTGTAAGAACTGCCACTATAAGATAAAACAGAAAACCGGTGAGGATTCCTGTCCATTCAATAGTCTCTACTGGCATTTTATTGATCGCAATAAAAAGCTTCTTGAGAAAAATCCACGTATGGGCATGACCTATCGATCATGGAACAAGATGGATGAAGAAAAGTGTCGGGATATATTAAATACGGCAAATAATTTTCTGGGAAAACTGTCTAGCTTATGAAAACAGGAATCGTCTGGTTTCGATCTAATTGTCGCCTCTATGACAACCCGGCACTCAAGGCAGCCTGTGATGAGTGTGACAATATCATCTGTGTTTACATTTTCGATGAAATCGCGCACTCAGAAAAATTTGGTCTTGTTTCAATTGGCCCTTTTCGCCAGCAGTTTATACATGAGTCACTGACTGATCTGGATAATCAGTTACAAATACGAGGCAATGCACTAATTATCCTGAGAGGTAGAGCAGACGAATGTTTATCCAGGATTGCCAGTTATTTTAATGATGTAACACTCTATAGCCAGAGGATGCCAGGCTGGTATGAACAACAGCAGGAAAATAAATTAAATGGACTCATGGCATGTGTATTTACACCTGTTGCTACTTTGATCGATTTTGAAAAACTCCCTTTTACACTCGAAAAACTTCCCGGCTCATTTACATCTTTTCGAAAGAAAGTCGAAAAACAATTCGTCATATCACGACCCACAAGTATTCCAAAAAAAATTCCTCGTCTAAAGTCAATAGAAGTTACACCCTATACAATTGATCAATCAAACAGAAAAAGAGATTCCAGGTCCGCCTTTAAATTTCATGGTGGCGAAGCTTCTGCTTCGAGACGACTCGTTGAATATATCTGGAACACAGACTGTCTGGCACATTATAAGGAAACAAGGAATCAATTGATTGGCGCAAATTACTCAAGCAAATTTTCTGCATGGCTTGCTCAGGGTTGCCTTTCACCACAATTCATTTATCAACAGGTCAAGCGCTATGAAGAGAAAGTCATCAGCAATGAGTCCACTTACTGGTTGATATTTGAACTTTTATGGCGAGATTATTTCTATCTTAGTGCAGTTAAACATGGTGCTGAATTATTTAAAGCCGGAGGTATAAAAAACATTGAATATCGTGGCTCGCAGGATCAAACACTTTTTAATAAGTGGTGCAATGGCACCACAGGAGAGCCATTTATTGACGCCAATATGCGCGAACTCAAGCAAACTGGTTTCATGAGTAATCGTGGCAGACAGAATGTTGCCTCATATCTCATTCATGAAATGGCGCTAGACTGGCGACTTGGCGCACGCTGGTTTGAACACTACCTTATCGATTATGATGCCGCCTCAAACTATGGCAACTGGAATTATCTTGCTGGAAACGGACATGATCCGCGCAGCCAGAGACATTTTAATATTGAAAAGCAGGCAGCTACGTATGATCCAGATGGTCAATTCCAGACGCTCTGGCTGGAACCATAATATCACCTATGCAACTGGACCTCTTGACTCAAAGTGCTAATAGCCTATCAGATGGTTTCCCATCAAATATGGTAATACTCGATTGTGAAACGACCGGTGGCAAGTCTACCTATCACCGTATAATCGAACTGGGCTATATGATTATTGATGATGGTCAATGCATACATAGGCATCAGCAATTTATTAACCCTGAAACATCGATACCTCCAGGCATACAAAAGCTGACTGGCATTCGACCAGAAATGCTCAGGGTTGCGCCTCGATTTCGAGACATCGCAGAAGAGCTGCTAACGATACTCAAAGATCGCATACTTGTCGCTCACAATGCCCGTTTTGATTACGGTTTTCTAAAGAACGAGTTTAAGCGTTGTGGTCTCAACTATAAAAGCAAACCACTTGTGTTCAGTAAAATTCAGCCGTCGACTATATCCACAATTTAGACGGCATGGTCTCGATCAGATTATCAAACGCTTTCATTTCAACATCGAGCAGAGACATCGAGCCTTTGATGATGCAGAGATCATTCATCGGTTTTTCTTGAAATCGTCGGCGTTATTTCATCAAGATGATATCGAAGCAACCTGCATAGACTTACTTAAAACATCATCTCTACCTGTTAACCTCGAGCGATCTGAAGTTGACAGGCTACCTTCTTCTCCCGGGGTCTACCATTTCTACGATCAACAAAGCAGATTACTGTATACAGGCAAGAGCGTTAATATAAAAAGCAGGGTCATGAGTCATTTCCATCAGGATCATAGTAATAATAAAGATTTAAAATTGAGTCAGAAGATCGCATATATCGATTACCAGAAAACACCCTCAGATTTTGGCGCACAGATTCTTGAAAGCCGTTTAATAAAAACGATGCAGCCACTACATAACTATCGGTTGAGACGTGCTCGAAAACTCTACCAGATAAAACTCTCAAGTAACAACGATGATTACATGAAAGCCAGTGTAGAAATGATTCGCTCTAATCCATCTGTTGATGATGAGAAATTTGGTCTTTTTCGAAGTCCACGACAGGCAATGAAAAAACTGGAAAAATTAGCAGATCAATATTTTCTTTGCCACCAGTTACTTGGTCTGGAACACCATCACAATAGTAAAACTAATCGTCCGTGCTTTCGTTACCAGTTGAAGAAATGTCTAGGAGCCTGCGTCTGTCGGGAACCTCCGGAATCATATAACCAACGTCTCATCGCAGCACTACGAGATTATGAAATTAAAGTATGGCCATGGGAAAGCGCAATTGTTGTAGAAGAGAGAAATCCATCAGACAGTGAAATGGTTGCCTGGCATCTGATATATCACTGGCGCCACCTGGCAGTACTTGATGACTTGTCTGATCTTTATGACCATGGGTTTAAACCCGCCCAGAGTATCTCATCAAATTCAAATCACCTGCAACTATCTAACAATGATCAGGAAACTGATGCAGATTTTGACCTGGATATTTATTTTATCTTGATCAGGTTTTTACTTAACCCAGAAGTGATGCTAGTCAATAATATAAGAATCTGGAACTGTACTCAGATTACTGATGAATAATTAAAAAGAAAGATAAAAAAACATGGGTCAGAGAGCAATTCTTTCTAATATACATGAAAAAACATGGGTCAGAGAGCAATTCTTTCTAATATACTAATACACCACATAGACAGCTCCGTCTTCTCCAATCATTGGTCTACCCGGTATACCCAATCGCGTTTGTCTATTTGTTATTTCTTCAATTTTATCTTTGAAATGAGATCGACCAAGTACTAATTCATGGTGTAGTGATTCACGAATCTCATGTAACTTATCACTGTCGATATGGTTTCGAAACAATTCCCGATATGATGCTTGCCGATCTTCATCGACTGAGCCTAATTCAAGATACGTTGGATGTCTTACAATTACTTTATCAAAACCATTATGTGCATTTGCTGCGTAGCTGGACCATTTGTATTCCCCTGGATGTTCAACCATACTGGCTCGAACAGGATTCAGCTCGATGTAGCGCATGCAGGTTAACAGGTAATGATCACTATCGACCAGACTGGACTTATATCTCCCTTCCCATAGTGTACCAGTGCGCCGATAAGCTTTGTTAACGTAATAGACGTACCTACGGCCAAGTGCTTGCATCATGTCAGATATGCCACGATCCTTCATCGGCGTCACCAGCATATGAACGTGGTTTGTCAATAAGACATAAGCATGTACACGACATTCGTATTTATTCGCTGATGCTATCAAATCTTCAAGGTAGCGCTGATAATCCTGTTCAGAGTAAAAGCAGGGCTCACGGTTATTACCGCGCTGAATGACGTGTTGTGGAAATCCGACTAAATTAAATCTTGGTTTGCGTGGCATTTATCAACTCCTTTTGATAGCGCTTCTTATGATATTCGTATATTAACAGTGGTCTATATTAGAAACAATTGCTCTCTGACCCATGTTTTCCATGTTTTCATGTTTTCGCAATGTCCTGGACAGGTATCAAAACTGGACGTATTGTCTAATATTTGTATAATACATCTATTATATCTATCTACATCAAACAGCAGGAATGAACATGAACACTCAACCGGCATCAAACACATACAGAATCGGCAAAGTATCGCGCCTCACCGGTGTTTCCCCTGACACCCTGCGTATCTGGCAGCGACGTTACAATGCTGTCGTCCCCGAACGCTCGGAGACCGGCGGACGCCTCTATTCGAGCGCAGACATCACACGCCTCAAACTGATGAAAGCACTGGTCGATGCCGGCGACTCCATCAGCTCCATTGCCGGCCTAAGCCAGGAAGCACTCGAAGCACGCGCTGCAGAGAGCCTGGGCAGCTTGCAATCCCACAATCCCGACCAGCCTCTGCGTATTACCATTATTGGTGAAACACTGGCATCAAAAGTCGATAACGCCAGCGAACAGCTTGAACAGCTCGAACTCATCGGGCGATATAAGACACCACAGGCCCTGCTTGGCGACAGCGATGCGCCCGACATTGACATCCTGGTTATAGAGCAACCGACACTGCAGCCCTCGACTGCCGAACAGGTCGTCAATCTTATGGCACACAGCCACGCCAGCCATGCGGTTGTCATATACCGTTTCGCATCGCACAAGTCCATTGCGCAACTACCTCTTTCTCGCTGTAGCACCCTTCGCGCTCCGGTCGAGCCGTTAACTCTAGAACAGCACTGCATATCGATAGCCGGCATACATATCAACGCAGACACGATGCATAGCAACCCGCTGCATTCACCTCCGGCTCCTGCTCGTCGCTACGACGATACGTCACTGACCAGGATTGTCAGCATGTCACCAACCATCCAGTGCGAGTGCCCGCATCACCTCGCCGAACTGATCACCAGCCTCAATGCTTTCGAGCTATACAGCAGCCAGTGTGAAAGTCGCAACGACAGCGATGCAGAGTTACATGCCTACCTCAGTAACACCACGGCACATGCCCGCCACATGATAGAGAAAGCACTGGGTATAGTCCTCGAAGCAGAGAACATCGAGATCTAGCTGTAAACATGCTCATAAATAAAGCCCGTATAAACGGGCTTTATTGAGCGTCGCAAGGAGCAGATAAACTACTCGACGATGACTGTTCCTTTCATCGACGGGTGATAGCTGCAGTAGTAGTTGTAGGTACCGGGTTCTTTAAAGGTAAAGCTGTACTCGTCCCCTTTACCGAGCTGGCTGGAATTCAATGGGCCGCCGTCAGTACTGGTGACGGTATGAGGCATTGCATCTGCATTCCTCCACACGACCTTTTCACCCACCTTGACCTTGTGTGTCGCAGCCGTGTATTGCATGCCTGTGATCAGCACATCGATTTCAGATGCTGGAACCGCCTGCTCTACCGCTTTTTCATAGTTAGCAGCAGATTTTTCGTTTACAGCAGCTTTCTCATAGTTAGCAGCAGATGACCGGTACTCAGCACGTGGCGATGCACCATAACGGTACGCAGGTGGCGCTGGTCGCTGATAGCGTGCCCCGTATCCAGGCTGGTCATAGCCATATCCCTGGACACCGTAGTTGCGGTTGCTATATCGGGAATCGCTGCCCATACCCATCCCGGACTGGCCACCACCATATCGTCTATCACCGTAGTATCCAGGTTTGCTATAACCCTTACCATAATAACCCCGGTCTTTATAACCCTGGCCATTATTGTCCTGGCAACCATAACCCTGCTGCGCACACGGCGAATCGGTTCTAACGACCATTGATCATATTAATAACTCACCAAAAATAGCGAGTTATTGGTCATTCGCAGATAATCAAACACAAGCCTGACGTTACGGGCAAGTTTTTTAATTGTTGCTGACACACTATCTTTGCTTTTTGACTTAATCAGGCCGGTAGCAAAGCGGCGTAGGCGCGTAATATTTTCTGGCCCATAGCCTTTGGATATCATGCAGCGATCTTCATTCCAGTTCCAGTCGAGGATGTAGTGGTGACTCTCTACGCCCCAGTGAAGTCGATTATGTGCAAGTATTTGTTTAGCATTTGCACTGTGTGATGTATGGCTGCTAACGCCAAAGACAAGTTCATTGGATTCTTTCCCCGTTTTTTTGTTGATGGCGTGACGATGTATAGCAAAGACCTGGCCGACAAAGGGAAAGTCGAGATAATCGTTCAATTTATCGGAAACCCGGATTGAACGAGATTCAAGGCGACCATGGGTCAGAGAACAGGGCTCTTGATAGTCGGATTTTTCGCGGTCTTCAAAAAAGAGTTTAATCGCCTCAAGCAACGTCGGCTGATTGTCTTTGACGGTGAACACGTAGTGTGCCGAGCGTTCCTTAACCAGATAGTGTGCGAGTTTACGCTGGGTAAGCAGTGCATCTCCGGTCACTGTTTTACCGGTAATATCAATGGCATCAAGTACCGGTATGAACATACCGATTTCATTGGTTTGCTTGAGTTTATCGCTGCCGGCTATCGGCAAAGCGCCGACTTTTTTTGAGTGTAACATTGCTTCGACTGATGGCCGACAACCCCAAGAATATGCGTTTGGCGACCCTGCTCATCAAAGGCATGACGCATGGTTTTACCATCAATCGCCAGGCCTTCATCGGTATGGCCAAACTGAGCATTCCAGTTGCACAAAGCAAGATCAAGCTGGTCAGGGTCAACGCGAGTCAGCAGGTCTCGAATCGTGGTTCTGCCAGGAACCGAGTAGTGGCGATGACGATGGCGACAACCTAATCGAGCACGGGCTTTTTGCCCCAAATCATTTGCCCAATCGCTAATCGCCTTGTAGCCCTCCATACCACACAGTACAGCAGCGGCTGAAATAGCCAGTACACAAGGTAAAGAATGACGTTGCCCCTGTTTACGGCGTGGATCAGGGATTTCGGCAAAATAGGCAGGTAGCATTCGCATATGATCGGCAGATAGCATAATTTTAGGAGCTCCATACTGATAGTGAGGGGCGAGAATTGGCTGAGACAAAACATGCTGAGTGAAGGATTGCAAGGGGCGAAGGAAGACCAGCTTGGGATGTTGCGCGGTGTTGCTATAACCCTCACGGGTGCGGCGAAAACCACGGGTCTTGCCAACAGGTAACCAGTTGGCGGCACGATAAATCGTGCCGTGAAAATAGCGCGGGTCAACAAAGGTTTCCAGTAGCAGGAGTGGATAGCCAAAATGGGTTTGCCAATCCATGGCGATGCGACGTTCGCACAGAGAAAGAATGCGCGAAGCAAGATTGGGATAATGGTGTTCTGGCAGGATCAGAAAACGGCTATTATTCGCAATCAAATGCAATCGATCATATTGGTAGCGAAAGGTCCAGCCAATCCAGTGATCACGGGCTGCACATTTACGGGCAGCGGCTGAAAAACTTAATAACGCCAGCCATTTGCCATGATAACTGACGACATATCGCAGTGTATGACCAATCTTGGGCAATGAACCCAGATAATGATGCTCATCCAATAAAGACTGAAAATGTACCTGCTCAGCAGGCTCAATGGGTTGCAGGATAATCTCTTGAAGGTTCAAGGTTTTTCTCAAAGGGTTATTTCGAGAGACTTTATACCTTAAAAGTAATCTTTGTCCAGAACCAGGGGTAACTATATGACTTGTATTACTAAATTATTTAGAAGCGATT
>CAWDMF010000007.1:0-90156 GCA_963803185.1 uncultured Gammaproteobacteria bacterium | reverse complement strand
CTACAGAAGAAGACACTTAAAATAGTCGAGCAATTTTACAGTTTGTCATTAGCAATTAGTAAAAAGTATGATCAGTGTAAATTATTAAATAGTAAAAAATGACCATTATGGCCAGACTCAGTGTCTTTTCGAATGCACCAAAACACCACATTAGCGACATTGAGAGAAAAAACACAGTACGCGAAAAAACTGAAAAGCAGACCTTAAAAAGCACTTGCGAGAACACGGAGTGATAGTATAGTATCACTTTATGAAGATAGAATTAGTCACTACATTAAAGCGTCAGGCAACTAAGATTCTTGCTGAGTTACATGATTCAAAAGAGCCTGTACTGATAACAGAGCATGGGCAGCCATTCTGCATATCTTGTTGATGTTCAGGACTATGAAATGATGCAAAATCGTATGCGTATCCTGGAAGGTATTGCTAAAGGTGAAGCCGCCATTTTAGATAATCGTGTTTATACTCAATCTGAAGCAAAAGAGAAAATGAGTAAATGGCTCAAATAATATGGACGGAGCCAGCCTTATTAGATCTTAACGAAGTTGCAGAATATATAGCACTAGATAACCCCAGTGCTGCTAGTCATTTAGTTCAAACAGTATTTTCAAAAACAGAGCGTCTTGAAGAGTTTCCGGAATCAGGACGTAAACCACCAGAATTAAAGAAGTCGAGATATAAAGAAATATAGTTGACCCTTGCCGCATTTTTTATCGTATTGAGAAAGATAAAGTGTATATACTTTATGTCATGCGAAGCGAAAGAAAACTGCGAAAATATTTACTTAGCGAAAGATCTAAAGAAAGTAGCTGATGAATATATCTTTAATAAGAAGACATTAAAAAATTTCTTTACCCGCACTCCAGAACACCACAAAGGGTACTGTCAACTTAACTTAAATTACAGCGATTTTACTGAAAATTCTGGCTCATCTAAACTAAGAATCAATACGTTACAGGTTTATTTTTGATTAAAATTACTATTAATCTACTTAAGTTGACAGTACCCAAACAACTGCTCACTGATGCCCTCCAGCAGCAGATAACAACGGGAAACACAGAGCTTCACAAAGACTGGATCAAGGTACTATTAGTCGATTACTATGATCCGATGTACGACTTTCATACAGACAAGAAACTTGACAGGATCGTCTTCAGGGGACAGAAAAAGAGGTGCTCGACTACCTGGAAGAACGATACGGCATCAACTGATATTAATCTGATGCATCCTGCTGTTCACTAACAACAGGGCTCTCTTTCGCCTTAGATTCATCTGCCTTCTGCAACCTGACCTGCTCATAATATTTTTCTGCAGCAGGATGCAGAGGCATAGATATACCCAGCCTTGCTGTTTTATAAGAGATGAAACCGGCACGATAGAACGTATGTGATATCTCCTCAGTACCCTCACGCATCAATTTCATATATTGCTCGACGTCCTTATCTGGTGTGTTGATATTGGTTGTCAATAATGCGGCCATCCCCAGGGTCATACCGACTCGGTCTGACCGGGATAGGTCTTCGCCGGTATCGGCTGTCCATAATAAGCAAAATTCTGTTCGGCCAGTTTACTGATGACACTCTGATCCAGTGGTACGAAATAGATATCATCCCGTCTCTGTGCCAGATCCTGTATCGCAGGGTCTGGTATCGCACCAACCACTATGATCGCATCGACTTCGCCTGTTTCTAAGGCTGCGATGGAATTACTCCGGCTCAGCAGTTTGACCTTGTCATGATTCATGCGTTCGAATCCTGCTGCCAGCCAGATACGTGCTGCGGTAAAACGCGTACCGGAGCGCGGGCTACCGATAGCTACCCTTTTATCCCTGACATCAGAAAGTGTTCTGATGCCATTATCTTCGAGTGTAATGACGTGGACAGCCTCTGGCCAGAGGCTGGCGATCGCACGCAGGTCGGGCGAAGGCAGCTGCCCCTCTTCGATCCAGCCCTTATACAGTACTTCTGCGACATCACTCTGTAACAAGGCGAAGTCGATGCGTCCGGTGTTCAGACGATATCCATTCTCAAGGCTACCCTCTGATGCATAATTAAATATCTTGTAACTCTGTTTCTTGGCATAGTCTGAAAAAGCCTGACCAAACTTGTAGTATGAACCTGTCGGCCAGCCGGTACCAAAAGTATGAAACTGCTCCAGTTCTGCGTGACCGAGATCTATCCGTGCCAGTGAACGCCGGAGTTCTCTCAGTGTAACCATGTCATGTTCAGACCTGGTTTTTTCCGTGGCACCTTTGTCGAGCAGACTTCTTATGTTAACCAACAGTGCGTCAGGCGAAGGTGTATCCAGTGTTTCCACGACAGCGATACTCTCTTCAATCTGTATCGGTGTATAGCTACTCGCTACCCAGGCATCACCTTGCTGCTGATAACTGATACGACCACGGATAGACAGGTGGTCCCCCTTATTATTACCGTCACTGTCAAACCCTTCGATGCCGATCGTGGTCGCGCCCAGAATGGCAGCCAGGGTACCGACGTTAAGGCCTCGCCAGGATATAAGGTGATAGTCACGCAGAAATTCGAGTTCGAGGTTGTAATAGACGTATATCCCTTCACCACCATCAAGCCTCGGTGCAGAGCCTTTACGTGTCAGTTCTACGATCTTGAAGAGCTTGTCAGAAAATTGCTGATCGAGCCTGAGCTGTATATCGGATATGAGTACCTCGTCACCCGGTCCACGACTACAGCCAGACAGAAAGGAAACTGCCATCAGCAGCAAGATGATCTGTAGAGATCGCACGTTAATTCCCCATGCCAAACACAGGCAATGTTAGATAGACCTGTATCACGATGGCATTTAACAGGTCGATAAAAAACGCGCCCATCAACGGCACCACGATGAATGCCTGCGGTGCCGGACCAAATCGTTTGGTCAACGCACTCATATTGGCGACCGCTGTCGGTGTCGCGCCCAGGCCAAAACCACAGTGTCCACCGGCGATGATTGCTGCATTGTAATCCCGGCCCATGATCCGCCAGGTCACGTAACTGGAGAACAGCACCATGCCGACCAGCTGTGTGCCAAGCAGTACCAGTAATGGCCCGGCGAGACTCAACATGCCCCACAGGTTCAGTGACATCAGCGCCATCACGAGGAACAGCGATAACGAGATGTTACCGATCATATCAACACTGGGCTGGTGAGCACTGGGCAGGCTATCATGGATAGTTATGTTACGGATGATGACGCCGACGAACATACACCAGAAGATATCTGGCAGCATCATTACGTTAGCTGCAAACCAGGTCGATATCAGCTTTCCGAAGATCATACATAATAGTACATAGAAAAATGCTTTCAGGAAGTTATCTTCATCGACAGGATCATAGGTACTGTCGTCATGCTGCAGCACGCTACCGTGCTCATCGGTCGCCTTGTGCGGTAATGAGATATTGTGTTTTTTGATGAGTCGACCAGCAACTGGTCCACCGATGATGCCACCGAGGATCAGCCCGAAGGTAGCGACAGCCATCGCCAGCTCCATGGCGCCAGCGATGTTACTGCTGTCATGAAACTGCTGTGCATATGCTGCACCGGTAGCATGGCCACCCGAGAGTGTTATCGAACCACTTAACAGCCCAACCAACGGATGCATATCCAGGCTGACAGCTGTCAACAGGCCGATACCGTCCTGTATGATCAGGTAGAGCAGGCAGGCAAGGATAAACAGCAGTAGCTGCTTGCCGCCGGTAGAGAGCATTCGCATGTCTGCACCGAGGCCAACACAGGAGAAGAAGGCCAGCATCATCGGCTCTTTCATCGTCATATCAAAACCGAAACGGATGCTGAACTGACCGAGTAACAGGCTGGCTAAAAGTGCAAACAGAAACCCGCCGACCACAGGGACGGGTATACTATTCTCACTGAGAAATCGCAGACGTGCTATGAGGAAGGTACCGATATAGAGCACGAGCACAGAGAAGCCCAAGGTCTGTATCGGTCCGAAATCAAATGACATATTTATATGACCTGCGGAGGTTCAGCATCATATCGCCCTTATCTTTTTACTTTGGAAGTATTATATAGAAACTACACCAGCTGCGTCGCCTTTATCGCCACCTGATCGAAAATGACTACATACGGGATCTTGATACCATCGAAAATCGTCACCTGCAAATACGGTCTAAAGAGGTACTGGACAAAATTCGTAACAATGACACTACATGGAAAAACATGGTGCCAGAAAAAGTGGTTAGTATAATTACTGAGCGTGGTTTGTTTCAAAAGCCAACGGATTGATTTTATTGCAGCGGGCTCATTCGATAAGTTAGCAAACAAGAACTGATAGGCTGATTATGACGATGTCCTTATTCTTAACAAATATAGTCGAAAACTAGTTAATAAAGTCGAAAACTGATAGAAGGTGACCGCATTTTGGAATCATATATTGGCTATTTAGAAGGTATTAATAATCGAGCTTATTGACAAAAGCGGACATTTAGGGAAGTCACTAGAGAAGACTCCTTTCACCACAAAAGAGACATTGGTGCATACTCATTGAAAGCGAATAATAATCGGTAAAACGGACGTTCGTATTAAACCTGAAAGTACACTCCTGATGTAAAGTTTAACTGATTTAACACAAGTAGCATCCATAAGACTTAGTCTCAATTCCTCGTCTTTTTAGCATGCTTATACAGTTTTTTTAACAAATTAGAGATATCCTATTGCGCGACGCGCAATACTGTGTATACTAGGTCAGCAAATGATTAAAAGTTTTGAGCATAAGGGATTAGAGCGATTTTTTACCAAAGGTACTAAATCCGGTATACAGGCATCGCATGCGATTAAATTGCGCGACCAGTTAACTTTCCTGAATACCGCAATGACTATTGATGATATGGATATTCCTGGGTGGCGGTTGCATCCACTCAAAGGCAGAAAGAAAAACATGTGGTCAATTACAGTTAATAAAAACTGGCGAGTTGTTTTTAAGTTTGAAGATGGGCACGCCTATGTTGTCAATTATGAGGACTATCACTAATGAGCATGAAACAATTTAATCCACCTCACCCTGGTGCAGTAATCAGGCGTGTTTATATCGAACCTTTTAACTTAGGTTCTAACGAAGTGGCGCGCCAACTACAAGTGAGTCCAAGCACATTTAATCGACTGCTCAATGAAAAGTCAGATATTTCGCCTGAAATGGCATTGAAGCTATCGAAAGTTTTAGGGCGTTCGCCAGAAAGTTGGTTAGCAATGCAAGATAATTTTGATCTTTATCATGCGCGTGAAAAACTTGATTTAAATGATTACGAACCCATACAGTTTGCGTTATAAGAACATGACCTCGCAAATACCACAAAGCCGACTTATGTGAAAAGCCACTGAAGGCGAACTAGCACATAGATGACATTAGGAACGTGGGTCAGTTCTAATGATAATTCATGGAGAACGGACATTGGCAAGATAGCCCTGACAGAGTATTTTCGGCTGTCAGAAGTTGACACTCAAGATTGATTAGTTTCATTACTAAACAAAACCTACACGACTTTCGTTACGAGGGTGGAGCCCCCATAAACAGTGGACCTCAGATTCCAGTGGTGAATGAGAAAAGGAAATGTGGCTCAAGCCAACAAGCCAGGACCATCTGACTCAACTGGTACGGATTGACCAATCACGCCTGAACCCCGCGTAGTACGTGGTTTATCGCTATAACAAGGAAAGTTATTATCAATAGTCGGCAACGCCGAGAAGGGAATAAATGGTGGGCCTGGAAGGACTCGAACCTTCGACCTGCCGATTATGAGTCAGGGCTCTGAGCGCCCGCAATTGGCTGCCGAAAATGCTCTGTCAGTGAAAAAACGAAGGTCCGTTAACAATAAAACTTTACTGACTGTAAAATTTGTTCATGGTCGCCTAATGATTGGCTAATGACTAAAGGAGGGGGTCAGATTTTTACAGAGTGCTTTCAATGGATTCTGGCTGTAGGTCCTGCCGTTTATGCACTACTGCTAATATAAAAACATCATCTGTACGGACTTCATATATTATGCGGTAAGTATAAATTGGTAGTTCTCTAATTTTTTCGTTTTTGAGTTCATCGACCACTTTTCCAATGCGTGGCAAGCCATCAAGAATATCTGGTTTAGCTGCTATATTTTGTGTAACGCGTTTCGCGTAAATCTAAATCTTAGAGTCGTAAGCAATGGAGTTGTAAATTTGTCTCAAATCATTTTTTGCGGGAAGAGTCCAAACTACCATTTATCAATCTCTTTCTTCATGTCTTCATGAGAGATCGTCTGATTGTCTTCAACGGCTTGCTGACCTTTACGTATTTTGTCGACCACATATAGATGGTACATAATCTCGTCCATATCAACATCTTCAGGCAGTTGCCCAATTGTGTTTAAAGCTTCTTGTTTTACAGGTTGCATAATATATCCTCTTCATCAAGATACTCTTGAAGTAATGATTTCTGCTTGTCAATAATTATACTACATTAACTTTTAATTTTTTTATTATTCTAATTTTTGTTATTTTCTATATATCTCTAAAACCTTGAATTATATGTGTATTACTTTAAAAGTAAGTCGTTTCTACTAAATGCGCCTATTAAGAAAAATAGGCGCGTAATGAAATAAGTTATATTTCAGTATTTTCTGCCACATCAAGTGCGTCATCTAGCTCGACACAAAGATACCTGTAATGTGCAGCTGCACATTACAGGTATTTAGGAATAGAGGTAGATGATGCTCTTGAGATGACAGAGCAAATAGAAGTTTAAACGCTAACAAGGCCGGTGGCTTCCATTTTTGAATGGTCGCTTACCGGCCCGGGCTGTGTGAAAAGTATTAGTGATAGTTGAATGTGGTAAATGGAAGCCGATATTGGGCGATAATTTCATTCAAGTGGATTTCACTTTACTGCAGACACCTGCTACACATGTTTCTGGATAAACACATACCACGCTACATGTGTCACAGTTCTCATCTGTGTTTAAATCAAAACCTTCATCAATCTGCTAATTACAATTGTTATCCAGAGTGTCACAAACCTCAATGGCTTGGTGCTAACCAATTGGTTACTATCATTGCAGTCAGTCGGGGACGGCCAGATAATTAAATATCCATTGCCGTTAACACCGCCTGCACCGTAAAAACCGTCCTGATCACTATCGAGGCAGTACACAGCCTTCGTTCACAAAGATATTGCAATTATTGTCTAAGGTCAGAACAAGCCTCTTGAGCAGATGGATTAACCAAGAGATCATTATCATTACCGTAACTTTTTATGTTGATACTGGTTATAAAATTCCTTTATTATTGAATCATCTAAAAATTACAAAAGCAAAAAACATGAAAGTGTTTAGGAGAATTTTTCTGCCGGTGCTTTGTGTCTGTGCCTTCCTGACTGCCTGCCTTGAAAACAACAAGGGAAGACCGGAAGCGTCTGATAACCGCGATGTCGAGTTGGACGCTGCGACTGCGGGCGACGTGCGTTGTATCCGCCCAAATACCGGCCCGGAAGTTGTGTCATCCCCCAACCAGCACATAGATCATATTGTCCCTCGGGCAGCCATCGACCAGGCGCTGCTGGACGCCTTTGACGAATCCCTACGATATGACTTGCTCTATCCCTACTATCCGACCGCAGAGGATACCTACGGCGGTTTCGTAGAGGACCGTGGCAGCACATGGACGCTGCATCAGAACAACGACAAGTATGTGGTGGCACAGGCCCGGTACACTTGGACCGCCGCCAAAGCCGCTCTATTCTATGCGGATGACCCACCTCGAGCGGCCATCTACCGAAACAGCGCGGCTGTGGGATTTGAGTTTCTAACCCGCATGTGGGGTCAGAATTACGATGGCCTAACCGGCATTGCCCTGATGTCGGATCGGGACGGCAGCAACGGACGTGTGGGCAATAAGAAAGACTTAGTCGTCTATGGACACGCCTTTGCCATTTACGCGGCGGCGACCTATTTCGATGCTTCCGGTGACCCGGCCGCGTTGGATTTTGCCGTTGACGGCTACAACTTTCTCGACGATTACGGCCACGACAGCACGTACGGTGGCTACTACGTCACGGCGGGCAACACGGACAAGGACACGAACGTGAACCTACACGTGTTGGAGGCCTTAATTGCGCTCTACCATGCGATGCCCACATCACATACTCTGCGCTCAGAGGTTGCGAGCCGCATAAGCGAGCTCCTCGTGCATCTGCACGACGACGCGATTCACTGTGAGTCCGGGACCGACTGCTTCGCTTACCCGGTCATGGACCGAGACTGGACCGCCTCCGACAACAGTGTCTCGTTCGGACATGATGTGGAGTTGGCGTTTCTAATGGTGGATGCAATAGTGATCCTGGGACAGAACCCGCTGAACAGTCCATTCATCAAGAAAATTAAAAACATGATCGACTTCACGTTTACTAATGCCGGGTATCGGAGTGACGGCGGGCTCTACTACACCGGTATCTACAGTGGTGGCAGCATTACGGTTACCGAAAACCGGCTTTCGTGGTGGCCTCAGGCCGAGGGTCTCGGCACCTTGTGCATGATGAGAATGCTCGTCCCAGGCGATCCTTTTTATTCGGATAAGATGAGTCTCACCTGGCACTTCATTGAAAACCAAATCATTGACCAGAGTAAAAACGGCTGGGTCCGAAAGGCCGGGGACTGGTCAGTGAGCAAAGCCTTCGAGTGGCACAGCAACTATCACAATTCTCGGGCGCTGATGAACTGCCTGCGCTGGCTTTCGGATGATTGTGAAGACGCCGACGAAGATGGAGTTTGCGATCACTGTGGCAATACGGCTCAGGGCGAGAGCGAAACCGATCTCAATTGCGGCGGCATATGTGCCCCTTGCGCCAATGGGCTGGGCTGTCTCATCGATACCGATTGCGAGAGCAACTTCTGCAATGACGGCGTATGTGCACGCACACCGGTGCCAAACTGCGAAGACGGCATCCAGAAAGGCGACGAGACCGGCGTGGACTGAAGTGGTTCGTGTGGTCCTTACTGGAGCACAGCCTGGATTGAAGCGAAAGACGGCATGCTTACCGGCGGCCCAGCCTTTACCGGGGGCCAATACCTTCAGCGTGGCGACCGGAATCTGCAAGGTGTGTAGCCGTGTTACCTCCCCTTCCTCAAGCTATGATTAGTTCTTGTTGCGCACTGACGGAAACAACTTCGTGAAAATGCCATCCTTCTTAATAAGCAAGCAGGCTACTATGTGGGGTAGAAGTACATACGATAACAACACCACGACAGTCCGGTTCGAAAACGCCCATCAGCTCATTATCACGAACGCGGAAATCCGGCCCAGGCTGTGTGAAAAGTCGGAAAAAATTGGGCCGGTGGTGAGCAAGCCCTAAATATGAAAGGTTTAGTATCAATATAGTGATAGTGAAATCCACTTGAATGAAATTATTGCCTAATATCGGCTTCCATTTACCACTTTCAAACATCACTAATACTTTTCACACAGCCTGGGCCAGGAACGGTCACTCCCGATTCATGACGTATTTTAATGCTTCTAAACGAGTGTTGTTATATACAGAATCTGTGCAATCATCCTCGAGTTCACGCAATCTGATGTTGGCCCATGCAATTGCTGAAGTAGATCCATGTTTCTTCCGATAATTAAAATAACCGAATAACTCCTCAACCATTTGCTCTATGCCATCTTGATTACCATACGATGTATTCATGCTTTTTGATTCTTCCGGCTCTAAATTCCTAACGATCTGAGCAAAAAAAATTGCAAGCTCTATCTCAGCATCAGATCTGTTTATATATGGTCCAAATTGTTTTCCTTCGCGAGTATCAAAATACCAATATCCATTTGCAGAATAGATTCTTTTACTTCTAAAGTATGTTTTATCATTTTCTTCAACGGAGCGATTCTGCCTCATAACAATTACTCCCTGACGATTGATGTCATACAAAATTAGATATTTTAGCTCATGCTAGCTGTTTCTATGAAAAATAACTGGATTAATCGCAAAATTAACCGTGCAAAAAGCATGATAATGTTTTTAAGTTTCTGATTATTGATGACATAGCGAATAAATAATAATCATTATTTGATAAAAAGTGTAGAATTATCTAGACAATTATCGGGGCTTCTGACAGTTGGCGATCGTCTATAATGGGTCGACAATGCTCTATCAGCTCAGTAACTCGAAAATCCGGCCCAGGCTGTGTGAAAAGTCGGAAAAAATTGGGCCGGTGGTGAGCCAGCCCTAAATATGAAAGGTTTAGTATCAATATAGTGATAGTGAAATCCACTTGAAGGAATTTATTGCCACAATATCGGCTTCCATTTACAACTTTCAAATATCACTAATACTTTTCATACAGCCGTGGCCAATAATGGACACTCAACAATCCACTTACTAACAGTATTAAAGCGTAGAGAAAACACTACAAAAAAGAGTCAATCCTTTTCTCTGCGGTCTTTTAGATTCATCCTTCTATCGATGGTATTTCTTCTAGCGGGACCATTGTAGTTAGGGTCTTCAGCTACACGGCGATCACTATTTGCAATCCTGCGATCAAGATTCAATTTTCGTTTTGGATGATCCTTGGAAAGGGTATCCTGTAGTCTTCGGCCAGTAACTTTCTTTTCACTATTTTCCACACTGGTATCATCCGCTGATTCTGAATTATTTGCGGATTTATTCGGCTCTAATTTAGGTGTTTTCATTCTCGTACTCCATTCTCTGTTTACCATCAGCTGCAGCTTTTATGTACATAGTATTTGTGTACAGGATACAGACGATTATAGTCCGTGATGTGATACACGCTAGTATTTAAACGTATTTATAAATGCCAAATTATTACTTTATGAACGGCTATATTGGGTCGGGTAACGCCCTATCAACTCTGTAACTCGAACGCGGAGATGCGGCCATGAACGGACTGTCAGCACAAACAAAAACGGCTCCCGTAGGAGCCGCTCTTGATTATCTTTTATACAGTTATGCTTTCTTTCTTCTGGCAATACCGATTAAACCGATAAAACCAGAACCGAATAACCACACTGTTGCTGGGAGAGGTACTGGGTGTACAGCCCAGGCTGCAAACACTCTGCCGCTGGGGGCGTTTAGGTACTGGTGACCATTGGCGAAGTCGATGAACGCATCCCCTTGTCCGCCCCGCCCCAACGCCCAGTGATAGCGCTGAATTGCCTGGATGGGATCTTGGTCGCCTGTGAGGTTGGTCCCAGGTTCCGTTGGAGAGATATCGCCGGCTGGGGTCAGATTAAAATAGTACATGTAAGCCAGTTCGTTATCCCGGCAGCCCTCCTCCTTCGCGCAATTATTCACCATGGCGTCGCTATTGACATCCAGGGACGGCAGTCGCCAGTTTGTTAAGCCTCTAAATTCCAGTGAATCCGCCCAATTCATTGCGCTGTCAAAGGTCCCATCTCCCCCAAAACTGGCATCCTGCTGCCAGTAAACCTTGAGTACGGTATCCAGTACCAGGCCATTGCCTTGATCTACCAACGCCCCGCTAGCTGGTAATGAGAAAAACGCTCCCATCACGATCCCAAGGAACCATTTTTTTTGAATCTTCATTTTACCCCTCGTCAAAATTATGAATCAGTTATACCGTCATTGCGACGGGATTTTTCCACGCGGTTCCAAGCAACATATAAACCAAAAGAAAAAAAACATTGGCAATCTTATATTTGGTTGAATGTAACCATCTTCTGGGTTTCAGACTTGTAAAGCCTGCTTAACCGTTTACGCAAATATTGCAGTATTTGCGAGGAAAATAATTTAACAGTTGTTCGGATTTCTTGCCAGATGGCTTTTGTAACTTTATGTAAATAGAAGTAAAAGTATAGGATGTATAAACACCCGTTCTCACCTAAGTCAAACCAAATCACCCTAAACAACGCACCCTAAATTACACCCCTCCCCTCTGTTTCTAACCAATAAACTTCATAATTTTGCCAAATCATGACTTTAGTTTCATCGCCTATCCTCTTGTTTCAATAAAACTGGCAAACACCATCCTGCCAACAATCTGTAGCAATTCTTTTTACTTACAATGACACCCTTCTTAGTCAATAAACAGGCTACTTTGCGGTGTGGAATGTCGTTCAGGAAATGTTGGCGCCTATTCACTTATTTGCGACGAAACCTTTAGAGCTGCTGGGTGGCTATTTACCACATTCGACAACCTTGATCTAAAATGAATCAGCGAACCAGCTGCTCCCTATAGCAACAATGCAAACAGCCAACCTAAATCCGGCGAATCGACTGTTCTATAATAAAAAACCATCAGAACAAGTGTCCCGGCAATAAGTGTAGATGCCATATGTATTTCTGCTTTTAGTTTGGTAATTCTACTGCCTCCCAAGTTGTCGGATTGCTTAATAGATTCATATTTCTTAGCCAAATCTTTAGGATTAATGTTAATGAGTGTTTCTGAGTCGAAATGATTCTTGGCAAGCCTGCTTAATACCTCAATGACTGAATGTAACATTCCCCATAAAAGTACTGACACGACATAACTCACAAACAACCCAGCAATCAATACTAACGTTAATGACAAAAAGGATTCTGCAAACCCCATTTCGTTTACCTGACCAAAAAACAACTTTTTTGCAATATCTTGCCTAATTGTTAAAAGATAAATAAGAAGAAGAAACGCACCGGGTATCACTCTGGCGATCAGGTCAAAATACAGTTGCGGTACCCATGCACTTGGATTCTTGATTATATCTTGAGGGTAGTTCATTATGAATTCTTACTCTGCTTAATATATATCAGTAATATCTAACACTTACTATGTAAGTTATTGTGTCTAACAGAGATTACGGCAAACTTATTTCATTATCAAAATGAGCAAAATCCAGACCCAGCACTGCTTAGCATCATTATTATAAATAAGTTGCATATGCCCGCTTTAGTGTTTTGTACTCAAGCCAACTTAAGTAAAAAAAGAGATGGTTGTAGTATTTTACAGAAGATTCGCCAAGGTCTGCAGTGGGTCGGTTTTGCCATGTCAGGCATATTCCCCAGATGTCCGTTAAGTGGATTGGACGATTCATACAGGAGTATCAGATGTCGGCTTAAAAAATGAACAAACATTGATAATATTTAAGTGTTTCTACCCTATCAATTAAAAACAGACATACGTAATTTTTGGCTCAACTTCCGTTTTCGATGGCGGGTTCAACTGGTCGATGAAACATCGTACATATTAATTTTTCATACAAACAAACTAGTGGTAAAGAAAATGGCTACTTGATACGTAAGGTCATTTAATCTGGATAATTCAAACCGAGGCTCATCTAATTTTCAGTTTGATTTCAGCGTCTGTTTATATACTGCAAAAAACATTACGGTGGTATTTATGAGGAGCTTACTAATTAGGGTACTGTCAACTTAAGTAGATTAATAGTAATCTTAATCAAAAACAAACCTGTAACGTATTGATTCTTAGTTTAGATGAGCCAGAATTTTCAATAAAATCGCTGTAATTTAAGTTAAGTTGACAGCACCCAAAAAACCGTTCTGCTAAAAAAATCAGTGCCTTTATAAGCGGAATCATCTGAAACAAAAGAACAGGTTTGAGGCGAATTCATGTTTACAGCTTTTTTAATCAATGGATGTCTTTGTTTTTTTCCCTGTGCAGGTTGAACGATTTTATAGAATGTGCTGATTACTTTATTGATTATGTCCATGCTGGTGCGGATTCGGAAGCTGATTGTCGAGAGAGCCGTTTAGATAGCGTAAAGCGGCTTGTTCTGGATCACTTTCTTTTGTTATTAAAGCTGTAATACCTTTTCGTCCGAGACGATTAACAAGTCCCTGGCCCATATCTCCGGCAATTAAAACATCAATATCATCCAGTGGGTGGGGTTCATGCGGAGAACTCTCATGAAAAGATTGTTCTTTAGCAAGCTCAAGAAGTTTTCTATCGACGATCCTGTTTTCTTCAATCATGAAAATCCAGAACTTTCTGCAGCGGCCTGCATGTTCCGTAATGCTTTTTCGATTCTGACTGGTAATGGCAATTTTCATTACTTCCTCCTATTTATAAAAAGTAGGTATCATTGATACCCTAATGGTAGTAATCAGTATACTCGCTAATGTTGTTATAGTTATATTACATGAGTATATTCTGTTTATCTAAAATAGAGAATAAAACTTGCCAGCCCCTACAGGCACAGTCCTTAAGTAATTATAAAATGATTATTGGTATTTTAAAGCATGCAATGATGATCACCAGTTTTGTACTGATCATGATGCTGCTCATTGAGTACTTAAATGTTCATACCAGAGGTTCCTGGCAACAGATATTACAAAAAACACGACTCGGTCAATATGTTCTAGGTGCAGTGCTGGGTGTTATACCTGGTTGTCTGGGGGCTTTTACCGTTGTTTCTCTCTACTCTCATCGGACAGTAAGCTTTGGTGCGTTAGTGGCGACTATGATTGCGACGAGTGGTGATGAAGCCTTTGTCATGCTGTCGATGTTTCCGCTACAGGCGTTAGGATTGTCGGTACTGCTCTTTATGGTAGCAATTGCCGCCGGCTGGATGACGGATAGATTATTTCCAAAACAGGAGCAATTTCTGCTTAACGAAGATCATGATCTGGAGCTGCATCACGAAGACCTATGTGTATGTTTTTCTGCCCGGATGATACTTCCACAGCTCATAAAAATTAGCTTTCCCAGAGCGCTCCTCATTATCCTGTTTGGCGGATTGTTACTCGCTTTATTAACGGGTGTGTTAGGTTCTGACAGTTGGGACTGGAAGCGAATAACTTTTGTTTTGGGTCTTAGTTTTTCACTGTTTGTGATCCTGACCGTGCCTGATCATTTCCTGGAGCAGCACCTGTGGGGGCATGTGGTAAAAAAACACTTGCTCAGAATTTTTCTGTGGACTACGGGTGCCCTTTTCGCTATTCACTACCTGGATAACTGGCTGGATATTGGATCATTAATTCAGGATAATCTTTATATTGTACTGATCATAGCGGTGCTGGTGGGCATTATTCCCGAATCAGGTCCTCACCTGGTGTTTGTCACGTTATTTTCCCAGGGCACGATTCCTTTTGCCATTCTGCTGGCGAATTCCATTGTCCAGGACGGGCATGGAACTCTGCCACTATTAGCGGTGTCACGACGTGCTTTTATCTGGCTCAAAGTCATCAATATGGCGCTGGGTCTGGCACTTGGTTTTCTGGGTTTATATATTTTTAGTTGATCCCGATTTCATCCCTGTTTCAATGAACATAAAGTGCCTGGAACAACTAATTTTTCATGAATTTATTTTGAGTAAATTTTAACCATGCAGCGCTCCGCTTTTATCCAGGCTTTTTATAAATCCGCCAAAGGTTTCGCTTTAAACTTACCGATGCTGACAGGCATTATCCTGCTGACTGGATTAATTGAAGTGTTTATAACACCAGAGATGCTTTCTTCACTGTTTAGTGGGCATCCTTTTTATGACACTTTAATTGGCTGTCCTTAGCTGATTGTTTGTATGAGAGTACAAATTTGCCATGCAAGTGTCAATTTATTTTATGGGTGTCCGCAATTAGCTCTTCGTAATTTGCAAGAGGCTTCGCAGCAGAGACATTTGGCCGCATTCCAAATCAAAAGGTGTGTATTTTATCGATAAGAGTCGATCACCATCGTCGTGCCTACTCATGACGTAATGCATCGATGGGATCCAGGCGTGCAGCTTTGCGCGCGGGGAAGTATCCGAAGATGACGCCGACAGCTGCCGAGAAAATAAAGGCCACGGCGATAATGTTTGCATTGAATACAAATGGAACCTGCATCATATCAGCAAGGGCAACAGATCCTGTCAGTGCTAACACGATACCGATGATGCCACCAAGTGAAGACAGTACTACCGCTTCAACCAGGAATTGCATAAGCACTTCTCGCTCCAGCGCGCCGATGGCCAGACGGATGCCGATCTCCCGTGTTCGTTCGGTCACCGACACCAGCATGATGTTCATAATACCGATGCCACCAACCAGCAGGCTGACGGCGGCAACTGCACCAAGTAGCTGAGTAAGCACGCGTGTAGTGCCCGCCATCATGCTCACGAGTTCTTGCATATCATTAACATGGAAGTCATTATCTTCACCCGCTGCAACGCGACGACGCTCGCGCAGCAGTTGTTCGATATCCTGCTTGACTTTTTCAGTAGAAACACCATCTTGAGCAGAGACGAATATACTGCTGACATCGGTGTTCCCCGCAATGCGCCGCTGAACAGCGCGAAGTGGAAGCAGCACAAAGTCGTCCTGATCCGAGCCGAAGCTGGACTGCCCTTTGGATTCGAGTACGCCGACTACCTGGCAGGAAAGCTTTTGCAGACGGATCGTGACGCCCAGTGGATTCTGACCACCGAAAAGCTCCTTGCGAATAGTCGCACCCAGTATGCATACCGCCTTGCCGGCACGCAGCTCGTTTTCGGCAAACTGACGACCGACTTCTAACGACCAGTTGCCAGCCTTGAAGAACTGATTATTGCTGCCGGTGACCATGGTGGACCAGTTCTCGTTACCATAAATGGCTTGTGTGGCTTTGGATGCAATGGGCGCCACCGCAGCTAGTCCTGATATTTCCCGGGCGATGGTTTCTGCATCATCTACCTTAAACATGTCAGCGGTAATGCGCGCGCCTCCAGGACCGCCACCACGCTGGCCGGGTCTGACATGTAAGAGATTGCTTCCCAGGCTCTCGATCTGCCGGGTAACCTGCACGGTGGCGCCGCTACCGATGGTTACCATGATGATGACCGCCGCGACACCGATGACGATGCCGAGGATGGTCAGGAATGAACGCATGACATTACGCCGGATTTCCCGCATCGCCAGTAACAACGCATTCCACAACATCAGGCAGCTTCCCCATTCTGTGTATCACTTTCAACCATGCCGTCGAGGAAATGGATCTGGCGTTTGGCATAAGCGGCCATGTCCGGCTCGTGGGTGACCATGACAATGGTGATGCCGCGATCGCGATTAAAAGAGGTCAGCAGTTCCATGATTTCCCGGCTGCGGGATGAATCCAGGTTGCCGGTGGGTTCGTCTGCCAGTAACACCTCCGGTGCAGTGACAATGGCACGGGCAATCGCGACCCGTTGTTGCTGGCCACCGGAAAGTTCGCCAGGGGTGTGATCTTCCCAACCTTTCAGGCCCACCATATCAAGTGCAGCCAACGCGCGCGTCCGGCGTTTGGCCGCAGCGATGCCACGATAGACGAGGGGCAGTTCCACATTTTCCAGTGCCGAGGTTCGGTTGAGAAGGTTGTATCCCTGAAAAACAAAACCAAGGTAATTACGGCGTAACAACGCGCGTTGATCGCGCGTTAAGGCACCTACTTCAAGCCCTTCAAACAGGTAACGACCGGAAGATGGCGTATCCAGACAACCCAGAATATTCATGCAAGTGGACTTGCCCGATCCACTCGGTCCCATCACAGCGACAAAGTCACCTTTCTCAATGCGTAAATCCACACCCCTCAGTGCCTGCATTTCAGCCTGTCCTGTGCCATAGACTTTGCTCACGCTCTTGAGCTCGATCAGAGGTTGCCGGCTTGTTTTGGGCATGGCCGAGTTCATTGACCACTACTGACGGTATCAACGATCAATGCCATGCCGGGTTGCAGATCTCCGCTGGTTATTTCTGTCATGATGCCGTCGGTGGAACCGGTGGCGACTGCAATAGCCACGGCCTGGCCATCGCGCAACACCCAGACCTGTTGCGCTTTTTTATCCGCCTTTGTCTTGTCGTTCTGCTTTGACGGCGATCGAGGCGGGCGTGGCATGAGCTTACTAATCAGACTGCCGCCACCGGATTCAATCTTTTCTTCTTGTACTGGCGGGCTGAAGCGCAACGCTGCATTGGGCACTAACAAAGCGTCTTCGACCTGCTTGACCATAATATCTGCCGTGGCGGTCATGCCCGGACGCAGTAGTAAATCTGAATTGTCGACACTCAGTACCGTTTCATAGGTCACTACACCGTCAACGGTTTGTGATGCAAAATGGACTTCAATAATCTTCGCGGGGAAATTTTTGCTGGCGTAAGCATCTACCGTAAATTCGGCATCCTGTCCTTCCTGGACCTGACCGACATCCGCTTCATCCACGTCTACATGCAATTCCATCTGGGTCAGATTTTCGGCCAGGGTAAACAACACCGGTGTCTGAAAAGAAGCTGCCACGGTTTGTCCAGGTTCGACATCGCGATTGAGAACAATGCCGTTGATCGGTGACAGCAAGGTAGCTTTTGCCAATGTGGTGTGTTCCGCATCGAGAGAGGCCTGTGCCAGTGATACCTGGGCCCTGGCACCTGCCAGATTAGCTACGGCCCGATCATATGAAGCCTGTGCTACATCGCTGTCTTCCTGCGAACAGGCGCCGGATTTTACCAGCCTGTTAGCACGTTTCAAACTGTTTCTGGTTTCGATAACAGTGGCCTCGGCCTGTTTGACCTGTGCCTTCGCCAGTTCAAGAGACGCACTGGCCTGGTTAACCTTCGCCTGTAGTTGATCGGTATCCAGGGTGGCAAGTACCTGGCCTTGCTTGACGCGATCGTTATAGTCCACCAGCACGGTTTTAATGGTGCCGGAAATTTCCGAACCGACATCGACCTGGTTGACCGGCTGCAGTGTCCCGGTAGCCGTGACGATAACCGTCAGCTTGCCACGTGTGACCTCGGCGGTGCTGTAACGAACAGTCTGCGATTTACCATTGCCAAATAATTGTAGCCCAACAATAACGATCACGATAATAACGGCCACGATACTACCTGGTTTTAAATAATGCCTGCCTTTATTCTTTGTGTGATCAATGCCCAGAGTTTGAGCAATGTCGGCACCAGAAGCTGCTGCTGACTTGTCGTTGTTTGCTGTCATACCAATACACCTTGAACCTGGAAAATATTTAACACTCACTAGTTATTTCTTCGAGTTGACGCTGACTTTCACGAGACTTTTATCCTGCTCACTCACATCATTTATAGAGTCGTTTGATAGCCACTCGTTCACTAGAATCTCTTTCTTGTTTACGAACCTAAAAATACCTTTATAGATAACATTAATAATATGCCAAAAATGAATGCTGCAAAGTTAACAAGGTTAACCTTAATATCTTTATGTTTATTTACTTCAGGGACCAGGTCTGTGGAACAAATAAGAAGAATAACAAGGACATCCATTAATTAAAAAAGTTATAAACATGAATTCACGACAACCTGTTCTTTTGTTTCAGATGATTCCGGTTAAATAGACACTGATTATTCAGCAGAACAGCTTTTTTAACTGCACAACTGTTAATAAATTAAATTCAGGCAAAAGAATATTCATAGCATATACGGGTCCCCACAAAACCTGCTCAACCCCACATATCCTGCCACTCTCCATTTTTTAGAGTGTCCCCTAGCACTATATTCGAGTATCAGAATACTCGGTAGTGCGTTGTCTATCTGGATTATTCATAGGAATATAGGTATTGGGGGAGTCTATGTCCACAGTTAACCGCCACCCCGATAATAAATCACTCAATCTTATGGCCTTGATCGATACAATTCTGTAGCCACTGATCTAGAAATTCATTCAGGCTATTAACAATTTATTTTATGGGTGTCCGCAATTAGCTGCAATTAGCTAGCGGTAATTAGTTATTTTTATGGGTGTCTATGATTTCTTTGATTCTTAGTTTAGATGAGCCAGAATTTTCAATAAAATCGCTGTAATTTAAGTTAAGTTGACAGTACCGTTTATACCTAAACTTCTAGCGGCTTCTGTTCGGCTGTAATTTTGATCCAGAACCAGACTTACTACATCCAGTTTAAATTCTTTTGAATATTTCTTTCGTGTTACCATTTTAATTTCAAGCCCGACAGTAGCAGGCGGGTTTAAAAGATCTCATAAAGTAACGATCCTTATAAATCAACTCGGTAATGCGTACAACTGCCATTTGCTGTTGAGTCGTACACCAATAATAGTTCAGCCTGTGTCTGACTTTGCGACAACAGGGTCATCCCTTCCGCCTTAGCCCCAGTTGACGCACTAATCTCACCCAATAATTTTGCAGGCTGTATCGTCCTGTCAGTTCCGGGTAATTGGTCAGCCCCATCCCACCACCATAATTGGAAAGAGCCAGGCGCATCACTGACAGGGCCGGATAGAATCAGAAATCCATTCTTCAGTGACACAATATCACGTATGCCCTGCCCACCAAGATCAACAAAGATTTGTTGATAATTTCTCGGGCGATCAAATTCAAGCAGCCAGACGGGCACCAGGTTATGGCGCAGTAATGGGCCGCGAAACCCCAGATAGATCTGTCCATCAGATATCGTCAGGCCTTCGATATCTATGCCATTTTCCTTACTAGGTATCTTTGCAAAAGGCCCAATAATGGGATCACTTTTCAAAAATTTAGAGAGGCTAACAGATTCCGGCTCACCAAATATACCAGTGGCGTGAAATGGTATACGGTAGAGTCGGTTGCGCGATTTCTGCCGATCGATATTCGCAAAACGTTTTCGATTCTTTTTTACTGTGTTACTGTCAGGCTTAAGCGTTCGTCTACGTCGTGAATGCGAACCTATTGCATACAGAAAACCATTTGCATAATCAACAGCCTCCAGATCTGTCTCGTTCTTCATATCAGCCAACTGAATCGAGGACTGGGAGCGCCATTGATTCGATCCTTCTCTTAAAAACAACTGTAGCGCATGTCCCTCATCGCTACCGATCAGAAGATAATCATCGACAATGGTCAACCCACTTAGGTCTTGATCCTCGATAACTTCGCCAGTTAATTCCACTTCTGCAATTTGCTTAATCATCACCTCTCCATAACCATGAATTCATTGAATTGGCATTGGGTACAGAGCCCTTATAATGCCGTCTCTGTGTACACGAAAAGATAAAGTATGACGGTACTGTCAACTTAAGTCGATTAATAGTAATTTTAATCAAAAACATAATCTGTAACGTATTGATCCTTGCTTTAAATTAGCCAGAATCTTCAAGAAAATCTCTGTCGTTTAAGTTAAGTTGACAGTACCACCCCATGGCATATCCTAGGACATATATCCTAGGGCATCTCCCGGACTCCTCTGGGTAAGAGCCGAGGGAAAAATAAGAGTAGTTTCATGAAAAATAAAGATAAATCCCTGCAAAAACCATCGAGCCGATCGGAAATTGATGCTTTCCTGGAGAATGTCGCCAGCACAGCGGCCATCAAACCGGCGGGGAAACAAGGACGTTTGATTTTTGCCATGGATGCCACCGCCAGTCGCGAACCAACCTGGGACTATGCCGCCCATATACAGGCGCAAATGTTTAATCAAACAAGCAAACTGGGTGGACTTGAAATCCAGCTGTGCTACTTTCGCGGTTTTGGTGAATTTCAGGCTTTTCCCTGGATGAATAATTCACAGCAGTTACTAAAAGCAATGACTTCCGTCTTTTGTGAGGCTGGTCATACGCAAATAGAGAAAGTATTGCAACATGCCATTAAGGAAACACAAGGTGAAAAAGTGGATGCACTGGTATTCGTGGGTGATTGTATGGAAGAGGATGTTGATCGCCTGGGACAGTTGGCTGGAGAACTCGGATTACACGGTGTCCCTATCTTTATTTTTCATGAAGGTGGAGAAGCCGTAGCCGCCAGGGCATTTAAACAAATCGCACGTCTCTCCAAAGGGGCCTATTGCCTGTTTGATAGCCATAGCCCACAACAGTTGCTTGAGTTATTGAGTGCGGTTGCTGTTTACGCCGCCGGTGGTCATAAAGCACTGACGGATTACAGTCAAAATGCCGGGAAACTTGCTCGGCTGCTTAACCACCAAATCGAAAAATTATAAGCTATGCATATCCGTTTATTACTGGCGATCGCAATCATTTTAGTCGGATTTTTATTCATCCGTTGGTTTATGCGCACGCCTTCACAAATTGTAGTCCAGACGTTACGCCAGGGATTACTTTTTCTGGTGGCAGGAATATTAATTTTTCTGGCATTAACGGGCAAGTTACACTGGTTATTTGCTGCCATCGGTTCCTTACTGCCATTTGCACGAAAATTATTACCCTTAATTCTATACCTGCCATTCTTTAATCAGTTTTATAGAAGATATAAAGCTAAAAAAGCGACTGGATATGATGCGAACGATGCAGGAAAAACTTCCCAGGTTCAAGCACGTTTTGTGCGCATGAGCTTAAACCATGATACCGGTAAAATTGATGGTGAAGTACTGGAAGGAGAACATCAAGGACAGCGTTTATCCGAGCTCAAACTTGAACAATTAATAGCCCTGCTGCATTCCTGGAAGTCACAGGATGAGGAATCGGCACGGCTTTTACAGGCATTTATCGACAATGTATATGGTGACCGCTGGCGTGAACAGCATACCGGTTCTGCGTATGAAGGATCAAATCAATCTGCACCTGGCACTGTGTCGACAGAAGAAGCATTTCAAATTCTCGGGCTTGAACCTGATGCCAGTAAAGAAGAAATTATCGGTGCCCATAGAAAGCTGATGCAGAAGCTACACCCGGATCGCGGGGGCTCAAACTATCTTGCCGCAAAAATTAATCAGGCTAAAGATGTATTGCTTGATAATTAAAATCAGGAAAATATAGTATCTGTTTTGACTCAACTTATACTATTTAACAAACCTTTTAACGTCCTTTGTTAGTTTACGGATAAAGATAATGAAAATAATGCTTCCAGAGAAAATCTTTCTGATTATATCCATCTAGAGGACGTATACCCGGTCTCCGTCGCAAATAAGTGAATAGGCGCCAACATTTCCTGAACGTCATTCCGTTTATGCAGCTAGTGCATAGAATTGATCTGCAAATGATAAATTACGCGAGATGTTTTTCTTCATTTGTCCTTTTTTTATCATAGCAACCAGCTCAATTCCAGCCAATGAGCTTTGAGCTGAATTGCAGTTTTTGAAGCCAGGCATAGGTCGTGTTAACCGTTTTATTCGTCGGTGATCCTGCTCTATGATGTTGTTCAAGTATTTACATTGACGCACTTTAACTCGATTCTTGTTGTCTTCATTGAACTGAGTTAAGGCGGCTTTATTAGAGCCACTTTTATCGATGTTTACTAAGCCAGGCTTGCCATTTCTTTCAATAGCTTTGGTGAAATACCTTAGCGCAGCCGCTTTATCGCGCTTGGCGGTCTCGATGCCTCGCTCTACCACCATCTCTTCGATATTCCGATAGCTAAGGGCATATGCACAATACCATCTTACACACTGAAGAATAATTTCCCGAGGGAAGTGTTGCGATTTAAAACTGATCATACGGAGCTACTTGAAGTAAAGTTGAGTTTCAACATTATATTCGAACGGCCTGAATGCGACAAAACCAGCTCATTCATTATTGTTTAAATAAAGTGTATTTCTCATTCTTGTCTGCAAGAAAAGCAAACGTTTTCCCTGATACTATCCAGGCAATACCAAAGCAGATAAGCGCCAGTGATTCAACCCAAAATAAAATTCTATTATCACTGGATATATCTAAATATTTAAACATCATCATAGTAACTCCACCTAAAGCAAAAGAGACTATGATTCCCCAGCCACAAACTTGATAGACCCATCGACGGCGATCATACATTGCCCCTCGTGTCTTTGTCTTATCACTAAAAGGACCCAGACAAAAATAAGCCAGAATACCAAACATAGTAAATGCACACACATAATGAACGATGGCTGTGTTCAGTGTTGAACAAGCTAAACATATATTCGTGGTTATGACCTCATCACAAAGCGTAGGAAATAACGCGATACCCGCAGCAGCAAGTGAAGCGATCTTGCTTGCTAATGCTTCCCTTAAAAAGTGGCCGTTATAGGCCAGCAAGAATGCTGATACCACAAATAACATCCCAACAAAATAGTTTCGCGCATCTGTGTAGTACGATGCACTGATAGAGGTAAGCTTGGTACCAGCAGACATCCATACAACCAATGGTAATGACAACGCGATAATACCGATTACAAGTCGTAATAATCGATAATCAAAAACTGTGGATTGTGTTTCCTGGCTCATCATACTAGTTTTTTGATTCATCACTCTCTCCTTTCTTCTTAGTAGAGATGTTCTTTATTGATACGTTTCGCCAATACTCCTGGCTCGTGAAGCTACCCCACCCCCATTGTGCCCATTTTATAAGCGCAAATGCCAACCAAATCGACCAGGCCAGCATCATCAGACGATAAGCAAAGACAGGTACCGATATTACCAATGCAGATGGTGTATTTGATGATATGCGATCACTAAACCAGTTGAGTTGATTGGCGTTGGATCCATTACCAATGATTTGCATGTCAGGTGAACCGAGCAGTCCTTGTTGGATTGCTACGATCAATGTACTGATCGAGAAGAACATTAAGCCCACAAGTCCTATTTGGATAAAGTTAAATTTTGTATTGCTCAAAGTCACTGTGTTTAGGGAAGCGCGCGCTTTAAGTGCCAGGATACACACGGCGATGATTATCACGGCCCAGGGTTCAGATGCGCTTAATCCAATTGCCAGTATCAACCACTGAAGTGTACTCAGCGGAGTACCTTTTACACGTCCTAATCCGATAGCAATAAGAATAATTACACCAAACACACCCCAGAATAAAACAGCCGGTCCCATAGTCGGTCCTGATGTAAATAATACCCAACGGTTATAACCTGGCTCAATTTGAAGCCCATGATTGACACTCTGCGTTCCTAGATCAACCTCAGAAGATTTATAAAATGGACTGATACCACGTGTCTCATGCCAGTTTATTTCAACTTTTTGATTACCGGGTGATACCGGCAAAGCGATACCTTCATCGGTACGCCGAATAGGCATACTCTGACCATTTATCATGACCGTCTGCAGATCAGTGTTTTCAGGAATCTTAATAGTATGCTGTCCACCGAGGCTACTGCGCAGATTAAAGGCCAGTTTTGATGCTGTTATTTGCTCACCAGGTGTTAATGAAAGCTTACTGCTATCAATGGTAATAGTGTTGCCCTTAACCCCTTCAGGACGGCTGACATAAATGACTACCTCTTCACCCGGCCATGGCTGCCATTCCGGCTGCCACTGGTTCGCATACCGTTGGTGATAGATGACAGGTATACCATCATAGTCAATGTGCCAGATAGCACTTGAATTGAGTGACCATTTCTCGATGAACCTGCCCTGCTCACTTGCCTTTAGGTTAATCTGATCATTAATTTTAAGTTTTGATGTCCACCTTATTTTCTGATCTGGGCGGCTGAGTGTAATGATTGCATGGCCATCAACCACTTTAATATTGTCGGTTACCACCGATTCACCCGTCAGTAAGGGGATCTCTAAAATAACCGGGTAAGCACTACCTGAAACACCTTGTACGGTTGTCGTAACGTACCAGTCCAGTCCCAGCTGTAATTCTCTTGTTACTTCAGCATAAACGGGAATCTCTTTTTGCTCTATCTTATTAGTCTTTGAAGGACTGGTTTTATCTGCAATCCGTTGAAAAGAGAGTGCTGTAATTTTATACGCCTGGCTGTCCATACCCTCCTCTGTCCAACCTTTCATGGTTAATGCTATATGATGCGGTTTTAATGGAAAGCTAAGTTGCAGAAGATCTAAAGCTGTTACACGACCACTAAATTTAACCGTGTGACTGCCTTCTGTTAAATAGATCCATAGTGTCGAATCACTCTGACGCGAAAGGATGGCTGAAGATTTATCATCGACGCTTATCTTAGAGGGGGACCATTGTTTAACGGGGACTGGTAGTGGCAGCGAGACATTCTCATGTGCATGAACTCGCATGTTCAGGGTGAGCTGCTCCGACGATAAATCAATATCCAGTGCCTCGATACTCGCACACTGGGGTAAACACTCTGGCTCCCTGGTTAGCTCATCATATAATTGATTAAGCATTTCCTGTGACGGATAGGCAGCATCTGCAGGTGTTGGTGATAAACCAAACAGGCTACCGACTAGAAATATTGTTACTAACGTCTTGCTTTCTGCTTTAACGGGAAGTTTTGGTATTTTCAATGAACCAATATCAAGAAGACGCCAGGCCAGTAGCAATACCAGTGCGATTCTCAGTATATTGAGCAGTGAGTTCATCGCCGGCGATAGCAACGTCATTGAAATCGTCTGATCGTGACGGACAGGCCCATCCCAGCGTAAGTGAAACTGATGCAGTGTCCAGGATGGCAGGCCTGGGCCGGTTTGTATCATCGCGTCTGGATCGATGGTGATTATTTGCTTATGTTTCTTTTCATACAGATAGCCTGACTTACCTCGTCCTACACTGCTGAGCATAGGTTCCTCATCTGCCATTAACGCCCTTTCAGCGACCGAACTAGACAGTTTTTGTACTGGAGATACAGTTGAAGCCGGGTAGACAGCATCCCGTGCAAAGGAGTTACTTGCACTCATGTTACTAAATTCGAGTTGCGGATAAATGGCCGTTCGTGCCTGATTAACGATAAACGGTAATGTAATGAGCAACAGAACAACAGATGTCAACAGACGATAGCTAGTGATAATTTTATAAAAACGACCCTGTGGCAAAGATCGCAACATGGCAATAGCGATGATCAGATTTATCCATATATACTGTGGTGCATCGTACTCATGCCACAAGATAATTAAGGCAACCAACCCTAATACACCCCATCGAATCCCCCACAACTTGTAGATAGCAATCGCAGTTATCAGCACCATAAATAGATCCAGGAGTGACCATTTGTCAATCCAGGTGTTGCTGGTATTCGCACCTGTCAAAGACAGTAACCGCCACCCAGCCGGCAGAAATAGCGTAGCCTCAGCCTGATTAAAGTCCATATCCCAGCCACCGGATGACAGTATTCGCGTGTCGCCTATTACGCGACTATCAGCGGATAGATCAAGATTCCCGTGTCTTACCTCAACGCCTTGTTTATTATTGCTGTCTGTTGTTATAAATTGTGGCTTACCATTAAGTGTGACCTGTCCTAACGAGACATCTGACGACGCATTTAGTCGCCATTGCTTTGTAAGCGTGCCGGTGAGTTTGTCGTTTATGGTAAATCCATTGCCATCAAAATCCAGCCATATTCTTTTTTTAATACTTAATTGATCGGGCTCCGGGTCAGGATCACCACGTTTAATGACTTTAAACGATAATTTTTCACCACCTTGCATATTGTATGCGGGATAGGATTTCCAACGCTGTGGCAGTTGTGTTTGATTCGGATCAATACTATTTTTGTCGACTACTTTTATCAGGCGGAGCTGTGTCTGCTGGTCTACTACCCACACTTCATTACCTGGCCAGGGGGTCTTAAAGGAAGGAAGTACAATCGACTCTAGTTGTCGCGGGTTAAAAGCACTGATATCAACTGTCCATTGCCCTGGTCTTATCTGGACTTTTAAACGTCCACCTTTATCCAACTGTGATGGCAGAGGACTATCAATGGCACTCGGGCTAAAGCCATTAAGTAAAGCGCCATCGAGGATAATTTCACGTTGCTGACCTGATACATCAAGTTTAATTTGCGTGATAACACGCATGGGGATGGTGTCAGATATTTTTCTAAATACCTGCAGCTCTAATCGGTTGTTTTGATGTGTTGAAGCGCTGGTTGTTTTTAGCCACAACTTGCCCTGGCGAAAGTCAGGTAACGCTACTTTTGTATTGTCTATTGTTAAATAAACCAGGCCTGTCTCACTGGGAATAGAGAGTGATTTTGGGCACTGTTCCCAGCTAAATTGCCCGGTGATCATATACTGTCCTTTTTCAAGCTGAATATGTGGTTTGTTATTTCGACTAATTACCGGGGTTTTGTCGCATTCAGGCCGTTCGAGTATAATGTTGAAACTCAACTTTACTTCAAGTAGCTCCATATGATCAGTTTTAAATCGCGACACTTCCCTCGTGAAATTATTCTTCAATGTGTAAGATGGTATTGTGCATATGCCCTTAGCTATCGGAATATCGAAGAGATGGTGGCAGAGCGAGGCATCGAGGTTGATCATAGCACATTGAATCGCTGGGTTACTTTCTACTCGCCTCAACTTGAAAAGGCTTTCCATCAAAAGAAGAGACGTCCAGGTGATCGATGGAGAATGGACGAGACCTATATCAAGGTTAAAGGCGAGTGGAAATATTATTACCGAGCTGTCGATAAGCAGGGAAATACCATCGACTTCCTCCTCACCGCCAAGCGCGATAAAGCGGCTGCGCTAAGATATTTCACCAAAGCTATTGAAAGAAACGGCAAGCCTGGCTTAGTAAACATCGATAAAAGTGGCTCTAATAAAGCCGCTTTAACTCAGTTCAATGAAGACAACAATAAGCGAGTTAAAGTGCGTCAATGTAAATACTTGAACAACATCATAGAGCAGGATCACCGACGAATAAAACGGTTAACACGACCAATGCTTGGCTTCAAAAACTTCAATTCAGCTCAAAGCACATTGGCTGGAATTGAGCTGGTTGCTATGATCAAAAAAGGACAAATGAAAAAAAACATCTCGCGTAATTTATCATTTGCTGATCAATTCTATGCCCTGGCTGCGTAAGCGGAATGACGTTCAGGAAATGTTGGCGCCAATTCACTTATTTGCGACGGAACCTGCTAACTTGCCATTTTATACAGAGTGGAGTGAAACGAAGCGGCGTATAAAATGGTCAAAGTTAAGCTACTTGTTAGCACTTAGTGACTCAGTGCTTTAAGTACTGCTTTGGGCTCTTTGGCGACTACATTTAATAAAACTAATGCAGGGCCATGTGGTGTTCTGTCTCCGCGCTCCCAGTGGCGGAGTGTGCTAACACTTATGCCGAATGCTGATGCGAACTCATTTTGTGACATACCTACCTTGGCTCGAATGTTTTTTACATCTAAAGGTGTGAATTCATGCACCACTGCTTTTCCTTTTTTGCCTTTTGAAAACTCTAAAGCTTCATCAAGGCCTTGTTTGATACTATCAAATGCTTTACTCATTTTTGGCCTCCATAGTTCTTAATTAATAACGATGTGAATTTGGCTAGATCGTTACTCTCAGATTTGGTTAAGTTGGCTTTTTCGCCTTTACCAAACAGTGTTAATAAAAATAAAGGCATTGATTCATTGTGATGGTAATAGATCACACGTACACCGCCACTTTTGCCTTTACCTTGTGCAGACCACCTTAATTTACGAATACCACCAGTGCCTTGCATGATATCGCCAGCCGCCGGATGCTCAGCTAAATAATTGATAATACTTAGTCTTTCTGTATTGCTGAGTAATTTATCAGATTTTCTCAGGAATTCAGGTAGTTCGACTATGGCTTGCATGACTACAAGTATAATCCATTGGATTACACTTGTCAATGTAGTTTTTGAGATGCTAACGCTCGCAATGAGGGGCTTGCCGGAGCGGGGTGAGGCTTGTGCTATCAAGCACAAACGAACACCGCGGAAGGCAAGTCCCACTCAATTGCCATTGTTATGCCTTTTCTTGCACAATATATCTAGTCTTCCGGGAGTTCCACTCATTGCCTATATCTTGAAAGAATAGTAGAATTTGCTAGAAACCTGTAATGGTTTTTCTGTTTAATATATGAACAGCTAGCGAGAATAGGAATTTCAAATATGGCATTAGATCAACTCGAGGCATTTTTAATAAAAATGCAGTCTGAACCTGCACTTAAAAATGAGGTGCTCGCAACATCAACTGCAGATGATGTTGCGCGAATAGCACTAAAGCTTGGTTTTGAATTTTCAGGTGATGAATTATTGAGAATGTCAGGTAAGAAATTTGGCAAGGTTACTGTTATAAAAAACGATCTTCCTGGAGAGTACAATTAAATCCTTTTTGAATATCTGATTGTACAAGTACAGGAAGAATAAACACCATCTTTTGTTCAAATCAAGAACATCTTGACCCGAGTTGAACGTCCTCTTTAGTAGCTCTCATAACTCTTCATAGGCATAACGTTTTAATAACCAGCCGCCGCACGGCCTATTTGAAAACAAACGGCGTCTATGGCGGCCTGCGTTAATTTATTTGTTATGCAAATGTGATTTTAAAATGGGATTGATTCATCATCGTCATCATCATAATAGAGCCATATCACTTATTAAACCAAGAAAAACTCCAAGTGAATCACATAGGTTCTTTACTATTTCACTGTGTATCAGTTTTTCTTCAGGGGTTTTTGCTTTTGCCATTGCTTTTAATGCCGTAAGTATTTCTTTTGAAATGTCACTCATTATTTTATCAGGTTCCATTATTCCTCCAATTTATTTTTGTTAACACCTGGTGTTTTTATGTGCATAACGCCATGCTAACTTGCCATTTTATACGCTGCGAAGTGAAACGAAGCGGCGTATAAAATGGTCAATGTTGAGCTACTTGTTAGCACTTTTTTGGTGAGCCACATACTCATCGAGTAACTGCCGAATTATTTTTTGATACTGCATGTGATGTTTTTTTGCAGTGTCTTTAAAATAGGCAACACTCTCTGAACTAAGAGATATTGTGACTTTAGTATTTTGTTGTTTGAGTGCGAGCTCTTCCGGTGATGGTAGAAAATCAGGTATTAGTTTTAAATCACCGATTGGCTCGTTACTATATTGAATTGTTTTGCTCATAGATCTTTTTACCTTTGCGCCAATAACCTGCACCAATTATACGGATGCAACCAGACCGATAAGTAAACCGAACAGTAAGAATGCCATTGCCTTGTTCATTTAAGCCGAAACAATAATATCGTTTTTCAGCCTGGCTATGCTCCAAATCCTCAGCAATAACACGGTTTGTATCTAAGAAAGCATGTTGTGCTTCATAGAATGTAACGCCATGTTTTCGTTGATTTTCCTGGTTTTTTGTCTCATCCCATTCGAAGTCCTGTTCACTCATAGGGTAAATATAGCATTGATATGGCTAAATAGCCATACTTTTGTATTGATGGGTGCTAACGTTGCTAATCAGCCGCGCGGCTTTTTGCGTCGGCTGCATTAGCCTTGTTCGGTGTCATTTCTCAACTTCTGTCCACTCAATATCAGTTATCCTTGGATCCGACGAAAGTATATTACCCATGGCGACCACGACGCGCGTGATCTCATGTGTCGCGTTTATCTTCTTGAAGAATTTCCGGATTATTGGTGTTGCTGGGTCGGTGAAGCACAAGAACTCGTCGTCATCGCCATTTTGGTGCCCACAACAAATAGCGAGTCGGAATCCTTCGTTCTTTATCGGAATGTACCATCCCCAATCTTCCGCAATGATCTCTTCCGTCTCGATGCCATGTGGCTTCAGTTTATCGACAAAATACTCAGCTAACCTCTTGCCCCAGAGACCTGGGTTGATCTGCTCTTCTTCGCCATCGTACGGAGGGAAATTCATTGATCGAAATGTTACTTGAGTTTTCATCGTCTTCCTCCACCAAACGTTGGAGCTAACTTGACGTTTTTACACAGAGCAAAACGAAGTGGCGCGGCGTGTAAAAATGGTCAATGTTGAGCGTATTGTTAGGGCTTTTGATTCCAAGATATATCTACTTTACGATGCTGTGAAATACAGTCACGAAGATATAAATTAATTAAGCTTTGATAAGGTACACCTGAATCCTCAGCCATACTCTTTAAAATAATTGATTACATCCTCACCAAGACGCATTGTTACGGGCTTTTTGAGCTTTGATGCATATGGATTTTTACGTGATTTCATTTTAGATAAATCATATTCTTTTTTCATTATGCTTCACCTTTATAGAGCTTACGCTCTTTTATCTGTTGCTTTACGTGCTGATATGATTCGAATGAGATTGCCTGATTCTTTTTCACAGTGGCAGATAAGTAATATCCTTGATTGGTTACTGTGACCTAGTAAAAGAAACCTATCTTCTAGCTCTGAATTTTCATCATCAAAGAACTGGATGGCAAAGTCATCGTAGAACACAGACTGTGCTTCTTCAAAAGTAACGCCATGTTTTCTTTTGTTTGATGTGGCTTTGGATGCATCCCATTCGAATTTAATCATAAATACATTGTATTTACATTTAGATGAATGTCAAGTTGCTTGTTTTTACGGCCCTAGCGACCCAGCTCACGGGATTTTGCGAAGCGTAGCGAAGCAAAATTCCGGTGCAGCGCCTTGTTATGTGTTTTTATCATACACCCAACATTGGTAGATGTTTAATGTTGTGATAAGTGAGAGATAAAGAAATACAATGCTTTAGCTCATTAATTGGTATTTTGTCTTTTATATTAAATACAATGGCTCTGTTGCCTTCAAACTTGAACTTGCCTTTATAAAGCTCTTTGAATGTATCAACAAGTTTTGTCTTACAATGGAAGTACATTGCATATTGATCTGGATTTGATTTTTTCCAGTCCATCCGTAATGTACTCCCGTGCTTTGTTATATAGCTTGGCTCGCCCCATTTTAAAGTTTCTTCAATGCTTTGAACGTTATCAATTTCCGCTGCTGTTTCCAGAACTAGCTGGCGAAGGAGTAGCATTTTTATGCGGATATTATCCGGATAAGAATTAAATACTTTTTCAACCTCCAAACTATTAAATATATCCATTTCTTTTGATTCGGTTTTTACACATAACGTTTTAATAACCAGCCGCTGCACGGCCTATTTGAAAACAAACGGCGTCTATGGCGATCTGCGTTAATTTATTTGTTATGCAAACGTGATTTTAAAATGGGATTGGTTCATCATCGTCATCATCATATAGAGCCATATCACTTATTAAACTAAGAAAAACTCCAAGTGAATCACATAGATTCTTTACTATTTCACTGTGTATCAGTTTTTCTTCAGGGTTTTTTGCTTTTGCCATTGCTTTTAATGCCGTAAGTATTTCTTTTGAAATGTCACTCATCATTTTATCAGGATCCATTACGCCTCCAATTTATTTTTGTTAACACCTGGGTTTTTTTATGTGCATAACGCTCAGCATAACCTGACGGTTTTACACAGAGCAAAGTGAAACGGCGCGGCGTGTAAAAACGGTCAATGTTGAGCGGCTTGTTATATTTTTTATTTAATAAGAGCATGATGATTAACTGATTAGGCTCTTTATTTTGTTTTCTGCCTCAGTAAGCTTAACTTCATTAAGCTCAATATTGAATGCTTGTGTTAATACCTGCTCTATTGATTCTTTTATTTTACCTGGGCCATTAACTATTTGGATTGTTGAAATAATATCAATTGCCTCATAACGGTAACCATCTAATTGCTCTACAGTATTAGCTGCCTCGCCAAGTGGGTTCCACTCTTCGAGTACCTTTGCTACATTTAGAATTTGTTCTTCATTCATGCTTTTTTATCTTTTAAATATAACGTCCGAAATAAGTGGCGGAGCGTTTTTTGCGGAGTCCAAGCCAGCGCCTTTTGCTGGCGAACTTGATTGATTTGTTATGTGTTTTATTTTTTAACTCCATTCGCCTTTACCTGACTCAGGCCCAACTAATATACTTGCACCCTCAGATAATATTGTTTTTTTAGCTTCTGTTAAGGCAGCTTTATCTGTTTCAAATGAATCGTCCCATACAGTAGAGTTATTAAATTCATCCACTACCTCTAAAATCCACTTGCCATTACCATCTTCATAAATATCGACCTGCAATGTCTTGCCACCACTTGATATGGTTTGGCATAGTGGTGACATATTTACTTCAAATTCATCACTCATTTATTTTTCTCATTTTTATTTTTTCACACATAACGTTATAAATAAGTGGCGCGGCGTCTTTTGCCGCGTCCAAGCCCGTGATTTTTACGGGCGAACTTGATTGCCTTGTTATGTTTTTTTGATTTCAAAGCTTATTTCTCCGCCTGCAATTGAGACTGAACCAAATTCACCTTCAACTAGAAAACCCTTATCATTTTGTTCTAAGTTATCTATGTTTCCATAGTCTTTTTCACCAGAAGCATCAGTTGTGGCTTTTACTTGATTTAGTTCTAGTAGACCATTTAGCTCTTTAATGTTTTTAAATGAAAGAATAGCTCGTTTATAACAAGTATGTTCATTTGGTTTAGGTTTCTCATAGTATGTAGATTCTGGCCAAATGCTTGTTTCGAGCTCGAAAGTAAGTTCGTTTGTTCCTTGATGCCATGAAAGAACAAATGAATCATTAAGATCAATGCCTTTGAATATTTCCATTATTTTCCAATTCATTTTTTAAACATAACGTTAAAAATAACGCGACGCGTTTTTTGCGGTCGCCGTTAATTAACTTGTTAGCTTAGTTATCTCGGATTTTCCCAAAAATCATTCCAAATGGGATTACCCGCATAAGCATATACCCTTTCTCGATAAATATACTTTTTAGAGTTAAGCACATTAAAGAGCTCTTTCTCCTTCTCCGATCCATATTCTTCAAAGTACATCTTTATAGGTGCTGAAGCCAGTTGATCTATTTGAACCTCATAGTCAAGCTGTACATTGCCAATTTTATCAGTGTCTATATTTAGCAAGAATATTTTATAATTTATTTGAAACGATGACTCTGGACTAATACTTCCTTTAAATGATTTTATATCACCAGCTTTATACAGATTGGTATCAATCTCATTTCCCTCTACATCAATTAAAGTCAACTTTGGAGGAAAAATATATATATCGTTTTTTGATGTAGATTTGATATAAACTCTAATGTGAAGTTCATCAGCTTTTTCGGATAGCATATTGGTGTAGTGGACATCTATACTGGGCTTGTAATTTTTCATTAACTCAAACCCTTTTAATAATTGGTTACCAGCCTTCTCTATTAATACGGCCTCTTTTTCAAGAATTTCGTATTTTTTTAATTCATAATCTTTTAGAGTTATCACTAAAAATATGGCTAGACCACCTATAACAGCGCTACCCCATTTAATTAACTCTGTTGTATCTAATTCTTTTTTAAGAGAGTACTTTCCCATTATAAAATTCCCTAAGATGTATTTTTTTATGAAGCTAACTTGTCGATATGACGCCTTCTAAGGCGTCCTATTTTTTATAATATACACCCTATAAGGCGCCCTATTACGATATTTAAGGGGTAAAAGACGCCTCAGACAGTGCTTAAATTTAGAATATTTATCATATTACATGACTATGGCTACCTATTGCGATATTTAAGGGGTAAAGTAGCCTTGTAATGTAAGAATTTTTAACCAAGGCGCCCTATTACGATATTTAAGGGCAAAAGTAGCCATAAGTTAAGCTATTGCTAATACACCAATTAAAAGGATTTTTATCATGGATGAGTCAGTTACGTTTCGACCCACTGCGACCAGATTAATGGATCAGGTACGCGAAACACTTCGGTTTTATCATTACGCATACAATACTGAAAAATCGTATGTTGAATGGATCTTAAAATTTATTCGTTTCAATGGAAAGAAACACCCCAGGGAGATGGGTAAGTTTGAAATTGAACGGTTCTTAAGCCATCTTGCGGTTAATCGCAACGTCGCAGCTTCAACTCAGAACCAGGCATTTAATGCCATTATGTTCCTTTATAAAAAAGTACTTGATATGCCAATGGATCTTGATATCCGCGCCAGGCGTACAACTAAAGGGAAAAGACTGCCTACCGTATTAAGTAAAGATGAAGTAAAGTCCTTGTTGACCTGCATGTCGGGCACGGCAAAAACATTAGCCTACTTGATGTATGGCTCTGGTTTACGCTCGTTGGAAGTTATTCGTTTACGCATTCATGACATTGATTTTGAAAATAATCAAATTTATGTCAGAAATGCCAAAGGCGACAAAGATCGCACTACAATTTTCCCTGATGCTTTGCATCAACCCATTCGTGACCAAATTGAAGTGGTAAAGCAACTGCACAATAAAGATTTAGCCGATGGTTATGGTGAAGTTTATTTGCCGACAGCATTAAGTCGTAAATACAGCAAAGCAAACATTTCATTGGGCTGGCAATATTTGTTTCCTTCTAAAGTACGCTCGACTGATCCGCGCTCCGGGAAAGTTATGCGACATCATCTTAATAAAAGCGCACTACAAAAAGCGGTATCAAGTGCAAGAATTAAGGCCGGGATCATTAAACGCACTTCGCCACATACGCTTAGACATAATGCCGAGTTCCGGATTATTCCGAGTAGCATGTTGACATGCGTCTGACATATACCTACATTCAATGGTTTATGAGGGTATCCACTGCTTGATTACTCGGAATAATCAGGCTGTCTTCTTTTATTGGCTTTGATCACACTGTTATTGCGCTCTGGCTTGGTCATGAGTCTGTAGAAACAACCTATATCTATCTCCACGCAGATCTAAAACTTAAAGAAAAAGCCTTGGCGACGACAACTCCTTCAAATATACCCATGGCACGTTATCGGCCCGATGATCAGCTACTGGCTTTTCTGAATAGCCTCTGATTATGCCGAGTTCGATGTACTCAAGATCCCGTGATTCACCGTGTTTCGGTTTGCTACTCGGAATAATCCGGAACTCGGCATTATGTCTATTATTCCGAGCTCGGAATAATAGACATAGCTTTGCCACACACTTATTAGAAAATGGTGAAAATATTCGGGTGTTACAGGTATTGTTAGGGCATAACGATGTTAAAACCACAGAAATCTACACACACGTGATGCAAAAGAACCATGACAATATAAAAAGCCCGCTGGATGATTTTAGTGAATAATGACTAGCCACACTGTTTATATTTTTTACTTTTCTGATGCTGGTAATGTTACTCGCATACCTTATGCAAAATGGAAACGTATCAGCTCAGGTAAAGAGTCTGTTAAAGAATTTTCAAATGCATCTATTCATATTGCTCACGCCTATTTATTACTTGAAAATAAAAAACCTGATTATTGCCCGCGTATTGAAGGCGGCATCTATTATTTTGATAAGTCAGGCAGGATTATTTTAAATGAACCGCAATATTTTGATTTACTACAGGACCTGGATGAAGGTTCTGGTGGAGTGATTAATTTACAACATCGTAAAAGGAAAAAAGAGGCGTTTGATAAATATTACTGGGAGCTAAATTCACAACAGATCCAGGCTGTGATCGATTATATCTGGTAACACGACCGTCCCGTTAAAGGTATGGTGGTCAAGTCTTACATTTGACACTTTTATTAGTCAGGCTGTTAAAGCAATTGATGTGATATGTACGACTTGACCCCATTAGCCTTTGCGACCCACTACTGGAATCCGGTTATGATATTCGCCCGTTAGAAAGCACACATAAAATTGTATTTTGGCAGTGTGTTCTAACGGGGTAAGACGGTGCAGGAATTACTCGGTCATGCCGATGTTTCTACCACCATGATTGTCTCTCCCGGCTTCCTGCCTCCCGAGACACTTGTTCGTCCTGAACATCGTATACGCATGTGCTGAACAAACCAGGTATTTCTGTAAACAGCCCGTTGGATAATTTGCTGTGATATTTCAATATAAACGGTAGCTGCAACATCAAAAAAGGCGCTTTAAAAAAAGCGCCTTTCTTTTTACCTATAGATTCCGACCAAAACATGCCGGAATGACAAGGTAAGGGTCAAAAAGGAATATCATCATCAAAGCCATCATCAACCATCGCCGGTGCGGGTTGTGCTTTTTGCTGTGACGGCGCTGACTGCTGTGCTGATTGCGCCGGCGCAAATCCACCTTCACCACCTCGGCTATCCAGCATCTGCATGGTGCCACCGATATCGACTACCACTTCTGTGGTGTAGCGATCCTGTCCGTCCTGCCCTTGCCATTTACGGGTTTGCAGTTTGCCTTCAATGTAAACTTTTGAGCCTTTTTTGAGGTACTGGGCGACTATTTCTGCCAGTTTGCCGAAGAACACGACACGGTGCCATTCGGTTTTTTCTTTCTTTTCACCAGAGCTTTTATCGTTCCATGTTTCTGAGGTTGCCAGTGTTATATTTGCCACTGCATTGCCATTTGGCATGTATTTAACTTCCGGGTCTTTACCCAGGTTACCGAGTAGAATTACTTTGTTTACGCCACGTTGTGCCATGTTCTTTTCACCTTATATTTATCGTCGTATTACTATTTACTTATGGTTTAAATTATCTGCTCGCACCATGTCATGCTAATAGGGGCAAAGCTCTCAATTTGAGGTAGCTAAAGATAACAATTTTTCTTCATCAAGGATACGTTTTTTGACTTTTAAATAGGCAACTACCCCGGACTCATTCTCATCATCAACTAGCGTTGCTTCAATAACGCCTTCAACCGCCAGTAATTGTTCAACACTAACACCCTCGACATTTAATAGATAAGTGCTTAAAAATGAAGGTTTTTTCATGGTTATTGCCAGTAAAAGCCAGAGCACTAATACAAACATCACGGTTAGATACACGCCCTGAATGCCCCAGTTTTGATGCGCGTAACCACCTATTGTGCCACCAGCAAAAGCACCAAAAAACTGGCTGCTGGAATACATGCCCATGGCAGTGCCTTTTTGGGTTGCGGGTGCGGTTTTTGAGATCAATGATGGCAGTGATGCTTCTAACAGGTTAAAGCCTGCGAAAAAGATGACCAGCGCCAGTATGGTGAGCCACAGTGTCTGGCTATAAAGAAAGAATAATGTCGCTATGATGAGGCTGATAATGGCACCATTAAACACCAGTTTCATTGCCTGCTTGCGCTCGGCGACGATGATAAACGGCACCATGATAAGCAGTGATAGTGCAAACACCGGCAGATAAATTTGCCAGTGATTGCCGGCTGCAACACCCATGGTGTTTTTCAGTTCCAGCGGCAACACCAGAAACACACACATCAGGACAAAATGCAGGCTGAGAATGCCCATATCGAGGCGCAATAACTGTGGGTTTTTTAACACGGAGAACAGTGACTGCGTTTCTACTTCAGCATCACGGTGAAAATGGCTATGCACGGGGTCAGGCACAAAAAAGAACAGGATAGCGATGCCCACCAGTGCTAATACTGCAGTACTGTAAAAAATGCCACTTATGCCTATCCAGTCATTCAGCAGTGGTCCAAGCACCATGGATATAGCAAATGAGACGCCAATACTGACGCCGATGAATGCCATCATTTTTGTGCGATGTTCTTCACGTGACAGGTCTGCCGCCAGCGCCATTAAGGCGGCAGCAATGGCTCCAGCACCCTGTATCGCCCGTCCAATGATAATACCTTCTATGCTATGCGCACTGCCGGCTACCAGCGAACCAGCAGCAAATATGAGCAGACCGATTAATATTACCGGTTTGCGCCCGATGCGATCGGACCACATGCCAAAGGGTATTTGCAGGACGGCCTGTGTCAGGCCATAAATACCCAGTGCCAGCCCCATTAGAAAAGGCGTGGCGCCTGGCAGCTCTTCAGCATAAAGCGCAAATACTGGCAGAATCATGAACAGGCCCAGCATACGGAAGGCATAGATCATCGCCAGCGAAAGTGCTGCGCGCCGCTCCTGTGAGGCCAGATTGTTTGCTACTTGATGATTCATTATTGGATTGGCATAAAACGACTAAATAAGGTAAATAAACAGCTGTAACTATTGCCGAAGGTACTAAAAACAGGCATTCTAGCAGATTGCTAACAACGCTGAACACATTATGGATACTATCCAAATTCGGGGGGCGCGCACCCATAATCTTAAAAATATTGATTGTGATATTCCGCGCGACAAGCTGATTGTGATTACCGGTTTGTCCGGCTCAGGCAAGTCTTCGCTGGCCTTTGATACCATTTTCGCAGAGGGCCAGCGGCGTTATGTGCAGTCGTTGTCGACTTATGCTCGTCAGTTTCTGTCGATGATGGAAAAACCGGATGTGGATACCATTGAAGGCCTGTCACCGGCGATTTCTATTGAGCAGAAAACCACCTCGCATAATCCACGCTCGACCGTGGGCACCATTACCGAGATTTATGATTACCTGCGTCTGCTGTTTGCCCGCGCCGGTACGCCGCGTTGCCCGGCGCATGGCAGTGAATTACAGGCACAGACCATCAGCCAGATGGTTGACCAGGTGCTGGCATTACCGGAAGGCAGTAAATTAATGCTGTTAGCGCCGGTGATTCGCGACCGTAAGGGAGAACACTTAAATTTATTTAGCGATTTTAAACAGCAGGGTTTTATCCGGGTTCGCGTTGATGGTTCGGTTTTTGAGCTGGATGAAGTACCCGAACTTGATGCCAAAAAGAAACACACCATTGAAGTCGTGGTTGACCGTTTTAAAGTCAGGGAAGACATCAAAACACGGCTTGCTGAATCATTCGAAACCGCTTTATTACTGGCGAATGATGTTGCCACCATCACCTGGATGGAAGATGAAGCCGGCAATAATGCTGATTTGATTTTTTCAGCCAAATTCGCCTGTCCGCATTGCGGTTATAGTTTGCGAGAACTGGAACCGCGTTTGTTTTCGTTCAACAACCCGGCCGGCGCCTGCCCCGAATGTGAAGGTCTTGGCCATAACAATTTTTTTGATCCTGAGCGTGTCGTCAGTGCGCATTTAAGTCTTGCCGGTGGTGCCATTCGCGGCTGGGATCGTCGCAATGCTTATTATTTCAGCATCATTCAGTCTTTAGCCAAACATTTTGACTTCGATGTTAATGTTCCTTTTAAAGCGTTAAGCAACAATATTCAGCAGATATTATTGTACGGCAGCGCAAAGGAAAAAGTCGTTTTCAATTACCCGGGGCACGCTGGCCGACGTGGTAAACAACGCACGCATGCTTTTGAAGGTGTATTACATACCATGGAGCGGCGATACCGCGAAACGGAATCCAACCTGGTGCGTGAAGAGCTGGCCAAGTTTCTTTCCATCCAGCCCTGCCCGGTATGTCATGGCACGCGTTTAAATGAAGCGGCACGCCATGTTTTTGTGCTGGACAAGACACTGGCCGAATTAACGGCAATGCCAATACAGCATTCATTTGAATTTTTTGACTCACTGCAGTTAAGCGGCCATCGCGGTGAAATTGCAGAAAAAATTAATCGCGAGATTTCTTCACGGTTAAACTTTCTGGTCAATGTTGGACTCGATTATCTTACCCTGGATCGTGGCTCTGACACGCTGTCCGGTGGTGAAGCTCAACGTATTCGCCTGGCGAGTCAAATTGGCGCCGGCCTGGTTGGGGTAATGTATATTCTTGATGAACCGTCCATCGGTTTACACCAGCGCGATAACGATCGCCTGATTAATACCCTGAATCACCTGCGCGATATAGGCAATACGGTGATCGTGGTGGAACATGATGAAGATGCGATTTTATCTGCCGATCATGTCATTGACATCGGTCCCGGGGCTGGCGTCCATGGTGGTGAGATCATTGCCTCGGGCACGCCGCAGGAGATCATGAAGAACAAGAAGTCGCTAACAGGACAGTACCTGGCCGGCGTGAAAAAAATCGAGGTGCCGGCAAAACGTACTGCACGCAGTAGTGATATTTTTAGTATTAAAGGTGCCAGCGGCAATAATTTGCAGGATGTTGATGTCGATATTCCGGTAGGATTATTTACCTGCATCACCGGTGTTTCCGGCTCGGGAAAATCAACACTGATTAACGATACGCTGTACCCGATTCTTGCCCGGGCGATCAATAATAATTCGATGTCAGCCGCACCTCACCAATCATTTGCCGGTGTTGAACATTTCGATAAAGTGGTTGATATAGACCAGTCCCCTATTGGACGTACGCCACGATCTAACCCGGCGACCTACACCGGCCTGTTTACGCCGATACGCGAGTTATTTTCTGCGACACAGGAATCACGCTCCCGGGGTTACAAACCTGGCCGTTTCAGTTTTAATGTTAAAGGCGGACGCTGCGAAGCCTGCCAGGGTGACGGTGTGATTAAAGTCGAAATGCATTTTCTACCGGATGTTTATGTGGAGTGTGATGTTTGTAAATCGCAACGATACAATCGCGAAACACTGGAAATAAAATACAAAGGCAAAAATATTCACCAGGTACTGGAAATGACCATTGAAGATGCACTGGTTTTTTTCGATGCTATTCCGGTGCTGAAACGAAAATTACAGACCTTAATAGATGTTGGACTGGGTTATATTACCCTCGGCCAACGCGCCACCACCCTCTCCGGCGGTGAAGCCCAGCGCATTAAATTATCCAAAGAACTGTCTAAACGAGACACCGGACAAACCGCCTACATCCTTGATGAACCGACTACCGGCCTGCATTTTTATGATGTGCAGCAGTTACTCGATGTACTGATACGACTGCGTGATCATGGCAATACGGTGATCGTTATTGAGCACAATCTCGACATAATAAAAATGGCCGACTGGATTATCGATTTGGGGCCGGAAGGTGGTTACAAAGGCGGCCGGATTATTGCTACCGGTACACCGGAAGAGGTTGCCCAGATAGCCGGGTCATTTACCGGTAAGTACATAAAACGTATGTTAAACGCAGAGCAACGTAAAGCAGGCTAGGATGACGACTTTTATTAAAAACTCATAGGCAGTCTCAGTATTCTCTGCGCATTTGGCTGCTCTAACAGCAATGATGAGCAGGAAAGAAAAGATTGATTAAAATGGCTCGATTTTCATATAGCGCAAATTAGAGTGATTGAAAATCACTTCTTCTGTATGTCATCTCGAGAGCAGGAAAGAAAAGATTTATTAAAATGGCTCGATTTTCATATAGCGCAAATCAGTCAGCAATTTGATGCCTAATTTTAGAAAAAAGTGTTTCCTATGTGTCCGAACGTTGTGTAACCTATGTCTCCGGTCTGTACACACTGCCCACCGAATTGCAGCTAATAATTATAGCTAAGACAGGCAATCTGAAAACAATAATTACAGCTTAAATGTGATTTACCTAGAATGACTTTCTTAATGTCAGCAGTGCCACGTGTCGGTCATATGAATAAACAGATTCTGTGGAGTTATTGCTTCTAAATCCCCATCTCGCCAACAATTGCCAGTCTCGTGCCACATCGTTTACGTAAGCCAGCAGGTAACCTGATCGTTTATCCAGCCTGTCCTGGACAGGAGTTGGATCGTAATCACTGTGTCGATACTCCAGCTCGCCATACACCTTATTTGTGGCATTGATTTTTTTCTCATAACGCACACGAAAGGTATTTCTTGTTGGTGAATAATTGAGATTGGCCGTGTTTTGCCTGTCGTTTAATTCAAGCTCGTACCAGAGATTCACAGCATCATTCTGTAACTTAAACTGGTAACCCAGTCTTAATTTTTGCCGGTAACCTTCAAGATAATCAAACAGCGGATCCAGGCTGTTTAGCTGTTCATATCGATAACGCAACCTTAACGTATTGCCATCAGAAAACCTGCGCCGCGTCTTAAACGTTGCCGCGTAAGATTGCTGGTAGTCTCTGTGGCCATAGGTAGATTTTTTTATATTAAATTCAATGCTATTTCGCCACTTATTTACCGGGAATAAATAGCGCAGCCCTATATCGAATATATTGTAATCATTAAAGTCAGTTGAAAAATAGTTAGATAAAAATACTGACGAGGTGATTAATAAGGCAGGATCTTTTTTTCCATAACCTTTGCCAGCTATGCGCTTATCAAAAAGACCGTAAAACTGCAAAAAGCTTCCGGATTCATTAGAAGCAACTTCTGCGGGTTCTAATTTTATATTTGAGTCGTAACCGGGGCTAAGGTAGAGATAGGCATTCCAGTCTTTATAAGTAACTGCTTTTTTTCTTTGTGGTTCCTGATTACTTATTTTCAGTAACTGCTGATCAACCAGTTTTGCTAGCTGCGTGTCGGGTGAAGCGTTTTTGCTTTGATGTAAATAATCAATGGTGGATTTTTTATTGCCCAGCTTATTCTCTATTAAAGCAAGGTTATAGTAGGCAACGGCTTTCAGCTTATTATGATTAAGCAGCTTTTCAAAATACAGCTTACTTTCATCATACTGCTTTAGCTGGTAACAAACTGAACCAAGATTATAATAAATCGTTTGTGCTGGTTTTGCCTGCTGCTGAGCCTGATTTAACGCGAGCTCAAAATAGACTTTGGCCTGTGCATATTCACCCTGATTATATAGCTGGCCGGCAAGGGACAGATTATCCGAGAGAGTATTTTCCTGCCTGACCGGCGACACTGGAACCGAGACGGAGACAGGCTCAGCAGAAAGCTGGCCAAAAAGGACTAGCAACAGAAGCGCTGAGCAAACAAATTTTTCACACTTAACCATAAGTGCTCATTATATTGCACATGCTGCCTCTGAACTATATCCCCGCAATCTTTTATGCTGCCATAAATTACCCGGCAGCAGGCTAAAGGAAATCCAGTGCTAATACATTAAAAACCCGGGCAACGGATATGACATGTTTGCTGCTAATGCTATTCCTGGTGATTCTGACTTTTCTGATTCCTCAGACTCATCTGGCTAATCATGATCGTCATGATCATCATAGTCATCTGGCTCATCTGGCTCATCTGGCTCATCTGGCTCATCTGGCTCATCTGGCTCATCTGGCTCATCTGGCTCATCTGGCTCATCTGGCTCATCTGGCTCATCTGGCTCATCTGGCTCATCCAGATCATCAGGTTCCTCTAGCTCATCCCGATCATCATCTGCTTCATCAGGTTCGTCGGTCTCGTCAGTATCTTCCTGTTCTTCGATATCATCCTTATCCTCATTCCTGTCATCAATAGCATCGTCCTTAGTATCCTTATCACGGTCATCATCATTGCCAAAAACAGGCAGTTCCAGGCTATGAACACCGGGGATATAGGCATCGTCCTCGATTATACGGATGGTTATTTCATCTAAATCATCTGGTGAGGCCAACAAAACCGATGGCGCACACATACACACTACGCAACACGGCAAAATAAATCGTTTTTTCAATAAGCCATTCATAAAAACTATCCTTGCAGAACCATATCACCTTGATACAGAACACTGTCAGGCAGCTTATACTCTGTTTTTATACGCATTACTTTTTCTTTACCATTTAGTTCAATGCGTGTTGTTATGTCGCCCTCACCCTGCGCGATGCCAACAATCGGCAATGAAATCACATTAACACCTTCGCTTAAGTGTGTCGTCCAGTGAATTTGTTTCTTGTTTCCATAACCCTTTAATTCAAGATTATCGGACAGTTCCACTCGCATATTCACCGCATCCAGCGCCTGCTCTGAGTCTATGGCAACTTTTATTGTACGCACTTCATCACCTACAGTTACAAGGTATAGATCATCTTTCCCTGTTTTTGTATCATTAAACAGGCCTAACCACAGTACCAGTGCAGAAAGCATTGCCGCTGTAGCCAATTTATAAAAACTGCCTGATTTGCTATGGATCTTCTTCGTTGCTGGGGCCTCTTGAATTGCCCTGGCAAACACCCGTTTTTCAAAGCCATCAGATGCAGGCGCTACCGGCAATGAGCTTAGTGACTCTTTCTGTATGCGTAAGCCCTTAAGCTGCCGCGCACAGTCATCACATGTGTGGCAATGATTTTTAACCACTTCAGCATGTAAAACTGAAAGTGTGTCATCAATATAATCGTTAAGTAAATTCTGTATTCGTTCGCAACTCATTAGCTCTTACCCTGTTTAGTTCCTATATCCCTTAGTAATAGAACGTATTTAGTTATCAAATAGTTCCATTTCTGTTAATTCTCTTACCAGGTTCCTGCCCCGGTGTAAACGTGATTTAAGTGTGCCAATCGGTGTTTGCAGGATGTCCGCTAACTCAATCAGCGTATAACCTTCTGCATCATGTAACATCATAACTAGACGTTGGTCTTCATTTAACTGCAGCATGGCTTGCGTAATGATTTGCTGATTGTGTGTTAGTTCAATTTTTTCATACGGGGTTTTATCCTGTGACATAACATTTTCTGGCATTTCTTCCGGACTGATAATCGCCATCGTGCGCTGCTGTTTACGGTAACTATCGACATACAGGTTATATAATGAACGCGTTAACCAGGGGCGAAGTGACTCCACCTGTTCCAGTTCTTCTAACTTTGGATACAGGCGTGTTAATAGCATTTGCACCAGTTCCTCAGCATCATCAGCACATGGACAGAGGCGAAAGGCAAAATTGTATAAATTATTGATATACGGTGAGACAATCCGTTCAAACCGATCGGCAGGCTGAACACGTGATTTGAATAAATTAACAATACTCATAAACTGCTGTTACCAGGGAATCTCTGATTAAGTTAATTAGCCATATTGATTAAAACAGTGCACAGAATGTGTTCATATGCCTCACAAAGTAAGGGGTAATAAATTATTATATTACGGCAATCTTCGGGATGATATGGACTATTTTTCAGCCAGCCTAAAATTATTCAACTGGCTCAGAGCTTCCCTGATTCGATGAGTTATCCCTGCCCGTTCAATGACATACATTATAAATATGTTTATAACCTGTTTCATAATACATAAAAACCATAAGTTGCACGATGGCAGCTTATGGTTTAATACAATAGCTCAAAGAGAGAGCAGGGCAACTGTTATTGATTATGTGACCATCCTGCTTGCAAATTAACGGCTAGAACTCAGCGGCTAAAGCAATGAGGCCAGGCATTGTTGATCACAATGCCTGCAACCTCCCCTTGCCCATCACCAAAATCATTGCAAGCCAGCTTATCCCCCCGATACGTCAATCAGCTTAAGCCGCGTGAAAAAGGCAGTATTTGCTCATTTTTCATTTAATGCCTGTGAAATTTAACAAAACTCATACAAAATTAACGTGTAAAACCAGAAAATGGTTCCATTTATTGCAAATTCATCAAGTTCTAATTAAGCAGAGTAGATTTAGCTGCAGAGTTTAAAAAATTAACAGGCCGAAAAAAAACCAGCTTAAAGCCGGTTTTTAATGTCTATATACTCAGCCGCCCGTACTATTCAGAATCAGCCGCAATAGCTTCTTCAGGACGATCAACCAACTCGATGTAAGCCATTGGTGCAGCGTCGCCTGAACGAAAACCACATTTCAGGATACGGGTATAACCACCAGGACGATCCTTATAGCGTGGCGCTAATTCATCAAACAGTTTGCCAACCATTTCTTTATCACGTAATTTTGAAAAAGCTGAACGACGATTTGAAACGGAATCACTTTTAGCCAATGTGATAAGTGGTTCAGCCACACGACGCAACTCTTTTGCTTTTGGCAATGTCGTTTTAATAATTTCATGATCAAACAGTGAATTAGTCATATTGCTAAACATCGCTTTACGATGACTGCTGTTTCGATTTAGTTTGCGGCCAGATTTATGATGACGCATGATTTATAACCTTTTTCTGTATTTCGTATTGTAAACAATACAAAGTGCCACTGTTAAATGGCTGTATTAAATTAAACTGCTGCTTCTTCTTTCTCACGAATTGATGCAGGTGGCCAATTTTCTAACTGAATACCCAGAGACAGTCCATGTGATGCAAGTACGTCTTTAATTTCAGTTAAGGATTTTTTACCCAAGTTAGGTGTTCTTAATAATTCAACCTCGGTACGTTGAATCAAGTCACCAATATAGTATATATTTTCTGCTTTCAAACAGTTTGCAGAACGTACGGTTAATTCAAGCTCGTCTACAGGACGCAATAAAATTGGATCGATATCGGCTTCTTCATCTTCAGCAACTTCATCTTCCATGCTTTGTAAATTAACAAATGATGAAAGCTGGGCCTGCAGGATTGTAGCTGCAGTTCGAATCGCTTCTTCAGGGTCGACAGTACCGTTAGTCTGCAAATCAATGATTAATTTATCCAGGTTGGTACTTTGTGCCACACGTGCATTTTCAACATTGTATGAAACACGACGAATAGGACTGAATGATGCATCCAGCTGCAAAGTACCAATGGTAGCAGTTTCAGCGTCTATATTACGTGCATTTGAAGGCTGATAGCCTCGGCCTTTAACGACCTTAAGGGTAATATTCAGCTTGCCATCACTGTTTACATTCGCAATAACATGATCAGGGTTTACGATTTCAATATCATGGCCAGTTTCAATATCGCCTGCTGTAACAACAGCCGGACCCGATTTACTAATACTTATTGTTTGCTCTTCATTTGTATGCATGATTAGAGCCACACCTTTAAGGTTTAACAGGATTTCAAGTACATCTTCCTGTACACCTTCTATCGTGCTGTATTCATGTACAACACCTTCGATTTGTGCTTCAACAATAGCGCTGCCTTCTATTGAAGATAATAAAATTCTACGTAAGGCATTACCTAGCGTATGACCAAAACCACGTTCTAGCGGCTCCAACGCAACTTTTGCATGAGTATCACTATAAGACTGTACGTTAATAGTACGCGGTGTAAGAAGTTCATCTGTCGCTGACATGTAATAGTTGCTCCACTACTTGGAATAAAGTTCGACGATTAACTGTTCGTTGATGTCTGCTGATAATTCAGCTCGCTCAGGAACATTTTTATATACAGCTTCAAGCTTGGAATCATCAAGAGAAATCCAGTCTACAATTCCATTTGCTTTTGCCATATTTATTGCATCGGCAATACGTGTTTGTTTTTTTGCTTTTTCTCGAATAGTAATAACATCACTTGCTTTTACCTGGTAAGAAGGAATGTTAACAACAACGTTATTAACCATAATTAACTTATGATTAACCATTTGTCTTGCTTCGGCACGTGTTGAACCAAAACCTGAGCGATAAACAACATTATCAAGGCGACGCTCTAATAGTTGCAACAGGTTTTCACCTGTAGAGCCTTTAAGACGTGCCGCTTCTTTGTAGTAATTACGGAATTGTTTTTCCAGAACACCGTATATACGACGTACTTTTTGTTTCTCACGTAACTGCAGTGCATAGTCAGACAGACGCGTGCGACGCGCACCATGTTGACCAGGTACCTGGTCAAGTTTACATTTACTATCAAGCGGACGTAAGGCAGATTTAAGTTCTAAATCCACGCCTTCACGACGACTGAGTTTACATTTTGGTCCAGTATATTTAGCCATGGTATTTTCTCAAATCTAAACGCGACGTCGCTTAGGAGGACGACAGCCGTTGTGTGGAATAGGTGTTACATCTTGAATATTGGTAATTTTAAAACCAGCGTTATTCAATGAACGAATAGCAGAATCACGTCCGGGGCCCGGACCACGAACCAATACTTCAAGACTTTTCATACCATAATCTTTTGCACGCGTACCGGCACGTTCAGCTGCTACCTGCGCAGCGAATGGAGTGCTCTTGCGAGAACCACGGAAACCTGAACCACCCGAGGTCGCCCAGGACAGAGTGTTACCCTGACGGTCGGTAATAGTAATAATGGTGTTATTAAATGTTGCATAGACATGTGCAACACCATCAACCACGGTACGTTTTATTTTTTTCTTTACTTCAGGCTTCGCCATGTGAATACTCTATATATATGTTGGGTAACGAATTATGATACACGCTATGCTGTTTAAATAGCGTATATACTTATCTAGTCTGTTATCTGGTCTGCTTTATCTCGTTATGGGACGACGTGGACCTTTGCGTGTTCGTGCATTTGTTTTTGTGCGCTGCCCACGTAGTGGTAATCCACGACGGTGACGGATACCACGATAACAACCTAGATCCATCAAACGTTTAATGCTCATTGAAACTTCACGACGTAAGTCGCCTTCAACAGAATATTTACCTACCTCAGTACGTAATGTTTCCAGTTGTTCTTCTGAAAGTTCACCAATTTTTGCGCTCTCAGCAATACCTGTTGCTGCGCAAATTTGTTGAGCACGGGTCAGTCCCACGCCGTATATGGATCTTAAGCCAATTACGGTGTGCTTATTTGATGGAATATTTATACCTGCAATACGAGCCATTATGGTTTCCGTCTTATCGCGACAAAGCGCGCAATTTTACTAATAATATGGGCCTAAATCAATAGGATTGTATCAACCAGTTCGCTGAACGATGTTTTATCAGCCCTGGCGTTGTTTATGTCGAGGATCAGTACAGATCACACGTACCACACCGCTACGTTTAACAATTTTACAGTTGCGACACATTTTCTTTACAGATGCACGTACTTTCATTTTCTTAATCTCGCTTCTTTCTATATAAAGACAAACTTAATAAAGCCTGACTTTGTAAAATCTTAGTAACACCGGGCTAAACCCGGCTGTTATTTTCCTGTTATCGTTTATAGCCATCAAGGTGGGCTTTTTTCATAATACCTTCATACTGGTGCGACATCAGGTGTGACTGTATCTGTGCCATGAAGTCCATTACCACCACCACGATAATCAGTAGTGATGTACCGCCAAAGTAAAATGGAACATTCCAGTACAAAATCAAAAATTCGGGCAACAAACAGACAGAAGTTATATATAACGCACCGACAAATGTTAATCGTGTCATTACCTTATCAATATACCTGGCAGTTTGTTCGCCTGGGCGTATACCCGGTACAAATGCACCGCTTTTTTTCAGGTTGTCTGCTGTATCACGCGCATTAAACTGCAACGCGGTATAAAAGAAGCAGAAAAATATAATCGCAATAGCAAATAAGATTATATAAATCGGTTGCCCCGGTGATATCTTGGCAGCGATATCTGACAACCATTCCATGCCTTCAGTTTGCCCGGTCCAGCTAGCCATGGTGGCTGGAAACAAAATTATACTAGAAGCAAAAATAGGTGGAATCACACCCGCCATATTCAGCTTCAACGGCAAATGGCTACTCTGCGCCTGGTACATACGACGACCCTGTTGCTTCTTCGCATAATTAACCGTGATTCGGCGCTGCCCTCTTTCAATAAAGACAACAAAGGCTGTTACTGCAACTGCTAAAACAAACAATACCAGGGTTGCCAGTGTATGTAATTCACCCGTTCTTACCAGTTCCAGTGTGCCACCCACCGCTGCTGGCAAACCAGCAACAATACCGGCGAAGATGATAATGGATATACCATTGCCAATACCACGTTCCGTAACCTGTTCACCTAACCACATTAAGAACATGGTACCCGTTACCAGGGTAACCGCTGCAGTAAAGATAAAACTTATACCGGGATTCATCACCAGTGGCGAGGCACCAATAGACTGCGCCTGCAATGCAGTTGAAATACCAACTGCCTGAAAAGAGGCCAATACCAGTGTAAAGTAGCGTGTATACATTGCTATTTTACGCCGACCCGGTTCACCTTCTTTCTTTAGCTGCTCCAGTGAAGGCACGGTAACAGCTAATAGCTGCATAATAATCGATGCCGAAATATAAGGCATGATACCCAATGCAAACAGCGACATACGTCCTAATGCGCCACCAGAAAACATATTAAAGACACCGAGGATGCTGCCCTTTTGCTGATCAAAGAGTGATGACAACACAGTAGGATCAATACCGGGAACAGGAATAAAAGTCCCTATTCTAAATACAATCAATGCACCAATAACAAATAAGATGCGTTGTTTTAATTCAGTAAATTTGCCTGCGTTTGCCATTAAGTTGTTGCCATCAAATCGTTGTCATTAATATATATTGCCAGGTACTAGCGCCGCTATTCGCAACTCTATTCTAGGCAACGTCCTCGATTTTACCGCCAGCAGCTTCAATAGCTTTACGCGCACCGGGTGTCACTTTAATACCTTTTAGTTGTACCGCTTTTGAAATCACACCAGAAGCAATTACTTTCGCTTTTAGTGTATTTGCCGGCACTATATTCGCTTTGATCAATGCATCCAGATCAATAATGTCAGCATCTATTTTAGTCAGCTCATAGAGGCGTACTTCTGCACTTGATTTAGAAGAGCGCGATGCAAAACCCACTTTAGGCAGACGACGCTGCAAAGGCATTTGACCACCTTCAAAACCAACTTTAGTGAATCCGCCTGAACGGGATTTCTGACCTTTGTGGCCTCGACCACAGGTCTTGCCTGTACCAGAACCAATGCCGCGACCTACGCGCTTGCTATTCTTTTTACTACCTGCTGCAGGTTGCAGTGTATTTAAATGCATATTATTTGTTTCCATCACTAGGCTTCCTCAACACTAACCATGTAATAAATCTTGTTAATCATGCCACGGTTTTCAGGCGTATCCTGAACAGTAACGGTATGATGTGTACGCAATAAACCTAAACCACGCGCGCAAGCTTTGTGAGCTTTTAAGCGGCCGATGATGCTTTTAGTTAGCGTTACTTTTAATTGTTTGTTAGCCATGCTTATCTTTACCTACTTGTTTCTACCAGCTGCTTCTATCTACCAGTATTATCTACTCTACCTGGCGATTTTAATTCGCTATGTAAACTGAATTCTAGCCTATGATTTCTTCAATTTTCTTGCCACGTTTAGCAGCAACATATTCGGGTGACGACATAGCTGAAAGACCATTAATTGTCGCACGCACAACATTCACCGGGTTACGCGTGCCATTAATTTTAGCCAGTACATTTTTCACACCAACCGCTTCGAATACTGCACGCATCGCACCACCTGCAATAATACCGGTACCGTCAGATGCAGGCTGCATGTACACATTAGCTGCGCCATGTATACCTGTAATAGCGTGTTGCAAAGTATCACCTTTTAATGGAACTGCTTTCATGTTTTTGCGCGCTTTATCCATTGCTTTCTGAATAGCCAGCGGCACTTCTTTTGCTTTACCGTAACCAAAACCAATTGTACCGTTACCATCACCAACTACTGTTAGTGCAGTAAAACCAAATTGACGACCACCTTTGACTACCTTTGCTACACGATTAACAGCAACTAATTTTTCAATGAAGTCATCTTTATTTGCTGAATTATCTGCTTGTGCCATGCTTAAACCCTATATTTAATCTTTTATGATTAATCCGCTTATAAACCTGTATAAACCGTTGTACTTATAAAACGGCGACTAAAACTCTAACCCGCTTTCACGAGCTGCTTCTGCTAACGCTTTCACACGACCGTGGTAACGAAAACCTGAGCGATCAAACGCTACAGTAGTAATACCTGCAGATTTTGATTTTTCAGCAATTGCTTTACCGACTAATGATGCGGCATCAGTATTGCCTGTATATTTTGCATCACTAGCAATATCTTTTTGCACTGTTGAAGCGGCTGCAACAACTTTACTGCCATCAGGGGAAACTACCTGCGCATAAATATGACGAGGCGTACGATGAACAGTTAAACGATGCGCGCCCAGTTCACTTATTTTTGCGCGCGTTCTTTTTGCACGTCGCATTCTATTTGCTTTTTTAGATATCATAATCTTGCTCTATATTTACTTTGCATCTTTGTAATGGTTCAGATTACCGCTGAAATTTGTCAGATCAAGGCGAAAAATGTGCATTTACAAGTGTAAATAAACATTTTTTAACGCAGTGCCGGCGTATTTCAGTGGTGATATGAGCTATTACATTATTTTTTCTTCGCTTCTTTGCGTATTACACGCTCATCTGAATATCTGACACCTTTACCTTTATATGGCTCTGGTGGACGATAAGCTCTAATCTCTGCACAGACCTGACCAACTTTTTGTTTGTCAGCGCCTTTTACGTTAATTTCTGTCTGGCTGGGCGTTTCAATAGTGATGCCTTCTGGTATCGCATACTTAACCGGGTGTGAAAAGCCTAAAGACAAATCAAGAACGTTGCCCTGCATTTGTGCTCTGTAACCCACGCCGACTAACTGCAACTGCCTGCTATAACCTTCACTAACACCAATCACCATGTTATTGAACAGAGAACGCATTGTTCCAGCCATTGCCATACTGCCTTTTGAATCATCATTTGGTGAAAAAGTAAGCGCACCGTCTTCCTGTTTCACACTCACTGTTTCATGCAATTTCAGTGATAAGGATTCTTTTTTACCTTTTGCAGTAATAGACTGACCGCTGATGTTAACTTCCACACCAGGTACCAGTTCCACAGGTTGTTTAGCAATACGAGACATTGTTTTTCTCTATGTTTATAAGCTTGTTACAGCTCAGTATATTTCTATAATTCAATCAGTTTATGCTTTATCAAAAGCCCGTTATCAAAAATTCGACTTTTACGAAACGGTGCAAATGATTTCACCACCGCGACCAGAGTCGCGCGCTTCTCGATCTGTCATTACACCCGCAGATGTTGACACAATGGCAATACCTAAACCATTTAAGGATTTTTGGCAATTCGTTTTTATTTTTATAAATACGCAAACCAGGACGACTTATACGTTTTAACTCGTCAATAACCGGGCGTCCTTCATAATATTTCAAAGTGACCGTTAAAGTTGGCTTAACTGCGTTGTCACTTGAATAACCCGCAATATAACCTTCATCCTGCAATACTTTTGCAATAGAAAGCTTTAACTTGGACGATGGCATCGTAACATCAACTTTTGATGCTGCTTGCGCATTTCGAACGCGTGTTAGCATATCTGCTATAGGATCTGTCATCATAATGAAATACCTCTACCAACTGGCCTTAACAAGGCCAGGAATATCGCCACGCATTGCAGCTTCACGTAATTTATTTCTGCATAAACCAAACTTACGAAATACACCGTGTGGACGTCCGGTTATGCGGCATCTATTACGACCACGTGAACGGCTGGAATCTCTAGGCAATGTTTGCAACTGACGTTGTGCTTCCATTTTTTCATCAAAACTTGCATTTTGATCAATCAGTACTGCTTTAAACTTTGCACGCTTGTCAGCGTATTGTTCTACCAGGCGAGTACGTTTGTGCTCGCGAGCAACCATAGATTTCTTTGCCATGTTATTTATTACCCTGCTTGTTTTCGCCTTTGAAGGGGAAATTAAACTCTTTTAACAATGCAAGACCACTTTCGTTATCCGCTGCAGTTGTTGTTATACAAATATCCATTCCGCGGATTTTGTCGATTTTTTCATATTCGATTTCAGGAAAAATAATCTGCTCTTTAACGCCCATGTTGTAGTTACCACGACCATCAAATGATTTTGGATTTAAACCGCGAAAATCTCGAATACGTGGCACAGAGATACTGATTAAACGGTCCAGAAACTCGTACATTCTTTCACTGCGTAGCGTTACTTTACAGCCGATTGGGTAACCATCACGTACTTTAAACGAAGCGACAGATTTACGCGCCAATGTTGTTACCGGTTTTTGACCAGCAATTTTTTCCATGTCTGACAAAGCATTTTCTAATACTTTTTTATCACCAATCGCCTCACCCAAACCCATGTTTATAGTGATTTTAGTAATACGAGGCACGTCCATTACATTTTTGTAAGCGCCTGTAGCCATTAGATTCTTAACGACTGTATCACGATAAAATTCTTGTAATCTTGACATTATTCTTTACCTTATACGTCTACGACTTCGCCGTTAGACTTGAAGTAACGCACTTTACGACCGTCTTCCAGCGTTTTAAAACCAATACGATCGCCTTTATTGGTCATTGGATTAAACAGCATCACATTTGATATGTTCAATGGCATTGCCATATCCACAATACCACCTTCAATGCCTGCCATAGGATTTGCTTTGGTGTGCTTCTTAGCCATATTTATAGCCTCAACAAGAACACTATCATCAGCTACATTTAATACTGTACCTTGACGACCTTTATCCTTGCCAGTAATAACGATGACCTGATCACCTTTTTTAATACGTTTCATACTCTTCTATCCAACTAATATCTGGAATTTGCGCTCGTTTGCGATAATTTAATTACAGTACTTCCGGTGCAAGTGAAACAATTTTCATAAATTTTTCATTGCGCAATTCACGTGTTACCGGGCCAAAAATACGTGTACCTACTGGCTGTAAATTAGCATTTAAAATAACAGCAGCATTGCTATCAAAGCGAATTGTTGAACCATCAGAACGACGCACACCTTTTTTGGTACGTACTACAACTGCGTTATAAACTTCACCTTTTTTTACTTTACCGCGAGGTATCGCATCTTTAATACTTACTTTAATGACATCACCAACACGAGCATAACGACGATGTGATCCACCCAATACTTTGATGCACATCATGCTGCGTGCGCCACTGTTATCAGCAGAATTTAAAATTGTTTGCATTTGAATCATGGTTGTATTTCTACCTGCTTTTAATTATCAAAGCCTAAGCGTTACAGTCTAGCCGTTAAAGCTCAGCAGCTTTTTCAACAACTTTTACAAGCTTCCAGGACTTGGTCTTGGACATAGGACGACACTCTTCTATTAAGATTGTGTCACCTTTATTACACTCGTTTGCTTCATCGTGAAGTCGAATCTTGGTTGAGCGTTTAATAAACTTTCCATAAATAGGATGTTTAATGCGACGCTCAATCATAATTGTTGCTGATTTATCACCAGCACTACTTGTTACCACACCCTGCAGAGTTCGCTTGCTTGCTGCTTCATTTCCTGCAACGGCTGTTGTATCAACACTGGTCATTATGCATCACCCGCTTGTTTAATTTTCGATGGCTTAGTTGCCGCTTTACCTGGTTGAGTTTTTTCAGTTAATACTGTTTTTATACGCGCAATGTCATGACGAACCATGCTAAAGCGATGAATTTTTGGTGTATTACCCGAACCCAGTTGCATACGCAGGTTAAATTGTTCACGACGTAAGTTTAACAATTCAGCATTTAAATCTTTTTCAGACATATTTCTATATTCTTGAGCAGAAGCCATTACATCACCGCACGAATTACAAAAGTTGTTTTAATTGACAGCTTGGTTGCCGCTAGCCGGAAAGCTTCACGTGCCAGTTCTTCAGACACACCTTCCATTTCATATAAAACGGTACCTGGCTGTACTTTAGAACACCAGTAATCAACATTACCCTTACCTTTACCCATACGAACTTCAAGCGGCTTGCTTGAAATAGGCACATCAGGAAATATACGAATCCAGATTTTACCGCTACGTTTTACTTTACGTGTCATCGCACGACGAGCTGCTTCAATTTGGCGAGCTGAGACACGGCCACGTTCAGTAGCTTTCAAACCGTATTCACCAAAACTGACTTTATTGCCATTCTGAGCAAAACCACGGTTCTTGCCTTTGAACATTTTGCGAAATTTTGTACGCTTAGGTTGTAACACTTTATAATCCTCTAATTATGACTTCGGCTGATACCTGGTATTTACTTACCAACAGCCACGCCAGCACCTGTTTTAGCAGCGTCTTTTGTCTCTTTTTCTTTATAAAGATCAAAAACTTCACCTTTATAAATCCAGACCTTAATACCTAAAATTCCGTAGGTGGTTAACGCCTCGAAAGTGCCGTAATCAATATCTGCACGTAAGGTATGCAAAGGTACGCGACCTTCGTGATACATCTCACTACGTGCAATTTCAGCACCATTCAAACGGCCGCCAATTTTTATTTTTATGCCTTGCGCACCCATGCGCATAGTATTTTGAATAGCACGTTTCATTGCACGCCTGAACATCACACGACGTTCAAGCTGCTGCGCAATACTCTCAGCAACTAATTTTGCATCAAGTTCAGGTTTACGAATTTCTTCAATGTTTACTTTGACACTGTTGACATGCAAACCTATAATTTTTGCAATTTCTTTACGCAGTACTTCTATGTCTGCGCCTTTCTTACCAATAACCACACCAGGACGAGCGGTGTGTATAGTGATATTTGCTGAGCCGGTAGGGCGCTCAATTTGAATGCGGCTTACATTGGCATTAGCCAGTTTTTTATGCAAAAACTCGCGTACCTGTATGTCTGCATTCAGAAGATTCGGAAAATCTTTTGTTGATGCATACCACTTCGCATTCCAATCTGCTGAAATACCTAAACGCATACCTACTGGATGTACTTTTTGACCCATTATTCAGTTCTCTTTATTGGCCGATCTTTATCATTATGAATCGTTGCGGTTAACGATCAGACACACAAACCGTTATATGGCTTGTACGTTTTAAAATTCTGTTAGCACGGCCTTTCGCACGTGGCTGAATTCGCTTCATTGTTGGCCCTTCATCTACAAATACTTTTGCAATATGAAGCTCATCAATATCAGCACCTTCGTTGTGTTCTGCATTAGCAATTGCAGACTCCAGTACTTTTTTCATCAAGTCTGATGATTTAGTTACGCCAAAATTTAACGCATCTAATGCTTTATCAACAGGTAAGCCACGTATTTGATCCGCAATCAAACGACATTTCTGAGGAGAAATACGCGCGTATCTATGTTTTGCAATAACTTCCACAATGACACCTTTTACTTTACTTTCTTGTTTGCAGTATGGCCTCTATAAGTACGGGTTAAAGCAAACTCACCCAACTTATGACCTACCATGTTTTCGTTAACCAGAACCGGTACATGCTGTCTACCATTATGCACCGCTATGGTCAAACCGACCATTTCAGGGAAAACTGTTGAACGACGTGACCAGGTTTTAATTGGTTTGCGATCTTTAGTCTCTACCGCTTTGTTCACTTTAGTGATCAAATGATGATCAATAAAGGGACCTTTTTTTAATGAACGTGGCACTTAACTTTCCTCAATTATTCGCTGTTACTATTTATGCGTAATTATTTATTTCGGCGACGCAAAATCATATTATCTGTACGCTTATTACTGCGTGTTCGGTAACCTTTAGTAGGCATACCCCATGGTGACACAGGGTGACGACCACCGGAGGTACGACCTTCACCACCACCATGCGGATGATCAACTGGATTCATAACTACACCACGAACAGTTGGTCGCACTCCGCGCCAGCGAGTAGCACCTGCTTTACCTAATGACCGCAACGAATGCTCTGAATTACCTACTTCACCAATCGTTGCACGACAATCAGTATGAATCTTGCGCATTTCACCTGAACGTAAACGCAAGGTAGCATACATGCCCTCACGTGCCAGCAACTGCGCTGTGGTACCGGCGCTACGCGCAATCTGCGCACCTTTACCCGGCTTCATTTCAATGCAATGAATCTGCGAACCAACTGGAATATTGGCAATAGGTAATGTATTACCGGCACGAATCGGTGCATCGGCACCCGATTGCAGCGTATCACCTGCCTTAACACCTTTTGGTGCAATAATGTAAGTCTTTACACCGTCTTTATAAACCAGCAGAGCGATGTTTGCGGTACGATTCGGATCGTACTCAATTCGCTCTACACGTGCAGGAATACCATCCTTATTACGCTTGAAGTCGATAATACGATAGTGCTGCTTGTGACCACCACCAATGTGGCGAACACTAATACGCCCTGCATTATTACGACCTCCGGACTTACTCTTACTTTCAGTCAGGGCTCGCTCAGGCGCACCTTTATGTAATTCTTTATTAACAACCTTAACGACAAATCGACGTCCAGGTGATGTTGGTTTGGTTTTTACAATTGCCATCAGTAACTCGCTTCTGTCTCAGTCTCGCTTATTTCGAACCAGAGAAATCAATATCATTATCAGCCATTAAGGTAACGTAAGCTTTCCGCATGTCAGAGCGCTTACCCATGCGACCACTAAAACGTTTAACTTTACCTTTAGTGTTTAAAATGCGTACTTTTTCAACTTTAACTTTAAACATACCTTCAACAGCTTGTTTTACTTCAGTCTTCGTTGCTGTAGACAGCACTTTAAAGACATGTTGATTTTGTTCATCTGCCAGCAGGCTACCTTTTTCAGACACATGTGGCGACACTATAATCTGATGCATGCGCTCCTGATTCATTATTCACTCTCCCCATCTTTTTTCTGGCCAGACTGCTGCTGATCAAGATGCTCTTCAATCGCACGTATTGCACCAACGGTGACCACTACATGCTCAGATCTAACTAAATTCACTGGATTCATACCGGCAACATCACACACTTCTACATGTGGCAGATTGCGAGCAGATAAATATAATTTTTCATCGCCTGTTTCAGTAATAATTAAAGGCCCGCTTCTGTCTGAACCTGCCACACCCAGCTCAGCCAGTTTAGCCGCCATCTGTTTTGTCTTAGGCGCATCAACAGTAATATCATCTACAACAATTAAACGCTGCTGACGGTTCAATTCAGACAAAATAGAACGAACACCCGCTCTATACATTTTTTTATTTAACTTTTGCCTGTAATCACGCGGCTGAGCAGCAAAGGTTGTACCACCACTACGCCACAGTGGACTACGACTTGTACCCGCGCGTGCACGGCCCGTACCTTTTTGATTCCATGGCTTAGCACCACCGCCTCGTACTGCAGAACGATTTTTCTGCGCAACTGTACCTGCGCGACCAGCAGCCATGTAAGCAGTCACCAGTTGATGAATCAGACTTTCTTTGTATTCAAGACCAAACACTGCATCAGATACAGCGATTGTTTCTTTACTATTATGTAATTGCAGATCCATGGTTAATCTCTATGCTTAATCTTTAAAAACGTATTATCTAAAATTAGTCGGAAAGTGTAATCCGTAAATTATTTGGCTTTTTTAGCCTTAACAGCCGGCTTAATAATTACATTACCGCCCTTTGATCCTGGCACAGAACCCTTGATTAATAACAGGCCTCGCTCAGCATCTACAGACACCAGTTCCAGCGACTGTATCGTGCGCCGCGTCATTACCCATGTGACCTGACATTTTTTTACCCTTGATCACACGACCCGGTGTCTGACACATACCTATGGAACCGTTTGAACGATGCGAAATCGAGTTACCATGTGTAGCATCCTGCATAGTAAAGTTGTGACGCTTGATACCACCCTGAAAACCCTTACCTATGGTAGTACCGGTAACATCAATCTTTTGGCCCGCCTCAAATATATCGATAGACACTTCACCACCAACAGCCAGCTCAGCAGCCTCATCACCTTCTATGCGAAATTCCCACAGGCCACGACCCGCTTCTACACCGGCTTTGGCAAAATGCCCAGCCATTGGTTTATTGACGCGAGATGCTTTTCTAGAACCTGTAGTAATCTGAATCGCCTGATAACCATCAGTTTCTTCAGTTTTAATCTGGGTAATACGGTTAGACGAAACCTCGATAACACTGACAGGAATTGAACCGCCCTCTTCAGTGAATACGCGCGTCATACCCGCTTTTCTACCAATAACACCAATAGTCATATCTGTGCCTACTACCAAAACCTACTAATAAAAAAACCAGCCGCAAATAAAACTTCCGAAGAAATATTAAGGCGAGCCAGTAATCTAATCACGAACACCGCTTTTCACAGCCGTCGTGATTAATGAATTAAATTTATACCGAACTTTCAATAAACAATCTTTGCCAGATTGCAGTTGTCGCAGTATCCCTGCCTTAATAAAAACTCAGGACTTACGATAATCAGGTACTTTGCGCCGTAACTTTAAATAACAGAACCACCATAGGTTGCTCTGTTATTAGCCAGGCAGCAAAGCCAGCTATTATAAACAGTTTCTTGTCTAAATTAAAGAGTGAAACCGAAAAATCTATAAAATAATTTGTAACTAACCAGCGATCAGCCAAAATCAGGAGTAGCTACTCAGATTTCAAGGACCAGCTGAGCAATTACTATTAATTTAGTTTAATTTGCACATCAACACCAGCAGACAGGTCAAGCTTCATCAAAGCATCCACTGTTTTATCTGTTGGATCAATAATATCCATCATACGCTTATGCGTGCGAATTTCGTACTGATCACGGGCATCCTTGTTCACGTGCGGAGAAATCAGAATAGTAAAACGTTCTTTTTTCGTTGGTAACGGAATAGGACCTTTAACATGCGCACCCGTACGTTTTGCTGTTTCGACGATCTCGTGTGCTGATTTATCAATCAGGTGGTGATCGAAAGCTTTTAAACGAATTCTAATGTGTTGATTAGCCATAATTTTCTCTTAACTTTAAATAACGATAACAATTCAGATTGCTGCTGAGGCGCGTCAGTTCGAGGCGGAAAATGTGAGTTTACAGGTGTAAACGACCATTTTCCAACGAAGAAATGACGCGCCTCAGTGGCGAGCTGAGCTGTTATTACTCAATAATTTTAGCAACCACACCTGCACCAACGGTACGACCACCTTCACGAATCGCAAAGCGTAAACCTTCTTCCATCGCAATCGGGTTGATCAGGGTCACTATCATTTTTATGTTATCGCCAGGCATTACCATCTCGGTACCTTCCGGCAGATCACATGCACCTGTCACGTCAGTCGTACGGAAGTAGAACTGTGGACGGTAGTTATTGAAGAATGGCGTGTGACGACCACCTTCATCTTTACTTAATATGTAAACTTCACACTCAAACTTGGTGTGCGGGTTAACAGAACCCGGCTTACAGCATACCTGGCCGCGCTCAACCTGTTCACGCTTCAGGCCACGCAGCAACAGGCCAACGTTATCACCGGCTTCACCTGTGTCCAGCAATTTGCGGAACATCTCAACACCGGTACAGGTTGTTGTCTGGGTGTCACGGATGCCGACGATCTCGATCTCTTCACCAACGTTGATCACTCCACGCTCGATACGACCGGTTACCACCGTACCGCGACCCGAGATTGAGAATACGTCCTCAACAGGCATCAAAAATGGCTGGTCTACCGCGCGCTCTGGCTGCGGAATGTAGTTATCCATCGCCTCTACCAGCTTGATGATTGATGGCGTGCCGATTTCACTGGTGTCGCCTTCTAATGCTTTCAGTGCTGAGCCAATAATGATCGGGGTGTCATCGCCAGGGAATTCATAAGCGTCTAACAGCTCACGGATTTCCATTTCAACCAGCTCTAACAGCTCTTCGTCATCAACCATGTCGGCCTTGTTCATATAAACAAGCACGTATGGCACACCAACCTGGCGTGACAGCAGGATGTGCTCACGGGTCTGAGGCATTGGGCCATCCGCAGCTGATACAACCAGGATAGCACCGTCCATCTGCGCTGCACCGGTAATCATGTTCTTCACATAGTCGGCGTGTCCAGGACAGTCAACGTGCGCATAGTGACGGTTCGGGCTCTCATACTCCACGTGTGAGGTCGCGATGGTGATGCCGCGTGCACGCTCTTCCGGTGCATTATCAATTTGATCAAAGGCTTTCACTTCACCGCCCTGCGCTTCTGCCATAACTTTCGTCATCGCTGCTGTCAGTGTGGTTTTACCGTGGTCTACGTGACCAATTGTGCCTACGTTTACGTGTGGCTTGGTTCTTTCAAACTTTTCCTTAGACACTGCTATTACCTCTTCTCTTTTTTATCTTAAATGTTTAATAAATCAGGTTTATTTTAATCTTTGCCTGCAGACCGGTATTTTTATCGCACCCATCTGCAAACCTGCTATCGCGTATTGTACGCCGCGATGCTAATCTATTCGTTACATACCAGTCTTGCTGGAAACTACCGCATCCGAAATCACTTTCGGTGCCTCAGCATACTTTTTGAACTCCATCGAGTAAGTCGCCCTTCCCTGTGTAGCCGAGCGCAGCGATGTGGAATAACCAAACATCTCTGATAACGGCACATCTGCACGGATAATCTTACCCGCCACCGTATCGTCCATTCCATGAAGGATGCCGCGACGCCGGCTCAGATCACCCATAACGTCGCCCATGTACTCCTCCGGTGTCACCACCTCGACCTTCATCAACGGCTCAAGAATGGTGGGTCCTGCTTCCAGCGCACCCTGCCTGAAGCACATCGAACCGGCTATCTTGAACGCCATCTCGCTCGAATCCACATCGTGGTAGGAGCCGTCATACAAGGCAACCTTTACATCTTCGATCGGGTAACCGGCCAGTACGCCACTGCGCATCTGCTCCTGTACCCCTTTATCAACCGCCGGGATATATTCTTTAGGTACTGCTCCGCCAACGATCTCATTAACAAACTCATAACCCGAACCCGGCTTCCGCGGTTCAATTCTCAGGTAAACATGACCATACTGCCCACGACCACCTGACTGTCTGGCAAATTTTGCCTCGTGTTCCACCGTTTTTGTCAGCGCTTCACGGTAAGCAACCTGCGGATTACCAATATTGGCATTCACGCTGAACTCACGCAGCATACGATCAATGATGATTTCCAGGTGAAGCTCGCCCATGCCGGAAATAATGGTCTGACCCGATTCTTCATCGGTATGCACGCGGAACGATGGATCCTCATTTGCCAGCTTACCCAGAGCTACACCCATCTTTTCCTGGTCTGCTTTGGTCTTCGGCTCAACTGCTACCGATATGACCGGATCTGGAAAATCCATCTTCTCCAGTGTTATCACCGCATTCGGATCACACAAAGTATCACCAGTAGTGACGTCTTTCAGGCCGATTGCTGCAGCGATATCACCGGCAAGCACTTCTTTAATCTCTTCACGATGGTTGGCGTGCATCTGCACGATACGGCCAACTCGCTCTTTTTTAGCTTTTACCGGGTTAAAAACGGTATCGCCGGTTTTTAATACCCCCGAATAAACACGAAAAAAGGTCAGGTTTCCGACAAATGGATCAGTCGCAATCTTAAAACCCAGTGCTGCAAATGGCGCTTTATCATCAGCCGGCCTTTCAGCTACTGTTTCATCTTTATCATCGAGGTGCCCGGTAATGGCAGGCACATCGACCGGTGACGGCATATAATCGATGAACCCATCAAGCATCGCCTGCACGCCTTTATTCTTAAACGCACTACCGCAAAATGTCGGCACCACTTCGTTGGCCAATGTTCTAAGGCGAATGCCCCGTTTTATATCTTCAGCGTCTAACTCGCCACTCTCAAGATATTTATCCATCAGCTCTTCACTGGCCTCAGCTGCCGCCTCCACCATGATTTCGCGCTGCTTTTTACTCAATTCGAGCAATTCAGCCGGAATATCACCTTCGATGAAATCCGAGCCCATATTTTCCTCTTTCCAGCGAATCGCTTTCATCTTAACGAGATCAACGACGCCTTCGAAGTGCTCTTCTGCGCCAATAGCAATTTGCATGGCTATCGGATTAGCGCCTAAACGCTGTTTAATTTGCCCTACTACACGCAGAAAATCCGCACCCGGACGATCCATCTTGTTGACAAAGGCCATGCGTGGCACATGATATTTATTGGCCTGCCGCCACACTGTTTCAGACTGCGGCTCAACACCACCTACAGCACAAAAAACGGCGCAAGCACCGTCTAGCACACGCAAAGAACGCTCAACTTCAATAGTGAAGTCAACGTGCCCGGGCGTATCAATTATATTAATACGGTGCTGATCATACTGCTTATCCATGCCTTTCCAGAAACAGGTGGTTGCTGCAGAAGTAATAGTAATTCCACGCTCCTGCTCCTGCTCCATCCAGTCCATGGTAGCAGCTCCGTCATGCACCTCACCTATTTTGTGAGATATTCCTGTGTAATACAGGATACGTTCGGTTGTTGTGGTCTTGCCCGCATCAATATGCGCCATGATACCAATGTTACGATAACGTTTGATCGGCGTGATACGAGCCATGGCCTCAGTTCCTACTTTATAACCAGGCCTGTTGTAGTCAGGCCTGCTACCTTATTTAAACTACCCGCGAAGACTACCAGCGGAAATGCGCAAAAGCTTTATTCGCCTCAGCCATACGGTGCGTATCTTCACGTTTTTTAACAGCATTGCCACGATTTTCTGAAGCATCCATTAGCTCACCAGCCAATTTCAACTGCATGGATTTTTCACCACGTTTTCGCGCCGCATCAATCAACCAGCGCATAGCTAATGTAGTACGGCGGTTAGCACGTACCTCGACAGGCACCTGGTAGGTCGCACCACCGACACGGCGAGATTTAACCTCGACCATTGGACTGACGTTTTCCAATGCCTTATCAAGAACATCCATTGGTTCGCCTGTGGCTTTATCATTAATGCGGTCCAATGCGTTATACATGATAGATTCAGCAACTGATTTCTTACCGCTTTTCATGATCATGTTAACGAATTTTGTAATTTGAGTACTACCGAATTTTGGATCAGGTAATACTTCTCTTTTCGGGACTTCTCTTCTTCTTGGCATAGCTTTCTCTGTAAACCGCTTAAATAAGCGATACTCTAAAAATTAACTCTTAGGTCGCTTAGTACCGTACTTTGAACGGCCCTGGCGACGTGATTCAACACCCTGCGTATCCAGGCTACCGCGAACAACGTGATAACGTACACCCGGTAAATCTTTTACACGGCCACCGCGAATAAGCACCACACTGTGCTCCTGCAGGTTATGACCCTCACCACCAATATAACTGGTCACTTCAAAAGCGTTAGTTAAACGCACACGAGCAACTTTACGCATTGCTGAGTTTGGCTTTTTAGGTGTTGTTGTATAAACACGTGTACACACCCCGCGTCTTTGCGGACAGGCCTCTAATGCAGGAACGTTGCTTTTTACAACTTTACTACGGCGCGGTTTACGCACTAACTGGTTAATTGTTGTCATCTATAACTCCAAATTCCGCCAAAAATTGATATAGGCATCAAAAGCTTAACGGCGCCCACTGGTATTTACTGCGGGCTCAAAATAAACAACAGGCCCAGGATATTACTCGGGGGCCTGTCAAAAGAGGCGCAATTCTATGCTCACTGCCGGTAACTGTCAAGTTACTAACGGCCGGATAAGCGCAATTTAAAAGCATTTTTTACCGCCGAGACGCAGAGAAAAACTCTTATAAGTTTGTGGCGCCGCAGGCGCAACAAACACTTATTAACTCTGCGTCTCTGCGTCTCGGCGGTAAAACGTTTCTTAAGCGTCCTGCTTAGGCTGCTCAGCTTCCGCATTCATTTCAGCTGCATCGGAGGTTTCAATGATTTCTGTTGGCATTTCTGCATCATTCAGCTCTTCAGTCAGCTCAGCGCTCAATTCTACACTGGCTTCTTCTTCAGTGATAAAAGCCGCCTCAATGTCAGCAGTACGCTGACGCTGCCTTTCTTCATGATAAGCCAGGCCTGTACCTGCTGGAATCAAACGACCCACAATAACGTTTTCTTTCAGGCCACGTAATGGATCGCTGCCACCACGAACCGATGCTTCGGTCAATACCCGGGTGGTTTCCTGGAAAGAAGCAGCCGATATAAAGGACTCAGTCACCAGTGAACCTTTGGTAATACCTAACAGTATTGGCTCAAAGATAGCAGGCTCCTTACCTTCCGCTTCCAGTTGCGCGCATTCATCAATGACGCGTGCACGCTCTACAATTTCACCTTTCAGGTAATTGGAATCACCACCTTCAATGATTTCACATTTACGCAGCATTTGACGAATAATTACCTCGATATGTTTATCATTAATTTTCACACCCTGTAAGCGATAAACGTCCTGAATCTCATTCACCAGGTACTCGGCTAATGCTTCTGCACCCAGCAGGCGCAAAATGTCATGCGCACTGCGCTCGCCATCAGCAATCACCTCACCCTGCTCCACACGCTCACCTTCAAATACATTGATGTGACGCCATTTAGGAATCAGTGATTCGACAGCCTCTGAACTATCCTTGGTAATCACCAGGCGTTGCTTACCTTTGGTTTCTTTACCAAAACTGATAACACCGGAAGCCTCAGCCATAATGGCCGGCTCTTTCGGTTTACGCGCCTCAAACAGGTCAGCAACACGTGGCAGACCACCGGTAATATCACGCGTTTTACTGGATGCCTGAGGAATACGCGCAATAACGTCGCCCACAGATACATCATTACCATCGTCGATATTAATAATCGCACCGGATGGCAGGAAGTATCGAGCAGGTTGCTCAGTACCGGCAATATTAAGGTCTTTGCCTTTTGCATCCACCAATGTAATCAACGGACGCATATCTTTACCCGCTGTTGGACGTTGCTTAGGATCAATAATCACTATGGATGATAATCCGGTAATCTCATCCGTTTCTTTCTGAACACTGATGCCATCAGCAAAATCAGTAAATTTAACCTTGCCTTCTACCTCGGTAATAATCGGGTGTGTATGCGGATCCCAGGTTGCGACAACCTGTCCACCGGTAACCGCACCGCCTTCTTCAACAGAAATCACCGCGCCATAAGGAATTTTATATAACTCACGCTCACGGCCATGCTCATCAGTTACACCCAGTTCACCTGAACGGGAAACGGCTACCAGGTTACCACTGGTCTGAGGCACAACATTAATGTTATGCAAACGAACGGTACCGGTCGTTTTCACACTAATACTGTTAGCAGCAGCAGAACGACTTGCGGCACCCCCAATATGGAAAGTACGCATGGTCAACTGTGTACCCGGCTCACCAATCGACTGCGCGGCAATGACACCCACCGCTTCACCATGGTTGACCAGATGGCCACGAGCCAGATCACGGCCGTAACACATGGAGCAGACACCCTGTTTATTTTCACAGGTAATAACTGAACGCACAAAGATTTCATCAACACCCAGTTCGTCGAGCTGCTCTACCCATTGTTCATCTAGCAAAGTACCACGTGGAATCAATATCTCATCATCGGTATTAACTACATCGCGAGCCACTACACGACCAAGCACCAGCTCACTCAATGGCATAATAACGTCGCCACCTTCAATGATTGACTGCACCAGCATGCCTTTTTCAGTTTTGCAGTCATGCTTCAGGATAACCATGTCCTGCGCAACATCTACCAGGCGACGCGTCAGGTAACCGGAGTTCGCCGTTTTTAACGCGGTATCCGCCAGGCCTTTACGAGCACCGTGTGTAGAAATAAAGTACTGTAATACGTTCAAGCCTTCACGGAAGTTCGCTGTAATGGGTGTTTCAATAATCGAACCGTCCGGTTTCGCCATCAAGCCGCGCATACCCGCTAACTGACGAATCTGCGCTGCTGAACCACGTGCACCGGAATCGGCCATCACAAAAATATTATTAAATGATGGCTGTTTAACCATGTTACCTTCAGCATCTTCCACTTCAACAGTGCTGAGCTTATCCATCATGGCTTTAGCAACCGCCTCATTGGCATGCGACCAGATATCCACTACTTTGTTATAACGTTCACCGTTAGTGACCAGACCAGATGAGTATTGCTGCTGAATTTCTTTTACTTCAGCATCGGCAGCATTCAGCAAGGTTTCTTTTTCTTCAGGAATGACCATATCATTGATACAGATGGAAATTCCTGAACGTGTTGAATACCTGAAACCGGTATACATTAAATGGTCAGCAAAAATAACGGTTTCTTTCAAACCCACCTGACGGTAACAGGAGTTAATTAGATTTGAAATAGCTTTTTTACCCAGGTCCTGATTGACTAATTCATAAGGAATACCGGCAGGAATAATTTCAGACAGAATGGCGCGACCTACCGTGGTATCGACAATAGTGTGACGCTCCTCCAGCTCACCATCTTCATTAAATAAGACTTCTTTAATTCGCGCCTTAACTTTAGCCTGCAAATCTGCAACACCAGCATCATAGGCACGATGCACCTCATCAACATCAGCAAAGACCATGCCTTCACCTTTAACGTTGATCGACTCACGCGTCATATAGTAGAGGCCTAACACGATATCCTGTGAAGGTACGATAATCGGATCGCCCGATGCAGGTGACAGGATGTTGTTTGTCGCCAGCATTAAGGTACGCGCTTCTAATTGCGCTTCAATTGACAACGGTACATGAACCGCCATCTGGTCACCGTCGAAGTCGGCGTTAAACGCAGTACAGACTAACGGGTGCAACTGAATTGCTTTACCTTCGATCAGTACTGGCTCAAATGCCTGAATGCCTAATCGATGAAGTGTTGGTGCACGGTTAAGCATAACGGGATGCTCGCGGATAACTTCATCAAGAATATCCCATACTTCCACACCTTCTTTCTCAACCATTTTCTTCGCGGCTTTAATGGTTGTTGCCAGACCGCGACGCAATAATTTGTTAAAGATAAAGGGCTTGAACAATTCAAGTGACATTTTCTTCGGCAATCCACACTGGTGCAGTTTTAGTGTTGGGCCAACTACAATCACTGAACGGCCAGAATAATCAACACGTTTACCCAGCAGGTTCTGACGGAAACGACCCTGCTTGCCTTTAATCATGTCAGCTAACGATTTCAGCGGACGCTTGTTGGTGCCGGTAATAGCGCGACCACGACGACCGTTATCCATCAGTGCATCAACGGATTCCTGCAACATACGCTTTTCATTACGCACAATAATGTCAGGCGCGTACAACTCCAGCAACCGTTTCAGACGATTGTTACGATTGATTACACGACGGTATAAATCATTTAGATCAGAAGTGGCAAAACGGCCACCGTCCAATGGCACCAGGGGACGTAAATCGGGTGGCAACACCGGCAGAATAGTCATAATCATCCATTCCGGACGATTACCTGAAGCAATAAATGACTCAACTAATTTAAGGCGTTTTGCCAGACGTTTCAGTTTGGTTTCAGACTTGGTGGCACCCATGTCTTCACGAATCTGGATTTTTTCTTCTTCCAGCACCAGGCTCTTCAGCATTTCATGAACGGCTTCTGCACCCATGCGCGCATCGAACTCATCACCATGCTCTTCAATGGCTTCAAGATAAGTTTCATCCGTTAATAACTGGCCTTTTTCAAGCGTGGTCAAACCCGGCTCAATAACTACAAATGCCTCGAAATACAGGATGCGTTCGATTTCACGTAATGTCATGTCTAACAGCAGACCGATACGTGATGGCAATGACTTCAGATACCAGATGTGTGCAACCGGGCTAGCCAGGTCAATATGACCCATACGCTCACGACGCACTTTTGACTGAGTCACTTCTACGCCGCATTTCTCACAAACCACACCGCGATGTTTCAGGCGTTTATATTTACCGCATAAACATTCATAGTCTTTAACCGGACCAAATATTTTGGCACAGAACAGGCCGTCACGTTCTGGTTTAAAGGTACGGTAGTTAATTGTTTCCGGTTTTTTCACTTCACCGAAAGACCAGGACTGCACCTGCGATGGTGACGCAAGACTGATTTTAATTGCATCAAAGTCTTCGTTCTGGCCTGGTTGTTTTATGAGCTTAAGTAAGTCTTTCATTGCCCTGATCCTGTCTAAATTTATTTATCTATGGTTACGCAACGCGTACGGTATGTGCCTGAAGATTATCCGTTAGGACTTGTTCTCCAGCTCCAGTTCAATGTTGATACCTAAAGCACGAATCTCTTTAAGTAATACATTGAAGGACTCCGGCATTCCCGGTTCCATATGATGATTACCATCAACAATGTTTTTGTACATCTTGTTACGACCAGCCACATCATCAGACTTGACTGTTAACATTTCCTGCAAGGTATAAGCCGCGCCGTATGCTTCCAGCGCCCACACTTCCATCTCACCAAAGCGCTGACCGCCAAACTGTGCTTTACCACCTAATGGCTGCTGCGTTACCAGGCTGTAAGGACCGGTAGAACGTGCATGCATCTTGTCATCAATCAGGTGATTAAGTTTCAGCATGTATTTGTAACCAATGGTGACTGGATTATCAAACTGCTGACCGGTGCGACCATCATACAACGTGGTCTGGCCACTGATTGGTAAGCCGGCAAGCTCAAGCATGCGGTGAATTTCTTCCTCATCTGCGCCATCGAATACCGGCGTCGCCATGGGCACACCTTTACGCAGATTTTGCGCCATATCCATCAGCTCTTCATCGCTGAATGATTTAAGATCCACTTTATTTTCATCGTGGTTGTATATCTCGTTCAGGAAGTTGCGGACATCTGCTACCGGCGCTTTATCATCGAGCATCTTGCTGATGACATCACCCAGGCCTTTTGCAGCCAGACCAAGATGGGTTTCTAAAACCTGACCGACGTTCATACGTGAAGGCACACCCAGCGGATTGAGAATAATATCAACCGGGATACCATCCGCAGTGTGCGGCATATCTTCAACCGGTACGATGGTTGAAACCACACCTTTATTACCATGACGCCCCGCCATTTTATCGCCTGGTTGCATACGACGTTTAACAGCAAGATAAACTTTAACCATCTTCAACACACCGGGTGCCAGGTCATCACCTGCGGTAAGTTTGTCTTTCTTTTCAGTAAAGTAGGCATCCAGCAGTTCACGTTGCTCTTTATGCTGTTTCGCCAGCTCTTCGATACGCGCATTTTCCTGCTCATCTTTAAGACGAATCTGCATCCAGTCTTTATGATCCAGCTCTTTCAGGTATGCCGCTGTAATTTTATCACCCGACTTCAGCCCGGCCGGACCACCAGCTGCCTGTTTACCTGTAAATACGTTTTCCATACGAGCAAACAAATCCTGTTCGATAATGCGCCATTGAGCATCGACATCTTTCTTCACTGAAATGATCTCTTCTTCCTCAATTTCGATTGCACGTTTATCTTTTTCTACACCATCACGGGTGAACACCTGGACACCGATAACAGTGCCGTAAGTACTACCTGATACACGCAATGATGAATCTTTAACATCAGAGGCTTTTTCACCGAAAATAGCACGCAACAGTTTTTCTTCGGCGGTTAACTGGGTCTCACCTTTTGGCGTCACTTTACCAACCAGAATATCACCCGGCTTAACCTCTGCACCGACATAAACCACACCGGACTCATCCAGTTTGGATAACAGGCTTTCACTGACATTTGGAATATCAGCGGTAATTTCTTCAGAACCCAGTTTAGTATCACGTGCAACACTGCTTAATTCCTGAATATGGATGGTGGTATAACGATCTTCTTCTACCACACGCTCAGAAATAATGATGGAGTCCTCGAAATTGTAGCCATTCCACGCCATGTATGCCACCAGCATGTTTTGGCCCAATGCCAGCTCACCCATGTCTGTTGATGGACCATCAGCAATAATATCACCACGTTGCACGCTATCTCCAATACGCACCAGGGGACGCTGATTAATACAGGTGTTCTGATTTGAACGTGTATATTTAGTCAGATTGTAAATATCAACACCGGTAGCAGCATCAGCCGCTTCAGCGTCATGGGCACGAATTACTATGCGTGAAGCATCCACTGAATCAATAATACCACCACGTGTGGCAACCACAGAGGCGCCAGAATCATGCGCAACAGCACGCTCCATGCCAGTACCCACAAGCGGTTTATCCGCACGTAAAGTGGGGACTGCCTGACGTTGCATGTTCGACCCCATCAAGGCACGGTTTGCATCGTCGTGCTCAAGGAACGGAATCAGCGACGCCGCAACAGATACAATCTGTCTTGGTGATACATCCATATACTGCACATCAACAGGTGAAGATAATGAGAATTCATTCAAATGACGACATGACACCATCTCATCGAGCAACTTACCCTTGGCATCCATGGTGGCATTTGCCTGCGCAATAACAAAAGCGCCTTCTTCAATCGCAGACAGATAATCTATTTCATCCGTTGCAACTCCATTTACAATTTTACGATAAGGAGTCTCCAGGAAACCGTATGCATTGGTGCGCGCATACACAGACAATGAGTTGATCAAACCAATATTGGGTCCCTCAGGTGTTTCAATAGGACAAACTCGACCGTAATGCGTTGGATGCACGTCACGCACTTCAAAACCAGCACGTTCACGTGTCAGACCGCCGGGGCCCAAAGCAGAAATACGGCGTTTATGAGTCACTTCTGATAATGGATTATTCTGATCCATAAATTGAGATAACTGGCTGGAACCAAAAAATTCTTTCACCGCAGCAGCAACCGGTTTAGCATTGATAAGATCCTGCGGCATCAAACCATCCTGTTCAGCGGTAGTCAAACGTTCTTTCACTGCACGCTCAACACGAACCAGACCAACACGGAAAACATTTTCTGCCATCTCACCAACACTTCGGATACGGCGATTACCCAGGTGATCAATATCATCTACCGTACCAGTACCATTTCGAATCGAGATCAGTTCCTTCATTACTGAAATAATATCTGAGGTCTCACCCAGTGTTTCACATAATTCTTTTGCATAATCATCTTTACGCGTACTAAAATGACGATGATCATAAAGCACACCGGGACCTTCAGAGGTATCGCGCTGCAAACGACGATTAAACTTCATCCGACCCACTTTTGAAATATCGTAACGGTCAGCAGAGAAAAACAGATTATTGAATAAATTCTCAGCCGCGTCTTTTGTTGGCGGCTCACCCGGACGCATCATACGATATATTTCTATCTGCGCTTCGAGTTTGGTTGTCGTGCTATCAACCGTTAAGGTATTAGAGATAAACGGCCCGGTATCGAGATCGTTGGTATAGATCACATTGACGCTTTTAATGCCCTTTTCCTGCACAAAAGCGATTAACTCTTCAGTGAATTCTGAATTAGCCGGCACCATTACTTCACCGGTCTCTTCATCAATGAGATCAGTTGCCAGCACTTTACCGACCAGGTAATCCAGCGGCGCATTCAGTTTATTAACTTTTTTCTTCTCCAGCATTTTAATGTGACGCATAGTCACACGTTTGCCGGTTTCAACAATAACCTCTTTGCCCGCAGTAATATCAAAACTAGCGGTATCACCACGTAAACGCTCGGGCACTAATTTAAAACTCACACCATCCTTGGTAAAAGTGTATTCAATACTTTCAAAGAAAATATCAAGAATCTCTTCATTGTTATAACCCAGAGAGCGTAACAAAATTGATGCCGGCAATTTACGACGACGGTCAATTCGAACAAATACCGCGTCTTTAGGATCGAATTCAAAATCAAGCCACGAACCACGGTAAGGGATAACGCGTGCCGAGTATAAGATCTTGCCGGAGGAGTGTGTTTTGCCTTTATCATGGTCAAATAACACACCCGGTGAACGATGCAACTGAGACACAATGACACGTTCCGTACCATTTATAACAAAAGTACCGTTGTCGGTCATTAAAGGCATTTCGCCCATAAAGACTTCCTGCTCTTTCACTTCTTTTGGTGTGGTTTTCTTTTTACTGTCTTTGTCATATATTTCAAGACGCAAAATCACACGCAGCGGCGCAGCATAAGTCATGCCACGAAGCTGACACTCTTTTACATCAAACACAGGCTTACCCAGTTTGTACTCAACAAACTGTAACTTCACGTGACCTGAGTAACTTACAATGGGGAATACTGATTCAAAAGCACCCTGTAACCCTGTCGGTAAACGTTGTATCGCTATATTTTCTGATTGTAAAAAACCACGAAATGAATCAATTTGCATTGATAACAAATAGGGAACATCCAGCACAGGTGGACGCTTACCGAAATCCTTGCGGAGCCGTTTTTTCTCGGTAAAAGAATATGTCATCAGTCTTCCTCGTTTAATCTAAATTTATTTTATAACTACTCAACTCGCCTCTAAAACTTATTATTTCTTCGTTAAAAAATGTTCATTTATTTATAATAAATTCACATTTTTCGCCTTGAACTAACTAGTTTTAGAAGCAATCTGAACAGTTATTACTTAATCACTATTTATTACTTAATCACTATTCAACTGCTTCCACCTGGAATTCCCATATAGAAACAGGAAAAGGCCGGGAAAACACTGTCTTTCAACAGTGTTTCCAGCCTGTCCAGTCACTGATTTCGCCAACCCTGTAAGGGTCATCAAGCTCAGCGCGATGCCTCTACTTAAGCTCGACAGATGCGCCAGCTTCTTCAAGCTGCTTCTGCACTGTTTCTGCATCAGCTTTTGATGCTGCTTCTTTAACCGTAGTAGGCGCGCCTTCTACTGCATCTTTCGCTTCTTTCAGACCCAAGCCTGTGATTGCACGAACAGCTTTAATAACAGCAACTTTATTAGCGCCAAAGCTCGTTAGTACAACATCAAACTCATCTTTTTCAGCAGCGGCTTCACCACCACCATCGCCAGCAGCGGGTGCCGCAGCTACAGCAACCGCTGCAGATACGCCAAATTTCTCTTCCATTGCCTCGATAAGATCGACAACTTCCATTACAGACATGTTAGAGATAGTTTCCAGAATCTCATCTTTTGAAACAGCCATGATTTTCTCCAGTTTAAAATTTAAATGTTAATAATAGTATGTGCAAAGCCAAGGTCACTACTTGCGTATCTGTATCTACGCGCTTGCCTGCTTTTGATCACGTACAGCAGCCACAGTGCGAACCAGTTTCGCGTGTGGCTCGTTGAGAGTACGAACGAATTTTTCGATAGGTGCTTTCATCACCGCCATCAACATTGCAATCGCTTGATCGCGTGTTGGCAATTTAGAAAGTGCCTCCAGTTGCTCGACAGGTAAAACTTCACCACCAATTGCAATTACTTTAGCTATTAGTTTGTCATTACCTTTTGAAAAATCCTTAATAAGCCGAGCGGCTGCGCCTGGATCTTGCTGAGAGAACGCCATAATCAGCGGCCCTTTCAGTTCATCCTGCATACACTCGAATTCAGTACCTTCAACTGCACGTTTTACCAGTGAGTTTTTCGCAACTTTAAGATAAACGCCTTCATTACGTGCTTTAGCGCGTAACTCAGTCATGTCTCCTACAGTAACGCCACGATATTCAGCAGCAACTGCTGAAAGCGCACTGGCGGCAATTGTAGAAACTTCAGCGACAATAGCTTTCTTGCTTTCAAGATTTAGTGCCACTTTAGCTCTCCTGTTAAAAGCCAGGATTAATAATTATTAACCCAGCCAAGTTTAAATAGACTATGCAACATGCATAATCCAAAAAGGTGCTTTCTTTCGAAATTCACCATCTACGTAGGAAATTAAGTAATTTCAACTGAAAACACTTCCAGCTTTTGTTACACCTACGGTCTCTGACGACACCGGCGTGTATAAACACTAACTCGGCTGTCAAATCATTAAAAGTTGTAGTCATTTGGCGCAACCTTTATAGGCTGTATGCGTCAAACAGACATTGCGGAGCCCACTATTAGCAAATAAGTCCGCTGCTACAACTTAAAATTTAGTTTCGTGTTCGCGCTTATGCGTACACTGATTGATCAACAACCAGGCCAGGACCCATTGTCGTTGAAACAGAAATTTTCTTAACAAACACACCTTTTGCAGCAGTTGGTTTTGCTTTAATTAAATCAGCAATCAAACTTTCAATATTTTCTTTTAACTGCGGCACGTCAAACTTAACCACACCAACAGAACAATGAATGATACCGGCCTTATCTACACGGTAACGAACCTGACCTGATTTAGCATTTTTAACAGCGCCAGCAACGTCAGGCGTTACCGTGCCCACTTTAGGGTTAGGCATTAAACCGCGCGGACCCAGGATCTGACCCAGCTGACCAACGACACGCATTGCATCTGGTGAAGCAATAACAACATCAAAGTCCATGATGCCTTTTTTAACCTCAGCCGCGAGATCATCCATGCCTACGATATCAGCACCGGCTTCTATTGCTGCTTTAGCATTATCGCCATCAGTGAAAACGGCCACGCGAACTTCTTTACCACTACCATTTGGTAATACGGTTGCACCACGAACGACCTGGTCACTCTTTTTAGGATCCAGACCAAGGTTTACACTGATGTCAACTGATTCGTTGAATTTAGCTGAAGCGACTTCTTTTAATAAAGCCAGCGCATCTTCCAATGAGTAAACTTTTTCTTTATCAATTTTTTCAGCAATTGCTTTATTGCGTTTTGATAACTTAGCCATTATTTCACACCCTCTGTCTCGAGACCCATACTACGTGCACTGCCAGCGATGGTGCGAACTGCAGCATCCATATCTGCCGCTGTTAGATCCGGCATTTTAGTGGTTGCAATTTCTTCTAATTGCGCACGGTTAACTTTACCCACTTTATTAATATGCGGCTCACCACTGCCCTTAGAGACACCAGCAGCTTTCTTTAAAAGAATAGAAGCAGGTGGAGTTTTGGTGATAAAGGTAAAGCTTTTGTCGCTATACACAGTAATAACAACAGGAATAGGCATACCCTTTTCCATCTTCTGCGTCTTGGCATTAAATGCTTTACAGAATTCCATGATATTTACACCGTGTTGACCTAATGCAGGACCAACCGGTGGACTTGGGTTTGCTTCAGCTGCAGGCACCTGCAGCTTGATGTATGCATCGACTTTTTTAGCCATTTTTCTCTCCCGGGTACCAACGCCTGACTCATTCGTTCGGGCTCCCCGTTTTATTAATAATTAATCAGTTTTAAAAAATCTGATTTCACATGCAAAAAGTTTGAGTTTTCAGTTGTGCAGTAAAAACAAACTTTTAACTTGCCAACTCAACTGCAAACTTAAAACTATCTTTTAACCTTTCTCTACCTGGCTAAACTCTAAATCTACCGGTGTTGAACGACCGAAAATCAGTACCGCAACTTTCAAACGATTGCGATCATAATCCACTTCTTCTACCACACCATTAAAGTCATTGAATGGTCCATCAGTAACACGCACCACTTCACCAGGCTGATATAAAACTTTCGGCTTTGGCTTCTCTACACCTTCAGCGACAGCATTAATAATATTCATCGCTTCTTTTTCTGAAATCGGTGCTGGCTGACTTTTTGTGCCACCAATAAAACCCATCACTTTAGGCACATCTTTTACCATGTGCCAGGTCTCATCATTCATCTCCATTTCCACTAGCACATAACCAGGGAAAAATTTACGCTCTGAACGACGCTTAACACCATCTTTGATTTCAACCACTTCTTCAGTCGGAATCAGGATCTGACCGAACATGTCCTCCATGCCCGCAAGGCGAATATGCTCCTCTAATGAAGCCTTAACTTTGCCTTCAAAATTTGAATACGCGTGCACAACATACCACTGCTTTGCCATACCTATGCGCCTCCCGTTATTAACTGTATTGCCTGCGAAAGCAACATATCAATTAACCAGAGAAAGATACCGATAATAATTACAGCAACAATAACCATAAAGGTTGTCTGCACGGTTTCCTGACGCGTTGGCCATACCACTTTCCGCACTTCCATACGCGCTTCACGACCAAAACCTATTAAACCCTGCCCTAAACGCGTGGTAGAACTGATAGCGATAGCTACCAGCACCGCAAACACGACGCCCAGCACGCGATATAACTGCGATTCAGCTTCGTAGTAATAAAAGCCAACAATACCGAATATCAGTACCGCTATTGCTAGCATCAACTTGAATGTATCCAGTTTGCTTGAAACTACTTCTTCGGTCTTGGCGACCATTTTAACCACCTGCCATCTTATTAATATTGGCAGGCCAGGAGGGACTCGAACCCCCAACCTGCGGTTTTGGAGACCGCTGCTCTACCAATTGAGCCACTGGCCTAACAGGCAGATATTTGCTTATGCAATACCTGCATTTCCCACATCCATGTACTTGGCGGAAAAAATGCTCCTGCATTTTCCGCACTTGCCACATCCATGTACGTCGGCTGAAAATCGCTCCTGCATTTTCCGCACTTGCCACATCCATGTACGTCGGCTGAAAATCGCTCCTGCATTTTCCGCACTTGCCACATCCATGTACGTCGTAACGAGAGGTAGGACATGGTCTTACCTCCCGCCATACTCATTTAGAGCAAACAATTACTCAATAATTTTAGCAACCACACCCGCACCAACGGTACGACCACCTTCACGAATCGCAAAGCGTAAACCTTCTTCCATCGCAATCGGGTTGATCAGGGTCACTATCATTTTTATGTTATCGCCAGGCATTACCATCTCGGTACCTTCCGGCAGATCACATGCACCTGTCACGTCAGTCGTACGGAAGTAGAACTGTGGACGGTAGTTATTGAAGAATGGCGTGTGACGACCACCTTCATCTTTACTTAATATGTAAACTTCACACTCAAACTTGGTGTGCGGGTTAACAGAACCCGGCTTACAGCATACCTGGCCGCGCTCAACCTGTTCACGCTTCAGGCCACGCAGCAACAGGCCAACGTTATCACCGGCTTCACCTGTGTCCAGCAATTTGCGGAACATCTCAACACCGGTACAGGTTGTTGTCTGGGTGTCACGGATGCCGACGATCTCGATCTCTTCACCAACGTTGATCACTCCACGCTCGATACGACCGGTTACCACCGTACCGCGACCCGAGATCGAGAATACGTCCTCAACAGGCATCAAAAATGGCTGATCTACCGCACGCTCTGGCTGCGGAATGTAGTCATCCATCGCCTCTACCAGCTTGATGATTGATGGCGTGCCGATTTCACTGGTGTCGCCTTCTAATGCTTTCAGTGCTGAGCCAATAATGATCGGGGTGTCATCGCCCGGGAATTCATAAGCGTCTAACAGCTCACGGATTTCCATCTCAACCAGCTCTAACAGCTCTTCGTCGTCAACCATGTCCGCCTTGTTCATGTAAACAAGCACGTATGGCACACCAACCTGGCGTGACAGCAGAATGTGCTCACGGGTCTGAGGCATCGGGCCATCTGCAGCTGATACAACCAGGATAGCACCGTCCATCTGCGCTGCACCGGTAATCATGTTCTTCACATAGTCGGCGTGTCCAGGACAGTCAACGTGCGCATAGTGACGGTTCGGGCTCTCATACTCCACGTGTGAGGTCGCGATGGTGATGCCGCGTGCACGCTCTTCCGGTGCATTATCAATTTGATCAAAGGCTTTCACTTCACCGCCCTGCGCTTCTGCCATAACTTTCGTCATCGCTGCTGTCAGTGTGGTTTTACCGTGGTCTACGTGACCAATTGTGCCTACGTTTACGTGTGGCTTGGTTCTTTCAAACTTTTCCTTAGACATGTCTAGTGCCCCCCCGAAAGTATTAATCTAAATTAATAAACAAATATTTAAAAAAAATTCATGCTTTTTAAGCTGACACAGCATAAAGCCGCAACTTAAAACTACAACTGGAGCTCATAACCGGAATTGAACCGGTGACCTCTTCCTTACCAAGGAAGTGCTCTACCGCCTGAGCTATATGAGCCAAAACCCTTAGCATTCCCGCCTGGCTTATCAAACCTTACACACCAAATATGGAGCGGGTGATGGGAATCGAACCCACGTATTCAGCTTGGAAGGCTGAAGTTCTACCATTGAACTACACCCGCAAATCAACTTGCGAATGACTCCCTTTTCTAGCTTTTTGATGGAGGGGAGGATTACTCCGAACATCCTGTTCTCCGCCCTTCGGGCCGTTGCAATAAACGCAACGTTCAAAATTGCTCCCGGCAATTTTGCCAAACCGATCACATGGCCTCTTATCGGTTCAAACCCTCCCTATCTGAGAGAGCCTACCCACTGCATAGCCTGTTAACCTTGCCAGCACCTGTAAAAATTTCTGGTGGAGGGGGGAGGATTTGAACCTCCGAAGGTAGAACCAGCAGATTTACAATCTGCCCCCTTTGACCGCTCGGGAACCCCTCCAAAAATCAAGCCGAGTATTTTGCTTGAGCACAGCGCATCTGTCAACCGTAACGCGCTGATACGGCGAATATTTTTTAGCGTCAGAAAGCTGCAAGCAATGCCAGCTTATCCGGTATCTGTTCTTAAACCGCCCTATTAATAAATATCAAACGTTAAAGAGTCAGAATCAAAATACCCATAGCCTCGTTATTTATAATACTGGGTCTATGGGCAGTATATGGAGCCGGTGACAGGAGTTGAACCCACGACATCCTCATTACAAGTGAGGCGCTCTACCAACTGAGCTACACCGGCAAGGGGCGCAATTGTAGGGAATCAATCAACTGAAAGCAATACGATTCAGGACAAATAAGGTGTTTTTTTTAAAATAATCCAGTTTCTTGCGAAAGCTCAGCTGTGAACAGGGCCAGATTATGCTGGCCAATTGAGTTGCCTGGCGATTCCTTAAAAAATTATTGGTCTATCGCGGTGCCACAAGCTCGCTGCAAGCGGCTGACTTTACCATTGTTAGCCGTTTGAGTGTAAGCCTCAAAAAGCGTCTCAGGTATGTTCACTCCGTCAGCAAGCTGGTAGTCCAGCCAGTATACAGTATAGCTTTTAAACACAGGCTCAACGGTCACATCAAATCCTAATTTTTTGACTTTTTTCGCCAGTCGATTAGCACTGTTTATATTCCTGAAGCGACCCAGTGAAACTCCATGTATTTTTTCGCCTTCACGAATGACATAGTAATCTTTTATTTTTTTTGCTTTCAGGCGATTTCCTGTTTCAATCGCTTTTTTACGATTTTTATGCGGCTGGATATAAACCCAGTATAAATATTGCTCACGTTGTTCACGACCACGAAAATCAGTAGCTACCACATAAGGCTTTATTTCACGCGTTAAGCTTCTTAATTTATCCAGATCTCGAAAAGGACCCAATGTGAAGCAGCTCTCCTTTAGAATCGCACCGCCTTCCTGGCTCACTGCGAAACCCTCTTCATCCATAGACATATGTGGCTCTTGCTGCGATTCGTTTGGCGTTTTTAGTGGCTTAATCTCGGCGACCATCTTGTTTTCATCTGATGGCAAAGCAGGCTGTTTTATTTGTTCTGACTTTTTAACTGAAGTGATTTCTGCAGCTTCTGCAATTTCTTCGACTTTTACTATTTGTGGTGATGACTGCTGCTTATCTGCATCATCATTCTGCTGTGAAGGTATTTGTGCTGTAGCGGTACCCTGTGCCTGCCGCTTTAACTCGCTCAACAGGACAATGGGCCGTACATTTTTTAGTGGCTGCACATTCTCATATGATTGCGTTACCGGCCTGGTTGCTTGCCACGCTATATAAGCAAGGTTTAGAAAAAGTACGATTAAAAATAACCAACGCATAGCTACTCGCCCTCAGATATCCGCTGTTTCATAATCTGAAACAAACCCTGCATAACTAAATCCGGCTGGTATAGCATGGCCGGCATGTCCGGATAGCCCAGAATAGTTTCAGCAAAACCACCGCTAATAATTATTTGCATTGGAGAATCCATTTTTTGTTTTGCAAACTGACAAATTTCTCGAATACCTGCCTGCAATAATTTGTGCAGCCCCAGATTGACAGCATCATTAGTATTGTTCGGCACACCGTTTTCGCAAAACTTCACATTTAAAGCAGACTTCACATTCGCTGTATCCATCAACAACGCCTTATGCATAGTAACGTATGAAGGCAATATATAACCACCCAGATGCCGCCCATTTTTATTAATTAAATCAAATGTTATGGCTGTTCCGGCATTAATGACACAAACTGAAAAATCCGGGTGACTTTGGTGACTAGCGACAACTGCTGCCCATCGATCTACGCCATGCTCCCCGGGATCATCGTAGGCATTAATTACATTATTAAATTTTTTTTCTGTTTTCAGGAATTCAACATCAAGCTGCCAGTTCTGTTTACTCCATGCGAGCAACCCCTGAGATAATTTATTTCCGGCAACACATAGCGCAAATATAAACGTTGGCTTTTCTACCGCTGAGAATAATTTATCAAACACATCTGCACTTTTATCTGCCTTATACGCAGCAACCCCTTGTGCGACAATTTTTTCCGCCTGCCATGAAGCCCATTTGATTCGGCTGTTTCCTATATCCACTGTTAATATCATTTATTATTATCCGACAAATCTGATGACCACTCAGAATAGCTCAGGATTATTCCAGGCTAGCTTTCACACTTACTTCCGCACTGTTAAACAGCCGCTCTTTACCATCTATCAGTACGATCAATTCAGCGTTATCACTTACACCTTGCGCGATGCCCGTTACCCCCCTCAGATCATCCAGAACAATTTCTACTGTTTTGTTTTCACAAAAATCATATTGCTTACGAAATTTTCCCAAATATTGATTTGAGTCTTGCGGAAAATTCTGACACACTTCAACTACATTTTGCAGCAGTGATGATGCCACAATTATTCGGTCTGTTTTTTGCTCAATAGCTTGCCTTTTCATTTCATGCTCTACATCCGTCAGATCTGGTAGTATTTGATATCTTTTATGCTCCAGTATGGCCGCAAACGAAGACATGTCATAGTTTAGACCAATACCTATTACCATTGCGGTCCGCACTTTACCTAAGGGTGATTTGTCCACTGTTATTCCATCGGCAGATTTCGCTTTAACAGGTTGCGCCTCAATCAAGATACCAGCAATTTTTTTACCCCGTACATAAACATCATTTGGCCACTTTATCTGCACATGTTTCAAATTTAAACCTTCTAACGTAGCAACAACTGCCAACGCAATTGACAGCGGTAACAAGTGTAATTTTTGATACGATAAATCAAAAGACCAACTTATACTCAGCGCGATATTGGTGCCAGCCGACATCAACCATTGTTTACCACGCCTGCCGCGGCCCGCTTTTTGCTCTTCAGCAAAGCAGGCAAATGGTAATATTTTTCCTGCCCTGCATTGCTGCAAAGACCAACTATTGGTCGAATCAATAGATTTATGTACAACAACGTCCATGTTGATACCATTTTGCCCTGCGACTATGGCTTTTAACGCATCTGCCTGTAAATATTCTGTCATTACCTGCTCTATTACATTAGATATGTTTAACCATCAGAATCACTTTACTTTACCCCACAGCACAAACTTATGTAATGCAGCATAATGAGTTTTCTGAAAGGCCCGCCCATTTTCGATTGCAATACATTTACCAAGAAAAGCCATAAAACAATGAATTCACTTTGATTTATTGGTTGATTTTTATACAGAAACCATATTATCTCCTGATAAATATTTAAAAAATTTAAAATCCATAATTATTTGTTTTTATTAGTTTTTTTAAATTTTATCGATATTAAACTGTCATTTCACCAACAACCTGTGTCACATTTTCAACAAGATATGCATCATATTCTTTACACTATGCTATAGTTCCTACATCAATCGTTAATGCAGTGATTCTCATTGCACAAAATATAAACCGGTCGATTCCTAATTGCTCGCAAACTAATACTTTTTCCGTATTTAATCGCATTCAGCTTGAGTCACTCCTCTGATGCGATGCGTACAACCCGTAGGTTGGAGAGCACCAATGATAGCTTCCTGTTTGTTAAAACCTCGTTTCAAGTCTATTCTGTTTATTATATTTGTGACGCTGCATTTGCCCGCTTGCAGCACTGAGGACTTTCTAGCCGCAATTACTCCGGAAATTGGCTCAGACACAGAACCCGATATTAACGGCATCAACCTCACAGCTAAAATTAACGGAGTAGATTCTGCTAATGTTATCGAGGATTCTGACCCCGATGGCGACAACCTTTTAGAAGTTAGTGGTAAATTAGATATCACGGACAACGATCCTGGTGAAGAAGCCTTTATAGCAAAGACGGTTAACGGCGACTATGGTATTTTTGATATAGACACTGCCGGAAACTGGAACTATGCGGCCGGTAACCAGCAGAGCGCTATTCAAAACCTGGCAAGCAATGCAACCCTGACTGAGAACCTGGTAGTCAGTAGCGTTGACGGTACAACACATACTATTACGATCACAATAATAGGTGTTATTGATTCAGGCAATTTAAACAATGCTGCCGTAATAACCGGCAATGATCTTAGTAATATCCAGGAAGATCTCTTCACCTATAACAATCTAGTACGCTCCATAGGTAAACTTAACATCACAGACAGTGACGCAGGTCAGGCTGCTTTTATTGGTGTGACAGTAAATGGCAATTATGGCGCACTTAACATTGACATCAGCGGCAACTGGTTTTATGTCTTAAATAACAGTTTACCTGCAATACAGAGTTTAAATGAAGTAGATTCAGTGAAGGACACCCTGGTTATCAGCAGCGTGGATGGCACCACGCATAACATAACTATCACTATCTGGGGCGCTAATGAAGTAAATCAGACTGCAGTCATCACGGGGATTGATCGCGCCAGCGTAACTGAAGATATCGATCCCGATACTGATAACCTGTTAGAGGTTGGCGGTAAACTAAATATCACTGATAGCGATGCCGGTGAAGCGACCTTTATTGCAAAAACAGTCAACGGTAACTACGGCAGGCTCACCATAAACACTACTGGATACTGGAACTTCGCCGCCAATAACAACCAGAGCGTGATACAGAATCTAAACACTGGTGCGACATTAACCGACAGACTGCTCGTCAACAGCGTTGACGGTACAGCCCATACTGTCGTGGTAACGATCAATGGCGTCGACGAAGCCAATAATCCAGCACTAATCACCGGCCTTGATCGCGCCAGCGTAACTGAAGATGTCGACCCCGATGGCGATAACCTGTTAGAAATCGACGGTAAACTAAATATCACTGATAGCGACGCCGGTGAAGCCGCTTTTACAGCCAGGACAGTCACAGGCAACTATGGCAGTCTCACCATAAACACTACAGGAAACTGGAACTACGCTGCCGCTAATAACCAGAGCCTCATCCAGAATCTGGCCACGGGTGCCACATTAACAGAAAGCCTGATTATCAGCAGCGTGGATGGTACAACACATACCGTAAAAATTACCATCACCGGTACTGACGAAAATAATGCACTCTCCGATATTCACCTATCCTGGGTTGCACCAGCAGAAAGAGAAGACAATTCGGCGATATCGTTATCGGAAATTGCTGGTTACAAAGTGTCTTATGGCATGACGCAAGGCCAATACATTAATAGCACCACCATCAATGATGGTACTGCCGTCGGTTATACTTATACAGATTTTCCTGCTGGCACCTATTATTTTGTTGTGACTACTTTAGATACCGAAGGCCGCGAGAGTCAGTATTCTACTGAAGTTAAAATAATCCTCTAAATTAGCTCAATGCACTTTTACTGAAAGCAGACACACCTGATCGAGCTCGATCAGGTGCGAACAATCCAATATTATAAATGACACTTTATTTTCCCTTTAGAGTACACATTCCTATCCGGGTAATGCCTTTTACTCAATCACGCTCGTCATTACTTCAACAAAAACTGTCATTTCCTCAACAAAAACCTTCACAGAGATTAATAGCCATTGTATAATGCCGACTTCGATTGGCCGGGCAAGGATCTTCAGCTCACGAAGTATCAAGCCAATCGATTCCTAAATGCTCAAAAATACTAATATATTCCTTAATTAATAGCACTCAGTGTGAGCTCAGTATCATACTGATTATGCGTTTTACTCGTAGGTTAAAGAGCGCCAATGATAATTTCCCTTTTACGAAATCAACGTCTTACATTAATCCTAATTACTTTATTTATAACTTTGCAAATATCTGCGTGCGGCACTAAAGACAATCCTGCCGCCGCTACTAGCAATATCAATCCAGAGCTGAGCACAAACACTGACACTGACACTGGCATAAATAGCACAGTCGCTGATGCTAAACTGTCCTGGGCTGCGCCAGCAGAACGAGAAGACAGTTCGTCAATATTATTGTCTGAGATTGCCGGTTACCAGGTATTTTATGGAAAGGTACAAGGCCAGTACACTAGCAGCGTCACCATTAATGACGCTACTGCCACCAGTTATACTCTCACAAATTTGCCTACCGGCACCTATTACTTGGTTATGACTACCTTAGATACTGACGGACGAGAGAGCCAGTTTTCACCTGAAGTTGTAATAGCAGTCTAAATCAAAACATTCCTACTCTATCAGGTTTTGATGCAATCAATCAAAACCTGATAGATTCGAGGCATCCTGCAGCACAAAAATCGTGCCAGATTTTAGCCTCTAAATGCTCAAAAACTAAAATTTAATCCCATATTTATTGCACTCAGTTTGAGCACAGCTCTTACTGTGTAATACGTTTTGTACGTAGGTTAAAGAGCACAATGATAAACATCCGTTTACAAAAAAATCGATTCACACCGACACTGGCGGCTTTATTAATAATTTTTCTGATATCAGCATGTAGCAATGAAGATAACCTTACCGCCACCACTCCCGGCATTAATACGGACAGCAACACAGATATTAATACTAAAATAACCGCTAATAATACAGCTTTAATTAGTGGGATTGATAGCGCTAGCGTAACAGAAGATGTGGATCCTGATGGTGATAACCTGTTAGAGGCTGGCGGTAGATTGAACATCACAGACAGTGATGCCGGTGAAGCCGCTTTTACCGCCAGGACAGTCAACGGTAACTACGGCAGGCTGACGATAAACACTACTGGATACTGGAACTACGCCGCAAATAACAACCAGGCGGTTATCCAGAACCTGAACACTGGTGCAACATTAACCGACAGACTGACCATCAGCAGCGTTGATGGCACAACGCATACCGTGCTAGTTACTATTGTAGGTGTTGTCGATTCAGTCGCGACAACCGGCCCCGGCACTAACACGCCAGCCGTAATTAAAGGTGTTGACAGAGGTGGACTAACAGAAGATGTGGATCCTGATGGTGATAACCTGTTAGAAATCAGTGGTAAATTAAATATCACTGACAGCGATGCCGGTGAAGCAGTCTTTAGTGCAAAAGTGGTTAACGGTGACTACGGCAGGCTGATGATAAACACTACTGGATACTGGATCTTCGCCGCCAATAACAACCAGAGCGTGATACAGAATCTAAACACTGGTGCGACATTAACCGACAGACTGCGCATCAACAGCGTTGACGGTACAGCCCATACTGTCGTGGTAACGATCAAGGGCGTCGACGAAGCCAATAATCCAGCACTAATCACCGGCCTTGATCGCGCCAGCGTAACTGAAGATGTCGATCCCGATGGCGATAACCTGTTAGAGGTTGGCGGTAGATTAAACATCACAGACAGCGATGCCGGTGAAGCGACCTTTATTGCAAAAACAGTCAACGGTAACTACGGCAGGCTCACCATAAACACTACTGGAAACTGGATCTTCGCCGCCAATAACAACCAGACGGCTATCCAGAACCTGGCTAGAGGCGCGACATTAACCGACAGACTGCGCATCAACAGCGTTGACGGTACAGTCCATACTGTCGTGATAACGATCAAGGGCGTCGACGAAGCTAATAATCCAGCACTAATCACCGGCCTTGATCGCGCCAGCGTAACTGAAGATGTCGATCCCGATGGCGATAACCTGTTAGAGGTTGGCGGTAGATTAAACATCACAGACAGCGATGCCGGTGAAGCGACCTTTATTGCAAAAACAGTCAACGGTAACTACGGCAGGCTCACCATAAACACTACTGGAAACTGGATCTTCGCCGCCAATAACAACCAGGCGGCTATCCAGAACCTGGCTAGAGGCGCGACATTAACCGACAGACTGAATGTCAACAGCGTTGACGGTACAGCACATACCGTGGCGATTACTATATTAGGCGCTGATGAAAACAATAAGCCTGCAGATATTACTTTATCCTGGGTCGCACCCGCCGAGCGCGAAGATAATAGCGCCTTATCTTTATCAGCTATTGCAGGATACAAGGTCTATTATGGTACAACGCAAGGTCAATATTCGGACAGTGTCGCCATCAATGATGGTACTGCAGTAGCTTATACTTTTACCGGCTTACCTGCCGGCACCTACTACTTCGTTGTAACCACCATAGATACTGATGGCCGTGAGAGTCAGTACTCATCTGCAGTTACTTTAACAACCTAGATTAACTATTTCACTTTTATCGATAGAGATATGCTGAGGTTTTTCATAGTGCCTGAATTAAATTTTTATTATATGTGTGATTTCATCAATGTTAGTCAATAGTAAACATATAACTACAAATCGATAGCGTCGTTCGACCAGGCAAAAAATATCAGGCCAGTCAATATCTTAGTACCCGTAACAACAAATGCGCAAAAAATAATAATAATAATTTATTCCCGAACTTAATAGCCCGGTTAATACTATCCCAAATATGCAAACTATCCAGGCAGGAGACCACCAATGATATTTTTCCAATTACCAAAACCAAACTTTACAGCAATCCTGATTACTTCATTTATTGCACTGCAAATAACAGCTACAGAAGCCGCTATAACAACTGATCCCGATGGCGATAACTGCCTTCTCATTCAGAACCCGCTACAAAGGGATACTGACGCCGATGGTTATGGCAATTATTGTGACCCTGACTTTAACAACGATATGATGGTAAATTCAGCCGACCTTGCCTACTTCAAAACGAAGTTTTTCACCAATGACTCTGATGCTGACTTTAACGGAGACGGCGTGGTAAATGCTGCAGACCTGACGATACTGAAGTCATTTCAGTTCCAGCCACCGGGGCCTTCATGTATTGATACCGGCTGCATCAGCAATACGCCTGCAGATATTACTTTATCCTGGGTCGCACCCGCTGAGCGCGAAGATAATAGCGCCTTATCTTTATCAGCTATTGCAGGATACAAGGTCTATTATGGTACAACGCAAGGTCAATATTCGGACAGTGTCGCTATCAATGATGGTACTGCAGTAGCTTATACTTTTACCGGCTTACCTGCCGGCACCTACTACTTCGTTGTAACCACCATTGATACTGAAGGCCGTGAGAGTCAGTATTCATCTGTAGTTACGATAATTATCTAAGGACCACTGATTAAGAACCCTCTGATTTATCAGCGGGTTCTTAAAGCAAAAAATCAGAAAAATACTTGTATTTTAATTTGCAATGCACCGGTATCGG
>CAWDMF010000006.1:0-88384 GCA_963803185.1 uncultured Gammaproteobacteria bacterium | reverse complement strand
GGTACCGAGGGCCGGAATCGAACCGGCACTTCCGTGAGGAAACCGGATTTTGAATCCGGCGCGTCTACCAGTTCCGCCACCCCGGCATATTTGCAGCGCGCATTGTATCGGAAATAGCTGGAGTTGAATAGTTGTATGTTTTAAGTTTAAAGTAAAAACCAGTTTATTTATTATATCGGGAAGACCTGTTTAAAGGGTTTTACTGTGACATTGGCGTAAACACCTGCAACTACGTAGGGGTCGGCATCTGCCCAGGCTTTTGCCTCGAGCAGGCTTTCAAATTCAGCCACCACCAGGCTACCGCTAAAACCGGCTTCTCCGGGTTCTTCACAGTCGATTGACGGGTGAGGGCCTGCCAGTATTAATCGTCCCTGATCTTGCAATGCGGTTAAGCGTGCTAAATGTTCTGGCCTGGCTGCCAGGCGATGTTGAAGGCTATTTTCTACATCTTGTGCAATGATGGCGTAGAGCATTATTGGTCCTCCGTTTTTTTATCCTTGTTATTTTTTTTTACATCATCTTCGGTAATGTGCTGAGACAGGTAGAGTGCCTGTAAAATAACAAAACCTATGGTTAAACCCATTAAACCAAAGAGTTTGAAGTTAACCCAGGTGTCCATGCGAACATCATCGGCAGCACTAAGGTTGTAGTAAAAAGCAACGTAAAGATTAGCTGAGCCACTGATAAAAAAGAACACCACCCAGGACAGGTTGAGGTTTTTCCAGACGTTTTCTGGCAAGGATATTTGTTCGCTCATCATGCGCTGAATAATGGGTTTTTCGCCAATAATCATGCTGCCAAGAAATACACCGGCAAATAGCCAGTTTAATACTGTCGGTTTCCACTGAATAAATGCCGGGTTACCGAGAAAGATAGTGATACTACCGAGGACGGTAATGAGCACCAGTGAAAAGATATGCATGCGTTCAAATTTACGCGTTTTGAACCAGTGATAGGCAACCTGGATAAAGCTGGCAATGATGGCTACCGCCGTGGCAACAAGGGTGGCATTGATAAAGTCCGGTTTATCGGGGTTGATTAGATAGCCGACAAAGGTGTTTTCGATCAGAAAACTTGCCTGGTAGTAGCTGACAAAAAATAGAATAATTGGAAAAAAATCAAATAGTAACTTCATGTTGTTAATGTATTTTGTAGGTTTGTCTGGTGTCTGCTTTTTTGTTAGGCAGGCATTATACCGGACTTTGTTAATGAAAAATGAAAAACGGGTGTTGCTGGTTAGTTTTATGCTGTCATCTCGACCAACGGGAGAGATCTAACATTTACCATACACAAGATCTCTCCCGTTGGTCGAGATGACAGGGTAGGGCAATGCATGTGTCCATGGTTGAAAATTGCTCCTTGCATTTTCCACACTTCCCACATCTGACCTCCATGGATGGAGGAAATGCAATGGGATTGTAGGAACAATCCTTGCCATGTGGGTCGGTTGAAAATTGCTCCTTGCATTTTCCACACTTCCCACATCTGACCTCCATGGATGGAGTAAATGCAATGGGATTGTAGGAACAATCCTTGCCATGTGGGTCGGTTGAAAATTGCTCCTTGCATTTTCCACACTTCCCACATCCATGTGGGTCGGATGGATGGGCAGATATTTGCTCCGAGGCAACTGCCGGGGAACGATGCAGTGCGTTATTCATTTTTTATTAATTTTAAATAACAGTGTAAAATTCCAGTTTATGAGCCAGTATTTTGAAATCCACCCTGACAATCCTCAAAAGCGTTTGATCAAACAGGCGGTTGAAATTATCCATAAGGGCGGGGTGATTGTGTATCCGACTGATTCCAGTTATGCACTGGGCTGTCATATCGGTGATAAGAATGCAGTCACGCGCTTGCGTCGCATCCGAAAAGTTGACGATAAGCATAATTTAACGTTGGTTTGCCGTGATTTGTCTGAAATTGCGACTTACGCAAAAATTAGCAACACTGACTATCGATTGCTTAAATCACTAACACCCGGGCCATATACTTTTATCCTGCCTGGAACAACTGAGGTGCCCAGACGGTTGATGCATCCCAAGCGCCGCCATATAGGATTGCGTGTCATGGATCATCCGGTGGTGAATGCTTTACTGGAAGAACTGGGAGAACCTTTAATGACCTGCACCCTGATTATGCCGGGTGAAGATTTACCGGTGACGGATGCAGAAGATATTCGTGCACAGCTGGACAAGCAGGTGGACTTAATTATTGACGGCGGTCATTGTGGCATAGAGCCGACTACGGTTATTAAGTTGACTGACGAGGTACCGGTAATTCGCCGCCATGGCAAAGGCAAGGAACATGGGCTTTGACAAGCAGTAAATAGTTAATTATGTGTTAGCAGTGATGCAACATAGTGAATCGTGTAAACTCCGCGCTTATAAAAAGCTACAGAAAAATTAATATTCCTTAATGTCTTCAATTCCTGATATTGCCTATACCATCGCCGTTTGGGCGGCGCCTGTTCTATTTGCTATCACTTTGCACGAAGCAGCACACGGCTGGGTGGCAAATAAATTAGGTGATCCCACAGCAAAAAAACTGGGCAGAATCACGATTAACCCGATAAAACATATTGATCCCATGGGAACGGTGGTGGTACCGCTTTTTCTGGCGATGGTCAGCCCATTTGTTCTGGGCTGGGCGAAACCGGTACCTGTTGAACCACGTTACTTTAAATCACCGTTGCTTGATATGGCGCTGGTTGCTGTGGCCGGTCCAGTGTCGAATTTTTTCATGGCCTGTTTCTGGGCAATGTTTATCCAGTTGGCTCATATGTCATTGGAACAATCGCAATTGCTGGTTTTTCTGGCGGAGATGGGTGAAAAGGGCATTATCATTAACATTGTTCTAATGGTGTTGAATCTATTGCCGATTCCGCCCCTGGATGGTGGACGTGTGGTCGCAGGTATTTTGCCAACGAATTTAGCTATACCGTTTATGCAACTGGAAAGATTCGGCATGATTATTATTTTAATATTACTTGTCAGTGGAATACTCGGTAAAATCATGTGGCCGATTGTGCTGTATTTCGTCAATATTATTGGCTTTATTTTTGGGCTTTAACAAAGGATTTAAAAAACTTGAATACCGTAGCAACACAACATCAGCGCGTTTTATCGGGCATGCGACCTACCGGTCGTTTGCATTTGGGGCATTATCACGGTGTATTAAAAAACTGGGTTCGATTACAGCATGAATACGAGTGTTTCCTGTTTGTTGCTGACTGGCATGCCTTAACCACACATTATGATGACCCTTCTATTATTGAGCAAAGCACCTGGGAGATGGTAGTTGACTGGCTGGCTGCAGGTATCAGTCCGGGTTCGGCGAAGTTATTTATACAGTCAAAAGTACCGGAACATGCGGAGTTATATACGCTATTATCGATGATTACGCCTCTGAGCTGGCTGGAGCGAGTGCCGACGTACAAAGATCAGCAGGAGCAGTTAAAGGAAAAAGATCTGGCGACCTACGGTTTCCTGGGTTACCCTTTGTTGCAAAGCGCTGATATTCTGGTTTACAAGGCGGGTATAGTGCCGGTAGGCGAAGACCAGGTTGCACATGTTGAGTTAACCCGTGAAGTGGCGCGACGTTTTAATCATCTCTATGGACAGGAACTGGGCTTTGAAGAAAAAGTGCATCAGGCTGCTGCTAAAATGGGCAAAAAAAATGCCCGTATGTTCTTTAAGTATCGCAAAGATTATCAGGAAAAAGGGGCTGTTGAAGCACTGAGTGTGGCACAGGCCTTGCTTGACTCACAACAGAATATATCCATTGGTGATAAAGAGCGTTTGTTTGGTTACCTTGAAGGTTCCGGCAAAATAATTTTACCGGAACCACAGGCGTTGCTAACCCCGGCCTCAAAAATGCCCGGGCTTGATGGCCAGAAAATGTCCAAGTCGTATAACAATACGATTGCATTACGCGATGACCCCGATACGGTAACGAAAAAAATACGCACCATGCCAACGGATCCGGCCAGAGTGCGTCGTAACGATCCCGGTGATCCTGGCAAATGCCCGGTTTGGCAATTTCACGCAGTTTATTCAGATGATAAAACATGTGAATGGGTGAAAGAAGGCTGTAAATCTGCCTCGATTGGCTGTGTAGAGTGTAAACAGCCAATTATTGACTCGGTACTGGCAGAATTAAAGCCGATGCAGGATAGAGCTAAAGAGTATGAAGAGGATTTTTCAACAGTTAAAGCAATAATTGATGAGGGAACTGAGGCCGCAAGAGAAGTTGCACGTGATACACTGGAAGATGTTAGAAAAGCGATGGGCATTGCCTATTTATAGGCGTCGATAAAGAATAATCAGCAAATATGACAAATCCAGACATTCAGGAAACTCAACAGCATCAGGCTTTACAGCAGGAACAGGCTGTGGAAAAAGCAGCTGCTGAAAAGGCCATTATTAAGAAAAAAAGTTCCGGGCAGTCAGACAAAAAAGACCAGGTTGCCGCCCAGGTAACCGCTCAGGGCGAAATGCCATTTGCACTGGTTCAGGGTGAACCTCTCACTATTATTCCTAAAGACTTATACATTCCCCCCGATGCACTGGAAGTCATTCTTGAGGCCTTTGAAGGCCCGCTGGATTTATTGCTGTATTTGATAAAACGTCAGAACCTGGATATCCTGGAAATCCCACTGGAAGAAACCACGCGCCAGTACATGACGTACATCGAGTTGATGCAGAATTTAAAAATAGAGCTGGCAGCAGAATATCTGTTGATGGCCGCGATGCTGGCTGAAATTAAATCACGCATGCTGTTACCACGACAGGCTGAAAGTGAAGACGAAGACGACCCACGTGCGGAGTTGATTCGCCGTTTGCAGGAATATGAAAGGTTTAAGACTGCAGCACAGAATATTGATGAATTGCCTCGTCTCAGGCGTGAAATTTATCTGACTGATATCGAACCACCAGAAATACACCAGGATAGACCGGTACCAGAGGTCGATTTGCGAGATCTGTTGTTTGCTTTTAAAGATGCGATGGCGCGTGCTGATATGTATACACATCATCATATTCAACGTGAGGGACTGTCGGTACGTGAACGCATGAGCAATATACTGAGTGCCATTAGTGCTGACGGGTTTACCAATTACACAACTTTATTTACTATCGATGAAGGGCGCCGTGGTGTTGTGGTTACACTGCTGGCTATTTTGGAGCTGGTTAAAGAGCAGTTAATCGATCTGGTACAGGCTGACTCGTTTGCACCGATTCATTTAAAAGCAGTCGGCTCTCAGTCTGACATGGTTCAGCTTGATAATAACGAATAAGAAAACAGGGTGAATGATGGAAATAAGTAAACTTAAAAATATTCTTGAAGCAATACTATTAGCTGCAGACCGAGCATTAACGGTAGTTCAATTTGAAGCCTTATTCGAACTTGATGAAGAACGCCCAACACGTGATGAAATTCGTCAAGCACTGCATGCAAATGGCGGATGATTATGTTTCGCGTGGTTATGAATTAAAACAGGTTGCCAGTGGTTTTCGATTACAGGTAAAACAGGAATATGCCACCTGGGTTGGCCGCTTATGGGAAGAAAAACCGGCTCGTTACACACGCGCCTTACTGGAAACGATGGCATTAATTGCTTATCGCCAGCCCCTTACCCGTGGTGAGATTGAAGAAGTACGCGGCGTTAGTGTCAGCTCAAATATTGTCAAAACCTTACTTGAGCGTAACTGGATTAAAGTCCTGGGACATAAAGACGTGCCTGGTAAACCAACACTGTATGGAACAACAAAAGAATTTCTTGATTATTTCAATTTACAATCACTTGACCAGCTGCCTACACTGGCGGAGATAAAAGATTTAGACGGTATTAACCCTGAACTGGCGTTAGATGAAGATGCTGCAGAAAGCAACGCTGATAGTTCAACTGAAGCTGACACTGACGATAATGGCAATGATACCGAGTCTGTAGCCGATACTGCGAATGGCCTGAATGAAGGAGATACAGACGAAGATGCTCATATCGAAGAAGAAGTTGAACAGCAAGTCGTTGAACGAACCAAGTTGCTGAAGAGTCCGCTACGCGATACCGCTGTTTCGCGAGATGAAAATTCTGAGCAGCAGGAAGAACCAGAAATAAAGGTCTTTAACGCTTAGTTTTTTCTTGCGATCTAATCCTTCCTCTTATCAAGAAATCAAGTTATGTCACAAGATTCTATTGCAGCTAAAGACATAAAGCAGGAACGCATACAGAAAGCACTCGCGCGAATGGGTTACGGTTCGCGTCGTGAAATTGAGCGGCTGATCGGCGAACAGAAAATTCGTATTAATGGCCAGCTTGCAAAAATTGGCGATCATGTAAAAGCCGGTGACAAGATCAATATAGGCAATCGCCGTGCTGTCATTACTTCTGATGTTAAACGCATTCGTGTCCTTCTATACAATAAACCGGAAGGCGAAATCTGTACACAAAAAGACGAAGAAGGTCGAAAGACTGTATTTGAAAGTATCGGCAAATTAAGCGAAGGGCGCTGGATAAGCGTCGGGCGTCTGGATATTAATTCCAGCGGTCTGTTGTTGTTTACAAATTACGGTGACCTGGCAAATCATTTGATGCATCCATCCAGTGAAATTGAACGTGAATATGCTGTTCGCGTAAATGGTGAAGTGACCAGTGACATTATTAACAATTTATTAAAAGGCGTTGAGCTGGAAGACGGTTTGCTCAAGTTTGATCAAATAATTGATGCGGGTGGACAGGGAGCCAACCACTGGTACCACGTAATTTTAAAAGAAGGAAAAAATCGTGAGGTGCGTCGACTTTGGCAATCACAGGATATGCGTGTTAGCCGATTAACCAGAGTACGTTATGGTAATCTTGTGTTGCCGCGAAATTTAAAAGTAGGCAAAAAAGTCGAGTTATCACTTGATGAAATAAAAACTTTATTTAATGACGTGAAACTGAAGTGGCCGGAGTCACGTGACGAGATGGCGTCACTGCGAAGCCATAAAGCTAAAAAACGGTCGATGAAAAATCAATTATTTGGCGACTCATTACATTCGAAAGCAAAGGGTCAGCCCAAAAAGTCGAGAACTTCTGCTTCACCTGCCAGTCTTAACTTGAGAAAGAAACCAAAGTCAGTACAATCTAAAGTTAAGAAAAAACGCTAAAGTAGGACGTGCAGAACAACATGATCAGTCTGCAAAGTTTTGCTTAATTATTACGGAGTGATTTGTATCTCTTATACTAGAGCTTTGCAATGAAGAAAATACATTCATTAAAGTACCTGCTAACCCTGTTTGTTGTTTCTTTGATTAATTCGCAACAAGTTTATGCAAAATCAGAAGGTGAGCTTGCTGCAGGTTTTGTCAATCCCGGACATGCAGAAAAACCGGCATGGTTTAAAGTATCCTTTCTTGATCTTTTCGACGATATAAATGAAGCAGCTGATAACAATAAACGTTTAATGGTTTATTATTATCAGGACGGTTGTCCTTATTGTGAAATGTTACTGCAGGATAATTTTGGTCAGCGCAATATTGCTAATAAAACACAACAATATTTTGATGTGGTTGCGATAAACCTGTGGGGCGATCAGGAAGTAACCGTAGGCGATAAAATCTACACAGAAAAGGAATTTGCAGAAGCATTGAAGGTTCAGTATACCCCCACTTTATTATTTTTTAATGAAGACAATAAAATTGTATTTCGCGCTAATGGTTATTATCCGCCTGAAAAATTTACCGCCTTATTAGATTACATCGGAAATAAACAGGAAGAAAAACTCAGTTATCAGGATTACATGGCCGCAGTGAATCCTCAGCCTGCAACCGGCCGGCTGCATAATGATATTAATACGCTCGATTCGGTTTCTGATTTAAGCGCTCAGAATAAACCGCTTCTGGTGATGTTTGAACAAAGAAAATGCAGTAGCTGTGATGAGTTACACCTTGATATATTAAAACGTAAAGAGAGTGTAGCGTTATTGTCTGGTTTTAATGTGGTGGTACTGGACATGTGGTCAAATGAAACGATTACCACGCCTGCTGGGAAAAAAATAAAAATACGCGACTGGGCGAAAAAACTGAATGTTAACTATGCGCCGAGCCTGTTGTTTTTTAATAACGAGGGTGAAGAAGTTTTCCGAACCGATGCTTATTTAAAAGCCTTTCATACGCAGACCGCAATGGATTATGTTTCCTCTGGTGCCTATAAAACGCAAAGTAACTTTCAACGCTTTGTAGATGAACGTGCGGATCATCTGCGTGAGCAGGGTATTGAAATAAACTTGATGGAATAATACCTGTAGAAGAGCATAAGTAAAAAATATTCACCACAGAGGTCGCTCTTGTGTATCCGTACACCTGCGACATTAGTGCATCCATGCACGTCGCACTGAGGACACAGAGAAAAACTTTTTATTTGTTAGTGTGCCTGCGGCGCACAATAATAAAATCTCTGTGTCCTCAGTGTCTCTGTGGTGTAATTTATTTCTTTGCCTTAATTCTCGGTTTAACAAATATGAATGGCTCACTACAGACAATCCCGCTAATCAATTTATCACTTGCCTTCATTCCTGCATTGTTGACCATAGGGATTCTTTTTAAGTGGTCATTAAACTCAACAAACGCGCTTTATGCGATTTCACGAATGCTGGTTCAGCTTTTGCTTATCGGGTATTTTCTTACCTATATTTTTGAATCTGACAGTGCTGGTATTGTCGTTGTGATTTTGGCTGTGATGGTCTTTGCCTCAAGCTGGATTGCGCTGGGGACGGTAGCTGACAAACGGCTTCAACTGTACAAGCATGCATTGCTTGCGATTGCTGTTGGCGGTGGACTTACTCTGGTATTAATTACACAAGCTGTTCTGGCGATCGATCCCTGGTATTCGCCACAGTCAGTGGTTCCCATTGCCGGAATGATCTTTGCTAATGCAATGAACAGTGTCAGCCTTTGTGCCGAGCGTCTAAATGCGGAAATAAGCAGGAATGTTCCTTATGATGAAGCTCGCAAGATTGCGCTGCAGTCTTCCCTGATACCGGTCATCAATTCTCTATTTGCCGTTGGTCTTGTGTCGTTGCCTGGTATGATGACTGGGCAGATTCTATCCGGGGTATCACCGCTGATTGCTGTCAGATATCAAATCATGGTTATGTGTATGATATTTGGTGCGTCAGGCATTGCCACTGCCTATTTTCTTGTACTGGTGAAGTCGATATTTGAGAAAAATCGTCGGGATACAGTGGATAGTTAACTGACATAACTGGTTAATTCATCAAGTTGAAAAGTTTTACCGTTAGAAGATTCATTGTTTATGGTATTGCTGTCACTGCTCAGTAGAAAAGCGGCAGCTTTCGCTACTTCTTCAGGTCTGGTCAGTGTTGACGAATCTTCAGCTGGAAAGGCCCGGGTTCTGAATGCTGTTTTTACAGTACCAGGAAGTAATCCCTTGACGTTAACAGATGTAGACTCCATTTCGTCGGCCAGGATTTCCATGAGGGTGCTTAATCCTGCCTTTGATACACCATACGCTCCCCAGTATGCAGTGTTTTTGTTATCAAGGTTAAAAACTATCGAGCTGGGATTTTCGTGATTGAGCAGGGGAATGCATGTCTGGGTTAACATAAAAGTAGCGTTTAAATTGATCTGCAAAACCCGGTACCAGAGTTTTAAATCATATTGCTGAATGGGAGTGGATGCTCCCAGCCAGCCAGCATTATTAAATAAGCCGTCTAACTTGCCAAATTCTTTGGTGATAACCTGGTTTAAAGTGTCACAGTCCTCAGGTGTTATTTTTTCAAAATCTAACGGGTAAATAACCGGTTCGGTGTAACCTGCCTGTATTATTTCATCGTACAGGATTTCGAGCTTAGGTACGGTTTTTCCGTGTATTATCACCGTTGCGCCCTGTTTGGCACATTCTATTGCAGTGGATTTTCCGATTCCATCGCTGGCGCCGGTGATTAAAATTGTTTTGTCGGTTAATTGCATAATATGATGATGTGCTTAAAATTGGTGGCCTATTTTACTAGGCTAGCTCTGATTAAGTCTATGATGTTTCTGGCTTACAGGCTTACTGGTGATCAAGGCATCCCATAACTTGATATTTGCGGGAAAGCATGCAGGAACCTGGTGAAAAATGATGACACTGGCACGGGTCAGCTTTAAGCCCCTTCGGGTTGCGCGGAAACATTATAGACTTAATCCGAGGTACCCTAATCTCAACATCAAAAGGCTATATGCAGTATACAAATTTAATCTGGCGTGATGGCCAGCCTTACAGTGAATTATTTGATGATATTTATTATTCATCAGATGAAGCTGAAGCTGTTTCAGGCGAAAGCGAGTTTCAACACGTTTTTTTTAAACATAATGCTTTGCCCGAACGCTGGCAGGGGCGTAATGATTTTGTCATAGCCGAGTTAGGTTTTGGCAGTGGCTTAAACTGTATTTTAACCATAGGTGAATGGTTGAAACATTGCGCCGAATGTAATGAGGAAAAAACATTGCATTATGTCGCGATTGAAAAATATCCGCTTTCAGCAGAAACCATAGTTGAACTTTTCTCACGCTATCCTGAATTGAAACCATTGTGTGATGAACTGGTAGAAAATTATCCGCCAGCGATTGCGACCACACATAATCGCCGATTATTTGATAACCGTGTGGTCATCCATTTCAAGTTTATGGATGTATACCATGCATTAGCTGAGAATAAGTTAAATGTTGATGCCTGGTTTCTTGATGGCTTTTCACCTGCAAAAAACCCCGCTATGTGGTCACAGGAATTGTTTTCAAGCATCGCTCAAAATAGTGCTTATGGTGCTACATGTAGCACCTATACCGCGGCGGGACTGGTAAAACGAAATCTGCAGAAAGCTGGTTTTATGGTTAGCAAAGTAAGTGGCTACGGTAAAAAACGCGACATGCTTGTCGCAAAACTGCCTGCCGAGCAATCAAATAATACAACATCATCATCCCTTAAGTATAAGGACAAGCCCTGGTTTGAGCCGCCAGTTAAAAGGTCGCCATCTAAAAAAGCTGCAACAATTGTCGGAGCGGGGATTGCAGGATTAAGTCTTGCCTATGCTTTAGTGCAACGAGGCTGGATGGTTACTATTGTTGATAAGCAGGGTGATAATGAAAAACAGGCTTCTGCTAATCCCGCGCCCATCGTTTATCCGCGTTTATCTATTAACAATGATGTAGATACGGAATTTTTTACCGCGGCTTACTGTTATGCCTTGTATGTATTTAACTCGTTGCAGATAAAAAGCCAGCAGCGCTTCTGGTTTGATGATGGGTTATTGCAGTTGATGGATGAAAAACGAATCACACAAATAATAGAAAAGTTTCAGTTGAATACTGATTTTATTTCTATCGCTGAGGGTCTGGATAACGGATCGGTAGCTAAAAAAGAAGGGCAGGTAATCGTTAATTATGCATCCGCAGGTGTCGTACTGCCTGCTATTTTATCTGATGTTTTACAAAATGAATGTGCTGATAAACTGAATTTCATCAATGCTGAAGTGACCAATATCAACTATGATGGAAAAAAATGGCAGTGCCTGGGTGATTCTCAGTTAATTAACGAAACTGAAATATTAATTATTGCAAATGGTATGGCAATAAATGATTTAGCATTGCCGTTAAAGTTCCCGGTAGAAGTTATACGCGGCCAGGTTGTCGGCTTAAATGCGAATCAGGCATCTCATCAAATTAAAAAAATACTTAATGCTGAGGTTCATATTACCCCGGCGATTAACAATAAACATTTCCTTGGCGCAACTTATACCAGGAACAACCGGGATTTAGAAGTTAGCCAAAATGACAACAGGGTGCTGCTGGAATCACTTAGTAAATATTATCCTGATATTTTTACAGAAGATGATATTTGTGAAACATGGGTTGGTTTTCGTACAATGGCAAAAGACAGGGTGCCAATTGTTGGCGCTGTAGCAGATGTGTCTTTTTTTAATAAGGAATACGCTGATATAGCACTTGGCAGTACGGCAAAAACATACCAGCCGGCGAGTTATCTAAATGGCTTATATATTTCAGCTGCTCATGGTTCTCGAGGTTTTACCAGTAGTTTTTTGTCTGCAGAAATTGTCGCCTCATTAATAAATGGTGAACCCAACCCTGTTAGCAAAAGAGTGATTGATTATTTAAGTCCATCAAGGTTTATGGTGAATAATCTTAAGCGGAGGTGATTTTCTTCCGCATCAGGTGCTTTTAATTGATAACATTGCTCGGGCGATTCGCTGTAAAATCTTATTTGTTTAAAAAGTAAAAAGAAATACCCTGAATTCCTGTAAAAAAAATGAGAAAACCATGTCAAAAGCGCTAGTCAACGGTTTATATTTAGTGTTTGTTGTCGTAATTGTTATTAATCCAGCTTTTTCGGCCTGTGAGGATGAGGCAGAACCCGGTGTTAACTGGGCAAATTGTGATTTTTCTGGAAAAGACCTAAAAAACAAAGATTTATCAAATGCGATAATGACCAATGCAAATTTTGATAATGCTGATTTTTCTGGTGCGTTACTGGAAAATGCCGATTTCAACTTTGCAAAGCTTGCCAATACCCGTTTTGATGAGGCACGAATGCCTAAGGTTCGAATGGTAGCGGTCAAAGCACAGGGGGCGAGTTTTAAAAATGCGGTGCTTGAAAATAGCCGTTTGAGCCGGTCACAGCTTAAAAATGCAGATTTCACCGGAGCCAGAGCTGATGGTACTGATTTTTATGGAGCCAGGCTTGAGTCAGCGGTGTTTACCGCTGCCAGGTTAAATCAATCAAACTTTGAAGATAGTAAGTTAACAGGAGCAAAATTCAACCAGGCAATATTAAAGAAATCAAACTTTCGCAAAACACGATTACATGAAACTGATTTTCAGCAGGCTGATTTGAGTAAAGCCGTACTTGATGAATCAGACTGTCTTGGTGCCGATTTTACCGAAGCAAACTTAACCAAAGCCTCATTCAGAGAAGCTGAAATTGAAGAATCTATTTTTACAGGTGCTATTTTGGCTGACACAATCTGGTCAGACTATAAACGCTGTCGAAGCAGTTCGATAGGTGAGTGTAAATGAGTAGCTATATACTTGATGTAACGGGTGAAAAGTTTAACGAGGTAGTACTGAGTAATTCGCATAAAGGTCCGGTGATGGTTAATTACTGGGCGGATAATGCCGGGCCGTGTTTACGCCTGTGGCCGGTACTGGAAAAACTGGCGAACGATTATAACGGCCAGTTTTTATTGGTGAACGTTGACACTAATAAAGAGAAACAGCTGGCGCATGACTATGGTATCAACAGTGTGCCTACAGTGAAATTGTATATCAATGGTGAAGTAGTTGACCAGATACACGGTTTCGATTCACCCGATAGCTTTAAGAAAATGCTGGATAAATATCTTGCGCGGGAATCAGATAAAGATTTAGCTGCCGCAGTGGCTGAATATCAAAATGGCAATAAAGAAGCGGCCTTTGAACAGTTAAACAAACTGGTGTTTATTGATCCTGAAAATTCACGTATTCAGCTTGTTTTTGCAAAACTGCTGATTAAAGAAGAAGCCTATGAGCAGGCCTATGCCTTGCTTGAAAAAACACCGTTAAAAAATGAAAGTGAAGAAGCGGTGGTGTTAATGACGAATGCACTTTTTTTATCAACCGCACAGAAGGCAGCGGAATTGGAAGATCTTGAAAAACAGTTAAAAGACAAACCTGATGACTTGCCAATGTTGTTTCAGCTATGCAGTCACAAGATGCTGCAAAGCAATTTTTCTGAAGCAATGACTATTTTATTAAAAATTATTAAACTGGATTATTCATGGCGTGACGGTATTGCCAGTTTATGCCTGCGTGGTCTATTTATTATGCTGGGTAAAGATAACCCGGACGTTATAGAGTATCGACAAAAACTAATCGATCAACAATCATAAAAAATATTGAGTCCACAGATGGACGCAAATGAACGCTAATAAAAAAACTCTTGTAATAGCTTGTTGTCCTGAGCGATAGCGAAAGATCATTGATCAATATAGCATTTATACACTAAACTCAAGATCTTTCGTTATCACTCAAGATGACAAACTATTTGATAAGAGCTTTTATCCGTGTTCATTTGCGTCCATCCGTGGACAAATTGTTTTTTTTAAATATAGGATGTGTCATTAAGTACATTGATTACAAAATTATGAATCCACTAGAATTTTTAGCCGTAATGGCAGAAACAGCTAACAAGCTTGATTTAGATGCACACATGAATCTTATTTCAAAAGAGGTAAGTGTTTATGGTGTACCTGATTTTGAAGTGATTACTTATGATGACTGGTTTAACCAGTGTAAGTATGAGTTCGAAAATAAGCTGCTTAAAAAAGTAAGTTATCAGGGTTTAAATATACTTGCTCAAACAAGTGATCGTGTCATGTTTAAATCACTTGAAACGGTTGAAGGTAGTGACGGCAGCGTTAATACAAGTGGTATCGAGTTTATTATTCAAAAAGAAGATGACGGTCAATGGCGTGTAAGCCAGGAGCGCATTTTGCCTGCTGATGAGCTGGAAAATGACAGGCGCCGCGGTGCTTTATAAAACATCTAAGGAACGAATGGCGCTTACTTAAGACGAACTTCATTGTCTTTTCGTCATTCCGGTATGTTTTTAGCCGGACTAAATCTGCCTGGAGCAGTTTGAACAGCCTATGGCTGGTCCGCAGGATGAAATACATGGATGTATTTCATAATCCAGCCTGAAAAGCTGTAGATTCCCGCCACAAACATGCGGGAATGACGGTAGAGGATTATCATACTTTCCTTAACTAAGCGGCATTAATCAGAGGTTCCCTAAGAAAATTTGACGGTCGACTTCTGCTAAGACGAAGAACAAGAGGAAAAACAGAATGAAAAAAATACTGCTAGCAAGCTCACTGGTGCTAAGTTCGCTCATCATCGCTGCACCGGCCGTTGCGCTGGAGATCGATATTACACCATCCGGTTTTGTGGATTTTGTATGGACACTCTCCGATGGTACTGATGTGGGCAAGCACGGTGAGGAGGGTCAATTTATTACCTCGGGTGAGCTCGATGTAGAAAGTAAACTTAAAGAAGGTATCACCATACGGTTTGATGCTGATGTAAACCCGTCTACTGGAAATGGTGATTCTGCCCGTCTGGAACAAATCTTTTTGAAATGGGATATCGATCCTAAGATGTCGCTAATGGGCGGTGTGTTTAACAACAAACTAACTTTTGAACGTGAAGACTCACCAGATATGTATCAAATCACCCATGGACAGCTGTGGGATATCTGGAGTTCATCAACTGCTGAAGATGGTAACAACCTGCAAGGTCTGGAATTCAATTATCAATTTGACAAAGTGAACCTGATTATCGGTTACTTGAATGATTTGAATAATACGCCGGATAAGAATTCCGTGGAACTTGCCGCCGAAATCAAGCCCGCAAAAGACCTGGATATCACGCTTGGACTAATAACCCAGGATCAAAATCTGGAAACTATTTTCGACATTTTTGCCAGTTACAAAATGAAAAAATGGCTGTTTGCAGGTGAATTACTGGTTGCAGACAAGCTGGTTGATAACGGACTTATGCTAATGACCAACTTTCAGTTTAATGATAAATTTTCTGCCACAGCTCGTTATGATCTGGTGAACTATGAGAGCAATTTTTTGGTTGATGACACTTCTTCTCTGACCATTGCCGGGCTTTACAGTATTTCGAAGAATCTATTTTTCAATGCTGAAATCCGTTTTAATGATGACAATAATCAACCTGACACAGGTGCAGAAATACCGGATATTGGTGAGGGTGATGGCACCACAGCACGTTTGGAGTTACTGGCAGTTTTCTAAGATGTCAGACGTATAATCGTCAGCTTTGCATAACTTGCCAACGCTGACCCGTTAACGGTTAGAGGCATGAATCGGGGGCATCTATCAATAACCTTAATTGATAATAACTATTTTTTGTGAAACGTCTAACAAAACTGAAAGCTCTGCTTACATCCTGAACCTGCAGTAAAAGGCTTTTTAATTCAAACGCGAATAAACACAAATAAGAATGAATTATTTGTTGTCATCTCGACCAACGGGAGAGATCTTATGCAGCGACGGCTCAAGATCTCTCCCGTTGGTCGAGATGACATTCCTGTATTACATGGTTTTGAATATGCGTTTATTTGCGTTTATTTGCGGAAAAAATATTTTTCTTTTCTTTATCTGCGTGTTCCTGGTCGATTACAGGCATTATATTGTTAATAATGCGGCGGTGGTGTTTCTTCGCTTTCATGTGCGACTGGTGATGATTGTGATGCTTTTATTTTCTTCTCAAGCTGTGAAACCTGTAATTGCAGTAAATCAATTTCACCATGTTGTTTGATGATGGTTTTATTTAACACCTCTATGGTGTCTTCCAGATGCGTTAAGCGAATTTCTAATTCCGTGAGCCGGTTTTCCATTTTTTATTTCGTTCCAGAACTGTCATTGACTTTCGTTGTTAGTTTTGTGGCACCTGCTACTGCTACAGGCATAGCGAAAAAATTAACAATGGGAATGCTGGTTAAAATGAAAACAGCGCTGCCCAGTCCCAGTGAGCGCATCCGATTCTTTCTATTGTAGGATTTAACCTGTTCAAAAAACTGACCACGATTTGCCAGCGGGTAGTCGTTGTATTCCAGTGCAAAAAACCAGACGGCAAATAAAATCCATAGGAAGGGTGCAACAATATTAACTGCAGGAATAATGGTGATAATGATAAGCGGTATGAACCATTTTATAGCGTACAGAATTTTTTGGATCTCTGATTTTATTGTTCGTGTCATTAGTCTAATAAAACTATCTGAATTAATGTCTTCCGGTTTTTCACCGGTAAGCATCGCTTCAATTTTTGCCGACAGTAAGCTGTTAAAAGGTGCAGCGATCAGGTTGGCGATTACCGTGAAGGTGTAGAACACGATAAGAAACATGGCGATTGCAAACAATGGCCATATCAACCATTCCAGCCAGTTTAACCAGCTGGGTAATAGTTTCTCCAACCAGATGTCCAGCTGGTCACTTAATAATTTTGTTGCCAGTGAAAACAGGCCGATGTTGATGATGAGGGGGATTAGCAGAAAACGTTTGATGCCTGGTTTAAATAACAAAGCGAAACCGCTGAAACAATCGAAAAAACCTTTGGTAAATGAAATCATGTTTGAAATAGTGTCTTAAGTTTTAAGTTTTAAGTTTTAAGTTTTAAGTTTTAAGTTTTAAGTTTTAAGTTTTAAGTTCCAAGTTCTACTTCCCACGTTCTACGTTCTACGTTTCTCGGGTTTACTTTTAACTTACAACTTACAACTTAAAACTATCCCTATATCCTTTCCTGGCCAGTAGAGCGCTACCATAACAGGCTTCGCTATGAGCGGCATCTAAGACATCTATGCCTGTGATTCGTTCACGTATTTGTTTCCATGCCGGGTTTTTATTGCCGCCGCCTGCGGTAAAGATGCGTTGTGGCGGTGTTGCGCCGAGCGCTTTTAGTTTTTTATAACCTTCAGCTTCAATACTGCCGATGCCTTCCAGTAGTGCCTGAAAAAAATCCACATCTGATGAAGGCCGGGGGGTTATTTTACTTTGTTTGTTGATGTCATTCACCGGGAAGCGCTCACCAGTGCAAGGTAGTGGATAATAATCCAGTCCAACACAATGTTCTGGCTTGAGCAGCGGTGTCATTTCATCAAGCTGTACTGGTGTGAAATGCTGTAATAAAACACAGCCGCCTGAATTTGAGGCGCCGCCTACTAACCAGTGATTATTCAGGCGATGACTATAGATTCCGTAGCCAGGTTCAAAAATGGGTTTATCTGAAAAAAGCTTAATCACCAGTGTACTGCCAAGTGAGGTGACGGCGTCACCAGGCTGACTGGCACCTGTTGCCAGAACGGCAGCATTACTGTCTGTGGTGCCTGCTACCACAACACAGTCTTCACTTAGTTGATACTGTTCAACATATACTGATTTCACATTAGCGATAATTGAACCGGGTGCTACAACTTTTGGCAATAATTCTCTGGCAACAGTTATCCCTTCCTTGTTATCTTGCAACCATGCCGGCCACTGCTGTGTGATACTATCGTAACCCAGTTTTAAACAGTTGTTCTCGTCACTGATACCGTATTTTCCTGTAAGTGATGCTGATAACCAGTCAGCCTGATGGCAGAAGATTTCTGTTTCCGGGTATTTCTGCATTAAAAAAAGTGCTTTTGCCAGAGAAGAGGTGGCACCATGTACTGCACTTTCCGCTGCTGCAAAGCGACTAATTATTTCAGCCTGTTGCACGCTTTGCTGGTCGTTATACATTAACGCCGGTGAAAGGGCAGTGCCGTCTTTTTTGCAGGCAATGAGTGTACCTGATGTACCGTCAATTGAAATGGCGTTGATACAGTAATGACTGTCGAGTTTTTTTAATTGTCTGCTTATCTCAAACAGCAGTTTATTGAGCTGTAGTAACCAGTCATCTGGGTTTTGTTCATTTTTACCATTAACTGGTAGCTGGCTGTTAAAAGCGATGTGATGGCTGATAAGTTCCTGCTTTTCAACATTAATGCAGCTTGCTCGAATACCTGAAGTACCGATATCAATACCGAGAAAGACTGCTGAAGACATCACTGTTAAGGAAGTGAAACAACAGCGGGTGCAGACCAGCTAGCATCTTTATGTTCAGCCACTACGGTTGTATAAACACCGCCGCGAACATTAAATTCTGCGGTCAGGCGCATAAACCGTGGCTCACAGGCCTTGACCAGGTCTGACAGTATCTCATTGGTGACGGCTTCATGAAAAGCGCCTTCATCACGAAAAGACCAGATGTACATTTTCAGTGATTTCAGTTCTATGCAGCTTTTTTCCGGTACGTATTCCAGGTCCAGTGTGGCAAAGTCAGGTTGCCCGGTTTTAGGGCATAAACAGGTAAATTCTGGCAGGCGAATACGAATGGTGTAGTCACGCTCAGGTGCTGGATTGTCAAACGTTTCCAGTTCTTTTGATGGTTTGGTTGGCATGGTTGATCTCTATAGAAGCGCCAGTGGTTAGCTGGTTACGTTAAATAATAATGTTAATTAAGATAGGGTAATGGACTTATATTTATATCTTCCATGAAAACAGCAGTTAAAGGTGTCTATTGTTGTTATTTTCTGGAAAAAAGCGATTTATTTTATCAGTTCTGAGATAATTGGAACTGATAACTGTTACCCTGATTGCAAAGTAAACCGGCATTATACAGAAAAACATTAAAAATATTATATTATTGATAACTAATATTATGGTTAATTAATGTTGCGGTTGTAATAAATTCAGCAGCTTACAACGCCTGGTTCAAGCAGAAACAAATGCAGTGAAATATAACTGTAAAAGATGCTCAATTCGCTCTTAAAAAGCATTGCCAGTCATGTAAACTACGCCACTTATATGTTATAGACACTATATACAACCATAAAAACTCCAACTCAAATAAGTAAAAGATGCGTTTAAGCAAGATTAAGCTCGCTGGTTTTAAGTCTTTTGTAGATCCAACCACAATCAATTTCCCCAGTAATCTAACCGGCATTGTCGGCCCTAACGGCTGTGGGAAATCCAATACCATTGATGCGGTGCGCTGGGTAATGGGGGAGTCTTCGGCCAAGCATCTTCGTGGTGCATCGATGGATGATGTTATCTTTAATGGTTCGACCGCAAGAAAACCGATAGACATGGCGGCAGTAGAGCTGTTATTTGATAACAGTGAAGGTAAGTTAGGCGGGCAATATGCGAATTATGCTGAAATTTCTGTTAAACGCCAGGTAACACGTGATGGCATCTCAAAATACAGTTTGAATGGTACACGTTGCCGCAAACGTGATGTTGCTGACCTTTTCCTGGGAACCGGTTTAGGGCCACGAAGTTATGCCATTATCGAGCAGGGCATGATATCGCGTTTAATTGAAGCCAAACCTGAAGAGTTGCGTAATTTCCTTGAAGAAGCCGCTGGCATTTCAAAATATAAAGAACGTCGACGCGAAACAGAAACGCGTATCCGGCATACCCGTGAGAATCTTGAACGTTTATCTGATTTACGTGAAGAAATTGATAAACAGCTGGCTAGATTGCAGCGCCAGAGTCGCGGTGCTGAACGTTATAAAGAATTAAAACAGCAGGAGCGCGAGCTGAAGGCTGAACATTTAACATTACACTGGTCTGAATTGAAAACAGAACTGGACACTCGTGATAAAGAGATTCAGCGTACCGAGACATCACTGCAGCAGGTGATTGCAGAGCAGCGCTCCAGCGAATCAAAAATTGAGTTTCAGCGCCAGCAAAGTGAAGAATCAAATGAAATTCTTAATCAGGCACAGGCCGAATATTATCGCCTGGGTGCCGAGATCTCTGCCAAAGAACAAAATATCAAACATCAACAGGATTTACTGCAACGTCAGCAAACAGATCTGGAGCAAATCCAAAGCGCGCTGACTGATGCAAGCCAGGCAATTTTGTCAGACAGGCAGGAAGTTGAAGATTTACAACAAAGTCTACTTATGGATGAGCCAAAGCTGGAAACATTAAAAGCTCAGGAACTGGAAAGTGCTGAGCAGTTTCAGCAGGCCGAGCAGGCAAAACAAAACTGGCAACAAACATGGGATGAAATCAATCAGCGTTATTCTGCAGAAAGTCAGAAAGCACAGCTTGAGCGTTCTCGTATGGAGCAGCTGGAACGCCAGCTAGAACAATTAAAACAACGCCTGCAAAAAATCGATATCGAAAAGCAGGCTTTACGCGGTGAAAACCTGGAAGAGCAAATCGCCGATTTAACTACCCTGTTAGCAAAATCAGGCAGCGAAAAAGAGGAAAACGAACAACAGTTATCCGAAGCCATAAGCACGATAAGACAAACACGCGAACAAATTGTTGCCGTAGAGCAACGCTCAGCAGATGTTCGCCGCAGCATTCATCAAAAGCAGGGCAGTCTGTCTTCGATAGAAGCGTTGCAGGAAGCGGCTTTAGGTAAAACAGATAAAGCAGCTCAGCAATGGCTGGAAAAAAGTGGCATTAATAATAATGCACGTTTAGCTCAACAGCTGGATGTCAGCGATGGTTGGGAGCTTGCTGTTGAAACAGTGCTTGGTAATACCTTAGAAGCCGTTTGTGTTGACAGTATCGAACAATTTTCATCTGCATTTGATTCACTGGAAAATAGCAATCTATCGCTGATTGAAATCGGACAGTCAGGTACTGCTGTCAATGCCATAGCCACGGCTTCGGTAGAGTTTTTACTGGCTAAAGTTTCATCATCAGTTGAATTAAGTCCGTTTCTACATGGCATTCGTTGTACTGAAAATCTTGATCAAGCATTAACATTGCGACATACACTGTCGGATGGTGAAAGCATTATTACCAAAGATGGCATCTGGTTAGGTGCCAACTGGATACGGATTAGTCATGAAACGGATACCAATACAGGTGTTTTGGCACGTGAGAACAGTATTCGTGAGTTACAACAGGAATTAACCGAAGATGAGCTTATAGCAGAAAAAGTAGGTGCTGAATTGATCAGCTTACGAGACACACTGCAAAGCAACGAGCAGCAACGTGAAGAAATACAGGTTTTGTTAAATACAATTCATTCACGTTTAAATGAAATAAAGGCACAAATTACCGCACGTGAATCCCGTCATGAGCATATTACCAGCCGTGGCAAAGATCTTGATGCCGAGCTCGAAGAAACACAAAACTTAATTAGCAGTATTGAGGCTGACATAGCAACAGCGACGCAACATCGTAATGCAGCACTGGAAAATGCTGAAACCATGGAAGCAGATCGAAAAGTTTTGCAGGAACAGCGTGATGAGTTACAGCAACAGCTGCAACAACATCAAACAAACTTGCAACAACAGCGTGATCAGGCTCATCAGCTGGCGATTCGGGTTGAAGGTTTGAAAACACGTTTAAGCGGTCTGCAACATAATATTTCACGCATGGAACAGGCGCAAACTGTGCAGTTGCAGCGCAAACAGGAACTTGAATCTTTACTGTCACAGTCAGCGCAGCCAGGCGAACAGTTAGAACACGAGCTCAAAGCTTTATTAGAGCAACGTTTGCTATCAGAAGAAGCACTAACTGAAGCGCGGCGTAAAGTCGAAACTATTACGCATACACTTAGAACACTGGAACAGCAACGCAGTGAATTTGAACAGGATTCACAAAATGTGCGTGCTCAACTGGAAAAATGCCGTCTCGATAGTCAGGAAACACGTGTCCGTAGTAAAACCACGTTGGAACAGTTAGCGGAAACCGGTTTTGAATTAGATAACACACTTGAGAAGTTGCAACAGCAGGAATCTGAAGGCCAACAGCTAAGCAGTAAACGGTGGGAAACAAAGCTGTCTGAGGTGGCAATAAAAATATCACGTCTTGGTCCCATCAACCTTGCTGCCATTGAAGAGTATAAAGAACAATTACAGCGTAAAGAGTACCTGGATGGTCAGGATAAAGACGTAACCGCTGCATTGGAAATATTAGAGCAGGCGATTGCAAAAATTGATAAAGAAACGCGTACCCGATTTAAAGAAACCTTTGATCATGTAAATTCACGTATAAAAGACATGTTCCCGCGTTTATTTGGTGGTGGCACCGCCTTTCTTGAAATGACGGGTGATGATCTTTTGAATACAGGTGTCTCTATTATGGCAAGGCCACCTGGTAAACGTATTTCAAATATTCATCTGATGTCAGGTGGAGAAAAAGCATTAACAGCAGTCGCATTGGTATTCGCCATCTTTGAATTGAATCCTGCACCTTTCTGTATGCTTGATGAAGTAGATGCGCCATTAGATGAGGCCAATGTTGGCCGTTTTTGCCAGCTAGTTAAAGAAATGTCGGCACGCGTACAGTTTATTTTTATTACACATAACAAAACCACCATGGAAATTTCAGAACACTTAAGTGGCGTCACCATGCGTGAATCTGGTGTTTCTCGCCTGGTCTCTGTAGATGTGGCGGAAGCGGCAACAATGGCCGGTGTAGGAGCATAAATCGTGGAATCATTACGATGGATATTGCTTGCAGCAGGTATTGTGTTTGTATTGGTGATATATGTGCTGGGACGCAGCCGGCGTCAACGTAAACATTCGCTTGTAGATGAACTTGAAGATGGCCAGGAAGACAGCCTGCCTGAATTTTCAGCGCGGAACCTGGATGACCTGGATGAAGGTGTTGGCGAAGTCAGAATCATTACTGGTGCAGGCTCAGAGCAGGTTGAATTAGACCCGGATGAAGAAGATATAGCGCCTGTAAGGGTAGCTGCAGAAAATCAACCCATAGAAGAAAACCAGTCTACCGAGTCACCTGATGATGAAACACCGTCAGATTTTATTGTTTTATATATTCTGCCTAAAAGTAAGCCTAATGAAGATAAGTTCTTACTCGGTTCGCAGATAAATAGTTCAGCTCAGGCTATGGGTTTGACCTTTGATGAGATGAATATATTTCACTACAAATCTGGCGGTCGTAATGTATTTGGCCTTGCCAATATGCTGGAGCCGGGATACTTTGATGCTGAAACCATTCACGATTTAAAAACATCGGGTTTGACTGTTTTTATGAAAATCAAGGGTAATGATCCACTCGATGATTTAACAGAAATGTTGCAGCGCAGCTATCAATTAGCCGGTTTGCTGGGTGCGCGTTTATGTAACCACAATCGCCAGACGCTAACAGAACAGGATGCTGAAAACTATCGTAAACAGGTAAGGAATTATAATAAAAGCGTAACACCCGAACTTTCCAGCGAAACCTGAAAAATAATAATATTACCGCAGAGACGCGGAGACGCGGAGACGCAGAGAGAAAATAAAATAATTTGTGAAAACCGTCCTGTAATATTATTACTTTTAGCCAGGTCTAAGCTGCATACTGTCATTGAGTTGAAAGTTAACAAATAACGAATATACATTTAGTTTTTCTTTTATAAACGTTGATACGTAAATTAATGTTTTCCTCTGTGTCTCCGCGTCTCTGCGGTAAATAAAAATATAAAAACAATGCCAGCATCAATAGAAAAGCAATTTGAAAAGTTACGTGAGCAGCTTCGATACCATTCCTATCAATATTACGTATTGGATGATCCGGATGTTCCCGATGCGGAATATGATCGTTTATATAATCAACTTGTTGCTCTGGAACAAAAACATCCGGAATTAATTACTTCCGACTCGCCAACACAACGTGTTGGTTCAAAACCATTAACAGCATTTGACCAGATACAGCATCAAATGCCGATGTTGTCACTTGATAATGTATTCAGTGAAGAAGCTTTGTTGTCCTTTTACCAGCGACTACAGGATCGATTAAATACTGAAGATGACATTGAATTAACTGCTGAACCAAAACTGGATGGTTTAGCTATTAGTTTGCGATATGAAAAAGGTGAACTAGTTTATGCGGCAACACGAGGTGACGGCTCAACTGGTGAGAATGTCACACAGAATGTCAGGACCATGCATTGCGTGCCGTTACGGCTTTTAGGTAAAAATTATCCGGACGTACTGGAGGTACGTGGTGAAGTTTTTATGCCAAAAGCGGGTTTTAATGAATTAAACAGGCAGGCAAAGCTGAATGATGAAAAAGAATTTGCCAATCCAAGAAATGCAGCAGCGGGAAGTTTACGCCAGCTTGACCCTGGTGTTACTGCGAAACGGCCGTTAAGTTTATATTGTTATTCTACCGGCGTTGTTGAAGGTGAAAAGCTAGCGGATACTCACTATGATATTTTACAGCAGCTAAAAGATTTTGGCCTGCCAGTGTGCAATGAAATAAAAATTGTCCATGGCGTTAATGCCTGCTTGTCGTATTACGAAGATATTTTAAAGCGACGAGATGATTTAGCTTATGACATTGACGGTATAGTTTATAAGGTTAATTTAATTTCGCTGCAAAACAGATTGGGATTTGTCGCACGCGCACCACGCTGGGCGATTGCGCATAAATTTCCCGCTCAGGAAGAAATAAGTCAAATAATCGATGTGGATTTTCAGGTGGGTCGTACTGGTGCTATTACACCGGTAGCCAGATTGGAGCCGGTTTTCGTTGGTGGCGTAACGGTGAGCAATGCAACCTTGCATAATATGGATGAGATACGTCGTAAAGATGTGCGTGTAGGTGACCGGGTTGTGGTTAGACGTGCGGGTGATGTTATACCAGAAGTCGTCCGAGTTGTGCCTGGCTCCAGGACAAAACCCCTGGCAGAAATACAAATGCTAACAAACTGCCCGGTTTGTCATTCTGCGGTTGAGCAAATTGAAGGTGAAGCTGTTGCCCGTTGTACTGGTGGTTTATATTGCCGTGCGCAACGTGCACAAGCCATTAAACATTTTGCCTCTCGAAAAGCAATGGATATCGATGGGCTTGGTGATAAGCTGGTCGAGCAATTAGTCGAACAGGGGCTGGTCAACACAGCGGCAGATTTGTATCAACTAAAACTTGAAACATTGACATCACTCGACCGTATGGGGGAAAAGTCTGCAACGAATTTACTGGATGCATTAGAAGACAGTAAACATCCACTGTTATCTCGATTTATTTATGCATTAGGTATTCGTGAAGTGGGCGAAACCACGGCCAGGAACCTGGCTAAAGAATTTAAAACATTAGCAGCCGTACAACGTGCGAGCTATGAACAACTGATTGAAGTACAGGATATAGGGCCGATCGTAGCACAGCATATTGTGAATTTTTTTCAGCAGGAACATAACCTGAAAGTAATAAATAAACTGTTAGCGACGGGTATTCAGATACAGAATGTTGAACAGTTGGGCTCGGATAATCAACAGGGCTGTGAGTTTACCGGCAAAACGCTGGTCATAACGGGAACACTGCCGACCATGTCGCGAGATGAAGCAAAAGAAAAGTTACTTGCTGTTGGCGCCAAAGTGGTGGGCAGTGTATCGTCCAAAACGGATTATTTACTTGCTGGTGATAAAGCAGGTTCGAAGTTAACTAAAGCAGAAAAACTGGGTGTGCCGGTAATTGATGAAACGACTATGCTGGAAATGCTAGGGCACCTCTGATTAAGTATTTATTATTATATAGCCTGTCGAAAACTCAAAACATTTCACCACAGCATATCTTGCCACTATTCTGTAAAATTGTGCGAACCGAATACATATACTCTGGAGTCATAAACAAGTGAAAATGAGTGAATTAGGCCTGGGCGTAAATATAGATCATGTAGCAACATTAAGGCAGGCGAGGGGGACACGTTATCCTGATCCTGTGCGTGCGGCACTACAGGTTGAGCAGGCAGGTGCAGACAGTATCACTTTACATTTACGTGAAGATCGACGTCACATCCAGGACCGGGATGTCTATTTGTTAAAAGAACGTATGCTGACGCGGATGAATCTTGAAATGGCCGTTACCCGTGAAATGGTATCGATTGCCTGTGATGTGAACCCTGAAGATTGTTGCCTGGTCCCTGAAAAACGTGAAGAACTTACAACTGAAGGTGGTCTTGATGTTATACGATATCGGGATGTTATAACTGAAGCTTGTACAGAATTGGCTGAAGCAGGTATAAAAGTTTCATTATTCATTGATGCCGATTTACATCAAATAGATGCGGCAAAAAAAACCGGTGCACCAGTGATAGAGATTCATACCGGTCACTATGCGGATGCAGAAACTATCATGAAGCAACAGCAACTGCTTAATGAAGTAACTGTTGCCTGTGAGCATGCAGATAATATTGGTTTGCAGGTTAATGCCGGACATGGTTTGAACCGGCAAAATTTACAGGATATCGCCTGCTTGCAAATGGTGAGAGAGCTTAATATTGGCCACGCGCTTATAGCAGATAGTGTTTTTATGGGCCTGGAAAATGCTGTACGTGAATATAAGAAATTAATGCGAGAGGCAAGGTGGTCGGACAGCAATACGTTTAGAAAATAAATGTAGATAAACTTATGTTATCGACACTATTCAGGCAGTCAAAAACTTAAAAACTATTCAGCACAGATACACAGAGTCTTACTTTGTTAACAGCGCCGTAGACGCTGCTAACAATAAAAAGGTTTTCTCTGTGTCTCTGTGGTGAATAGTTTTTATAGATTCTGACCTTCGTTAGGATGACGAGCTGGCGGGACTTCAGTGATTTTGTAGTCTGCTACGTTCTTAATGGCGATGAGTAAAGGAAGCGTTTCTTTTTCAATATCAAAAGAAATTTTTTGATGGATTAAGTTTTCGATGTGACTGCTTGTTTTTTTCAGTTCTGTGGTTCCGCAACAGCGACTTGCGCCATGTAATTTGTGGACCTGCTCACGTAACGCTTTTAAGTCGTTATTTTTAACGGCTATAGAAATAGCTCTATTATATTCATCTAATTCAGTACGTAACATGCGAAATAATTCGTAGGCTAGCTCTTCATTACCGCCAGTAAATTCTTTAGCTATAGCGATAGAAAAGATATTTTTTTCATGGTCTAAACTTTTGTTTGATTGATCTTCATTGATTGTTTTAGGGTCATTTAATTCTTGAATGTTTATCGGTTTTTTTAATACCCACTGATATATCACTTTTTGAAGTATGGCGTCAGTAATTGGTTTAATTAAAATTCCATTCATGCCTGATTTAATGGCTTTGTCTTTTTCCTGAGGTAGAGCGTTTGCAGTAAGTGCAATAATGACAGGTTGTTTTCCAGGAGAACGTTCACGAATTTTCTGTGCAGTCTCATAACCGTCCAGACCTGGCATGTGTAAATCCATAAATATTATGTCATAAACATTCATGCTGGCATAATCAATGGCCTGTGTGCCCAGGCTTGCAGTTGTTACACCAGCTCGATGTTTATTTAAGAGGATTTCAACAAGACGAAGATTGATCTCATTATCATCAACGACCATTATATTTATATTTGACAAGTCAATTTCGCTTATAGAATTAATATTTGTTTTTTTAGTAACCGGCATCTGTGAATCTTTTTCAAGTATGCTAATTAATTTTTGTTTTATTACTTCAGTTTTTTCAGTGGTAAAAACTGCATTATTAAAAATGTGCTGTTGCAAGCTTTTTAGTTTTGTGTGTGACTGCGTGCTTGCTATTAACAATGATGGTATAGAAAATTCAAGTTTATTTAATATGATGCCGATTGCGTCCTGATTTAAATCTTTATTGCTGAGCAATACGATGACGATGTCATATGACTGGTTGATTTCTCTGAGACCAGAGCTGGTATCCAGGTCAGCTGGAACATAGTCGTTTACACTGCAGTGCCAGCTGGAAAATAATGTTTTAAATGCCTGTTTAGCGATGAAGTGATTACAAACAAACGCGATTTTTTTATCATCCAGTTCAGACATTTTTCTGCTCCTGAGGTATCGACGTTACCGGTACGCAGAACCAGAAAGTAGAGCCTTCACCTTCCGTGCTGTCAAAACCGATTTCACCTTTCATCAATAATGTAAGTTTTCTGGAAATCACCAGGCCAAGTCCGGTGCCGCCAAAGCGGCGTGTGATGCTGGTGTCAGCCTGTGTGAAAGCTTTAAATAATTTTGTTTTGACATCTTTACTCATACCAATGCCAGTATCTGATACGGTAAATTTAATGCTGTTTTTGCTGTTGTCTAATTCTCCCTGCGTGACCTGAAGGTAAACGTAGCCTTTATCAGTAAACTTGATTGCATTGCCGATCAGGTTTGTGAGTATCTGGTGTAGACGAAATGAATCAGCTTGAATAATTGTGGGGAGGTCTTTTTCAATCCGGTAAAAAAGTTCAACATTTTTATCCAGTGCTGCCTGGCTTAATAAGTTTATTATGTCTTCGATAATATCAACCAGGTTAAATTCACTGCTGGAGATCTCTACTTTACCTGATTCGATCTTGGATAAATCGAGAATGTCATTAATAATTTCCAGTAAAGCTATTGAAGATTTATGAATTGTTTTTGAGTAGTCTTTTTGTTCATCCGTTAGATGGGTGCCTTGCAGTAATTCAGTGAAACCGATAATACCACTTAATGGCGTTCTTATTTCATGGCTCATGTTTGCCAGAAACTCAGATTTGGCGTTGTTTGCATAAATGGCTTTTGATCGTGTTATATCAAGCTCTGCATTTCTAATTTCTAGCTCTTCAAGCGTTTGTTGTAGCTCTTCTGTAAAAACATCAAGTTGTATTTCAAGGTCGGTGCGAGACTCTTTTAACTCATTCTTCATCTGGTTGATGCAAGATTCAAGTACGCCTAATTCACCAGTTGCATTTAATTCTATATATGTATCCAGGTTGCCTGCAGTTATATTTCTTACTGTTTCAGTGAGTGACTTTATCGGTCTGGTAATAGTTAAGCTTACTCGAATAAGAATAAGTATAGATAGAAGAATAATTAACAGGGTAATTAAAATAGCATGTTTAATTTCCTGAATTTTTTCTTCAGCAGCATATTTTCCTGTCATCGTTATGATGACTGTGCCGATTATTTCGTCAGCAGATATTAATCCTGACGGGTTTTCGTTATCTTCTATAGGAATCTCTGCTGTAATGATAGGCTCGCTGAATACATATTGTTTTTTCGTATCTACTAATTTTTCAAATAATAAGTTAACTTTTTTAACTGGTTTATCAGGCTTTCTTTGGTCAAGAATGCTGTTATCACTCTTGTCTAATATCTGTATACGTAGAACGGATTCATTTTGCAGGATAGTGTTTAGTAATGGCTGAATGAGTTTGATATTGCCTGAAAAGACAGCATATTCAGCAGCTGGTGACAATTGTTTTACCATTAGCTTTCCATTATTGTTCACTGTGTCAGAAATCGCCTGAAACTGATCCATTATGTGATGTGTAGACAGGGCCGCTGCAACAATGATTGCAGGAATAATAGAAATTATAATAATCTGATTACTTAAGCCGAATCGTTTCATTGTAATTTTTGCCTTATTTATTTTAAGTGCTCAAGATCATGTTTTAAATCATCAAGGTCAGGTATAGATAAATCAAGTGCTCTGAAGACTTGCCTGTTTATATTTATATCGTATTCCTGAGGGTAATTGATCGATTTTTTAAATCTTTGGCCTGATTTATAGTATTGTTCAACCAGGTCGCTTGCACTATTTGAAATTTGTTCTGTGCTGCTAAAAATACCAGCAAGTGCACCAGCGTTAACAAAGTTTTCGGAAAAAGCAATAACAGGTTTTCTGTGTCGGTAACTTGTGAGTAATATGTTTTTAACAGATTGACTGTTGTATATATTCTTATCTGGAAGTGCCAGCAGTATATCAGAATGATTTAGTACTTTATTGATACTGCTCTTCAGGTCTTCATTAGTTATTGTTTTTGCAAAATAGGTTTTCAGGTTATATTTTTTAGCGCATTGCTGTATGGTTTTAGTGTCTATTGGTTTTTCCTGGCTATTCAGCAGACCAATGGTTTTCCATTTATTGTTGATCAGTTTTATAAATCGAATCTGTCTGCAATAGGGCTGGGCCATATATAAAATGGCATCTTTTGTTTTTATTTTTATCGAGTTTGTATTTATTCGGGTCAGTAGAGATAAATAACTTTTTTGTTTTCGGGTAGTGTTTATTTGCACTGTACATGCCTGCCTGTCCGATGCCAATGATAAGGTCAGTTTTGCTGCTTACTGTTTTTATTTTTTCTTCAGGCGTTACTTCTGAAATAATGATGCCAGAACGTTTAAGCTTTAAATTTTCTGATAGCTTCTGGATAATTTCTGAGTGCAGTGTGTTGTCCGGAGAATAAATAACAAACACATGATGCTTCTGTGTGTTTTTTTCTTGCTGTGTTGTGTTTGCAGCTGATGTTTCTGCCGATGCAGGCTGTGTTAAACAGAAAGTAATTAGTAACAGAATATGAATGAGCAAGTGTCTTAACTTGCTTTGATGCAGAACTCCTTGTTCAGTCTTATTCATAATATGGTCTGTAAATTAAAAATTTAACCTTAAATCTATATATGCCACTGTGTTCTGGATGGCAACAGGGGCTGTGCTACTGATCTGGTATTTCTGGTAGTCACTGTAATCACCCAACAGGTTTTTTAATACCAGTGACAGGCTGCCGTTGGTCTGGCTAAGTTTAAAGTTTCTGGATAAGCGCATATCAAGAGCCTGGTACTCGTCAGTTGAAACTTCATCTGCCTGGCTAATATCGGGTGCGTCTGTCCATTTGAATTCATCAACATAATAGTAACCCAGGCTGCCATTGTATTTTTCGTTAAACCTTTTGGTGAGAAACAGTGAGTAGCTATGCTGCGGTGCTGAATGTGCAATTGCATTTGAATTACTGCTTATGTTGATGATAGCGCCGCTGGCGATAAGTCTTAATGTTGGGTCGATGTGGTAGTCCAGTTCAATCTCCAGGCCGTTAGTGGTGCTGGAGATTGGGTTCTGAAAAACCAGTACGGTATTGGCTGCACCGGGGATGCCAAAGTCATCAAGGTCGTCAGGTACGTTATCGATAGTTGTATCAGCATCTTCTCTTAAGGTATCGATATAATCAGTAATGTCATCATGGAAAAGTCTGGCATTAAATAACAGTGTTGAATTTAGAAATGCACCAAAATATACGATTTCCCGGCTGATTATTTTTTCATTTTTCAGTTCGGTATTTCCGAGGATTTGTTGATCAACTAGAGTAATTCCTATAGGTGTGTTGTCGACGGTCAATTCCTGTGAATAGAATAAATTGGCCCTTTCTTCATAAATAAATGGGCTGCGAATTGCCTGGCTAATACCAAACCGGACTTTATGCTGCTCATTGAACGCATGGGTAAAGGATAGTCTTGGTGATAACTCGGTATCACTAAAGTCATTTTTTTCTGCCAGCGCGCCAAGGTTGATTATATTTTTTCGATTGACATACCACTCGATATTGGCAAAAACACGATTCTGGTGATGTTCGATTTTCTCATCTACTCCAAGTGATAGCGGTGCCCGTACCAGATCTAGTTGTGTGCTTAAACCCCATACCAGCTTAAGGTTTTTGTCAGGATAGATGATTTGTGTGAGTTCAAGGTTATGTCGTTCGGCTTTTACATCATCATTTAAATCCAGTGTAAATGTGTCGGCAGAGGGGCCGGGATCTATTTCATCTGATACATAGTTATCTTGTTTATCGGACAGGTTGTAATAATATTGTAGCTGTATCGTATTTTCTGCATTGACCACACTTTCCAGTTTTATAAATTGAAAGAAACGGGTATTGTCTACCGTGCGTGCAGTTGGCAGCAGGCCACCATCAACATGGTTTCGATCTGTCTCCTGGCGGTTCTCGCCCAATCCGCCCTGGTAACTCAGGCTGTTATGGTTATTGATCTGGTAATCGAGCCGGTAATCAATATTGTTACTGCGGGTGTCGTCTGGATAATTGTTTGCATTAGCGCTATCGAGTCCGTCATCGTTAAGCGTTGATCCTGTAACTCGGTAATCAAGTTTGCCGCTGCTGCCGCCATAGCGGTATGTCAGGTCAGCAATATCATGGTTGCCGAGGTTGGTTCTAACATATGAACCCTGATCTTCAGCTGCAGTGCGGGTAATAATGTTAATTGCGGCCATGAAACTATTAGAGCCATAGGTCGCCAGGTTAGGCCCGCGAGAAACTTCGATACGTTCGATATCATCGATATTGACCGGGACGGATTTCCATAATATGCCGCCGAGTAAAGGTTCATAGATGGAGCGGCCATCAATAAGTACCTGCATCTGCCTGGAATATTGATCGCTGTGGCCATGGTAGGTAACGACATACTTGGGCTCATCGCCAAACTGGTTTCCACTGAAAGCCACCTGCATGCCGGGAATAAGGCGTAAAACTTCGGGAATCGTTCTCGCGCCCGAGGCTTCGATAGTCTCTCTGTCAATCACCGACATGCTTACTGCTGCCTCCGAGATGGGTTGTTCCAGTCGATTTGCCGACAGCACAACAGGCATTTCGAAAAAAAGCTCATCCTCAGCGGCAAGCAGCGGTGCCGAGCTGAATAAATACAGGAAACCAGGCAGTAGGCTATATAATTTACTTTTAGCGGCTAATTCAGCTGTCATAATAGGGGTATTTTTATAAAGTGCTAAGCGTAATTTAATGTATTATATCGACACCACTACACAGTAACATAATCGCCCTGTTAGATTAACAAAAATTATAGCAAATAATGAATGAAATGAAGTTCTTAACGCTTGCCGATACCATCGGGAATACACCCTTAATTCGCCTGCAGCGACTGCTGACTGACAGTTCAAATACCATCCTGCTAAAGCTGGAAGGCAATAATCCGGCGGGTTCCGTGAAAGACCGTCCGGCATTAAATATGATAACGCAGGCGCAAAAACGCGGAGATATCAAACCGGGTGATACCTTAATTGAAGCCACCAGTGGTAATACGGGTATAGCACTGGCTATGGCCGCAGCGGTAATGGGTTATCGTATGGTTTTAATCATGCCGGATAATATGAGCGAAGAGCGTCGTGCAGCGATGAAAGCTTATGGCGCCGAACTGATTTCAGTGACGCAGCAGCAGAGCATGGAAGGCGCGCGTGACCTGGCCTTGCAAATGCAGGATGAGGGTAAAGGTATTGTGCTTGATCAGTTTAATAATCCCGATAATCCGGATGCACATTACCACAGTACAGGGCCGGAAATCTGGCAGCAAACGCAAGGTAAAATCACTCACTTTGTCAGTTCCATGGGAACAACAGGCACAATTATGGGGGTGTCTCGCTTTTTAAAAGAGCAGAACCCCGCTATTCAAATTGTGGGGGTGCAGCCTGAAGAAGGTTCACGAATCCCCGGCATCCGTCGCTGGCCTGAGGAATACCTGCCCGGCATATTTGATGCTGCCAGGGTTGATCTCACGCTGGATGTGAGTCAGCAGCAAGCAGAAGAAACAACGCGGCTGCTGGCTGCAAAAGAAGGCTTGTTCTGTGGTGTTTCATCGGGTGGCGCGTGTGCGGCTGCATTAAAGCTTAGTCAGCAGGTTGAAAATGCCGTCATCGTTTCTATTGTCTGCGACCGTGGTGACCGCTATCTGTCTACTGGTGTTTTTCCTGGTTAATAAAAACTAGAATAAAGAAAATTTAGTCCACAGATGAACGCAAATGAACGCAAATTAAAACAAAAATATTATTAAGGGTTATCACGCGTAAGCGTGATAACAAAAATATTTGCGTTCATTTGCGTTCATCTGTGGACAATATGTTTTTTGTTGAAAAATCAAAGTGAAATAATGAAGTATGTCTACTAAAAGAGGAAGGCGACGAGGTAAATCGCGGTTGCCGGAAGAAGCGGTTGAAACAGAAATCACCGCGATGTCTAACGAAGGCAGAGGGATCGCCCATGTCGATGATCGTACGGTATTTATTGATCAGGCTTTAATCGGTGAACGTGTATTGTTTAAATACACGCGCTTAACTAAAAATATTGCTGAAGGTCGCACGCTTGAGGTTTTACAGTCTTCAACTCTGCGGGTTGCAGCGAAATGCAGTGCATTTGAAATGTGCGGTGGTTGCAGTCTGCAGCACATGGCTTCTGCTGCTCAGGTTGAACTCAAGCAAAACATGCTGCTTGACCAGTTAAAGCATCTACAGGTGAGCCCGGAAGAAGTACTGGAGCCATTATTAGGGCCGGAATACGGTTATCGCCATAAGGCGCGACTGGGTGTGCGTTACGTTCACAAAAAGGAAAAAGTGCTGGTTGGTTTTCGTGAGCGCAATTCTTCCTTTATTACAGAAACAACACGCTGTGAAGTACTGCATCCATCGGTAGGTGAGATTATTAGTGAACTAGCAGAGTGTATAAATCAACTTGAAGAGAAAAGGAGTATCCCGCAGATAGAAGTGGCTGTCGGAGATAATCAGACTGTTCTGGTGTTTCGACATTTAGTGGACTTGTCAGTGACGACAAGACAAATATTATCCGACTTTTGCCAGCTTCACTCTCTGCTGTGTTATCTACAGGCGGGCAAACCGGATAAGCTGGAATTATTGTACCCGCAGCAGGCAGAACCGTTATATTACAAGCTTGCGGAAGCCGGTCCTGCTGGTAAAAGTCTAAAAATTGAATTTCAACCCTCTGACTTTATCCAGGTTAATCCGGAAATCAATAAACAGATGGTTGTTAATGCGGTCAATCATCTGGCCTTAAAGAGTACTGACAGGGTGCTGGATTTGTTCAGCGGTTTAGGTAATTTTGCGCTGGCTATGGCGGCTAATTGCAAACAGGTGACGGCGGTAGAAGGTTCGTTAGTGATGGTTAAAAAAGCACGGGATAATGCACTGCTTAACAATATTGCTAACGTTGAATTTCTATATGCGGATTTGTATAGCGATGATGTTTTAACCGCGCCCTGGCTAAAACAACAATACAATAAGATTTTGCTGGATCCGCCGCGCTCAGGAGCCGCTGAAATTTTGCCGGCATTAAAAAAAATGCAGGCAGAAACCATTGTTTATGTCTCCTGTCATCCAGCAACGCTGGCACGTGATGCTGCCGTAATGGTAAACGAACTGGGTTATAAGTTAACTAAAGCCGGAATAATGAATATGTTTCCGCATACCGGGCATGTTGAATCGATAGCAGTGTTTGAAAAATAATAACGTTTTAAAAACAGATTGTAGTGCATGGTTACTGATTTTATAAACACCAATAAAAGTGCCGTTTGTGCTTTTGTCCACAGATGAACGCAGATGAACACAGATTTATTTGGTTTTCACGCTTATGCGTGAAAACCACTTATAGTGTTTTTGTTTTTATCTGCGTTCATCTGTGGATAATATGTTTTTAGTTTAAAATCATAGAGTAATAATGAAGTATGTCTACTAAAAGAGGAAGGCGACGAGGTAAATCACGGTTGCCGGAAGAAGCGGTTGAAACAGAAATCACTGCGATGTCTAACGAAGGTCGAGATCTTCAATGAACGAATCATTAACAATGGTGAGTACTTTTGCGTGATAGCCACTGGCAGCAGAATTGTCGATATGAATATCGTTATCGAGATTACGCCCGATGCTTAAAACCTCTTTATCAAGTTCGTATTCTTTTACAACTTCGCCATTAAAGTTGAGTACTAGTTTCGCCATTAAAATTCCTTACCATGTGTTTGCTATATGCATTATTATTTTATTTATGTATCTATGAGAATATGTTAAAAAACTGAGAAAACAAGCTATCTTTAGCAGGGAATGGTTTTACTGGTTTAATCAGTATTGCCGAAATATTATCTTTGCCACCGTGTTCATTTGCCAGGCGTATAATTTCCGATGTGGTTTTTTTCAGGTTTTCGCTGTTTTCAATCATAACCGACTTGATTAAATCGTCTTCAATCATATCAGTGACGCCATCAGAACAAAGCAGGTAGATGTCATTTACTAAGGCGACATCTTCCTGTATATCAATTTTAACCTTGCTGTCTATACCAATAGCACGTGTTATCAGGTTTTTATTTAATGATTTTTTTGCCTGCTCAGGCGAATAGAAATCCCGGTCGATCAGTTCCTGTATCAGGCTATGATCACGGGTCAGCTGTTCGAGTTCACCATCACGTAAGCGATAGAGTCGTGAATCACCGACGTGTGCAACAGTAAAACGATTATCATAAAACAAAACAACCACAACGGTTGTACCCATGCCACGGTACTGGGCATTGGCTTTAGATGAATCGTGAACCTTTTTATTCGCCAGGGTGACAGCGTCATGTATTATCTGGCTTTCTGCGCTGTAGCCGCTAGTATTATCAGTGTCACTGGTTTTTATATTTTTTACTTTCTTTGTTATGACTTCAAGTACAGTGCTGACGGTAATTGCGCTTGCCATTTCACCACCGCGATGACCGCCCATGCCATCGGCAAGTACTGCCAGAGCAATATTCTCATTGCAGCCGATAACATCTTCATTATGCTCACGAACAGAACCGGTATCTGTTCTTCCGTAAAGCTGAATCTTTCCTTTAAGCGTCATTAGTCCTTACCTTCAGCTTTTATTATCTTCAGGCACTTCGTTATATCACTAACCATCTCTTTGCCGCGTTGGTAGCGTTTTTTTACGTCTTTTGCCATTGCGCGATTAATAATGATAGTCACACAGCGGGGTACATCCGGGTTGATTGAATTTGGACTTGGATGTTCCTCGTTAGCAATTTTATACATCAGGGATGTCATTGAGTCAGCAGTAAATGGTAATTGACCGGTCACCATCTGGAACAACATGACACCGAGTGAGAAAATATCAGACTGTCCTGTTACTTTTCTGCCAGCGAGTTGTTCTGGTGACATGTAAGAAGGTGTGCCCAGTACCATGCCGGTTTTCGTTTTGCTTGAGTCTGTGATGTGGGCAATACCAAAATCGGTGATTTTGCATGAATCTGTTTTCGGGTCCCACATGATATTGGCAGGTTTAATATCACGGTGAACAACATTGTGCTGATGAGCGTAATCGATGCCATCGGCTGAACGTTGTATGATGGATAACACCTGTTTTATTGGTAATATCGTATCGGCTTTAACGTAATTTTTTAAATCGTTGCCTTGAAGAAATTCCATCGCAATATAGGCCAGGTCCTGCTCTTCGCCAGCATCGAAAATAGTAACGATATTAGGGTGATTCAGGCGACCGGCCGTTTCTGCTTCGCGGAAGAAACGCTGTTTAACTTGAGCCAGTTCGTCGTCTTCAAATTCCTGTGACAATGCCATGGTTTTAATGGCTACGGTACGCGATATTTTTGGGTCTTTGCCCAGGTAAACCGCACCCATTGCGCCTTTGCCCAGCTCGCGTTCAATTTGATAACGGCCCAGCATGGGCTTCTTAATACCACCATCTTCAAGTATTAATGTGCCGCCGGATGAAGCGCTGTTACTACCACCAAGAATAACGTTTTCTTCCAGTGAGCGTGCGCGCTTAGAGCGGCTTTTGATATCACGGAATTTGCTATCAAAATCAGCCATGTAATCGTAAACAGATTTTGCCTTGTTGAATTGACGTTTACGTTCGTAGTCCAGTGCCAGGTTATAGAGTAATTCGAGGGTTGATTTGTCCAGCATAAGTTTACGGAATTTTTCAAAAGCCATATCCAGCTGGCCCTGGCCTTGCAGTGAAAGGCCAAGCATACGATTACTTTCTGCAGATTCAATATCAAGACGTTTTTTGCCTTTTTCCGAAAGGAAAAAATGTTTTGTGGTCAATAGAATATGCCCTGTTACGAGCAGCAGGGCAGGCATCATCAATTTTAACCACATGCCATTTGCCGTCATCATAAAATAATGTGTATAGAGTAAAGCCAGTAAAAGCACAGTAGTGCTAATGAAACCAATAATTGCGCTCAGCTTTGGAAGCAGGAACATGATATACAGGGCAGCTAAAGTGAATGCCCCAAGTCGCGCGTAGAAACCCCATTCAGGCTCAACAAAAAAGTCCTCGTTAAGAATGCTTGAAACAGAATGTGCCAGTGTGACTACAGATGACATGGATGCATCAATTGGAGTGACAAAGGTAGGAGCAACACCCATAGCTGTTGGTCCGATAAGGACAATTTTATCTTTATATTTTTCGCCTGGAATTTTGCCGCTATATACATCAAAGAAAGAATCAATTGGGAATGCGCCGTTATATTCTTCAGTATGATAGAAGAAGATGTTCATTAATGATTTAGCATCGGTTTTGATATGCAAACGATCGAGTTGCACACTCGAGCCAACGATAACGTGAATATCCTCGATGCCCAGGTTTAAACCTGTGGCAGCGAGCATTAAAGACATTGATGGATAGAGGTCACCATAATAATCGATAATTAATGGTTCAGCTCTGATAGCACCATCAACATCGGGTAATGGCACTGAAGCACCGAAAGCGCTAGCCTGTTCCCCCAGGATGGCGATAGAAGGGTGGGCCTTAATTACTGTTAATGGTCTAAGCCCGCTGGGGTTAGTTGCTTCTGTATTAATAATGTTGACTTCAGCTAGTCTGTTTTTAGCAACGTATTCTGGCAGTGGTTCATCAGGTTGACCATTAGGTTGTCCTGGTTTGCCAGGCATAAGCAGGACAATATTGCCAGCGACCTGCATGCTCTGGGCAAGTCTGCTGTCTGTGTCGAGCGTGGTTTCTGCCGAGTTTAAATATTTAACATAGGTTTCTAGTTCTTCAGCTACCTTATTACGTAATGGTGAATTTTCAAGAGCATCAGAAATCTTTTTCAGCGCAGCTCTGCCCCTGGCATCACGTTTGTTTTTTAACCGCTGGCGGTTTTTTTTGATAGTGAGAGCAAGCTCTTCAGTTAAATCAGGAACAGCAGCGATGTTACTGCTTTCAAAGAAAGTTTTAAGTTCTCGAATAAACTTGAGACCCGGATCCAGTTGTGGTTCAGGAAAGAAAACAGTTTGCCCTATGACTTTTGCGCCGCCGGCGGCAAGGATGTCGTGCATTTGTGCGTGAATATCGCGAGACCAGGGCCATCGGCCAATGTTAGTAATGCTTGCATCATCAATGGCGATAATGGCAATTTTATTGCTGGCTATACGTGATGATGATTTAACGCCGAAGTCATAAGCATTTCTTTCTATGCTTGCGATAAAATTAAAGCTGAGCGATAAAACCAGGAAAATGAAGGTAATGATAAGACCAGTAAACCAGTCGCTTTTAAAAACTCCATTTCTCATTGCTGGATGCCTTTAGTATTATATTTGCAGGTTTGATATCAAGTACAAAGCATCCTGCTTATCACTTTTACTTATTATTTTTTTTACAGGTCAATGTTTCAGGCAAAGGATATTAACCAGGCTCTGATTAAGTCATGAATCGACATCTTGTGGTTAAAATGTCCTGCATTGCCGGTTAAGATAAAGTGACTTTAATCATAAAATTCATCACACATACTTTAAGCTTAGTAAAAAATACCGGAAAAACAACCGGGTTAGGAGGCGGTGGAAAATAATATTGTGAAAATGAAGTGGTATTTAATCAACTTAAAACGGACTTAACCCGGATATTTCATAGCAACACGATGAAATATCCGGGTTAAGTTTTTGTAGAACGGGCACTTCTCATGTGCCCATTCATTAATATAAATAGTAATGATCCGGGATATATAAAACGCTGTCTGCTTTTAACCCGGACAATTAAAGTGTCCGGGTAAAGGGTTTATCTTGGTGTCGAACTAAAGAGCTGTGTACTGATAACCTGTGCCACGGTTGAACCCAGGCGCTGTGCGAAGCGTTCCAGGATATCGTCCTGTACAGTATAGTCTACGATGGTTTCTTCACCGATTACTTCTCGTGCAACATAACTGGAGCTGGCAAGCTCATCAACCAGGCCATTCTTTACTGCGGTTTCGCCGGTCCAGATTAAGCCTGAAAATAGTCCTTCAACAGAAGTATCAAGCCGATCACCACGGCCTTCTTTTACGGCATTGATAAATTGTTGATGAATTTCACTGAGCATAGTCTGCATATGTGCTTTGGTTTTGTCATTTTCAGGCAGGAAGGGGTCGAGTAGTGCTTTGTTTTCACCTGCTGTTAATGTGCGACGCTCAATGCCAAGTTTTTCGATGGCATCGACAAAGCCAAAGTTATCCATGCGTACACCAATTGATCCGACGATGCTGGCTTTATCTGCGTAAATTTTATCGGCAGCGGAGGCGATGTAATAACCGCCGGATGCGCAGATATCGGTTACCACCGCATACAGTGGAGTATCCGGGTTTTCTTTTCGCAGGCGCTTTATTTCATCGTAGATGTATCCGGATTGTACCGGTGAACCGCCGGGGCTGTTGATTCTTAAGATGACCCCCGCTGCCTTTTCATTATCAAAAGCGTCACGCAGCGCGGTAACAATATGGTCTGCGCTGGCTATTTCCTTGTCGGCGATAACGCCGGTCAATTCAACCAGTGCGGTGTGCTTTTCATTGATTGTAACTTTAGTGAGGCTGGCCTCACCAATCATGAACAGGATTACACCAATGTAAGCAAAGGTTAGCAATTTAAAAATGATGCCCCAGCGGCGAGAGCGACGTTGTTCTTTCAAACTGGCTTCTGCCAGTTGGGTCACAACTTCTCTTTCCCATGAAGTATTGTTGTCAGACATTATAATTACCTATGAATAGTTTTTTGCTGTTAGCTTATTATGGTTTAAATAAGTGGATAATTCCGTGATATTTTTTAAACAGGTTAATGGATTGTGTTTTTCCAGTGTTGCGGCATCGTGCACGCCATGGCTGACAGCGATGCATTGCATGTTGGCATTTTTTGCCATTTGCAGGTCGTGTTCACTGTCACCAATCATCAGGGTTTGTGCGGCTGAAAAGTGTAATTCATCTAATATTTCATGCAGCATTTCAGGATGGGGTTTGGATTTGCTTTCACCTTCACCGGTACCAGCGCATCGTGTGGTGGCGAAATAATCAGCGAGTTGATGCTCGTTAATTGACTTATCCAGTCCGGTGCGGCTTTTACCGGTAGAAATTGCCAGTGTATAACCGTCATCACGCAGGCTGTCTAACAGCTCATTGACGCCCGCAAACAAGGGTGCGGGTACCATATTGTCATATAGATAATGCTGGCGGTAAGCATCAGCTATATTATTCAGCTTAGCTACATGCTGTTGCTCAACAAGTTCAGGATGCAGTCTGGCTATGGCTTCACTTAAACCCAGACCAATTACATTTCTTGCCTGTGTCTCGCTAATCGTAATATCAAGCGTTTGTTTGCTGGCAAATTGCAGGCTGGTGACGATACGTTTTATGGAATCAACCAGGGTGCCATCCCAGTCAAAAACCAGAAGAGGGTACTGTTTCATTATTTATACTGTAATTTTATGCCGTAATTGTTTTAATAATAATTCAAGATCATGACTTAACGCGGCATTAATAGTTATGGGGTCAGTCAGTGGCAAATACAACTGTTTGGCGTGTAGAAAAAGCCGTTTTAATCCAAGCTTTCTAAAATACCGATTTGTTGTTTTATTGCCATATTTCGTATCACCAATAATGGGAAAACCACAGTGTTGTGCGTGAACACGTATCTGGTGCGTGCGACCGGTTTCAATAGTGATTTTCATTAAACTGCACTTATTTGTATTATTCAGATCATATATTTCCAGCGGTTCGAAATGGCTAATGGCCCGCTCTCCTGATTCGTCAGCTTGCATTATGTGTTCGCCACCACGTTTGATCTTGCTGACACCCATATCAATGGTTTGATTACCGTGCCGCCAGTGCCCGTCGAGCAGGGCAATATAGGTTTTTTCGATATGGACGGTTTTTTCATGGCGAAATAGTTCATGCAGTCTCGCCAGTACCTGGCGGTTTTTTGCCAGTAATAAACAACCGCTGGTTTCACGGTCTAACCGGTGTACCAGTTCAAGTGTTTGCTCAGGCGCTATCTGCCTGAAGGCTTCAATTATGCCAAAACGTAAACCGCTGCCTTTGTGCACCGCAATGCCGGAGGGCTTATTGATTGCTATGATGTCTTCATTTTCAAAAATAATGGCCTCTTTCAGCGTTTGCCTAATGGATTCAGGAACCTGGTCGTTCTGCTCTTCGGCGATGCGAACCGGTGGCAACCTGACTATGTCATCCGTCTGTAACTTGTAGTGTGGTTTTTTTCTGCCACTGTTGACTCTTACCTGGCCACTGCGCAGTAAGCGATAAATGTGGCTTTTTGGAACACCTTTTAAATGTTTTAGCAGGAAGTTATCAAGACGTTGACCTGCTTGTGTTTCACTGATACTGAGCTGACTCACCCTGTCTTTATTTATCTGCATTATTTTTTTATTTTTTGCTATTTGTTTGTTTTTTGACAAATGACTAATTATAGTTGACCAGAGGCTCGCATTTTGCCAGACTTGGTCGGTCAGATGTCAGCTTTATAAGCTATTGCATTTGTTAGGAATTTTGCCAGACAAAAAAATAACAGGCATAAAATAAAGGATTATAGACTTGATGAACGGTCATCAAGGCAGCGACTTTTACTGATAGTTCGCTGCGAGTTCGCCGATGTTAGACGTTAGTTCGAGATTTTTCGTAAATGAAGTCATTATTCATGGCTAACAAAACTGCCTGAAATCAGGTTTGAAACTGAGGCTAGAGACTTAAATTTTTAAGTATTTGCTTTCGCTGCTAGTTTTTAATGAGCATGAAGCAAATATAAATTAACCAGTAACAACATAATTTAATTAATGAATTTCCCTAATTTAATCACTGATAACGTAATTACTCTGCCTGAGACCGGTTATTTAGCAGCCACATTTTTAATGTGGATGCTTTCTGGCCTCTATGCATTGCAGTCTGCGACTCGCCATTTGTTGCCATTTTATCGGCAATATGAACTGGCGAGACACGTCGAAGTGAGTTTGAGAGCGGAAACAAAAACAGGTTTAACTGCAAATGAAAAGAATTCTTATCAACGCAGTCCAGAAAGAAGAAGTTCGAGTGGCCATGGTAGATGGTCAGCAACTCTACGATCTGGACGTGGAAGTCCCGTCCCGGGAACAGAAAAAATCAAACGTATACAAAGGTAAAATAACACGTGTAGAGCCAAGCCTGGAAGCTTGTTTTGTCGATTATGGCGCTGAGCGTCATGGATTTTTGCCTTTCAAAGAAGTTTCGCGCGTATACTTCACCGAAGAAGCGCAAAAAGCAACCGGACGCCCCGATATTCGCACCGCTATTAAAGAAGGACAGGAAATTGTCATTCAGGTGGAAAAAGAAGAACGTGGTAATAAAGGTGCTGCCTTAACAACATTTATCAGCCTGGCCGGGCGTTACCTGGTATTAATGCCAAATAACCCACGCGCCGGTGGTGTCTCTCGCCGTATTGAAGGCGAAGATCGTAACCTTATTCGCGAAGCCTTAAGTCAGCTTGAAGTGCCAAATGGCATGGGGCTAATTGTGCGTACTGCAGGTGTTGGTCGAAACGCCGAAGAATTGCAATGGGACCTGGATTATTTATTGCAACTGTGGACAGCTTTTGAAAAAGCCGCTGCCGAGCGTCCATCACCATTTTTGATCTATCAGGAAAGTGATGTCACCACGCGTGCACTGCGCGACTACTTCCGCAGTGATATTTCCGAAGTACTGATAGACTCAAAAGAAGTTTACGACGCCGCCATGGACTTTGTGCAACAGGTTATGCCTAACAGTGTCCATAAAATCAAATTTTATGATGACACGGTGCCGCTATTTAACCGTTTTCAGGTTGAAAATCAGATTGAATCGGCTTACCGACGCGAAGTGCATCTGCCTTCCGGTGGTGCGATTGTTATCGATCACACCGAAGCTCTTATCTCCATTGATATCAACTCGGCCCGTGCCACCAAAGGTGGTGATATTGAAGAAACAGCAACCAATACCAACCTTGAAGCGGCTGATGAAATCGCCCGCCAGTTGCGATTGCGCGATTTAGGTGGCCTGGTGGTGATTGATTTCATCGATATGATGAACAGTCGCAACCAGCGTGCCGTTGAAAACCGGCTCAATGCTGCTGTCCAGGCTGATCGTGCACGCGTTCAGATCGGGCGTATTTCACGTTTTGGTTTACTGGAGATGTCGCGTCAGCGGCTTAAACCCTCCTTAGGTGAATCAACACAAATTGTTTGTCCACGATGTACCGGTCAGGGCACCATACGCACCGTAGAATCACTGTCATTATCATTGGTTCGTATTCTTGAAGAGGAAGCACTAAAAGCGGGGACCGCACGGGTTGATCTTCAAGTGCCTGTTGATGTTGCCACTTACATACTGAATGAAAAACGTCAGGCAATTCTGGATGTTGAAAAACTAAGTGGTGTACATGTATTAATTGTGGCCAATCCAACACTGGAAACGCCACAATATAAAGTTGAGCGCATTCGAAAGAGTGAATATGATGAAACTGACGAAACTGCCAGTTACCAGCGCGCTGAAAAAGAAACAAGATACAGTGTTGATGTAACACCGGAAAAATCAATACAGCCTGAAAAAGCAGCGGTTTCTTCAATTTCACCTGGACGACGTCCAACAGTATCACCTCCCGTGGTAGTAGATACAGCTAAGCCAAAAGGTTTATTAAACAAAATTGTTTCTATTTTTAGTGCTGACAAGGAAGAAAAACCGGAGGTGAAAAAAGCAGATTCACGCGCTAACAAAGCCGCAGATTCCAGCCGTAATAGAAATCCGCGCAGCGCACAAAATCGAAATCGCAGCAATAGAGGACGTAGTCGCAGTCGCCCCCGCAAACCGGATACTAACCTCAGTAGCGAGCAGAGCAGTAAACAGGGTAGCAGGCAGGGAGATAGGCAAGCAACAGCAAAAACATCTGCCGCTACAACACAGTCAAAAAAAGCTGTTGATAAAACAAAAGAAACCGCTGCAAAAAGACAGGATACAACACAGCCGGGTAGTAAGACAGCTAGCCAGTCAAACCGCAATCGACGTCGCCGTAGTAGTGGCAGTCGCACAAAAAAGTCTGAAGTTTCTACAGGCAGCGAAAACGTAAGTGCGTCATCAGCGCCAGCGAATGAAACAAAATCAACTGCAGCACCTAAGCCAGCTTCAAAGCCAGGCAAGGCAGATAGTAGTGCTAATCAGGAGCAGCGAAGCAATCTGCCGAAAAATATAGAAAACAGTGCTGGCACAGACACAGAAAAAGATAAGGGGCAAGAGCAGAAAGCTTCCGCGCCGAGTAACGATGATAAAGCCAGCCTGGATAAAGCCGTGCGTAGACAAACCACGAGTTGATAAGCCGGTGGCTGATATAGCTAATTCGCAAAAGCCTAAAACGGACAATCCTGAGGCACAAGAACCTAAGGCACAAGAACCTAAGGTACAAGAAGCTAAGGTACAAGAACCTAAGGCACAAGAACCTAAGGCAGATAAACCCAGGGCAAATAAACCTAGGGCAGATAAACCTAAGAAGGCAGATAAACCTAAGAAGGTAAATAAACCTAAGGTAGATAAACCTAAAATAGAAAAGCCTGAGACAAATAAACCTGAAGCGGTAAAGTTTGAGGCAGATAGACCTGAAAAGGAAAAATCAACTGCTGATAAACAGCCTGCGTCTAATGAAAATAGACCGGCAAACTCCGCAATTGATGATTAGGGAAAAGAAAAGTTTTAAGTTGGCAGTTAGAACTTAACAGTTTGCAGTAAATAACTCGAACTTGGTAAAAAAATTAAGGACTGCCCTGGATGGTAAATATTACTTACTATTCAGGGCAGCTACTTGAAAGTTATCAACCATGTTAAAAATCAGGCTCTGGCATTAATTATTCTCACGAATATGTTTTAGTAATCCCTCAGACGCATCTTCTACAAGATTTAACACTATCTCAAATCCGCGTCCCTGGCCATAATAGGGGTCAGGCACTTCTTTGTTCTCACTATCTGAAAAAGCAAGAAACAGGTGTAAACGGTCTTCATAGCCGGCAGGGCAGATAGACAACAGATCATCCAGATTGCTTTCGTCCATCGCGATAACATAATCAAACTCAGAAAAATCATCGGCGCTAACGCGACGTGCGCGTTGCTGACTTAAATCAATATCACGTTTCAGGGCTGCATCTTGCGCGCGCTGATCTGGTGGATTGCCAACGTGGTAGGCATGGGTGCCGGCGGAATCAATTGAAATCTGCTCCTGTAGATTTTTTTGTTCAACTTTGTGGCGGAATACGCCTTCTGCTGTAGGTGAGCGACAAATATTGCCCATGCAGACAAATAAAACTTTTATCATCTATATACTCAAGCTGATATTGTAAAAAGCGCGTAGTTTACCTTTAGTTGAAGCCGATTAGCTGATATTTTTTGATAAAAAGATTAGTGCTAAAGAGGTATCGTTGGCTAAGAGATTTTATCCGGCTGTCCAGGATACGTGTGTCCGAGTAGTATGAGAATTATGCGATAATATACTGCCTCAACAGGCTTCTCCGCATATTTTAAGGAATTTCAGTGAACGACCCTATTATCTGGATTATTATCGTTGTGTTTTATGCACCACTGCATTTCATGTTGCCGGTGCTGTTTTTGTTCATCGTAGGAAATGAAGCGGAAGTTGTTCGCAGACAGCTCATTCGTAACGCCCTGATAGATGCGGCCCTGTCTATGATTATCGCTTTTATCATCGCCATCGTGCTGGTCAACTTTGATAATGTGGCATTGGCGATGATCACCCTGATGCTATTCATGTTGGTACCATTTATACGCATAGTCAGGCGCCGACAGCTACTCTAAAGACACGACATATTCAGCATCAGATTGAGGCTCAGCTACTGATTGGTTAGCGCTTTAGTCGCATATCCGTTAATATTCCGCATCTTTTTTTTCAAAATAATAAGCATATGTTAAAGATACACAACAGTCAGACCCGGAAGAAAGAAGTTTTCCAGCCGATCGAACCCGGAAAAGTGAAAATGTATGTCTGTGGCATGACGGTTTATGATTTGTGCCATCTGGGGCATGCACGTGTGCTGGTAGTGTTTGATGCAGTGACACGTTACCTTCGTTATAGCGGGTATGATGTGACTTATGTGCGCAACATTACCGATATCGATGACAAAATCATCAGTCGTGCCAATGAAAATGGTGAAGATTTCTCTGCCCTGACAAAACGTTTTATTCAGGCGATGCACGAAGATGCAGAAGAGCTGGGTGTGTTACCACCCGACGAAGAGCCAAGAGCGACTGCATCTATGCCGGAAATTATCGACATGGTGCAAACCTTGATCGATAAAGGTCATGCTTATACTGCCCAGGTAGAGGAAGGGGCAAATGAAGGCGATAATAATGGTCAGGGCGATGTTTATTATGATGTCAGTACCTTCGAAAATTACGGCAAATTATCTGGCAAGAAACTGGAGGATTTACGCGCCGGTGAACGTGTTGCTATTGATGAACGCAAAGATGATCCACTGGACTTTGTGTTATGGAAAGCGGCCAAGCCGGGTGAGCCTTCATGGGATTCGCCATGGGGCAAAGGCCGCCCTGGCTGGCATATTGAATGCTCCGCCATGTCGACCTGTTGCCTGGGCAATCATTTTGATATCCACGGCGGTGGTCAGGATCTGCAATTTCCGCATCATGAAAATGAAATCGCACAGTCAGAAGGCGCCACTGGTGAAACTTTTGTCAATCTGTGGATGCACAATGGTTTTGTTCGCATCGATAATGAAAAAATGTCCAAGTCTTTGGGTAATTTCTTTACAGTGCGTGAAATCCTGAAATTATACAAAGGTGAAGAGATTCGTTATTTCGTTTTGGCCAGCCAGTACCGCAGCCCACTGAATTATGCTGACCAGCTGCTGGACAGTGCACGTACCGCTTTGTCACGTTTATATAATACTTTACGTGACCTGGACCTGCCTGCAGACTACGATGAAAACGATCCTGCAATAGAAAAATTCAAGCAGGCAATGGATGATGATTTCAACACGCCGGAGGCTTTAGCGGTGTTATTTGATCTGGCAAACCAGGTTAACCGGTTGCGTGAGAAAGACCTGAGTGCTGCTATCCAAAAAGCAGCAGTGCTTAAAAAACTGGCCAATGTATTAGGTTTGCTGGAAACTGATCCAGAGCATTTTTTACAGGCAGGTGCGGCTGAAAGTAGCGATGCAGAAAAAATAGAAGCGCTGATAGTTGCCAGAAAGGAAGCGAGAGAAAATAAAGACTGGGCAGCAGCAGACCGTATTCGTGACCAGCTCGATGCCATGGGGATTGTGCTGGAAGACAAGGATGGAAAGACTGTCTGGAGACGGTCTTAATGAATTAGGTTTAATGATCCAGGCCTTATCTGACAGTCAGTAGATGACCCTGTTATAGTCGATCAAAAGCTTTAAAAGCGTTATTCGCGGACTAACTTTCCTGTTTTTTGAATTAGCGTTTATGGCCGGTTTTTACCCTGTTGTTCAAATACAAAATAGGGGTATATAGTTTGTGACAGGTATATTTTTGTGCGCTAAATCCACGAAAAAAACCATTTATAGAATGTATGGGCTTGTTTTTAAAGATTATTCACTATTCATTGTTCATTTTTCATTGTTTTTCCTGTAGACTGCGCGCCCTACAATTTGAATATCCCTTGCTCCACCGTGCTGGGCTGTAATAACCAGGCACGGGGGGCTTTTAACCAAGAGGAAAAACATGCGACATTACGAAATCGTATTTCTGGTGCACCCGGACCAGAGTGAACAGGTACCTGCAATGATTGACCGTTACAAGGCAACGGTTGAATCTAATGGCGGAACGGTACACCGTCTGGAAGACTGGGGCCGTCGCCAGTTAGCTTACCCGATTAACAAAATTCACAAAGCACACTACGTATTATTAAATGTAGAGTGTGATCAGGCTGTGCGTGATGAAATTGAAACCGCATTTAGATTTAACGATGCGGTTATTCGTAGCCTGATCCTTAAACGTGATGAAGCAGTGACTGATATGTCCATGCTTGCTAAAGCGAAAAATGAAGAAGATGCTGCTGATAAAAAATCAGCTGCGGAACGGGCTGCAAAAGAACGGGCAGCGACAGAACGTGCAGCCACAGCGGCTAAGCAAGAAGCTGAAAAGGTAAGTGCGGAAGCGAGTGCTAATGATAATTCGGATGCTGCTGAAGCAGCACCTGCAGAGTAGGGGAAGAAAATGGCAGCTAATTTTAGACGTAAACGTTATTGTCGTTTTACTGCAGAGGGTATTACTGACGTAGATTACAAAGACCTGGAATTACTTAAAGCTTTTGTTTCTGAAAGTGGCAAAATTGTGCCAGCACGTATTACCGGTACTAAAGCAAAATACCAGCGCAAGCTCACTAAAGCAGTGAAAGTTGCACGTTACCTTGCGCTTATCCCGTATACGGACAGCCACAAGTAAGTTACTGTAAGATTTATTGGAGATTGCCTGCTATTGACCATAATTATTTATTGGTCGCAGCAGGTAAGTCCTGGATCAGCACTTTAATGGTGTCTTAAGTGTTATTTCTGGCAAAATTTATATTAAAAGGCCAAAGTCAGGCAGCGTTAGTTGCCGCATCTATGGCCATTTTAGGTCTGATGGTACCGCCGGCAGCATGGATTAGCTCGGCAGTTATAGTGCTGATGACGCTAGTGCATGGTCCGAAAAGTGGTTTGATAACCACTGCTTTTTCATCACTGGGTGTCGCAATATTTTCAATACTGATTTTTGCAACACCGCAGGTGGCCGTGATATTTGTTTTGCTTGCCTGGTTACCGGTCTGGTTAATAGCAATGATATTGCGCCAAACAGTATCAATGGCTTATAGCTTGCAGGTACTGACCGCCATCAGTTTGCTGGCCATTGTACTGATTTATATACTGTTCCCGAATTTTGGTGAACTCTGGCGTGAACCGATAGATCAGATGATTACGGAACTGGTTCGGCAATCCGATGAATTTAGCCTGGCTGAATTAAAACAGACTGAAGACTGGCTTATCGAATTTTTACCCGGTTTGTTTGTCAGCAGTATTATGTTTGGCAGCATGATAAGCCTGTTTTTGGGCCGATGGTGGCAGGCGGTTTTTTATAACCCGGGTGGTTTTGCAAAAGAGTTTCAGAGTTTAAATCTGGGAAGGATTTCTGCTTTAGTCGCTATTACCATTATTTTGATAGCGATGCTGGCAAAAAGTGTCTTCGCTATTGCACTGGCAACGGTTGTACTTGTTTTGTATGGCATGCAGGCATTGTCGATTTTACATGCGACAATAAAAATACGGCAGTTGAATTCAACCTGGTTACTGGTTATTTATTTAATCATGCTTTTTATACCGCAGGTGCTACTGTTGCTGATTTTAGCGAGTTTTGCTGATCCCTGGCTGAATATTCGCCAGCGTATACGGTTACCTGTTTGAAGGTGTTTCAGATATAAAGAATTTTGCACAACATAAAATTTAACATTAAGAATTTACAGTAGAGGTTAGAAAGATGGAAGTCATCTTATTTGAAAAAATTGATCGTTTAGGTAATATTGGTGATCTGGTTAACGTAAAATCCGGTTTTGCTCGTAACTTTCTGTTGCCTCAGGGTAAAGCGAAAGCGGCAACAGATGCTAACAAGGCAGAAATTGAAGAACGCCGTGCAGAGTTTGAAAAACTGGCAGCTGACTCGCTGTCGGCTGCAGAAAAGCGCCGTAAGAAAATTGAAGTGTTGAGTATTGAGATTACGGCAAAATCAGGTACTGAAGGTAAATTATTTGGTTCAATTGGTAATGTCGATATTGCCAATGCGATTACTGCAGCTGGCGTGGAAGTCGAAAAACGCGAAGTACGTCTCCCAGAGGGGCCACTTCGTCAAGCTGGTGAATATGAAATCACCTTGCATTTACACTCCGATGTTAATGCCATTGCTAAAGTGACCATTATTGGTGAAGAAGAAGCTTAAGGTTTTTTCTGCTGTTTGATAAAAAAGGCCTGCATAATGCAGGCCTTTTTTATTAATAGCTTTGTTTGTCCACAGATGAACGCAAATGAACGCAAATAAAAACCGATAATTAATTCTGTTATCCTGCACCAGGCTATAGCATAGTGGAAGGATGAGGCTATTTCTATTTTTCATTCACCTGCGTTGGAAAGTGTTGATAACATAAAGCTTTTTATTTGCGTTCATTTGCGTTCATCTGTGGACAAAATTATTTTTTCTTTTCTTCGCTGGCTCTCTTTGTAAATAAAAGTATTTGCATTAAAAATGGCTTTCACTCACCGTCTTCAGTCTTTATAATCTAAACGAAATTCAACAGGCTTTTTTATGTCAGAAACTGTACCATTTGCGAGCTCCGATCCAATGTCTGATGGACAGACCAGTAACTTGCGCGTGCCGCCACACTCGGTAGAAGCCGAGCAGGCTGTGATTGGCGGGCTGCTGCTGGATAATCGCGCCTGGGAAAATATTGCAGATAAGCTGGTTGAAGAAGATTTTTATCGCTATGACCATCGTCTGTTATTTTCTGCGATTCGTGAACTGGAATCTCGTAATGAGCCTTTTGACGCGGTTACGCTGTCACAGTGTTTGCAAAAAAATGATCATCTTGAACGGGCGGGTGGTCTGTTATATTTAGGCCGTCTTGCGAAAGACACGCCCAGTGCGGCAAATATTGTGGCTTACGCCAATATCGTGCGTGAAAAATCGGTATTACGTCAGCTCATTTCGGTGGGTACTGATATCAGCGCCAGTGGTTATCAGCCTGAGGGGCGCGATAGTAAAGAATTACTGGATGATGCAGAGAAGCAGGTTTTTCAGATTGCAGAGCAGGGTGCACGTGGTGAAGGTGGTTTTCAGGACATGAAAACACTGCTGTCTAAAACCGTCGATAAAATTGATCATTTGTTTAACAGTGATGGCGGTATCACCGGGGTATCGACCGGTTTTGATAAATTTGATGAGATGACTACGGGTCTGCAGGAAGCTGACCTGGTCATTGTCGCCGGGCGTCCATCGATGGGTAAAACCACCTTTGCGATGAATATTGCGGAAAATGCGGCGATTGGTGACAAACTGCCGGTGGCTGTATTCAGTATGGAGATGCCCGGCGATTCACTGGCGATGCGTATGATTTCTTCACTGGGACGTGTTGATCAGCACCATATTCGAACGGGTAATCTTACCGATGAAGACTGGGCGCGAATTACTTCTGCCATTCACATATTGTCGGAAGCAAAAATTTTTATCGATGACACACCCGCGATGTCACCGAATGAGATCAGGGCTCGTGCTCGACGTTTAAAACGTCAGCATGGCCTGGGTTTGATTGTGATTGATTATTTGCAGTTAATGCAGGTTCATGGCGGCAGTGAAAACCGTGCAACAGAGATTTCTGAAATTTCACGTGGTTTAAAAGCCATGGCAAAAGAGCTGAAAGTGCCGGTAATTGCCCTGTCGCAGTTAAATCGTAGCCTGGAGCAGCGTCCGGATAAACGCCCGGTGATGTCGGACCTGCGTGAATCGGGTGCGATTGAGCAAGATGCGGATTTAATTGTGTTTATTTATCGCGACGAAGTCTATAACGACGACAGCCCTCAAAAAGGTGTGGCTGAAATTATCATTGCTAAACAACGTAATGGTCCCATCGGAAAATCATTGCTTACCTTTCTTGGCAAATATACCAAGTTTGAAAATTACATTCCTGAAATGTATGACAATGATGGTTTTGAATGAGCGAGCAGATTCCCAGCATTGTTGCCAGCAGTCATTGGCGCCGAGCCAGTTTAACATTAAACGAAAAGACCTTATCCAGTAATCTAAGAAAGGTAAGAGAGTACGCGCCAGGAAGCCAGGTAATGGCGGTGATAAAAGCGAACGCTTATGGACATGGAATGCTGAGTGTCGCGCAACAGCTCGCTGATGCTGACCTGTTTGCTGTGGCAATGCCAGCAGAGGCCTATGCACTGAGAGCTGATGGCTGTACGAAACCCATTCTTGTTTTGCATGGTTTTTCTGATGTAACTGAGCTGGAAAAATTTTTTCAACTAAAATTATCGACGGTGGTGCACCAGCGTGCGCAGTTAGATCTGTTGTTAGGCATGTCATCACGACGGGATGTTTCAGCAACACTTGATGCCTGGATTAAAGTCGATACCGGGATGCATCGTCTGGGCATTTATAGCGATGAATTAGATACCTACTTTGGTCAATTACGAAATTGCAGGAATGTAAAAAATGTATTTGTGATGAGTCATTTTGCGAATGCAGACGATGTTAGTAATGACTCTAAATAACAAACAGTTAGAGTCTTTTGTAAGATTAACTAATGATATAGAAGTGAATTGCAGCATGGCTAATTCTGCAGCCATAATGCGTTTGCCAAAAAGCCACTTTGAAATAGTGCGCCCCGGCATCATGTTATACGGCTGCTCGCCGTTTAAAGATATCACGGCTGCTGATTTGGGCTTACAGGCCGTGATGCAGTTTGAGTCTATACTGATCGATATTAAGGTGGTCAGGGCGGGCGAATCTATCGGTTATGGCAGCACCTATACAGCGGATAAAGATATAACCATAGGTGTGGTCGCAGCGGGGTATGGCGACGGTTATCCGCGTCATGCCAGAAACGGTACACCGGTATGGATTAATCATCAGCGCAGCGCACTGCTGGGGCGAGTATCAATGGATAGCCTGTGTATTAATCTGGCCGATATGGATGCCAGTATTGGCGACCGCGTGGTGCTTTGGGGTAAAGAATTAAGCGTTGATGAAGTGGCGCATTTTAGTGATACGATTGCTTATGAATTGTTGTGTAATGCGGGTGCTGCTGCTTTTGCTCATTGAAAAAATTGACCAGCTGGTAAGCTGACGGGAATTAAGAAAAAGCCTGGTTGGTGAAAGACGCAAATAGCGCAAAAAAATAAATTAACTGGTTCGCTTTTGTCCTGTGTTGTGTCTTTCGTGCACGACGTTTTTTTCGCCTTTATTTTAATTCACTGTCAGAGCTTGTTGCGGGGGAACGTTATTTACGGAAAATTAAACCCGTTAAGATTAAAACCTCAGCCAGATAATCGCAAAGTCGTGATTTTGTTTTAAAACTAGTCTATTCTCTGTTGAAAATATCCACATTTTTATAGCCGTTAAATGCTGTGTTGATAGATAACAATGAATAACACGAAATAGGGGAGTTGCTGGAGTGTTCATGAAAAATAATAATCATTCACCTAATAAGATTTTACTGGTAGTTATTGCTGCATCAACTATTGCCCTCACTGCCTGTGGTAGTGGTAAAACCGGCATGTTCCGTGGTGATGTAAATCATACCGCAGTCTACAGTACGTCTGGTCCCACCGCGCTGGATCAGCTGGACTGGAAATTCAGTGCACCGGATAAAACCTATTCCTCACCAGTGGTAGCGAATGGCACTATTTATCTGGGTAGTAATGACAAGCATTTATACGCTATCGATCAGCAGACCGGTCAAATGAAATGGTCTTTTGAAACCGCTGGCAATGTTGAATCAACACCAGTTATTTCCAATGGTATTGTTTTTGTCGGCAGTTGGGACAAGACGTTGTATGCCATCAGGGAAAATACGCAGGCGATTGTATGGAAACAGGAAACCAAAGGCCCGATATCCTCCTCTCCGATTATTTATGATGATGTTATTTATTTTGCCAGTGAAGATGGTAATTTGTACGCGGCTGAAGCGCAAACTGGTTTTAGAAAATGGACTTTTAATGCCGGTGCATCGATTTACAGCTCACCTGCCATTTATGGCGAGTACATATTTTTCGGCACTTTAAAGGGTGACCTGTTCGCGGTAAACCGTAAAACAGGGCAGGAGTACTGGCGATTTAAGGCGAGTGGTAAGATCCACTCATCACCCGCAGTCGATGCACGAAATGTTTACTTCGGCAGTGATGACAAGCATGTTTATGCTGTCAATATATTAACTGGCCAGCAAACCTGGGATAAGAAAACAGCTGGCCCTGTGTTGTCATCACCGGCTCTTTATGACGGTAAAGTTTTTATCGGCAGTAAAGATGGTTATATCTATTCCTACGATGCTGAAGAAGGCACACGTGAATGGGAATATCGTACTGAAGGTTATGTGTTTGCACCGATTACCATAGCATCAGACACCGTTTATGCAGGTAGTACCGATGGCTATTTATATGCCTTAGATAGCAGTAAAGGTCAGTTGCGCTGGAAATATAAGGTCGATGGTAATATTTATTCTGCTGCAGTAATAGATAATGGTCACGTCTACTTCAACAGTGTGAATGGCTCCTTGTTTGCGGTGAAATAGAAAAGACAATGAATAATGAAGAGTGAAAAATAAACAAGCTGTAAAATAAAGTTGCCATCCTTCGGCGCCACTCAGGATGGCAACTTCATTTTTCATTGTGTATTTTTCACTCCCCCCATTCTGCTTTTCGGCAAAGGCCGGAAAAATTACAATAACGACAAACCGTAACATCTCCCCAGGCAGGCATGGGTTCCCTGTTTTTCATCTGTTTGAACAGCTGGATTAAACGTTGTTTATTTTGTTCACGGTTTATTTCTAAATCTTCTCCTGACAAAGAAGCTCTGCTTTCAACTTTTTGATAGGAAGAGTCCAGCGATAAGTAACTGACTTCACTGGCTTCGTGATCAAGTAAGGCATAGATAGAGAGCTGCACATTTTCACCAATGTCGATATCTTCCTGCCGGGCCGTTTTACCTGTTTTGTAATCAATAATAGCGTGTGTATTATTTTCTTTATTCTTATCAATGCGGTCGAGCCTGCCGACTATTGTTACTGTTTCACCCAGTGTTACTTCAAGGTTTTTTTCGCTGAGAGATGTTGACCACTCCTGCTGTTGTTTGATCTGCCAGTTTATATAGGCTGGTATATGTTTTTGCCAGCGATATAACCAGCTTCTATGCAGTATGTTATTTTCTAAATCAGCAAGAAATACTCTTTCGGACAGTTTTGATAAATATTGTTCGGCCTGTTTAGCGTTTTCCTGTGTTATTGCATGGCTGAATGCCTTGACAAATTTTTCCGGCACACCGCTTCGCTGCTCCTGCATTGCCCTGCTACCTGCCATCCCTGGCAGTATATGCCCGTGATGAAAGCACTGCAAAATTAGATGGATGCGCTCACCGTAATCGGATTTTTTCAATTCCTCAGTTATTTCTTCCAATGGCTTTAGTCGTAATCCATCGGCACTAAAATACTGGTAAGGACAGTTAATAATTCGTTGATAGGCGCTTGCAGAAATCTTTTCAGGAATTAAATCTTCAGGGATAATCACTGCAGGTTTTGATGCTAGCTGAGGAAGTTCAGCAACATCACAATTAAAAACTTCACTGTTTGATAAAACAAGCTGGTGTAAATGTGTGTTATCCGGTTTCCGGTTATAGGCAAGTTGATAAAAATTGATAAGTAATTCTAACCAGGGTGAAACCGGTTTTTCTTCGCCGTTTTCTTCGTTGCAGGCCGTTAATAAAATGTCTGGTGCCGATAGTAAAGCGCGATTAAAACATTGATGGCGCTGTTCGCGTTGCCTGTCCCAGGTTTCAAGTCCCAGGGAAGTACGCACTGCCTGATTGAAAAAAGGCTGATTTTTGGCACTACCTGGATAGTGTTGTGATTCGGTGGCAGCAATAACAAGGCAGTCAAAATTAACAAATGAGGCTTGTTCCAGAGTCATTAATTGTACACGGCTATCATTTGTTGGTGGCGTAAAATGCTGTGATTCAAGTGCCATGCTTAACCAGGTGCGAAAGTCATACCAGCTTAATGTTGGGTTTGAACAGCTAATACTTTGTTTTAGCATTGCAAACGTTTTGAGTAATACCAGGCCTGCATTATCATTTTGGTAACTCTGTAAAATACCGAGCTGTTGCAGGCTATTGTATAACGCATCAAGTAAATCAGATAAGGCAACGTTTTTTTCGCTGGAATAAAAATTCGTTAATGGGGCAGCGGTCTTTTGAATAAAATTTAAGGTATTTATTAACTCATCGTAAGTATTTTCGGGCCAGTGTGAAAGACGAGCTATGCGTTGTTTTAATTTAGCTTTGTATTGCTCAATATTACTGCTGACATTTTCATGAAAAATTAAATCATGTTCAAAGCGATAGATATTTTTTTTGAAGTTGTCCCTTATTGATGCATTTTCGGGTGAAGCAGTCTCTACAGCAGTAATATTGAAGAACGGCGATTTTAAGCAGTCAAGTAAGGCGTAGGCACTAAAATCTTCTTCGATACATTCCAGCCAGCGCTCAATAATGGTCGCGGCCTGTGTTGTTGCCAGTGACCAGCCGGCTTTATCCTGTAGTTGAATATTTGCACGTTCAAGTACGGCTCGTAAGCGGCGCGATAATTTTCTATCTTCACTAATAATAGCAATATTATTATTACCGTTCAGTACCCTGAGTCGAACATAATAATCAATTGCACGTATTTGCTCTTCTTCATTACTGGCAAGGTAGGTGGAGAAAGGGAGATTAGCGGATGTGGTTTCAGGGTATTGTCTGGCAAAATCTACAGCACGCTGTTTGATTGATTGTGTTGATTGGGCGAACGTTTCGCTAATAAAAACAGCGAATGTACTGCTGGTTTCAGTGTTAGTAGTAGCCTCGTTAGTAACGTGATTGCCCTTCTCACACCTGATAGTGCTGCTAAAATCAATGACGTGGCATTGTTTATTGTTGATTAAATATTGAATAAAGTCCTGCTCGGTTTTTGTATATTGTGAAAGCCCCAGGCAGATGAATTGCTGCTGTTTGTTAATCACAGTAGGTGCATTTTTTAAGCGGCTCAGATAGTCAGCGGTTTCATCATATAACTGATTTTCACTCAGTTGTTTTTGCCAGGCATGCCACAGGGTGTAAACCAGTTTACTCTCGTATAGCAGGTGATCATGCTGCTCCTCTATACCATAGGCTTGCTGGAGCTGCTGCGCCAGTTGTTCCGGCGAGCTAAAAATATCCTGCTGGTTTAAACTGAGTTCATCAAACAGGCTGAGTAGTGCCTGCGTGACCTGCCACTGGTTTTCTGCTTTGAACAGGTCGGGATGTTGCTGTAATGCTTCGATAAACAGTAACTGGCGTGTCTGCTCGCTGATAATTTGCCAACTGTCATTTATCTCAGGTTGCGGGTTACAGACAAAGTGTTTTGTCCAGGCTTTTAGTGTATCGGCCCATGGTGGAATAATCGCACCGCCGTCCTGGCTCTTTGCGAAATACGGTCCATCCCTGGACGTAATGGCTGGTAGATTCGGGCCGAGTGAACGACACAGAGCTTCGTTGAATGGCTGTACTACCTGTGCATGTGGTAATAATACAAATAGCTTTGAAAAATCAGGTGCCTGAACAGAATAATTGTTACCGCTAAACTTATTAAAAATAAATTCAGCGGCAAATTGAAGGATGTTTTGATCAGGTTGAACGACAGTGGTGGATGACTGTGTCACAGAAGCTATTTTTTTGTAGTTATGTTTTTAGACTTCTATCTTTCCAGTAATTTTAACTTGTCGGGAACACCTTCCCATTCAGCCGCGTCGGGAAGTGCATTCTTTACTAACGTTAATTACCGGCCATTCCAGGCTTAATTCTGCATTGAGTGCGGTAAAGTGCTCCTGCCCTTCGGGAACATCATCATCCGCAAAAATGGCGCCTATAGGGCATTCAGGTTCACATAAGGTACAGTCAATACATTCTTCCGGGTCTATCACCAGAAAATTCGGCCCTTCATGAAAACAGTCAACAGGACAGACGTCAACACAATCAGTGTGTTTGCATTTAATACAATCTTCAACGACTACATAGGTCATAATTATTCATTTTAATTTGATAAGCCTTGCACGAAGCATCTTTTGCGCCATGGTGGCGTTAAAAATGGTCTAAATGCTCATTTACTACGTATAAACTGCGCTTTTTCGATCATTTTTGTCTTACCATGACAAAAAACCGACATCGTGCAAAGCACTCAATTTACAATATGGATCGAATTTTAACATAGTCGTTCGAACTTGCATGCCAACATAGTTTAAAATACGGTTTTATTTAAAAAACTTTGGAGTCTTTATATGAGCGCTATTCGTACAGCTGTTTTTCCTGTTGCCGGATTAGGGACACGTTTTTTACCGGCAACAAAAGCCATCGCAAAAGAAATGTTGACCGTGGTTGATAAACCGTTAATACAATATGCGACGGAAGAAGCGGTAGCTGCCGGTATGGATACGCTGGTGTTTATTGTCGGTCGCACTAAAAATGCGATAATCGATCATTATGATAAAGCCTATGAGCTTGAAACCGAACTAAGCCTGAGAGGTAAAACTGCATTACTCAAAATAGTACAGGATGTGGTGCCAGCACATATTCATTGTGTATTTATACGCCAGTCGGAAGCTTTGGGTTTAGGGCATGCTGTATTGTGCGCAGAGCCAGCGGTTGGCAAAGATCCATTTGCTGTGTTATTGCCTGATGACCTGATTTATAACAAAGGCGGAGCCAGCTGTATTCAACAGATGGTTGAGGTATACAAAGAAAAGCAGGGCAGTGTCATCGGTACACAAACGGTGCCGATAACTGAAAGTGATAAATATGGTATGGTCGCAGGACCTAAACTTGCAGATAGATTATCACGGGTAGATGACATTGTTGAAAAACCAGCACCGGCTGAAGCGCCTTCTGATCAGGCAATTGTAGGGCGTTATATCCTGACGCCTGAAATATTTAACAAGCTCAAAACAACGCAGCGTGGAGCTGGTAATGAGATACAGTTAACGGATGCTATCGCTGAGCTCAGAAAAACAGAAGAGATATTTGCTTATAGTTTTGAAGGTCGCCGTTATGATTGCGGTAGTAAAAACGGTTACTTAGAAGCTAATGTTGAGATTGCACTTCAACATGATGAAATGGCTGATAAGTTTAAAAGCTTCCTTAAAAATTTGAATGTTGATTGAATTTAATATTAGGATAACTTAATATAGATGAGTTTTATTTAATTGCCATTGCTTAATACTATGACCACAGAAAAACCTGAAAAACATAAAAAAATTACGCCATTTTCATTTATGGGTAGTATTATCGCCGCCTGGTTTGGAGTGCAAAGCAAAACCAATCGAGAGCGTGATTTTGAGCATGGCAAGTTTCACCACTTTGTTTTTGGCGGTATTATATTTGCCGTTTTATTTATATTGTTTATTGTCGGTATTGTGAAAGTAGTTATGCACTTTGCGCTTGCCTAATCAGCTAGAAATAAACAGCACTTTTGCTGCAGGCAAAGTCAGTGCGGACCAGGCTATCTTAAAAATCAATAACACCAATACCAGGTAACTAAATACAGGCAGAGATAAACATTCTGCCGTGGCAAATCTGATTATGTTCTATAGCTTAATTAAATCTTGCTCAGCAAGTTTGGCCTTGATAGCTACAACCAGTTCATCAGATAACACCGCATTTTTCAATGTGGTGTATTCAGGCTCATGTTGTTTGACAGGTATGCACATCTGAGCGTAGTAATACATGATCTCTGCTGGCGGTACTCTACTGGTTTCAAGATCAAGCATTACGTCCAGGTACATTTGTAGACATTTTTGATTGCTGTAAATCTTGTCGGCATGCGCAGGGACGGATAGCAACAATAACGATAAAAATAAATATTTCATAATATGGCCGAATGTAAGTTATTAATATTTTAGTTCATTTTGTTAACTCTGCTTAATATTATAGGATACTGCTGTGAAATTGCCTTAACCCGGATATTTCATAGGAATGCAGACAATGGGGCATATTTTATAAAATCAGTCAGTGAGCCAGGTCGAAGTGATGCTCCTCGGCAACTGCTCCTGCGTTACCCTAGTACGCCCACCACGGATGGTGGAAGTGCAGATATTGCAGGAGCAAATATCTGTCCGTCCATCCGACCCACATGGATGTGGGAAGTGTGGAAAATGCAAGGAGCAACTTTCAACCATGGACATATGCGTTGCCCTAATAAGTTACATCTGACCTCCATGGATGGAGGAAATGCAATAGGATTGTAGGAACAATCCTTGCCATGTAACGATGCAAAATCGACACTTCCGCCATCCGTGGCGGTGGTTTGTACGATTCGCCGATAAAACTGTAGGAACAATTTTACGTGAGCGAAGCGAGCCCGTAGGGTAACGGGCAGGACGCCCGTGATTAAAGCATAACCATTCGGCAATTGCCGAGCGTTGCCAGGTACCTAGTGTGGTTTTCTAATATACCTGTATTTGTTATAGCAATCATAATGTGAAGTGAGATCTATAGTGCTGCTATGAAATATCCGGGTTAAAACGCTTCTGTTCATTGGATCAAACGCCAGAGATAAAGATTAGCGTATAGCCAGAGTCATTGCAGTTCACTACTGTTCCTCAAACATGAGATTCATGCATGGGTCTACGCCGCGTCTCCGGTTTATGTCACTAGCTAGTATTAACGGAACAGTAGTGATTGCAGTTAATAAAAAAACAGGATATAAAAGGGTAAAAGCGATGAAACATATCATGCTTACTGTTGATTTGAATCAACCTGAAAATAGACAGGCTGCATTAAATAGCGTTCTTGTAGAAACGTACCTGGAGAAATCATGAAAAAACCCATACACGTAGACCCGCTCGATGCCCTCGGCGCAGCTTATGAAACCATGTACGAGCGTGTTGCTGAAAGCCTGAAAAACGTGAAAAAGCATACCGGCCCTTTACTGCACAAATATATTGATGAAGCCAGAGACAAAGCGGTAAAACTGGATGAACTGACAGAAGAGGATGCAGAAAAACTGACTGTATGGCTGAAACGTGATTTAGATGATGCCATTGATCATATGGCTGAAACAGACGACAGACTCAAAGACTGGCTTGGTTTTGAAGCCACCTTGATCGAAAGTGCATTGCTCTACATGTTATTGGAAACAGCCGACAAAACCACTGTCGAACTTCTGAGAATGAAAGAAAATGCCAGGCTGCCTTCTGTCTATCATACTGGAGAAGTTACCGGTCCCGGTACACTGATTTGTGATGAATGCGAAGAAAAACTGCATTTTCATCAGGCCAGCAGAATCCCGCCATGCCCGAAATGCCATGAAACTAAATTCCATCGTATATTGATAGATTGAGTTGATGTTGTCTGCTGAAGGTGAGACTAGCAGCAAGCTGTTTCATTCCGCTTCCCTGCATTGAGCACAGATTTAAAACAGCCATCGTGATCAGGCGCAGTAGTTTTAGTTCTGAGACTGTCACCAATAATTTTTCCTGGTATATGTCTATACTACATACTTTAATTAATTTATTAATGGAAAGGTAAAACAATGATTGTAAGCAACATGGAAATTATTCCTGGAAAACATATTAAAGAGCATTTGGGTTTAGTGCAGGGCAGCACGGTTAGAACAAAGCATTTGGGCCGTGACATTATGGCCAGTTTAAAAAACATATTCGGTGGTGAGCTACATGGTTATACCGAGTTATTACACGAATCCAGAGAAGAGGCTGTAAACCGTATGAAACAACAGGCTGAAGCTGTTGGCGCTAACGCTGTGCTAAACGTACGTTTTTCGACATCATCGGTTACCCAGGGCGCAGCAGAACTTTTTGCCTATGGAACAGCCGTCATCATGGAGTAACAGAATGGCAGATCTAATTGTATTAGCGACATTATTAGCCTTTGGATATTTCTTCGGACGCATTGCCGAGAAACGTCACTACAAATCCATAATAAAACGCGAAACACAGTACCGGCATATTGCTGCAATAAGCAGCCGAATCCCACCGCAGGATTCATTTTCGGCACAATCATCAGACGCCAGCATGCTGGTAACCGGCAGCGTCGTTATTTCCGTCGACTACTTCAAACGTTTTCTGGCTTCACTGCGCACTCTTATTGGTGGCCGAGTTGTCTCTTACGAAAGTTTGTTAGACCGGGCGCGGCGTGAAGCAATTTTGCGCATGAAAAAAAGTGCCGATGATCATGGCGCAAATAAAGTATTTAATATAAAACTGGAAACCGCATCTATTTCAAAAAGTGCAAAAGGAAAAATTGGTTCAATAGAAGTACTGGCTTATGGCACCGCTTTAATACCAGTTAATCCACAGTAGGTTTAATTCTGAAATACCGTAACCCGGAAATACCGGAAGGGATAAACACCACAGAAACACACCCGTTAAAAGAGTTTTCTTTTTTAATTTCCGTTGTTTTAGCCGCAGTAATTATTATTACTGCCATCCTTGCCGTATCAATTGACTGGCTGGCTGAATATATTCCCTTTGAAATTGAAGCCTCACTCTCACAATCCGTTAGCAAAAACCTAAACGACGAAAGTAACGAAATAGACGCGTATCTTCAGGACCTGGCCGATAAAATCACTCCATATATGGCATTACCTGAAGGTATGAAAATAACGTTACACTATGTGGATGAGGAGATTGTAAACGCAATGGCGACATTAGGTGGCCACGTGATGATTTATCGTGGCCTGCTGGAAAAATTGCCAAACGAAAACACCCTGGTTATGTTACTGGGGCATGAAATCGGCCACATAAAATTGCGCCATCCGGTTAAAGCCCTTGGTAAAGGCGTTGTCATTGGTCTGGTACTCAGCACCGTACTCGGCCAGTCATCCGATTCAGTTGCCAGCGTACTAACCGATACCAGTATGATAACCATGTTAAGTTTCAACCGGGAACAGGAACAGGATTCAGATGACGAGGGCATTAAAGTAATGCATGCCTATTATGGACACGTGCAGTCATCTACAGAATTATTCGAGATACTTAAACAGGATCATCAGGGAAAAGGCCTGGATGTTCCACAGTTTTTAAGCTCACATCCGGATACCGGGCACCGCATTCAACATTTAAACCAACTGGCGCAAACACAAAACTGGCTCCAACAGGGAAGAACCAGGGCGATACCAGGCGACATCAGAAAAAAACTGGCTGAAGACAGCCAGCAAGCAAAACAAGTACTGGAAAAAATTGTAAAAAATCAGAATAAAAAATAATACGAAAAAGCCGTATAATAACGTCACGCTAAAATAATAATTCTCCATAAAAGAACAAAATACAGATATGAACCTGGAACAGCTAAACAACGAATTCGCACTACAGGTTGACAATAATAACCTGCATTTCAAAACAGGCAAAAGTGGCAACCCAATCGTTGAGATACAAAACGAACAGGCCACTGCTACAATCTGTCTGCAAGGTGCGCACCTGCTTAGCTGGATACCAAAAGATGAAGAAGAAGTCATCTGGTTATCAGAAGAGGCGACGTTCGCAGCAGGTAAATCAGTACGTGGCGGCATTCCTATTTGCTGGCCCTGGTTTGGCCCACATGAGACCAATACAGACTATCCCGCTCACGGATTTGCCCGCACCACAGTCTGGCAAATTCTCACCACAGAAGCATTGGGCGATGGCAGCACTCGCATCAATTTCACTACCCGGCCACAGCCCGAAACAGAAGCCATGTGGCCAGCGGACACAACGGTGCAATTTCAGGTAACCATCGGTAAAAAACTGCAGATGGAGCTTATCACCCGCAACAACGGTTCAAAGCCAGTCACCATCAGCCAGGCACTACATACCTATTTTAAGGTGAGCGATGTCAGCAAGGTATTACTATACGGTCTGGACGAGGCCAAATATCTCGATAAACTCGACGGTTTCAAACAAAAATATCAGCATGGCCCGGTCATCTTCAAGGAAGAAGTCGACCGGATATACCTCGACACGGCCGGCGACTGTGTCATCGAAGACAAAGTACTAAAGCGAGATATAGTTATCAATAAATGCGGCAGCCACTCAACGGTGGTCTGGAACCCCTGGCAGGAAACCGCCAATAAGATGGGTGATCTGGGTAAAGATGGCTATAAAAAAATGCTCTGCGTCGAAAGCAGCAACGCAGCAGAAGACAGCCTTATAATAGAACCGGGAAAGGTGCATCAGCTTTGGGTGCAATATAAAGTGCAGCCTTGTTGCAGATAAAAACAAGAAATTACATTATAATGTTACGGTAAGATATTGTAATATATATAATAAGTTGCCGTGAAATTTAAAGCCTGGACAAATAATCTGCCACCGCATCCAGCTCATCATCCGCTAAAGCTTTGACCTCGCTGAGCATCGCCTCATTAGCATTTTTTCGATATCCATCCCGAATCCATTTTAACTGGCGTAATAAATAGGCATGATGCTGTCCTTTCAGGCTTGGGAAAAAAGCATCATTATTACCCTGTCCCTCATTGCCATGGCACTGCAGACACCGCTTTTGATAGATGTTTTTGCCAAGCTTAAGGTTCTGGCCATTACCAACGCCTGGTTTCGTGTCTTTCTGCATCGAAGCGATATAGGCGGTAACATCACTGATGCCCTGTGGGCCACCGATAGAACCGGGGTCAGTAAATGGATACATAGTAGGGTTATCACGGTTTTTTGATCGAATATCCGATAGCTGTTTAATCAGCACATTACGATGCTGGCCGGCGATAACCGGAAAACTGCCATCATTCTTGCCCCAGCCGTTATTCATGTGACAATTAGCACATAAACGATAGATTTTTTTGCCATTTTCGAGATTAGGTGTTAAATCATGTGCCTGCGTTATTTCTTCAGGTGTTGACATAGCACAAGTCGGCATCAGCCCGATTAGTGTTAAAATGCTGCTTGCCAGAAAACGCTGATAGAAACGTCGATTTGAAAATCGAAGTACATGTTCTGCATCTAAATGTCCTGAAGTTGAATATTTAATAGTCATAATCTTTGCGCTTAACTTATAGCTAGCGTTCGCTAGCAGCGATCAGTTGCAGTTGATAAGGTTTTTAATTTTGCGCATAGCTTAGCATTCTTAGACGACGATTATTGGTAACACAGATCAAACATATGATGAATTTAAAAACCTTTTTAATCTTTTTTATACTGCCTGCACTTGCTTCATCAGTACAGGCAAAAGAGATTAAAATCATCGAAACTGACGATGCCGATATTGAAGTACGCGTATTTCCAGCCAAAGGAAATGTCCTGCTGTTGGGTTTTCCCTGTGATGAAGGTAGAAGCATCGCCGAAGAAAAAACCGCTGTATTACTGGCCGAAGACGGCATCGAAGTCTGGATGCCCGATATGTTATCCGGATTTATGTTACCCAAAGTGCGCAGCAGTCTGTCCGATATTTCCACCGATACACTCACCGCCATAATCGATGCAGCCACTAAAACCGGTAAAAAGGTCTATCTAATAGCCAGTGGCCCGGATACGGAACTGATATTACGTGCTGCCAGCGAATGGGAAGTCGTTGAAAAAGAAGGCAAAAAAACACCACTGGCAGGCGCCATACTGATGTTTCCACGGCTATTTAAAGAAACACCGGTGCCGGGAAAAATTCCAGAATATGTAGATGCAGTCGGTAAAACCCGTTTGCCCATCATGCTGCTCGAAGGCGGGCGCACACCTAATCGCTGGGGAATCAATACGCTAAGCCAGGAACTGCAAAAAAGTGGCAGCAAGGTAACAGCAAAAGTGATCCCAAAGGTGCGTGGTTACTTTTTTAAGCGACAGGATACCAATCGATCAGAAGACGTGGTGACCTCACAAATGGCGGGGCTGATCAAAGTAAGTATATTTTATCTCGAGGAAAACTAAGTCAATGATAACACCATCATTAAAACGTATATCCATCTTTGTTATGTTGTTCACCCTGGCTGGCCCATTTTCATTAGCAGCGCAAGCCACAAACCTGAAACCTGTTAAAGGCAAAGTCGCTGCACCGGTCTTACAGCTGCAGGACCTGCAGGGTAAAAAACATGACCTGACAGACTATAAAGGCCAGGTCGTACTGGTACAGTTCTGGGCAACCTACTGCGGCCCCTGTCGCAAAGAAATGCCATCAATGAACAAAATGATGAAAAAAATGGCTGATGTTCCCTTTAAGATCCTGGCTGTCGATATGGGTGAAAGCAAAGAAGAAGTACAGCAGTTTGTCAGTGAAGTAAAACCCGAGTTCACCATATTGATGGACGAAGACGGCAAAAGCATTGGTGACTGGCGAGTGTTCGCCGCACCATCAAATTTCATTATTGATCCTGAAGGCAACATTCGTTATACATTATTTGGTGGCGTTGAATGGGATTCTGATGAGCTGATAGAGAAGCTAAAAGCAGTGGCTGCGAAATAGCAGCAGCCCGGTCACCTGTCACTATTCATACAGCATTCACATCAATAAAATGGTCATCCAATAATTCCCTTGTTACGGGCAATGTTCACGCACTCGGTTCTATTGGAGGCGCCGAGCGCTCTGAATAAAGCGCTGACATGGGCTTTCACCGTGTTTTCACTGAGAAACAGAGTACTCGATATGTTCTTGTTCGAATGCCCGTTTGCCAGCAACTCCAGCACCTGAAACTGACGTTTTGTAATACCGTTAACATTAGCAACGTTATTATAAGTTTGGCTATAAGAGTGGTCCGAATCCGGGGTATTCTTCATTTCCGGTATATAGATATTTCCGTCCATGATAGTGCGCAAGGCGCTCTGTATTTTTTTTGCCGGAAAAGATTTCGGAATAAAGCCCATTACGCCAGCATCTAAAACCGCTTTGATGGTATCTGGATTATCATCACCAGAGATAATAACAATGGGCAAACAGGAAGATTGTGTTCGATGGTGTTGAATTATCGAAAGACCGTTTAATCCCGGCATGTGCAGATCAAGTAGTACCAGATCCAGATCTGTGCTCGATTCCATATGTTGTATTGCTACACCCGCCGAATTCGCCACAATAATATCAACGTCCTTATCCAGCGAATAAAAAATGTGTCGCATGTCGTCGATGAAAAGCTGGTGATCATCGATAATCAGAATACGCATTGATAATCTCCCTGTTTAATTGAACTCCACCAGGGAACCTCTGATTAAGTCATGAATAAGAGGTTCCTTAGCACTCAATAATAATTATTTACATCCTGCTTGCAAGAAAATTCATACTTTTGGGTAATTGAGTGCGATATGACGTTGGAGATATTATCAATGAGGTAAGGAGCCTGTCGGATTTAGTATGAATCTACTAGGGAAGAGCTATTTTTGTTTATTTTTCGATTGTTTTTGTTAAATAGCCGTGCTATTCGTTTCAAATAATCTAAAACTGCGCTAAAAATAGCTTTCTCTCGCGACGATTAACTAAGTCCGACAGGTCCCTGGTAATCTGGACAATACTGGGAAACACGAAGTGTGAATTATGGAGGACTTTCGTCATGAGGGAAAACAATTTTTTATTATTAACAGTTATTCCTATTCTTTCTATCTCTTTTACAGTTGATGCTGATAGTCAAAGTGACTATCAATTACGCCGTTTATTTAATCCGACAGATAGTGAATATGCCGCAGAAAATAAAGGAAGGGTTCATATATACGATGGCCTCACCTCATCCCAGGTGGACGATGCCCTGAATCAGCACTTTCCACGTATAGATAACATGATGTTTACCCGAATAGTGCAAATAGATGAACAAGGTGAACAGTACTACGAAGATGATGGCTGTGATTAGCAATATGCAAATAAATCTGTAAATTCTTAGACCATTAGTAAACAAGGTCTCATCTTTGTAGTCAGTGACTGCCGTTTTGATAAATACGGCATTGCTAATTTAAATAAAGCGCTATTGTTTGTTGTCTACAGCAGCGTCTGATCCGGAACCTGCATACTTATGACAGAATTGGGCAAACAATTTGGCAGAATTCGCAGAAAAATTACTATTCGAAAATGATATAAGTTAGCGCTATTTATAAGAAATATTTTGCTGTTCACTCTATCCTGGCCTGGTTTTCACCAGGTCGGTCTCAGGCAGAAATCGAAAACATCTCAAAAATGCATTGTTTACATTCATAGCGATTAACTCAGCTTTTGCTTACTATTATGCCGAAGTATAGATCTACTCGCAGCAGCTCAAAGAATAGCTGAAGTCAACAGGATGAAATATCCCGGATCACTGCTGTCCCGTTAACTTTGCTGAGTTGTCTACAACTCTTACACTGTCTGGATGAGGCAATATTTATACAATCCGAGACATGAACAGGGATCCGTCGCCTGAGACACGCTGTAAATACGACCTACACGGATGTAGGAAGTGCAGATATTGCATCGTTACATGGATGTAACTTATTAGGGCAATGCAGGAGCTATTGCCGAGGAGCATATATCTGTCGTCCATGTACGCTCGGATGCCGCTCCGACCACCATGGATGGTGGAAGTGCAGGTTTTGCAGGAGCTAAATACCTGCCATGCGGCATACGGTCTCTCAGGCGACGGGTTCCATTCCATGCCTCTAAGTGTTAACGGGACAGCAGTGATCCCGGATATAGAAAAAATGAAATGTTAAGAAAGATACGGAGTATGTTTGAATGTTGCCAGGCAAATATACAAAACCCCGTTTTTTTCTAGCGAATTAAACACGCAATGCATAATCGGGGATTGCCGGGAAAAACAGAGAGCAGTATCAATCTTTATGATAACTGCTCTCCTACTTCAAACACTCGGTAATGCTATCTTTGAGCACCGGGGCCACTTGGCTCTGCATCAGCCATTGAATTTGCCTCTTCACGTGTTTCCATAGCTGCCTCAACGTCTACCATCTCCGGCCAGTTCAGCGCCTACGTCTTCCATATCCCACCGGTTTCAGTACCTGCATTTCCAGACATCAATAGCGATTGATTCCCTTGCGCTGCCAACATCGGTGGTGTCACCACCCATATCATCAAAGGTCATGTCGGGATGAATATCGGATACATTCTCGTCGATCATGTCATAGACATCTGGGTCAACAACATCTGCAGCAGGATGATGTGCAAATGCTGCGGTGCTACCCATTGCTATAGCGATTGCAGTTGTCAGTAATAATTTTTTCATGATTATTCTCCTCTATGTAATTAACTGTTATATTAAATCCTCTGTTACTAGATATAACGGTGGCAGCTTGCAACCGGTTCCGTTTTATTTTTAAAAAGTATGACCCCGTTAAAAAAACAGGTGAGTTGTTTTCGGTGCAGGATAAAAACAGAGGGGGCACGACATTAAACTGTTTCACCCGTATTAAAATAATACGTCACTGTTACTATTTAATTCTGTAGTGAACAAAAAATATGGGGATTATAAATATTTGGCCATTCAAGAAAGACACTCACGCCCGGTTTGAGGCACTTGTTAGTCCACATCTGAATAATTTATATAAGCTGGCTTATCGCTTAACCGGGCAACGCGATTATGCAGAAGATCTGGTTCAGGATCTGTTGTTAAAGGTTTATCCTCGGCTGGAGGAAATGCAGGGCATCGAAAAGCTGGCTGCCTGGTTATCCCGTGTTCTCTACCGCCTGTTCATCGATCAATATCGCCGGCAACAAAGATCCCCTATCCATCTTATGAGTGATGAAGCCGTCATCTATGATACTCATGCAAGCAATATGGCCGGTCCCTCTGAGGTAGCTAACGCTGAGTTAACCCAGGAGCTGATCAACAAAGCCCTGGAGCAGTTGAGTGTGGATCGTCGTGCTCTAATCATGTTACATGATGTTGAAGATTACAGTTTGCAGGAAATTAATGAAATGACCGGTATTCCCATAGGTACTATTAAGTCACGCCTGAGCCGGGCTCGAAATAAATTACGTGAAATCATTCAAATCAGGGAACCGGATTTTGTAGACAGCGTTAATACTGCTGAGGAGTTGTAAAAATGAAATGTGCAGAGATTAATATACAGATTGATGGGTTTCTGGATAAGCAATCAAATCCGGAGGAATTATTGGTATTTGAAGACCATATTTCGCATTGTACTGCATGCGCCGAAAAACTGCAGATTGCTAAATCTTTAGCATCCGGCTTACGCAATCAGCCGCTACCCCATCATACTGCTAAATTCAAACAACGTGTGTTTGCCGAAGTTCGCAGGCAGTATAAAGATGACAGGCAGCGAGGTCATGGTTATAGTTTTGCGACTGGTTTTGCTACAGCGGCAGTCGCCAGCCTGGCGATCTGGTTTTCCTACAGTCTATATGCACCGGATATCGACATTGAACAACCCCAGATGATTGCTGTTGCGATGCATCAGACTCAAACAGTCAGTTTGATATTTGATTCACATACAGATATACAGCAGGCTAAACTAAGAATTGATCTGCCTGACAATATGGAACTGGATGGTTATCCCGGTCGTAGAGAATTGACATGGCAGACCAGTTTAAAGAAAGGACAGAATATACTTGATTTGCCAGTTTTGGCAATAAGAGATGGTAAGGGTGAGCTACTTGCTCAACTGAAATATGACGGCACGGTAAAAGTACTTCGTGTGGTGTTAAAAACGATTGCAGATGAAGTTTAGCGATAGCGACTTGCGCCAGCCAAATATGCAAAAAAAAGACGAGGGATATCATGAAAAAATCAAATATAGCACAAACAGTAGTTCTAGTATTGGCAATGGCTCTTCCATCAGCTCTAATCGCCGCCACCCCGGATGACGAAGTCACTATTCGTGTCATGGAAATGCACGAGAAATCAACTGCTTCTGTGATGAATAGAATACAGCTACCAGCAACAGCTAGCGATAAGGTCACTGAAGAGGCAAATTACCGTAAACGGTTAACCGAAGATAAAGGCGAAGCTGCTGAAACCGGCCTCGGTGATACCGATTTGGATCGTATCCGTGATCAGGAACAATCCTATGATAAGAACCAGGCTAACGAACGAGAACTGGACCTGGTTCAGGATCAAATTAGAGATACTGAGCCTGACCTGGATACTGGGCAACAAACAGGAAATGAAACAGGAGCAGGTGCGGGAGCTAAATAAAATAGAAAGTGCTCTTGTAAATGAACTAATAGAGCAGGGTTGCATGAGATAAACCCGCTGAAGAGAATCAGCAAAGATCCGTCTCAGAAGCATAGAATACGATTGTTTCATACAACAACCAGCCAGCGGTTTGTAGGAGCTGGTTTTTCGTTTGTGCTATATGATAATCCCGACAGACGAACATATTGAAAGTTTTCGGTACAGCTAAATCCTCAGGCGCATAATACAGGCCGATTGCGTTGTATGACAGGTCTTAAAAACATAGTTTTTTCTGCAAGTCAGTTTTGCTTTGGTGTTAAAATCCTCAACTATTCCATCTTGCTTGTGCACATTTCCAGCAATTGATGTACCACGAAGTATACAAATGAAAAAACATATAATTAACCATTATTTTTTTACTGCATTACTCTTATTGTTCTCATCAGAGCTACTGGCTACAGCCGAGTCGGACTTTCAACGGGGGGTGGAGTCATTTAAAGCTGGGGATAATGCAGCCGCTGCTGCCTATTTTGAATCAGCCATGAAACAGGGAATGGATTCAGTTTCGCTGCAATATAACCTTGCCAGTAGTTACTACAAACTAGGCAGGTATGCAGAATCGAAAAAATATTTTAAGCAGGTGAATCAGACAGAAGCAATGCGAGATCTTGCAGAATATAACCTGGGCCTTATTGCCATTAAAGAGAAAGATGGCACTCTGGCACGCCGGTATTTCAGTTCAGTTGTCAGCTCAGGCAAAGATGAAAAGCTCACAAGACTGTCGAAAAAACAGTTAATCGCCCTCGCAAATTCACAAAAAGAAGTTCGCTGGAAAGGCTATGTATCATCACACCTGGGATACGACGACAATATCAGCTCTGTTTCAGGTGATTCCGTTCTCGATATAGCAGACACTTTTTTTGATCTTTTTGCGTCTGTTAATTTGCTTATAACGGGTAGAAGAATGAATGGCTGGGTCGCTGACGCATATGTATTTGGCATCAATTATATAGACACCGATACCAGTGATGAGGAGCAATATACACTGGGTATAAAAAGATCAATGTTGCTTGCAGACTGGGATAGCAGTGCGCGTTTAAGTTTTACAAAAAGCAAATATGGTGGTGATGATTTTCAACGTATTGTCAAACTGGATGTTAAAGGGCGAAAACCTATTTCTAAAAGTGGACGAATCTATTTGCGTTATCAGTTTGAGGATATTAAAAGTGATAATACCCTTTACGATTATCTTGAAGGCTGGCGTCAACGGGCCAAAGCCGAATACCGTAATTATTCAGTAAAAAATATAAAACAGATATATTACGAGCTGGAGTTGAATAACAGAGGAGAGTTAGAAACATTGATCGGTACTTATGACTACTCGCCAACGCGTCATACCATCCGTGGTATATACACGCATATTATTAAGCGATGGTGGCTGACCGGAGATTTGTCCTATCGATTTAGTGACTATGAAGCGTCTTCAACAATCGATCGGGAGGATGATCAATGGAAGCTTACCCTGTCTGCCGACTATCATTTTGACCGGACATTTAAATTTAACACTAAAGTTCAATATACCGATAACGAATCGTCAATTGACCGTTATACTTATGATAAATCAGTTATAAAAATTGGATTAAGTAAACTGTTTTAAAGTGTGTCCGGAGAGGGCCGCAGTAAGTGTCTGTAATACATAAAAATACTTCTTAAATCATATCTGTTTTCGGCTAACACAAGTACGGTTTAACGCCTGAGATGACAAGTAGTTTAAAAGGAGCCCTTTCGATTTCAGCAGTATGCCATGGTCAGACCCTGATAACTAAAAAGTAGTCATAGCTGACTTTTATTTGATATCCTTTTACACTTCTTAGAAAACATATACAGGTCATGACCATGCTAGAAAAAAACCAGAAAGCCCCTGCATTTAGTGCTCCAAACCAGAGTAATGAAGTAATCAAGCTATCAGATTACAAAGCCAACAAAAATGTTGTTTTGTATTTCTATCCTAAAGATGACACCCCGGGCTGCACGATTGAAGCGAATCAGTTTACTGAGCTCGCCAGTGAGTTTGCTAACGTTGATGCCGTGGTGATTGGTGTGAGTAAAGACTCCTGTGAAAGTCATCAGGCTTTTATTGATAAATTTGGACTTAAGGTGGATTTGTTGGCCGATACCTCGGGTGAATTATGTGATGCCTATGGCGTATGGCAGGAAAAAGAAAAAAATGGTGTGAAGAAAATGGGCATTGTCCGTTCTACTTTTGTGATTAACAAAGACGGTGACCTGGTCGATGCTATTTATGGGGTTACTGCAGACGGACATGCGCAGGAGATATTAGATAAGGTCAGGCAGCTTTGAACAATTTTTGATATGCATAAAACCATTACCATTCAAACGCGGCAGCGCGAGGTGTTGGTCGACATCACTGCACAGGTTAAATCAGTCATCCGTGAGAGTAGCATAGATAATGGTCTGGTGCAGGTCTATGCGCAGGGCGCAACAGCTGCGATCATGATCCAGGAGAACTGGGATGACAGCGTACAGACTGATGTGGTCAACCTGTTACAAAAGATGATTCCAAAGGGGGTATGGCTGCATGACAAGCAGGATGGCAATGGTGATGCGCACCTGAAGTCCGGCCTGGTTGGGCCATCAGAGTCGATCCCGATTATCGACGGTGAGCCGGGGCTTTCTACCTGGCAGAATATCTTCTTCTGTGAATTTGACGGGCCCCGAGAAGAGCGTCGTATCGTAGTGACTGTAATAAAAGGGCTTTAACTCACTGCTGTCCCATAAATATGAGAGGCATGAATTGTGTGTCATCGCCAAAGACCGTATCCCGCAAGGATGCGGGGTTCGAGCCCCCTTGGATGGGTCTACGGCGTGTCTTTGGTGATGACACACAATTCATGTCTCGGTGCCAGTGTATCTACCTAAAAACCATTGTTTACAACCGACATAAACCGGAAGCACCTTGCTGAGACACGCCGTGAACCGACCTACACGGATGTGGGAAATGCAGATTTTGCATCGTTACATGGCAAGGATTGTTCCTACAATCCTATTGCATTTCCTCCATCCATGGAGGTCAGATGTAACTTAGTAGGGCAATGCAGGAGCAATTGCCGAGGAGCAGTTACCGAGGAGCAAAAAACCTGCCCTGCGGGTGATGGTCGTTGCCAACTGTGCCCGATTCACATCCCTTGCAGTTAACGTAACAGCAGTTTATGTCGCCAGCTTGTTGAAAGGTCATGCTAAGCACTCTTAACTTAGTCCCATTCGGGACAGCAGTGGCTTTAATCCGAATACTTCTATGTTGCCACTAAATTTCTACCTGGATGTTTCATCAGACATTTCATCCTGTGTATCCTCTGCTCTTGATCTCTGTGAATCAGCATCATTGTAGGGATCTCTCTGTGGCACAGGGTCACTTGAGCAGCTCGCTAATAACATGGCCGTTAGCAAAAGTATGATGTTAGTTTTGACTACTGGGTTCATTTGAATCTCCTTTTATGAAGTCTGTTTAGTTTAACAATTAGGTGACAGATATTGAAAGCAATGAAAAAGTAATACTAAACTCAATCATGTCCGTCCGTGTCAATTTTTGCCTGATGTAATACAATCATCTGGTGGTACATATATATCGTAGCCAAACAGCGTGGAACGTTTGTTCACCCTGTTGTTCTATGTTACCTCAGTCATTCACCTCGGCGCATAATAAAAGGGGACATTAACTATGACCAATTACAATATGTGGTTAAATAATAACACCTCCGATGCTAATGCCAGTAAGTTAAGTGAATTTTGTCGCAGTAGGGTGCATCGTGCGCCCAAAATGCCAACAGGTCGGATTTTCATGGTGCGCACGGCGCACCCTACTGTGACATAGATTTTCCTTAACTTACCGGCATTAACCTCCGATACCTTAAACTGATCTATTATATAACTCATTATGTGTGGACGATTTACACAATTTTCATCGCCTCAACGTTATGCCGAGCTTTTTGGCATAACCACCGAACTATCGCAAAAAGCACGTTATAACATTACGCCTGGCACAGACATCCTCGCTTGTCGTTTCTCACTTGAAGGTAATAAAGAACTTGTGCCGTTACATTGGGGCCTGGTTCCATCCTGGTCGAAGGGACTTGATAAACGCTACACAATGATTAATGCACGGGCGGAAACAGTTGCATCTAAACCAGCTTATCGTGGACCTTTTCGTCGTCATCGTTGTTTAATTCCTGCGGATGGTTTTTATGAGTGGCATGCAGAAAATGGTAAGCAGCCTTATTACATTCATCGCGCGGACAATACCCCATTAGCTTTTGCCGGTTTGTGGGATCACTGGGACGACGGAGAAGGCGATAAAATAGAGTCCTGTACAATTATTGTCTGTCAGGTCAATAAACTGATGCAACCGATTCATCAGCGCATGCCGGTTATACTTAAAGCCAATGTGTTTGATGCCTGGTTGCAGAGTGATGATACTGACTACCTGCAGGCATTATTGCAGCCTTATGAAGAAACTGATCTTGAAATGTACCCGGTATCACGTCTGGTTAATTATCCAAAGAACGATAACGCAGAGCTGATAGTTAGAATATAGCTACCAGGAATAACAGGGAACGGATCAGACCGCGGTTTACATATAGTCAATACCGGGCAGATCTATTTCTGGCAGGTGCCGATCAGCTCCGTTTGCGCGATGATATGTCCCTGCATGGCAGCCTCAACGGTAGCTTTGCTGGGTTTGTTCAATCCTTCAAGTACAGTATCAAGTGCATACAGTTTATGGAAATAGCGGTGACGGCCAACAGGTGGGCAGGGGCCGCCGTAACCGAGGTTTTGCCAGTCGTTGATGCCTTCGGCCGCGCCTGGTGGTAGCGTTGCGGATGTGATGTGCTCAGCCAGGCTATTAATCTCTGGTGGCATGTTGAACAGCACCCAATGCACCCAGACCATCTTTGGAGCCTGTGGATCCGGTGCATCCGGATCATCGACAATCAGCACCAGGCTGCGGGTGGCCTCCGGTACACCTTGCCAGTTCAGTGGCGGTGAGACATCAATGCCTTTACAGGTGTACCTGGCAGGAATCTCTGCACCACTAGCAAACGCGTCGGAACTAAGTTTGAGCGCCATGTTTACTCCCGGGTTTATGTGTTGGGATATCTGAAATCTTCACCTGGTTCAGCCCAGTCATCAGGCCTGGTATCAGTTACTCCGGTACCCAGATCATCTTCCTCTGCGATATCGAGGGCGCCCGCCCAGTTTTCTGGCTCTACACTCAACTCAATGTGTAGATCACGCCATTCATCAAGGCTGATCTCTTCAATATCACCGTCAAAATGCTGTATTTCAACCGTATTTTGTTCTTCGTCAATGGCTGTGACGTAAAAACTCTGTCCTTTATCAAAATGGGCAGTACCATTGGTCTATTCGTGGATCGAGTTCATTTGGCATTGTTTTGACCCTCATGTTGTTGCGCAGGTTCGACCCTGCTATTGTAATCTAAACCTGGAATTAATGGTTTCAAAGCTCTTTTCTGTTACTCTCAAGCAATCATGTCTGTAGTGGCTGTGCTGAACACCACCTAACTATGAAACCTCTGTTAATGATATATCAGAACCTTTAAAACCATAAGTTGACCTTTGTCAATTAAATGCAAAACAGGATAGCTTGATCTTACTCCGATAAAACAGAGAATTCATTCAAGAAAAATCTGGGCATAGCTAGCATTAATTCGTTATATTTGGTAATTGAAGGCAGATTTCGATTTGTCACTTTTAATCAGACCTGGAAGAGGATGGTTGCGTATGAACAAGCTCGAACAGTTGAAAAAAATGACTACTGTAGTGGCCGATACCGGCGATATAGACTCAATCAGCGCCTATACACCTACGGATGCCACTACCAATCCTTCTCTGTTATTAAAGGCGGCGCAACAACCTCAGTATGAGCATCTGTTACAGGATGCGATCGACTATGCTATGGCACGCAGTGAGAAAATGGAAAGCCGTGCGATTGACATGATGGATAAGCTGGCGGTGAACTTCGGGACCGAGATACTCAACATTATCCCGGGCCGGGTTTCTACAGAGGTGGATGCGCGCCTGTCTTTTGATACCAATGCGACTGTCTTGCGAGCTGAAAGCCTGATATCACTGTACGATCAAGCCGGTATCGACAGGTCAAGGATTCTCATCAAGATAGCCTCCACATGGGAGGGTATCCAGGCCGCTGGCGAACTGGAACGGCGTGGTATCCATTGCAATCTTACCCTGATGTTCAGTCTGACGCAGGCGATTGCCGCAGCCAAGGCTGGCGTTACCCTGATCTCACCTTTTGTGGGTCGTATTATGGACTGGTATAAAAAGGCTGAAGGGGTTGATGGTTACGCCCCGGAAGAGGATCCGGGCGTACAGTCAGTCACTGGCATATACAATTACTACAAATATCACGACTACTCTACCGTGGTGATGGGGGCAAGCTTTCGCAACAGCGGCGAGATCCTGCAGCTTGCGGGCTGCGACCTGCTGACTATCTCGCCCCAGCTGATGGAAGAGCTACGCAGTGCCGAGGGTGATGTACCGCGAAAGCTCGATGCTGAAAAAGCCAGGGCAATGGATATTGAGATCATTCCGATGCATGAATCAGCATTCCGCTGGATGATGAACGAAGATGCCATGGCAACCGAAAAACTGGCGGAAGGCATCCGCAATTTCGCCGCAGACGCAGCCAAACTGGAAGCGTTCGCGTGTCAGCGTTGTGCTGAACACAGTTGACGCCAGGGGGGCGGTGACAAATGAGAGTTATTAACCTTTATAATAACAACGTCTCTAACCAGTAATGTACATGGGTCGACCCTAATATAAAAATTATTGACCTTGATAGAAAATGTTGACTGCTAAAGAGTCACAGCCGTTTAGTTACAGGATGGTAATTTAAATGGCTCGCTGGCTAATGATAATGGGCGCGCTATTGCTTGTTACTGGTGCACTTATGCATTTCGCGCCCTGGTCGCTGAACTGGTTTGGTAAATTGCCCGGTGATATTCGTATAGAGACAGAACAGGGGAAAATCTTTATTCCCATTACATCCATGCTGATCATTAGTGTTATACTGACTCTTGTACTCAATATTTTTAAACGTTAAGTAAAAATCTACGCTTATTTTTTCAGTAAAAATTTAGCTGTTGTCCATGCTCAGGTCCTCTTTTACTGAGTGCGAATAAAATCACAGGCAATGATACAATCATTGTTTCTATCGTCTTCCTGATTATTACCTTCCATAGACAAATGCTCATCGAATGGTTCGAATTAACGCCGCTGCAAATCGTTTTATCCATCACCATTATTTTTATTGCCTATACCATTAAGGGTTTATCGGGTTTCGGTTCCGGTTTAATTGCCATACCTTTATTAGCCTTTATCTTTCCACTGACTGTTATTGTGCCGGTGCTCGGTTTATTGAGTTATAGCGGAACCATTATGCAAAGTGTTCATTTGAGAAAGCAGGTGGTATGGCGCGATATGCTGCCGTTAATCCCTTTTTCGATACTCGGTATTGTTATTGCTATCTGGTTATTAGTGAATGTAGATGCGAATCGTCTGGCGATGGCACTGGGTGTATTTGTATTGTTGTATTCCATTTATTCATTGTTGCCTTTGTCTGTGCATGCTGGTGGTCGACGATGGGCAATTGTTGCGGGAAGCTGCGGTGGTCTGGTTGGCGCGTTGTTTGGTACCGGTGGGCCGTTTTATGTTGTCTATTTAAAAATGCGTCAACTAAACAAGAACCAGTTTCGCGCTACCATAGCGATGATTTTTCTGTTTGATGGCGGTACACGTATGATCGGTTATGCACTGAATGGTTTGTTTACATCGCAGGTTTTGTCGCTGGTGGTTACATTATTACCGGTATTGTTTCTGGCTATGTATGTTGGCCATCATCTGCATATCAAGATTGATCAGCAGCGATTTAATCGAGTAATTAGTGTTTTGTTAATGGTAAGTGGTTTGATGTTGATAGTTAAATCGATATCAGCTGATACGGTTTAATATAACAATATAAACTGGGTTGATCTTATCTAGGGTGCGCCGTGCGCACCATTGGTCAATTGAGATTAATCAGATACTGGTGCGCACGGCGAACCCTACAAAAAATGAATAACGTTGCCCGTTAAATCACTAATATCAGATTTTAATCAATCCTAAGTTATTGATTATATAGATTGCCTTTACCTCTATTTATTGTTGTAAGTTATTGTATATATTATGTAAATTATTAAATTCACCGTTTTATTTTGTAATAAAAAAGCCCATTATCATTGAACTTTGTAATATTAGAATACACTAATATATAACATTAATAGAAGAGGAGAATAGTCATGATCTTTGATGCACTGACATATTCCATTATAGCCATCGCGCTAATTCTGACTTATGTAATTATTCGTTTAACCAGGTCAGATAATAAATCCTAAAAACAGAAGGTAAAAACGATGACTAATTTAAGTTGTGATGATATTCGTCTGACCTTAGAAAAAGGGGCGACCCTGCTGGATGTTCGCAATGTTGATGAGTTTAATCGCGGTGCACTGCCTAATGCTAAAAATATTCCGTTAGCTATTCTACCGGTACTTGCGCATGAGCACCTTGATAGAGAGGACAAGGTGCTGATTTATTGCCATGCAGGTGGCCGTGCCATGATGGCTGAAAAAATACTGGCGAGCCTGGGGTTTTCTGATATCACCAACATTGGCGGTATCAGTCACTACCAGCATTGCCAGTAGACGAACATCAACGCATTTATTACTTCAGGGAATAACATGATGAGAATTGAACAATTATTTGATCCAGCAACAAGTACCTACAGCTATTTGTTGTGGGATGAGAAGACAAAACAGGCCGCGCTTATTGATTCGGTTAAAGAACAGCTAACGCGTGATATTAAATTTATCAAGCAGCTAGGGCTGGAACTTAAATATACGCTGGAAACACACATCCATGCCGATCACGTTACCGGCTCCGGCCTGTTAAGAGATGAGTTTAATAGCCAGGCAGCGGTGCATAAAAACAGTGAATCGGAATGTGCCGACATTTTATTGTCAGATGGCGACACGCTGAATCTTGGTGAGCAGAGCATTGATGTGATTTATACACCCGGTCACACCAATACCGATATCAGTTATCGTGTCGAAGGTGTTTTGTTTACCGGGGACGCATTATTAATTAACGGTTGCGGTCGCACAGACTTTCAGTCGGGTGATGCTAAAGTACTTTATCATTCGATAACGCAAAAGATGTTTACCCTGGATGATGACACTATTGTTTATCCCGGCCATGATTACAATGGCTTTACCTCGAGCACAATAGGCCGTGAAAAAGCATTCAATCCACGCCTGGGAAATAACAAAACAGAGCAGGAATTTGTAGCGATTATGGATTCCTTAATCCTGGAACCACCGGCACGTATTGATGTCGCCGTCCCGGGAAATCTGCAATGTGGTTTGACAGCATTATAAACCCTCAGTCAGGTATTTGAGCAATACCCGATACTATTCAAACTACATGGCATGAGGCATAACGGCTAACGTTATGCCTCTTTTTTTAATTATTATAGCGACGCATGAAAAGGATAGCCTGCAATCAGGATACGCCGTGAATACATCCCTGTAGGCTAGACTGTAGCGTCCATGCTACAGACAATCCTGATTGCAGGCTATCCTTTTCATGCTTTTGTTTAATATCTCAGCAAAAGGGAAAAAAGCAGAAATGAAAAGTCCGGCTCATGATTTTATTGGTCTAACTTCCAGGTCATCGGTGAATTGAGCACGGGAAGATGTTGCTTAATTATATTTTTCACTTCGGGCAATTCGAATGCGAGTACACCATAACTGCTGTAATGCGGTAGCTTTCTTGCCATTAAAGCGATTGCTTCTGGAGCATCCGCGCCGATAAAAGCCAACGGTATGCGGCTATTGTCCGTATCAAGCAGCACTACGGCGTGTTTATCCGCATGCAGCTGTTGCCTGCCAATTGTTACCGCGTTGCCTGTTAGTTGTTGTGATGTCGAAGTGAGATATTGTTGCTGGTCTTTTAATAATTCGTTATTCCAGCCCAGCAACCAGACAGCAACGCCGTCAGGCAGTGCCTTTATCCGGTTATCATTTTCGATATCATAAACTAACTCTACATTATTATATCGCCTGGACCAGGCTGCGGCTAACTGTTGCCATGCTTTCATCTGTTCGGCCGTTGCATTTGCCGGCAACACCATTAATTGCTTTTTTGCGCCAAACAAACGGCCTAAGGTAGCAGGTCGCTCGTTAGCATGCAGCAGTCGAAACACGTCATAATCAGGATCCAGTGTTACCGCCAGTGGCTGTTGTTTAAAATAGAATGTAAACAGATTGTTTTTCTCTGTTAGAAGAATATTCTCGCGAACAGTTTGTGTTTTACCTTGCAGGGTTACTTCAAGCGGTATCTGCAACTGATAAGCCGGGCCCTGTTGTTGCTGACTGATTTTGATTGATAGTAAATAGCCCTCATTTTGCTTGTCGTCACGCTTGCTTATGCTAACGTTATCCAGTGAAATTTCAGGTGCGCCTGTCCGGTTCAGCCATTGCTCAGTAAAAAGCCTGTAGTCAATATTGCTATTAGTATCATTAGCCGGATACAGTTGCTGAATAACATCAGGGAAATTTGCATATTTGAACTGGTAGCGCTGCCAGAATTGCCGGATACTGCTGCTGAAACTATCGTCACCTGCCATGGTTCGTAACATATGGAATAACATCAGCGATTTACTGTAACCAATTGCCTGGCTGGCCTCATCATGTCGTGAGCTGAAGTCAGTAAGGGCAAAGTCACCCTGTTCAGCCGCAAAGTTTGCGTAACGTTCAAGTGCCTTGCGACGGTATTCACTGCCTTTGCCTTGCTGTTCACTACTAAAGTGGTCCGACATATAGGCGGTCAGGCCTTCGCTCCAGTTACCTTTCGAGAAATCGATATAGACACCGTTACCCCACCAGTTATGCAGTATTTCGTGCGGCAGCGATGTGCTCAGAATAAATGGTAGTCGTATCACTGTGGAGCCGAGCAGGGTAAAGGAAGGCATGCCATAGCCCGTTTGCCAGCGATTTTCCACGATGGCGAACTTGGCATAAGGATAGCTGCCGACCCAGTCGCTATACAGGTCGATATAGTCAGCAGAGGTTTGCAGGTATTTTTCTGCCAGTGTGGTATCTGCTTCATACAAATAGACCACGATCTCGATGCCATTGTGTTTTTTCGAGAACCGCTGGTAAGGTCCTGCTATCAGGTAGATATCATCCTGAGGCTGCGGCATGTCAAAAATGAAATCTCCGGCACCATCATTATCATTGCCGCTGCGTTTGCCCTGGCTGATGATTTGCCAGTCTTGCGGCGCTTTTACATGTAAACGGAATGTGTATAAGGGGTGACCAGCGAAGTCTGGCACCCAGGCGCTGCTCTTATCGAGGTAGACACTTTCTGTGTCTAATACTGATTCAGGCATATCGAAGGGTCCCTGTGTTCTGCCTGAAATTATTTTTCCGTGATAGCTGAGCTGAACCTTTCCATCAGCGGGCAGTCTGTTAATTCGATAGTAGTGCAAATGACCTGGGACGGATTTGTTGAGTAAGGTAAGTTCAACTCCGCTTGCTTTCACAGTCAGGCTGCTGCGCAGTGAAAATTCTGCATTGCCTGTACCTGCAGGCAGTTGTACGTTATCGGTGACGATAATGCTGGTTTCAGCCGGAGACAGACTGACATGTAATTCGTGATGAATAATTTCCGCAGCAAAAATGTCAGAAGCTGTCAAAATAAGAATCAGCAATAACCAGAGAGACTCTTTATCATGCCGTCCTTGCCAGTACCTGTTGAGCTTTGTTGTCATTTTAAACCTCAAATAAGACAGAGATACAGTAGCACTTCGCTGCTGTTCATGGCTGCAGCAGTGTTTGTGTTTTGTTTCAGCAATGCCGTGTCTGCCGGCTCACGTTTTGCCCATACCTCATCAAGCGCTGATACAGCTAGCAGCGCAAACGAAATTAAAAACCTGCCCGTGGTAAAACTGAAGCAGACCGATCCGCTGCTACAGATAATAGAGCAGATTGATGCTGCACGGGTCGTACTGGTGGGGGAAACGCACACGAGATATGACCATCACCTGGTTCAGCTGGAAATATTGAAGCTGTTATATCAGAAATCAGCAAAGCTTGCTATCGGCGTTGAATGGTTCCAGCAGCCATCTCAGAAATACCTGGATGCATATATTGCAGGTGAAATATCTGAGCAGGAGATGCTTCATCTGACCGGCTATTTTGAGCGCTGGCGATACGATTACCGTCTTTATCGGCCGATAATACAGTATGCCCGTGCGCATAAAATTCCTGTTATTGCCCTTAATGCTTCGACAGAACTTAGTCACGCCCTGAGCAAATCAGGCTTCGATGATTTACCTGCTGAGCTTAAAGACCAGCTACCCGAAAGTTATGACTGGTCTGACAAGGACTATGAAAAACGCCTTCGCAGCGTATTCGATGAGCATCCTGAATATTCGGCTGAATTTGAGGATTTTCTACGTGGCCAGCTCACCTGGGATGAAAGCATGGCCGAGTCTGCGGCAGATTATCTGGATAAGAATCCTGAGTCACGCCTGCTCATATTCGCAGGCAGTGGTCACATCATATATGGCTCGGGTATTCCCAACCGCATCAAACGACGCACTGATGTTAAGCAGTTTTCCATCCTGGTTTCGGAAGACCTGTTGCCAGCATCAAAAAATATTGCAGATTTCCTGGTGTTATCCGCAGAACAGTCACTGGAACCTGTTGGCCTAATCGGTGCTCTCCTGGAAACCGAAGGAAAACTGCTTGTAATCAAGGGGTTTTCAGATAACAGCGCTGCAAAAGATGCCGGCCTGGTAGCAGGCGCGGTGATTATAAGTGTTAATAATAAAAAAGTAGAAAGTTTTGCTGACTTCAAACTGGCGATAATGGGCAATAAGCCGGGAGACAGCGTTGAGCTTCAGTATCTTGAAAATGCTGAAGGCGGCAGTAAAGACAGAAAAACGGTAAATCTTGAACTCAGATAATAAATATTATTGGTAATAATGTAGGTTTCAAGGTCAGCTATGGCGGTTTGTTTAAATGAGAGTCTTTCTGCTTAAACTGGATGCTATGCTTCTGCGACCCTTAAACTCTGGATTAAATGATGACCGATACAGCAACTGAAATCGTTAATTGTTCCTGATTGCATTTTTCTTTATATAAATTGAGAGACATTGTTTCTGCCGGCAGACTTCGCAGTATATAGGGCCTTATCTGCCTGATTAATCATGTTTTCAAATGAACTATTATCACTGCATGTGGTAATGCCGAAGCTGGCAGTTTTATGGCCGACGCCAGTGAACGAATATTCACTGATGCTATTGCAAAGCTTCTTGGCTAATGTTCTGACGCCATTAATGTCTGTTTGTGGGCACACGATTAAAAATTCCTCACCCCCCCAGCGTCCGACATAATCAGTTTCGCGTGCTTCATTTTTTATAATGGATGCAATTTCTTTAAGCGTAATGTCTCCCTGGATATGTCCAAATTGATCGTTGATTTCCTTAAAATAATCAATGTCTATGAGTATTATAGATAATGGATATTTGTAGCGTTTGTATCGAGTTATTTCTCTGTCGAATAATTCTGTGATTTTACGTCTGTTGTACATCTGTGTTAAATGATCGATTTCTGACAGGCTTCTTATTTCATTGTTGAGCAGTTCCTGTTGTTCAATCAGTCGTTTGCCGATGATGAACGGGTAAATCAGTGACAGCGTAGCAAATATAGCAATGGAGATTACATATTCCCAACGCTCTTCCCCGGCTTCAGCTTCGAATTCAGCAAATAAAAGTGTGCCTAAAAAGTCTTCGATCCAGAATTCCCAGGCCATAGCCATAAAACTAACGCTTAAAAGTACGAATATCAGCAGTATATAGAATTGGTGTTTGTTCATAATTGCAAAATATATTTATATATCCATAACTTATATGGAGCATATACAGGTAAAATAGTCCTTGCGAGATACAGCTTGAGGATTTGAGTCTGGCCAGGGCAAGTGTCTGTAATTACACAATAATAGCTCCAAATTATATCTGTTATTACACTTATATGGGTTAGTTTATAGGAAAAACGTCGCTCCAGGATGCATCAATAGCTATAAGAAATTTGCCTGGATAGCTGTATTTAATAATGAAATGTACGGTGTAAAGTCTGATATGACGTGCTGTTTTAAAGAAAGTTTTCCTGTTATAGCAGGCCGTCTCAGTAAGCAATGCCAGATCCTTTTTATATTTAGTGAAGGACAGTAAACAACATACAATATTATCTGGATTAATGGGGTGCTTTTAATCCTTGTGTAATTTAACTATTTACAGGAATAAAGCGAGACATCACTATGAACGTAAAAATACATGATCTGATGACACCTGACGTTATCACTGCTCAACCCCATCATACCGTTGCTCAGCTTACCAGTAAGATGGCTAAATGTAGCCTGAGCAGCATTCCAGTGGTTTCCATAGACAATAAGCCTGTTGGTATAGTTTCTGCTAAAGATCTGCTGGCGGCAGAGCAGCAGGGTGTTGCAGTTTCTGAGATTATGTCTGAGAAGGTTTACACCATTCCCGAATACGAGGATGTATCGATTGCTGCACGCATGATGCACAATCATAAAATTCATCACCTTGTTGTCACCCAGGAAAAAAAGGTTGTCGGTGTTATTAGCGCTTTTGACCTGTTGAAGCTTGTTGAAGATCACCGTTTTGTTTCGAAAAATGCACCGACAGCAACAACTAAGGTCAAGGGTAAACGCGCAAAAGCCGAAGGATAGATTAAGGGCAGCATAGGGTGCCACCGTTCTGACATTGTAGAAAACAGTGTGGATTATTATACCGTGGTCAGTTCCCTGTTATTTTATTCTTCTAATTCATAGTATATTAGCTACATTTGCTATCAGACTCGGATTAATAACATGAAAATAATATTATACTATCTTTTCTCATTCTTGCTAGCGGTTTTTCCTTCGCTGGAAATCAGGTTGGTACCATACAAAAGCTGTTTGTATCAGGTAGAGATTATGCGGCACCAAATCAAAACCCTACCCATGTAAGTATAACCGGACGTTATAATGTTAAGCCTGATTGCGCTATTTCTGGTTATTGGGCGGTGAATACGGATACTGCGCAGGGTAAAGCGATTTTAAGCCTGTTACTTACAGCTAATGCAACGGGTAAAAAAGTATCTTTCCTGGGTACAGGTAATTGCAGCCTGAGGCCTGATATGGAAACACTATTTCAAGTAGGGTTTGAAAATAATTAATGGCCTGGTAACCATAATGCATTAGTTTGTGCATTTGACCTTATTCTTTATCTGCTTAGCTCACAACTTATTCTTGTCTGCCAATATTTATAAAAATCTAAAAACCATTCACCTTCTCTTCATCAATATCGATGGTCATTTGGTTTAAAATAATCGCTTTTTGAATACCAAGTATGCCCGGCTTAAATACAATTTCCATCGATTTAACGTCATCCCACATCGATGGTGATTTTTCTGCGCGTATAACCAGTGTCGTATTTGTGCCAGGTTTTAATTGTATAGAACCTGGCTGCAGCGACAGTACCGGGTAGTTTTTTCCATTATTATCATTTATTTCGATTAGAGAAATATCGCTGTTTTTAATACTGATATTTCTTTTAGCCTGTGCCGAATTTTCCAGGACCAGATAAAATACCGTTTGTGTTTTTACACGTGTGTTTTTTTGCACTTTTTTCTCAAATTTTTCGATGACTACTTTTTGCAGTTTTATATTCAGATTAGTGGTTCGTACCTGCTCTGTGGTAGTCAGTGGTGCATTGCCCACATATTGCCAGCTACCATCATCTTTCAGGCGTAAACGGCGACCATCATTTGTGTTGGCGTAGCGATCTGTTGAGTGATATGTCCAGGTACCATCTTCCTTAAGTAAAACTTCACGACCATCGACAATGATCACTTCCTGTGCTGCAAATACGTTGTCATCTATCGTTACAAGTAACAGCAGAATTGTGTTGAAAAATGCGAATGTAATAAAGGATTTATTTGTCATTGGAGGTAT
>CAWDMF010000005.1:0-43799 GCA_963803185.1 uncultured Gammaproteobacteria bacterium | reverse complement strand
GCACCCTACGGTCTGATGTATATTATCTTATAACATTAGTTCTCACGATTGTATTTCATGATACATTGTTAACTATGAAATCATATTTCCAGCTCGATAACAATATTGTACACCTCAATCATGCTGCAGTTGCGCCCTGGCCGGTAGTAACTCGCGACGCCGTCATAGGTTTTGCGAAAGAAAATGTTTCAATCGGTTCGCAGCGCTATGATTGCTGGTTAAAAACCGAGCAGCAGCTCAAGCAGAGACTGGCGAAGCTGATTAACGCAAAGTCAACAGATGAAATTGCCCTGTTAAAGAACACCTCTGAAGGTTTATCGCTTATTGCACAGGGATTACGTTTTAATGCTGGCGACAATATCGTTATTCCTGCTGAAGAATTCCCCTCAAATAAAATTGTCTGGCAGGCACTGGAAACACAGGGTGTCAATATACGATTAGTGCCGGTAGAGGGTATCGAAGCACCTGAGCTAGCCCTGATAAACGCAATGGATGAACACACTCGCCTGTTAAGTTGCAGCTCGGTGCAGTTTGCCCGCGGCCTGGTTCTGGATTTACCTGTTATCGGTAAAGCCTGCAAACAGCAGGATGTCCTGTTTTGTGTTGATGCCATTCAATCACTGGGCGCAATTGTTTTTGATGTGCAGGCCTGTTTTGCCGATTTTGTGGTTGCTGATGGCCATAAATGGATGTGTGGGCCTGAAGGCACCGCCCTGTTTTACTGCCGAAACGAGGTCCAGCATCGGCTGAAATTGACTCAATTTGGCTGGCATATGCTGAAAAATGCTTTTAATTTTTCGCCGCAGAATAATGCTCTGTCACTGGAGCGTAAAATCGCTAGCGGCGCACAACGTTTTGAAAGTGGCAGCCCCAATATGATGGGTATAACCGCGCTTAATGCCTCGCTTGGCATGTTGCTTGAAATTGGCTTAAAAAACGTACAGTCCAGGGTAATAAATAATGCCGATTATTTAATTAATCAGTTAGCATCAGTTAGCAACATTACTATTTTGGGGCCTACAACCAGAGGCAGGTACGCCGGCATTGTAACTTTTCAGAAACTGGATGTTGATAACATAAAACTTTATCAGCAGCTGCAAAATAACAATGTGATTTGCGCGTATAGAGGTGATGGCATTCGTTTTTCTCCACACTTTCATACTGAGATAAAAGTGATGGATAAAGCACTACAACTTGTAAATGATTTTGTCGGGTGAAAAAAACCGTTAAATGAATGCAGCAGGTGCCCCAGGGATACTTAATTTGTGAACCGCTAGCCGCATATTCTGTCTTAATTTTCATAAGATCTGACATATTTGAACTAGACTCAGGAGAGAAAATACTTATCCGGCTCTAATAACTTTTTAAAGAGAGCTTTGCACGAAGCATCTATTCCGCGTTAGCGAAAAACCGACATTGCGCAAAGCTCTCTTTAACAGTCAACAACAAAACTTCCCCTATGGAGTTTACATGTTTCGTTTTGTTAGATTAAAAAATTATGTGTGGGAAAAATTTGTAGCCTGGCTTACTCATGAGTCCCCTAACTATAAAACGCCCTTAACCAGTTTTGAGCGCTTACGTTATGAGCTGCGCCCGGGCGATGTAGTACTGGTCGAAGGCCGCTCCAATGTTGCTGAAATCATCAAGTCCATTACTCAAAGTAGCTGGACACATTCTGTCTTTTACATCGGTCGTCTACACGATATTGATGATCCCATGCTACGTGATCATGTGCAGAAGTATCGTCACTGCAATCCCAATGAACAGTTAATTATTGAAGCGGTACTGGGAAAAGGCATAATTGTATCGTCTATTGAATTTTACGAAGGTGAACATCTACGCATTTGCCGACCTCGTGGCATTACCCGAGCGGACTCTCAGGCAGTCGTTAATGTATAAATTAACCAGTTAGGTACGGATTATAATGTTCGCCAAATTATGGATCTCGCGCGATTCATGTTTCCTTACTGGTTTTTACCCAAACGCTGGCGCTCAACCCTGTTTGAACATAACGTTGGCAGGCCCACCAAAACGGTTTGCTCGACGATGATAGCCGAAGCTTTTTCCAGAGTTCGATTTCCCATTATTCCTGTGATACACCAGGATAAAGACGGCAAGTTAAGTTTAATACGCAATAATTCAAAATTAGTTACCCCGCGCGACTTTGATCATTCGCCCTATTTTGATGTTATTAAATACCCAATTCTTGATTTTGATGAACTCGGTATCTATCGCAAATTACCCTGGGACCGAACCAGTGTTAACTGCAATACCATTGGTGACAGTTTTTACTCCCATCCCGAGAAGTGGAGCTGTTAACGCCTATACAATCAGCAGATACAATAAGACGTGATGCCTATAAAAATATACCTGATAAAGAAGTCGCTGATGTGGTCAGTGCTACTGACAGCGATACTGATATCAATACTAACAACAATAACAGCAGTACTGATGAGACAGGACCTTCTGAAATAAAGAAGGTTAAAAAGAAAGCAGTAAACTAACAACAGGGGCCAGTGTCTATCTATTTTAATACATTTGAATTCACCGTTAAGAAAATCCACATAAAAAAGGTACCGTCATGATTTGGACAGGATTGTTAATTTTAATCATTTTAGTTGCAGCGTACTTGCGCTTGCCACTTGTATTATTGTCGATACTGCTTGCTGCTGGACTTGTTGCCTTCAACATTTTTTCTGATGTCGGCAGCTCGCAAAAAACCTTATTGTGGATACTATTTGCTGCTGTTTTTGTACCGCTTAATTTAAAACCTGTGCGTCTAAATCTTTTCAGCCGCGCTATTTACCGGGTGATGAAAAAGGTCATGCCGACTATTTCACAAACCGAACAGGAGGCACTTGATGCCGGTGATGTCTGGTGGGAAGCCGAACTGTTTAGTGGAAAACCTGATTTTAGTTTTCTTCAAAACCTGCCTAAACCTGCATTATCAGATGAAGAGCAGGCTTTTCTGGACGGTCCTGTCGAAGAATTTTGTGAAATGCTGGATGACTGGCAGATAACACATGTCGATTATGATTTAAGCCCCGAAGCCTGGCAATTTGCCAAAGACAATGGTTTGTTCGCTTTGATTATTCCTGAACAATACGGCGGCAAAGATTATTCTGCTTATTGTCATTCGCAGGTAGTCATGAAAATTGGTAGCCGCAGCGGATCAGCCGCAGTCACCGTGATGGTGCCAAATTCATTAGGCCCGGGAAAGCTGTTAATGACCTACGGCACAGCAGAACAAAAGGACTATTACTTACCAAGACTTGCCAAAGGTATAGATATTCCCTGTTTTGGTTTGACCGGGCCCGATGCAGGCAGTGATGCCGGTGCGATGCCGGATACCGGTGTGGTTTGTTATGGCAGCTATGAAGGTAAAGAGAATGTTTTAGGAATACGCTTAAACTGGGCAAAACGTTATATCACCCTGGCACCGGTTGCGACACTATTGGGTATTGCTTTCAAACTGACGGATCCCGAGCATTTATTAAGTGAACAGGAAGATCGTGGTATTACCCTGGCTTTAATCAAACGTGAAACAAAAGGAGTAGAGGTGGGAAGACGCCACTTCCCTGCCAACCATGCATTTATGAATGGCCCGATTCGCGGTAAAGATGTATTTGTACCACTTGATTCGATAATTGGCGGCGTTGATTATGTCGGTAAGGGCTGGGCCATGTTGATGGAATGCCTGGGCGATGGCCGCGCCATTTCATTACCGGCACTGGGCACTGCAGCCGGTAAAATGGCCTCTAAATATACCGGCGGTTACTCACGTATTCGGCAGCAGTTTCACACCCCGATCGGTTATTTTGAAGGCGTAGAAGAAGCCCTGACTGAAATAGCCGGTCAGACCTATGTCATGGATGCCTGCAGGTCGTTAGTTGCCGTCGCCTTAGATAGCGGCGCTGTACCATCGGTTATATCCGCTATTGTTAAGCTACAGGTAATGGAACGGATGCGTGGAGTGATTAATCATGCAATGGACATTCATGGTGGCCACGGCATTTGTATGGGGCCACACAACCATTTATGTCGCGCCTATCAATTAACCCCTGTTGGCATTACTGTTGAAGGTGCAAACATATTAACCCGTACCATGATTATTTTTGGCCAGGGCGCTATGCGCAGCCACCCTTACCTGTTAAAAGAAGTACAGGCTGTGCATAATAAAAATAAAAAACAGGGGATTAAAGATTTTGATAATGCCCTGTTTGCACATTTAGGTTTCATCATTAGCAATATCGTTCGCAGCTTCTGGCTAGGACTTAGTTTTGCAAAATTTGTTAACACGCCCGGCGATAAAGACACCTCTCGTTATTACCAGCAACTGGTAAGAATGAGTTCAGCGTTTGCACTGCTTTCCGATATATGTTTTGGCATACTCGGCGGCTCATTAAAACGTCGTGAGAAAATTTCCGGTCGGCTGGCAGATGCGTTATCCAATATGTACGTTATTTCTGCCGTGTTAAAGCATTATGAAAACCAGGGCAGCCATAAACAAGATCTTATCCTGGTTAAATGGGCCTGTGAAGATGCCTTATTTAATGTCCAAATTGCATTAAAAGGCATTATGAAAAATTTACCGGTACCCTTTGTCGGCGCACTGTGTAACTTTATTATTTTCCCTTTAACCAAACCCTATCAACGCCCGGATGATCGCACCGGCCATAAAGTAGCAAGGCTGACACTTTCAAGCAATGAGACCCTGGACCGCCTGAGCGCAGGAATTTATAAAAGCAACAACAAAGACAACGCTACAGGGCGTATAGCACATGCTCTGCAATTTGTACTTAAAACGAATGAGCTGCAACATAAATTACGGGATGCATATAAACAGGGTCGCCTGCTTAGCCGTAATCGAGATGCTTATATGGAAGCAAAAGAGAAAAACATCATCACTGATGGCGAGTATGAGTTGTTAGTTGAAACTGATGAGGCCATCCAGAATGCAATTAAAGTGGATGAGTTTTCATTCAGCGGCTGGAAGATTGAAACACCGTAATTATTAAAGCCGTCATACACCTCGGTGCGCATGGCGCACCCTACTGATTGAGGTCATTTTTCTTAAAATTACAGGGTGCGCCATGCGCACCATAAATTAGCGAAATAGATAGCGAGAAATTTATGAATAACGAATCTGGACGTAAAGTTTATATTGTCGATGGCAGCCGTACACCGCAGCTTAAATCACGTGGTAAAGTCGGCCCGTTTTCTGCTGGCGACCTGGCTGTCGCCGCAGCCAGACCATTATTACTGCGAAATAACTTCCCGCTTGATGCATTGGATGAAGTAATCCTTGGCTGTATGATGCCGGGCGAACGCGAAGCCAATGTCGGGCGGGTAGTAGCATTACGTTTAGGCATTCCACAAAGTGTACCGGCATGGACAGTACAGCGTAATTGCGCATCAGGCATGCAGTCTGTTGATTCGGCCTATAAAAACATCAGCAACGGTGACGCCGATTTAATTTTAGCCGGCGGTGTTGAAGCCATGAGCCGCGCACCGGTTTTATTTAACCATACCATGGTTAACTGGCTCGGTGACTTCATGCGTTCTCGCTCGATCGGGCAAAAATTAAAGACCATTTCCCGGTTACGCGGCAAACATTTCACCCCGGTTATCTCGCTGCTGCATGGTTTGACCGATGATACCGTTGGTTTGAACATGGGTGAAACAGCAGAAATCATTGCCGATAAATTTAATATTACACGCCAGCAAATGGATGAATACGCAAAAACAAGCCATCATCGTTTAGCTAAAGCTTTTGCCGCGGGTTACCTGGATGAGATCGAAGTACTGTATGATGAGAAAGGAAATTTTTATGATCACGATGACGGCGTAAGAGCGGATACTACCTTAGAAAGCCTTGCTAAATTGCGCCCCGCCTTTGATAAAAAATATGGAAAAGTTACCGCTGGAAACAGCGCACAAATTACTGATGGTGCTTCCTGGTTATTACTTGCCAGTGAACAAGCGGTAAAAAAATATAAGCTGCCAGTACTTGCTTCTATCACAGATACACAATGGGCTGGCCTTGATCCTGCAGTGATGGGCATGGGCCCGGTGCATGCAATGACACCCATCATGCAGCGCAAACAACTCACTATTGATGATATCGATTACTGGGAAATTAATGAAGCTTTTGCAACACAGGTATTAGCTTGCGTTCAGGCATGGCAGCAGGATGATTACTGTAAGCAAAACCTGAAGCTGGATAAAGCAATGGGTGAGATTCCCCATGAAAAATTAAACATTGATGGTGGTGGTGTCAGCCTGGGTCACCCGGTGGGAGCCAGTGGTGCGCGTATCATTTTACATTTGTGCAAAATATTGCAACGCACCGGGGCAAAACAGGGTATGGCAAGTTTGTGTATAGGTGGTGGCCAGGGTGGCGCAATGCTTATACAAAATGAATCAGCCATCGAAAATGACGTAGCAAATAATAACTAATAAATACAGAGGCAGTCTGATGTCCCAAGATACTCCAAACACAGCGAATAACTGGAAAATTGAAAACGACGATAACAATATAAGCTGGCTACATTTTGATACAGCTGATGCCTCTGCTAATTTATTATCACAGGCTGCAATTAAAGAACTTGATGATATTCTTAAAGAATTAGAAAAAAGCCCGCCTCGAGCGTTAATTATTCTTTCTGATAAAAAAGACAGTTTTATATTTGGCGCTGACATAAAAGAATTTACTGCGCTGGAGACAAAAGAACAGGCGCTGGAATTTATGCACCGGGGACATGCCCTGATGAACCGCCTTGAAGCCATGCCCTGCCCGACAGTAAGCATGGTTCATGGGCTTTGTTTTGGCGGTGGCACGGAACTTTCTTTAGCCTGTAATTATATCGTTGCCAGTGACCATAAAAAAACAAAAATTGGACTACCTGAAATTAAGCTGGGTATTCATCCTGGTTATGGTGGTACCGCAAGATCGATTGAACGCTGCGGCCCGCTGGCGGCAATGAATATTATGCTCACAGGTCGTGCATTAACGGCACGTGCTGCGAAGAGAATAAAACTGATTGATGAAATGGTACCACTGCGGCAGTTAAAAGCAGCTGCAGAAAACTTTGCACTGACCGCACCTGAACGAAAAACACTGCCGCTGTTAACACGCATAACAAATTTTTCATTAGTGCGTCCCTTAATTGCCTCGCAGATGCGTAAACAGGTCGCAGCAAAAGCAAAACCTGAACATTACCCTGCGCCCTATTCACTGATTAAACTGTGGCAGGATCATGCCGGTAATAAAAAGAAAATGCTGGAACATGAAGCCATTGCTGTTGCCCAATTAGCAACCAGTGATACCGCGAAAAACCTGGTGCGTGTTTTCTTTTTACAGGAAAATTTAAAAAGCCAGGGCAAAAAAGTCGACTTTGATGTTGCACACGTGCATGTTATCGGCGGCGGCATTATGGGCGGAGATATTGCTTCCTGGTGTGCCATACAGGGGTATTCTGTGACCGTACAGGACCAGGACCCACAAAGGCTGGCACAAACCTTTAAACGTGCACAATATTCATTTAAAAAGAAATTCAAACGCGACAGGCGCGCTATTCGAGACGCTAATGACCGTTTGATGCCTGATCACCGTGGTAGTGGTATTTTTCGTGCAGATATTGTCATTGAAGCCATATTTGAAGATGTAGACGTGAAACGTGCCCTGTATGAGTCTATTGAACCGAAAATGAAAGCAGACGCTATCCTGGCGACCAATACATCCAGCATTAAACTTGAAGATTTGAGCTCATGCCTGAAAAATCCCGGTCGCCTGGTTGGACTACACTTTTTCAATCCGGTTGCGTTAATGCCCCTGGTTGAAATTATTAGCGGCAATGAAAGCGATGAAAAAGTTGTACAACAGGCATTGGCCTTTGGTAAAAACATTGGCAAGCTGCCGTTAGCAGTTAACAGCTCACCCGGGTTCCTGGTTAACAGAATATTAATGCCATACATACTTGAAGCGGTTACCATGGTTGATGAAGGCATACCGCCCGAGGTAATTGATAAGGCCGCAACAGACTATGGCATGCCTATGGGCCCTATTGAGCTTGCTGATACTGTCGGCCTGGATATCTGTAAATCTGTTGCTAATATTTTATCAGCGGCGTTAGCTATGCCACTGCCCGATAATCTGAAACAACTATCAGAAAAAAAACTGGGCAAAAAAACCGGCGAAGGCTTTTATCAGTACAAAGCGAACAAACCCGTTAAAAATAAAAATGCTTCGTACCCTAATACACAGGAAGTACAGGATAGACTTATCCTGCGTTTACTGAATGAGGCCACGGCCTGTTTACGAGAAGGTTTAGTTGAAAATAAAGACCTGATTGATGCCGGTGTTATTTTTGGTACTGGTTTTGCTCCGTTTAGAGGTGGACCACTGGAGTATATTAAAACGCAGGGGGTTGATAAATTAAGCCAGACACTGGAAACATTAGAAGCAAAGTTTGGCCAACGTTTTGAAAAGGATGAAGGTTGGAGTAATTTATAATTATTTATCCAAAGATGGTCGCTGTGTACGGACTTAGGTACCTAGCGTAAGATTAGCTATTGTCGAGTGCACGCAATCTATTGTTCGGTGCGCGCACGAATGCTGCACCCCCTACAAAACTACGTTCTGTTCAGGATGACAAAGTAAATCTTTATTTCCTGATTATTTTTACCTCCTTCTCGCTTATCTCTTTTAAATCGCCTTTTTTATCTTCATCGGAATAAACAACTTTGTTTCGTCCTAGCTGTTTTGCAAGATACATACGATTATCCGCATTCATCAATGTTTCCTGAATGGTATTAAATTGTTTAAAGTTTGACAGGCCTATCGACACGGTTGCTTGTAGTGCTGGTGCAATATCACTGAAGTTAAAATCAGCCAGGCTTTGGCGTATACGTTCAGTAACTTTAATGGCATTTTCAATATCGGTGTTAACCAGCAAACAAACAAATTCTTCTCCACCAAACCGTGCAGCATAGTCAATTTCACGTATTGATGATTTAAGAATTTCTGAAAATTTCTGTAATACAACATCACCAGTATGATGTCCAAAGGTATCATTGATTTGTTTAAAATGATCAAGATCAAAAAAACATAATACAAAATCAGAGTCATCACGTTCTGACAATGCTTTTTGTTGCGCTAACTTTTCCATAAAATAACGTCGAATATACAGCCCGGTTAATTCATCCGTTATCGCCAGTTTTTCATTCAGTTCCAGCGCTTCCTGTAAGTCCGTATATTGTTTTTTTGCTCTCTCCCTTAAATGATGAATTGCTGATCCTGTATACAACATAACAGTAACGGTACTGCTAAATATCATCCACTGTATAAGTTCAAGTTTAACTTCAATACGATCAGGTTCATATATAAAAATATATAACATAATAAAAGCATAACCCAGTATGGCAACAAGTGCGATGGCTAAAAATTCACGAAATTTTAATTGGAAATAACCAAAACTTAAGATGCCAAAATACATCATAAGTATTAAACCACGCGATTCATTTAACACGTATGAAATGGTTAATAAAAATAATGTACTCCATAATATTTGCGCTACGGTGAGGCTTGGATCAGCATATCGTTTATTTAACCCGGTACGCAGCATCAGGGTAAATACAAAACCACCCGCCCAGAAAAAAACAACAATGGCATAGAGTGTGGACAGCTCGATTGAATATAAATTGTTATAAAATAATAAAACACTGACCACTGTAAATAAAAACGCAGACATCAAAGCAGCAAGATGCCTGAACATATGTACAGCCTGTTTTGGATCACTGCTAAATAAAAAGTTAAACATGTATTCTTTAAGACTATTATTGGTTTTCAATTATTTGGGGTTTAAACAAACGATAAAAGTTATTTCGTGATATTTCTGCGATGTGTTCAACACTGGTATTTCTGATCTCCGCCAGCGTGTCTGCAACATGTTGTACATAAGCCGGCTGATTTTGTTTGCCACGATGTGGTATTGGCGCTAAATAAGGTGAATCCGTTTCAATTAGTAAACGATCGTCTGGAACGTTTTTGGCAATTTCACGCAGTGTATCCGCATTTCTGAAGGTTACGATGCCAGAGATTGAAATCATAAATCCTAGCGCCATAACCTGGTTTGCAAATGCCTGTGTTTCAGTAAAACAATGGATAACACCGCCACATAAATCAGCTTTTTCTTGACGTAATATAGCCAGGGTATCATCACCGGCATCGCGGGTATGGATTATGACGGGCTTGTTAAGCTGATTAGCAACCTGAATGTGTTCACGAAATCGCTGCCGCTGCCACTCTGGATTATCTTTATGGTAATAATAATCCAGACCGGTTTCGCCGATAGCGACAACTTTATCATCGGATGCCAGTTCAGTTAAATAATCAATAGAAAACGTTTCGCTTTCATCGGCCATTGGGTGCATGCCGACAGAAACAGAAATACCCGGATAAGCACGAACCTTTTCCAGCATTTCAGGATATTTTTTTAAATTAATGGAAACGCACAACATGTGCTCAACGCCAGAGTTGTGCGTCTGTTGTATCAGCGTGTCAAAATTGTTGTCAAATTCGGACAGATCAATACAGTCCAGGTGACAGTGTGAATCGACTAACATTAACGGGCTTTAGCAGAAGTACGGTAGTGTATTAAATTGTCAGAGCATTTAATACACTACAGTTTTACATTGTGTGGGTAATACGATCGGACTTAAGCGCACCCGCCAGATGTGTTTCTATCTTACCGCGAGTTGCGCCTTTATCCTGTTGTGAAAACTGCACGCCAACACCATGCGCACGGTTTCCCTGTGCGCGTTTTGGTGTCATCCAGATAATTTTTCCGGCAACCGGCAAACGCTCGCCATCATCCATTAATGATAAAAGCATAAAGACTTCATCGCCCAGGTTATAGCTTTTATTGGTTGGAATAAATAAACCGCCATTTTGTACATATGGCATATAGGCTGCGTAAAGCGATGCTTTATCTTTAATGCTGAGTGACAGCATTCCCGGCCGTGCAGCTGGAGTACCCATACTTTCTCCTCTTAAATTATTATAAGTTATCCCAGGATAATAGCAGACTTTCCCATAATAACTGCTCATTTACTGCAATTGAACTGTGCAATAAATTAAAGTTTAGCTGGTCGTAAAACCGATACAGGCGATGTTTATTTACCTTTTTTGCCAGCACCTGTAATTTAACGCGATATTGTTCATTAGTGATGTCAGTGTCGCTGGCAGACGGCAGAGAAGTTGCTCCTCGGCAATTGCTCCTGCTTTGCCCTACTACCGTCCGTCCATGGACATATGCATTTTCCACACTTCCCACGTCCATGTGGGTCGACTGTAATTTAGCTAAGTCAGTGGCCCAGCTCATCATGCCTTCCAGCGTCCGCAGCTTGCTAAATTTTGCCAGTTTTACGGCATAATCCAGTGAGTTCTTACCTGAAACGGATGCTGTCATCGCTTCTGCAAGGACTTCCTGATGCTCGGCTTGCTGCAGGTAGTCTAAGGCGGCCAGTGGTGAACCAGAGGCATATTTTAACGATTGCTGTAGCTGACCATCGGTCAAACCCGGTTGTTGATTGTGCTTTAGCCAGTGCAGTGACTGACTTGCATCCGGTATGGTAAAACGCAGCAACTGACAACGGCTTCGTATGGTCACCGGCAAACGGTGTGTCCGGGCAGTAACCAGTAAAATAAGTACCTTTGCACCAGGCTCTTCCAGAGTCTTTAACAGGCTATTGGCAGCTGACAGGGTTAATAATTCGACCTGATCAAGAATTGCCACACGAAACCCGCCGTATTGACTGGTCTGGTTTAATTTCTCACATAAAACACGGATTTCGTCAATTCGAATACTCCGTACAGGATTTTTACTTTTTGATGTAGCGGGTGCTACTGGTGTTAAATAATGCAGGTCAGGGTGCGTATTTGATGACAATAACTGGCATGCCTTGCATACACCACAGGCCTGATGGTCTGCTGTTGGTTGCTGACATAATACGGCATTCGCCAGTGTAATGGCAAAATCAGCCTTACCTAAACCCTGGTTGCCATACAATAACATCGCGTGCGGTAAACGTTCAGTTTTTAGTAACCGGGTTATTTTTTCCCATTGTGTTTGTTGCCAGGGGTATATCATAGGGAAATATTATCAGATAATTGTTTTTTGAAAACCTTATATGAAGATAGTATCTGCTCAAATCTGTAATTTTCTGGCATCGCGGTTTGCAGAACCTCTGCTACGGGTGAGCGCCTTATCGATCTAGCTCTCTAAAATATCATATTCAATCAGTTTTTCATGGATTTGCTGCTGCACATTTTTTAATTCAACAGACGCGTCAACCAGGCAAATTCGATGAGGATAATGATTAGCCAGTTCAATATAGGCTTCGCGTACACGCTGGAAAAAATCATCATGTTCTTTTTCAATACGATCAGGATCACTTCGTCGTCCTGCACGAGCACGGCCTATTTCAACCGGCGCATCGAGAATAACCGTTAAATCAGGGCGCAAATCCCCCTGCACCCAGTCTTCCAGCTTACTGATTTTATCAACATCCAGCATACGACCACCGCCCTGATAAGCATAGGTCGCTTCGGTAAATCGATCACACAATACGGTTTGACTGTTTTCTATGGCCGGCAGGATGACTTTCGATAGATGTTCAGCCCTGGCGGCAAACATCATCAATAATTCAGCATCGGCACTCATATTGTCATCAGAGTGGCTTAATAACAATCCACGTAATGCTTCACCCAGATTAGTGCCTCCAGGCTCTCTGGTCACCACGCAGTCGTGCCCGGACATCTCGAGTAATTCCTTAATATATCGAAGGTTACTGGTTTTACCCACCCCTTCAATGCCTTCCAAAGTAATAAATTTGCTCATGTTTATTATTTTTCAGCGCTTCTTCCGCTGATACCGGTCAACGGCCTTCTCATGATCTTTTAAATTGGTAGAAAACACATGTTTACCGCTACCATCACCATAGGCAACAAAATACAGGTAGTTTGTTTTCTCCGGATGCAGTGTTGCATGTATCGCTTCTCTGCCAGCTAACGCAATCGGTGTTGGCGGCAAACCATGCCGGGTGTAAGTATTATACGGCGTATCTTTTCGTAAGTCCTTGAAACGGATATTGCCGTCATAATTTTTGATGCCATAGATGACGGTAGGGTCGGTCTGTAAGCGCATTTTCTTACGCAAGCGATTAATAAACAAACCGGCTATTCGTGGTCGTTCTTCGGCAATTGCACTTTCTTTCTCAACGATAGAGGCCAGTATCAGGGCTTCATATGAAGACTTCAGCGGCAGGTTTTCCTCACGCTGCTGCCATTCTTCCTGCAGAATTCTGGCCATCTCATCATAGGCGCGATTTAACAGCTCAATATCGCTAACACCTCGTGAGATATGATAAGTGTCTGGATAAAAGCGCCCTTCCGGATGCTCACCTTCATGCCCCAGTGCTGTCATGATCTCTTCATCGGAAAGGTTTTCCAGCTGCTTTGTTATTATCGAATTCTGCCAGATTGTTTGCAGTATCTGGCGAAAAGTATAACCTTCTATTAATACAATATTGTGTTGCACAACATTGCCGGCAACCATTTTGTTTAACAGCCCGGCCAAAGATAAACCTGGTGTAATGACATACTCACCTGCCTGTAACCGGGTTTCCTGCCTGTTTAATTTGCCCCAGATGAGAAAGTAGTTTTTATTTTCAAGTAACTCTTTTTCTATCAGCTGATTCGCCAGGGTTCGAATTGAGGAGCCGCGAGAAAAAATTATTGTTTCAGGCTCAGTTAAGGTTAGTCCTGCGTGCATCTGGGAATAAATTTTTGTAGAAAAATACAGGCCCGTCAACAACACGATGCTGCTTATTGCAAATATTGCAGGCAATCCTTTGCTAAACAGCTTGCGCATAACTTTCCTTATTATTAAGTAGTTCAGTAAAAATCATATTAGTGACTGCCTGGTCTTTGTATACCGAGTCTCCTAGTTTAGTAACCACTTTCATAGCAATCAAACTATTTGAAATAAATAGTTCATCCATGGAAGATAAATCATCAAGCGTTAAATTTATAGCAGAGGTTTTTATATTACTTTTACCTGCTAACTCAATAATTACTCCACGCATTACTCCGTTAATACCGGAAAGACTAAGGCAGGGGGTGAACAATTGTTTGTCTTTTATGGCAAACAAATTACTCATGGTTCCTTCAATAACATGTTGATTGGCATTCAGCATTAAACCATCAATAATATTTTTTTTAGCTTTATCATTCCATTCGTTTCTTGCTAACACATTTTCCAGACGATTAAGGTGTTTTATGCCAGCAAGGTTTTCATTAATAGAAACCTGCTGCTTACAGATAAATAATTCACCACTTAACAATTGATTGCTTAATAGTGATGAATGACCAGCCTCTAGTGCTGACAACAAAACAATACGACTGGCTGCTGTGTTTTTTGAAAATTGATAACCTCGCTCACCAGCACCACGGCTAACAATAATTTTTATTACACAGGCCGCTTCAGAGTTAGCCCCGGATTCATTTTTATCAAGCAGTTTAGCTATATCATCCAGCAGCAGCTGTTCCTGCGGGCAAACTATTTTCAATTTTTCCGCTGATGTCTGCAGGCGCTGAAAATGCTGTGGCCAGTAATATAATTTACTGTTATTACATAATATGGTCTCAAACAGGCCATCGCCGTAATGAATTGAACGATCATTAATAATTAAATAATCGCTTGTTATGCCATTAATTAAACTGTTAACTGGAATTTTATTCATCTTCTAAAATTTAAAAACATTCACCGCGAAGAGGCAGAGACGCAGAGAAAAACAAATTCATGTTTACCATAACGTAGGTCGGGCATTGCCCGACAGAATACTTACAAGCTTTTCTCTGCGTCTCCGCGGTGAATCGTTTTTGACTTTGTTTTTAAATGTTTGCTTCTGGCACGTAATCACTCACTTATTAATTGAGTAAATCTTACAGTATCTGTCAGATCAAGTCTGAGCTACTGTATCCAGGCGAAATATTTTCAGTAAACCTTTTGCTTTGGCACGGGTTTCTTCCAGTTCATTTACTGCAACAGAATCATTTACTATGCCACCACCCGCTCGGAAAGTGATTTTATTGTTATTATTTTCCCCTTCCCCCTCTGTAGTGCGCACCATAGTCCTTATTAGAATATTAAAATCCATACTGCCATCATTGTTGATGTAACCCAGGGACCCGGTGTATGCACCTCTTGCCTGCTGTTCCATTTCTGCCAGTATTTCCATACAGCGCACTTTTGGGCAACCAGTGATGGTGCCACCGGGGAAAACAGCGCGTAATACATCAACAGGTGACTTGTTACTCTCTAATTCGCCACGCACATTTGAGACGATATGATGAACATGCTGCCAGCTTTCTAAAACCATTAATTCATTGACTTCAATTGAGCCCGGGCGGCAGACGCGCCCCAGATCATTACGCTCTAAATCAATCAGCATGATATGTTCAGCCTGCTCTTTAGGGTGTGAAAGTAACTCTTTGGCTAAAGCATCATCACTTTGCCGGTCCTCATCTCTTGGCCGTGTACCGGCAATTGGACGGGTTTCCACTATACCCTTTCTTGAACAAACAAGACGTTCTGGAGATGAACTGATGATAGTCATGTTTTGCAGGCACGCCATTGCAGCAAATGATGATGGGTTATGTTTTGATAATGTAGCAAACAATACTGTATCCGCTACATCCTGTTTTAATACTGCCTGCCATTGTCGGGACAAGTTTGCCTGAAAAATATCACCATCGACAATATACTGCTTTATTTTTTCTACCTGTTGTAAATACGGTGCGCTGTCAGCCTCGATTAATGACTTCAGTTCGATATTATTCTTTGTTGACAGGGGTTCATCAAAAGAATTTTTTATCGTTAAGTAATCCTGTTGTATTTCATCGAGCAAATAAGCGTATTCGCGTTTCCGCAACCGCGATACACTGGTTATTTTGTTTATCGACAATAATAGCTGCCGGGCACCGTGCCGCGACAGCCAGTGGTTGTTTAGCAGGTAAAGACGGTAACGATAAACAAGGCTCAATTTCTTCTGCCATTTCGTAAGACAGGTAGACAAACCAGCCACCGGTAAAAGGCAGATTTTCACTGTTGTCAGAAATTTCAACTTTGTTTTGTTGATAGTAATTTTCCAGGGTCTCAAAAAAACCCGACGCAACAGCCAGGTCTTTATTTGTACAATGCAGGCTTTTGTCGGAATGTAACGTCAGCTCGTACTGTGGGCAGGCAATTAAAATATCGTACTGCGTATTGTTCTGCCTGACGGCACTGCTTTTTAGCAGGTAAGGATAACGCTGTGCGTTTAACTGGTTGAACAGCATTAAGTCCGGAACATTGCTGCCCGAATCTTCTGCCTGACTGGCTGTTAGTAACCGCGTAGTAAATGACACGGAAAGTCTCGGCTACTTATTATCTGTGTATTTAATTTAATCTTTTAAAGATCAAGGTACCGTTGGTGCCACCAAAACCGAACGAATTTGATAATGCGTAATCAATTTTCATTTCACGCGCAGTGTTAGCGACATAATCTAAATCGCATCCATCACCGGGATTATCTAAATTAATGGTAGGTGGGGCAACCTGGTCTTCAATAGACATCACAGAAAAGACTGCTTCGATACCGCCTGCAGCACCCAATAAGTGTCCTGTCATAGATTTTGTTGAACTGACAGCCACTTTCGCCGCGTGATTACCAAGGGCATATTTAACGGCTTTAGTCTCAGCAACATCACCCGCTGGTGTAGAGGTACCGTGAGCGTTCACGTAGTTTATATCTTCAGCATTTAGTCCTGCATCGTTTAATGCCATATTCATACACTTACCCGCACCGCTACCGTCCTGTGAAGGCATGGTCATATGATAAGCATCACTGTTATAACCGAAACCGGCAACTTCAGCATATATTTTTGCACCACGTTTTTTGGCATGTTCGTACTCTTCCAGGACAAGCACACCGGCGCCGTCACCCAGTACAAAACCATCACGATCTTTGTCCCAGGGTCGACTTGCCGCCTCAGGATCGTCATTGCGTGTTGATAATGCCCTGGCGGCAGCAAAACCACCTATACCTAATGGTGATGATGCCATTTCAGCACCGCCGGCAAACATTACATCAGCATCACCGTAGGTAATAATTCTTGCTGATTCACCAATGCTGTGGGTGCCTGTAGAACAGGCCGTGACTATTGAAATATTGGGGCCTTTGGCACCATATCGAATAGAGAAATTACCGGAAATCATATTAATGATTGAACCCGGCACAAAAAACGGCGAAATTTTGCGCGGCCCGCCATTGATCAGCTTGGTTTCATTAGCTTCTATCATTGGCAGGCCGCCAATACCTGAACCAATGGCAACACCAATTCTATCGGCATTTTTTTCAGTGATTTCTAAACCGGAATCTTTTAAGGCTTCATCCGCAGCGACAAGACCATAATGGATAAAGGTATCCATCTTTTTTAGATCTTTTGCAGGAATAACCGTGGTTGCATCAAAACCTTTTACGGTAGCCGCAATTTTTGATGAAAATTCAGAGGTATCAAAAGTGTCTATCAGCACAACACCGCTTTTACCAGCGACGATATTAGTCCACGTTTCTTTTAGATTAAGACCAACGGGTGAGACAATACCAAGCCCAGTGACGACAACGCGACGATTTGACAAATTTAGCCTCTTTAACTGTGACAGGAAGCCCGAACAAAAAGCAACCGGTTACTTTAGATATTTAAAAATTAAAAAACAACTTCACTAGTATGGAGTTGTTTACAAGAAATCACTGATCACGTCGATCGCCAGGCAACTCGCTAAGCGACATGATCAGTGATTTCTTGAGAGCGGTTTAGCTGGAGTGTGCGTTTACGTAATCAATTGCCTGTTGAATGGTGGTAATATTTTCTGCTTCCTCATCAGGAATTTCACACTCGAATTCTTCTTCTAAAGCCATAACCAGTTCTACTGTATCGAGTGAGTCTGCACCTAAATCGTTTACAAATGATGCCTCATTAGTAGCCTGTTCTTCAGTTGCACCTAATTGCTCAATGACAATTTTACGAACGCGTTCTTCAGCTGTGCTCATTTATTTTTTCCTCTAGTTTTGACCACAAAGATTATTATCTGTAGTCATATAAAATGGTCCAATAACGTAATCTGGAATGGTAATTTGAGTTGCGCGGTATTTTAGAGAATTAGGGCCACAGTTGCCAGTTAATTCGACATTTAATAATTGCACAAAAAAACAAAATATATTACCAATTAAATCAATAGGATATAGCAAATTATTAATGTTACTTACATTAAACTTACTGAGTTAGATGTAAAATATTCGGTCAATTATAGCTATGGCATGTACATTCCACCATTAACATTGATGGTTTCACCGGTAATATAAGCGGCTGCAGGACTTGCCAGAAATGCTACCGCCGCTGCAATGTCGCCTGGATCACCCAAACGGTTAAGCGGTATTTGCCCAATAAGTGCCTGTCTTTGTTCTTCAGCTAATTCTTTGGTCATATCGGTGTCGATAAAGCCCGGTGCAACGCAATTGACCGTAATATTTCTGGAACCAATTTCACGTGCCAATGATTTTGTAAAACCTAACATGCCGGCTTTTGTTGCTGAATAATTAGTCTGACCGGGATTACCGGTTAATCCCACTACGGATGAGATATTTATAATACGTCCTTTCCTGGCTTTCATCATAGTACGTACCACAGCTTTAGATAAACGATAAATTGAGGTCAGGTTTGTCTCAATAATGTCATTCCATTGATCTTCTTTCATCATCATTAATAAGTTGTCTTTGGTAATGCCTGCGTTGTTAACCAGAATAGAAACATCACCAAATTCGTCCTTAATGGCTTTCATCAGAGCCGCAATGGAGTCGGTATCGGTTACGTTTAAACACATGCCTTTACCGCCGCCGGATGATTTCATGGCTGCTAAATAGGCAGATATTTTATCGGCACCAGCTTCAGAGGTTGCGGTGCCTATAACGGTTGCGCCTGACGAGGCAAGTTGTTCTGCGATTGCTTTACCAATGCCGCGGCTTGCGCCTGTCACCAGTGCTATTTCGCCTGTTAATTCTTTACTCATAAACGTTTTAAACCTTTTTAGAAATCTTTATTTTACTTTTTGAACTCATCATGACCAATCCGTTTTTATGGCCCTTTCGTCTTTCCGTTTTTAAGAAGCTTTCGTTTAGTCTTCGAGGGACATTGAATCCAGGAATTTTTCCATTGCTGCCATCGAATCCAGTGAATAACTCGCCACTTCTTTATTGATCCGGCGTGTTAAGCCGCCTAAAACTTTACCCGGGCCACATTCAACAACCGCATCTGCGCCGTCAGAAATTATCTGGATGGTATGAGTCCACTGTACCGGACTATATAACTGTTTCACCAGCGCTTCACGTATAGCATCAGGTTCATCATGTGATTTTGCATCCACATTATGGATAACCTGTATTTTGGGCTTATTAATGTTGACCCCTTTCAGGTACTCAGCAAGTTCATCCGCTGCCGGTTTCATTAGCGAGCTATGTGAAGGCACACTTACCGGCAAAGGTAATGCACGTTTAGCACCTTCTTCTGTTAACAGCTCCATGGCTTTATTGACAGCATCTGTGGCGCCCGCAATGACCACCTGTCCCGGTGAATTGAAGTTTACCGCTTCAACCGGTTCGCCAAGATCGTTACTTACCTGCGCACAGATTTGAATGATAGCGTCATCATTTAAGCCAATAATTGCTGACATCGCGCCTTTACCTTCGGGCACGGCCGCCTGCATTAACTGGCCACGTTTGGCAACCAGTTTAATGGCATCCTCGAAATCTAATGCTTCTGCAGCAACCAGTGCCGCATATTCACCCAGGCTATGACCGGCAAAAACCATCGGTGTCAACATGCATTGTTGTGCCATTACACGCATCACCGCAATATCTGCAGCCAGCATTATTGGCTGGGTGATTTCAGTTTTATTAAGCTTTGCTGCAGGGCCGTTACAGACGATGTCCCAGCAGTCATAAGCCAAAACATCGGATGCCTGTTTAAATGTTTCTTCAATTTGAGGCCATGTTTCAGCATAATCAGATAACATGCCAATCGATTGCGACCCCTGTCCCGGAAAAACAACAACAATATTCATACCAATCATTTTTCAACCTCAACCATTTCCAACCCCGACAAATCTGTAGTTATTTATCACACCTGAGAGCTTTGCAGCTGATATTTATCTCAGATCCAGAACATCCTGCATATCATATAAACCTTTATCTTTATCTGCTAACCAAAGAGCGGCCCGTATTGCACCATTGGCAAAAGTCATTCGACTGGACGCTTTATGCGTTATCTCGACACGCTCGCCAATACCAGCAAACATCACGCTATGATCACCAACAATATCTCCGGCACGAATCGTTTCAAAACCAATGGTTTTGCGATCACGTTCGCCAGTGACACCTTCACGACCGTAGACCGCACATTCATCAAGGTTGCGCCCTAAAGCGTCGGCAATGACCTCCCCCATGCGTAGCGCGGTACCTGATGGGGCATCGACTTTATGCCGATGATGCGCTTCTATTACCTCAATATCAACATCGTCGCCTAATACGCGTGAGGTGATATCAAGTAGTTTAAAGCAGAGATTGACCCCGACACTCATATTCGGTGCAAACACAATACCTATGGATCTGGATGCGTCTTCTATCTGTTGTTTTTCAGCATCGCTAAAACCTGTGGTACCGATAATAATATTTTTACCGTTTGCTACACAGGTAGCCAGATTTTGCAGGGTAACTTCAGGACGGGTGAAATCAATCAGGGTATGAAAATCATCAGCTACCTCATCAAGCCGGGATCCTACACTTATATTTAATGTAGCAACACCTGCTAGCTGACCGGCATCCTGATTAAGAAATGGACTGCTTGCATGTTCAATGGCAGCGCCTAGCTGACAGTCTGGATTATCAAAACAGGCCTGGATTAAATTACGCCCCATGCGACCGGCAGCGCCGGTAATGGCTAGTTTTAACATTCAGTACTCCGTCAGGGTTATATTGATGGAGTACCAGAACCCCAATGATTTTATTATTATTGTAGTTTGCCATTATACGTTATTGAACAAAACAAAAATCTTACCGCAGAGGCGCGGAGGCGCAGAGAAAAAAATTTATTTGTTAGTTGCGCCGTAGGCGCAATTATAAAACTCTGCGTCTCCGCGCCTCTGCGGTGAAATGTTTTAATGCTTTTTAAACTTTCAAATCATCAAAGAATTTTTTCATACGATCACCCCAGGAATCATGTTTCGGGCTGTGTTTTTTGCCCGATTCCTGGATTGATTTTTCAAATTCTTTAATTAAATCTTTCTGCTTATTACTTAATTTTACCGGTGTCTCGACATTAACACGGCATAACAGGTCACCTGTCATTCCGCCTCTTACCGGTTTAACGCCTTTGCCGCGCATACGGAATAGTTTTCCGGTTTGTGTTTCTGCCGGAATTTTTAAACGAATCCGTCCATCTAGTGTGGGCACTTCTATTTCACCGCCTAATGCAGCAATGCCGATTGAAATAGGCATTTCACAGTGCAGATCATTATCATCACGGTTAAAGATATCATGCGGTTTAACATGCATCTGTACATACAGGTCGCCACTGGGTGCACCGTACTCGCCAGCTTCTCCTTCATTTGCCAGGCGAATTCTGTCGCCAGTATCGACCCCAGCAGGGACTTTAACCGACAGCGTTTTCTGCTCCTGTTTGCGGCCCTGACCATGGCAGTCCGGACATGGATCGTTAATCATTTTACCTTTGCCACGACACTGCGGGCAGGTTTGTTGTACGGCAAAAAATCCCTGTTGCATACGGACCTGGCCGGCACCACCACAGGTCGTACAGGTTACTGCAGAAGTCCCTTTTTTCGCACCACTGCCAGAACAGGTTTCACAACTGACCTGGGTCGGTACACGTATTTTTACTTCAGTGCCAAAGACAGCTTGTTCAAGCGTTAATTCAAGGTTATATTGAAGATCGGAACCACGGTGTGCGCGCTGACCACCACGCCGGCCACCGCCGCCGCCAAAAATATCACCAAAGACATCACCGAATATGTCTTCAAATCCACCCGCGCCCGCACCAGGTCGTCCACCCATCGACGGATCGACACCTGCATGACCGTACTGGTCATAAGCTGCACGTTTCTTTGCATCGGATAACACCTCATGTGCTTCTTTTGCTTCTTTGAATTTTGCTTCGGATGCTTCAGAATTGTCGGAATTACGATCAGGATGGTGTTTCATCGCTAAACGACGATAGGCTTTTTTTAAATCCGCTTCGCTGGCATCGCGTGAAACGCCCAGTATTTCGTAATAATCTCGTTTTGACATATTCTTATTCTTTAAATTTATAAATTAAAAACTTAAAATCCGCAGATGAACGCAGATAAACACAGATATAACATTTTTTATAAAAACGCATAAAGCAAAAAGAAAGCTTTTATCTGTGTTTATCTGCGTTCATCTGCGGATAATAATGTTTTTTCAGTTAACTATCTACAACGTAGTTTCCTTAATTATTAATCACGCTATAGCAGTTATTTGTCTTCCTTGCCTTCTTTAACTTCTTCAAACTCGGCATCAACCACATCGTCATCAGCTGCTGCACCTTCCGCCTGTTCTGCACCCGGCTGTGCTGCGCCTTCCTGTGCCTGCTCAGCATAGGCTTTTTCTGCAATCTTGCCAGCCGCTTCCGTTAAGGTCTGAGTTTTAGCTTCAATAGCATCTTTGTCATTACCTTCCAATGCTGTTTTCAACTCAGCAATGGCCGATTCCGCAGCTGCTTTCTCGCCTGCTTCAACTTTATCACCCAGATCTTTAATGGACTTTTCGGTACCATGAATCATATTTTCAGCGGTATTTTTTACCATCACTAATGCATGTGCTTTTTTGTCTTCATCTGCATGTGCTTCGGCATCTTTAATCATCTGATCAACTTCGCCATCAGACAAACCACTTGAGGCCTTAATCACAATGGACTGTTCCTTACCCGTGGCCTTGTCTTTTGCAGACACATTCAAAATACCGTTGGCATCGATATCAAATGACACTTCAATCTGTGGCACACCGCGTGGCGCAGGTGGAATATCCTGCAAATCAAAACGGCCTAACGACTTATTACCGGTTGCCATTTCACGTTCACCCTGTAATACGTGAACCGTCACTGCTGCCTGGTTATCATCTGCTGTGGAGAAAGTCTGTGCTGCCTTTGTTGGGATCGTGGTGTTCTTCTCAACCAGTTTGGTCATTACCCCGCCCATGGTTTCGATACCCAGTGACAACGGCGTGACGTCAAGTAACAGAATATCATTCACATCACCACCTAATACCCCACCTTGTATCGCTGCACCCATCGCTACTGCTTCATCAGGGTTGACATCTTTGCGTGGCTCTTTACCAAAGAAGTTCTTCACTTCTTCCTGAACCTTGGGCATACGGGTTTGACCACCCACCAGAATCACATCGTCAATATCACTGGCAGACAGACCAGAGTCTTTAAGCGCCTGCTTGCAGGGGCCGATGGTACGTGAGATTAATTCGCCAACCAGGCTTTCCAGTTTGGCGCGGCTTAATTTTACGTTTAAATGTTTAGGACCACTTGCATCAGCCGTAATATAAGGCAGATTAACATCGGTTGACTGTGTTGAAGACAGCTCGATTTTTGCTTTTTCTGCGGCTTCCTTCAGGCGTTGCAACGCCAGTGGATCGTTATGTAAGTTTATACCGGTGTCTTTCTCAAATTCGTCAGAAAGATAATCGATTAAACGGGTATCAAAATCTTCACCACCAAGGAATGTGTCACCGTTGGTTGCCAGTACTTCAAACTGGTGCTCACCATCAATTTCTGCAATTTCGATAATAGAGACGTCAAAAGTACCACCACCAAGGTCATACACCACAATTTTAACGTCACCACGGTTTTTATCCATACCGTAAGCAAGTGCTGCGGCCGTGGGCTCATTGATAATGCGTTTCACATCAAGACCGGCAATACGACCAGCATCTTTTGTTGCCTGGCGTTGCGAGTCATTGAAATAAGCAGGAACAGTAATAACCGCTTCGGTCACTTCATGACCTAAATATTCTTCAGCGGTGCTCTTCATTTTTTGAAGAATACGCGCAGATACTTCCGGTGGCGCCATTTTATTGCCTTTGGCTTCGACCCAGGCATCACCGTTGTCTGCTTTAACAATTTTGTAAGGCACCAGTTTAATATCACGCTGCACTACTTCTTCATCGAAACGGCGACCGATTAAACGTTTAACAGCGAAGATTGTGTCATTCGGGTTGGTTACTGCCTGACGTTTTGCAGACGAACCAACAACGACTTCATCGTCTGTAAAGGCAACGATTGAAGGCGTGGTACGTTCACCCTCAGCATTTTCGATAACTTTAACTGAATCACCGTCCATAACGGCAACACAAGAGTTTGTTGTACCTAAGTCTATACCTATAATTTTAGCCATTGCTGGTCTCCGATATTTTTAAAATTCTTTAAATTTGTCGCCGTCAATTTGTAGCATGACAGCGTAAGTTTGTTTGTTAGCTCTTATATGGGGCTGCTTTTACTAAATCCAAGTAAAAAACAGGTGATTTCTCAATTAATTCAATCTAATAGAAAAGCTATTTGTCCGCAAAGAACGCGAAACACGCAGATATTAAAAACAAGGAAAATGCTTTTTTCGCCTATTTTACCTGCTTCGCTGACAAAAATAATTTTATTACTTTTAAATCATAGGCATAAACTAGTAACCTATCATTTAACTTTGCTCGTCTACTGCTTTCGACACCATCACCATCGCTGGGCGAATTAGGCGCTCATTCAGTGCATAACCTTTCTGCATTACCGCAATCACTGTATTCGGTTCAACATCGGCAGCAGGCTGCATGGTCATTGCCTGATGTTTGTCAGCATCGAATTTTTCATTTAAAGGATCGATTTCTTCTATGCCGAGTTTTTCCATCATTTTTTCCAGCATATTCATGGTCAATTTCATGCCTTCACGCAGGCTTTCAGCACTGGCATCTTCTATTGCCAGCCCCATTACCATACTGTCCAGTACCGGCAGCAGTTCGCTAACATACTTTTCTATGCCATATTTATGCGCATTCTCAAGGTCTTTGGCATTACGACGGCGCAAGTTATCCATTTCAGCTTTAGCACGAAGATATTGCTCCCAGTTTTCAGTGGCTTTGGCCTGCGCATCCTCTAACTGGGCTTCAAGACTATCGGCATTTTTTTCGGGTGACGACAGTATTGCCTCGTCTTCCAGTACCTGTTCTACAACCTCTTCTGTTACCTGTTCTGTGGTTTCATTATTATCCTGATTTTGATTATCTTGATTTTGGACTGACATGTTGTATCTCTTTAAATTTATTGTATTGTGGCTGTGTATGGTGCCAATCTGGTGAAATTCAAGGCATAAAACTGGAATAAATCAGTCGAATCACGAAAACCATGCAAAAGCTTACTGCAGCTGGCAAATCCAAAAACTTGGATAACACCAGTAAGGTGACTTCGCAATTTTTTAATTCATATTACACATCAATGCCTTACCTGTCTTTTTCGGGTCTAACTAATCTTTTCAGCTTGATAGTGTGTTTTTTTAAAATAATGCCCTGTTTACCTGGCTTACTTTACTGTTTAAGTGCATTGCCTAATATTTTAGCGGTTGCATCAACCACGGGGATAATATGGTTGTAGTTCATTCGTGCCGGACCAATAACGCCCAATACACCGATGGCTTTGCCCGCAACTGAATATGGCGCGGTAATAACACTACAGTCAGCAAAACCTGCAAAGCCGGCTTCATGACCGATGAAAATTTTTACTCCGTCACCATGAACACAGCGGTCGAACAAACCCAGCATTTCACGCTTTCGATCAAAAATCTCAAACAGGTGCTGCAGCTGTTCCCGGTCGGCATTCTCATGATAACGAACCAGGTTGGTTTCACCCTGAACGATAAATTCAGGCTTGCTCTTATCATCATCAAATAGCGCTTTTTCAACAACTTCAACCGCTGTTTTCATCACGTTATCAACTTCCTGGCGGCTACGATCCAGATCCTGTAGCAGACTTTTTCTTATTTCATGCACATCCCGACCGGTGAAGTGCTGATTCAGGAAGTTAGCGGCATACTGCAATTCATTGGCGCTGTATTCTCTAGCCAAATGCAAAACCTTGTTTTGCACATCCTTTTCATTGGTCACCATGATTGCCAGTACCCGTTTTTCAGGTAATGGTAAAAACTCGATATGACGTAACTTTGCATTCGTCTGCTTCGGCACACTGACGATACCGGCCATTAGTGTCATTTCAGAAACCAGTTGCGAAGCCTGATTGACTAACTGATTCATTTCCATGTCCGGATCCAGTTTCTGCTGCAACTGGCAAACGAGCTTTTCTTCTATTGGCTGCACTTCAATAAGGCTATCGACAAACAGGCGTAAACCCTGTTCGGTCGGTATGCGACCTGCTGAAGTATGTGGCGCAATAACCAGGCCTTTTTTCTCAAGGCTGGACATTACATTGCGGATGGTCGCCGAACTAATGTCCAGACCTGCGTCTTGCGCCAGTTTCCTGGAACCAACGGGCAGTCCATCATGAATATAACTGGCTACTAACTGCTTAAGCAATATAGCTGCGCGATCATTGAGTACAAGAGTTTTATTCAAAGTTTCACTATCTGTTTGTTAATACTTAGCACTCTATTGAACTGAGTGCCAGAAATGGAATTATGGTATCAAAAAGTCATATGGTCAAGAAAAACAAATCAAAAGCCTGCACCACAGAGGCACAGAGAGCACAGAGAAAAGTTTTGTTTGTTAACCGCGCCGTAGGCGCAGTTAACAATACAAAACTTTTCTCTGTGCTCTCTGTGCTCTCTGTGCCTCTGTGGTGAAAATAGCTTTTAAGCTTGTATATAAGTTAGCGTATAATGCACTTTTGCCACCCCGTTAATATTGATACGGTGAGGCCTCCATTTAGCAGCAACATGACAGAATCACTCACAACACGAATCAGGGAAATCCCTTACAACTACACGTCTTATTCCGATCGTGAAATTGTTATCCGGTTTCTTGGCGAGGAAAGCTGGTCCATCATCGAAAAACTTCGCGGCTCCCGTCGTACCGGTCGCTCTGCACGCATGCTGTTCGAAGTACTTGGTGATATGTGGGTCATCAAACGCAACCCTTATGTAAATGACGATTTACTCAGTAACCGAAAACGTCGCGAATCCTTAATCGATGCTTTAAAACATCGTTTGAATCAGGTTGAATTACGCGCCGATGGTAATAGCGATGCATTAGCACTACACAGCAATTGTTTGACCGCAATAAAAAACTTTGAACAGGATTTATTAACACAGATATCTCTGCGCCAGAAATCCAGAAAAGTTTTGGGCAAAATCACCTCAGGCAACAACATTGATTTCAGCGGGCTTGCCCGTGTTGCACACTCTACCGATGCGACCGACTGGCGTATCGCCATGCCTTTTGTTGTTATCAAACCGGATACTGAACAGGAAGTCGCCGCCATTGTGCGTGCGTGTATTGAACTGGGGCTGACGATTATTCCACGAGGCGGCGGTACCGGTTATACCGGTGGTGCCATTCCATTGCATGCAAACACTGCGGTTATCAATACCGAGAAACTGGACAGCTTGAGTCAGATTCAGCAAACTGAATTAACAGGCGTAGCAGAAAAGCACCCCGTTGTTGAGTGTGGAGCGGGAGTAATAACACGGCGTGTATCTGACCTGGCAGACAGCAACGGTTATGCCTTTGCGGTCGATCCGACCTCTCAGGATGCTTCTACTATTGGTGGCAACATTGCAATGAATGCCGGTGGTAAAAAAGCCGTTATCTGGGGTACCGCCTTAGATAATCTGGTTTCCTGGCGTAGTGTGACTCCTGACGGCTTATGGATGGAAGTCGAACGACTAAATCATAACCTTGGCAAAATACATGATCAACAGGATGTCTCGTTTAAAATCACCCGGTTTGAAGCTGATGGCACCAGCATTATCGGTAAAGCTGAAGTATTATCGCTGCACGGCCAGGATTTTCGTAAAGCCGGTTTAGGTAAAGATGTTACTGACAAATTTTTATCCGGCTTGCCGGGTATTCAAAAAGAAGGCTGTGATGGTTTAATTACTTCAGGGCGTTTTCTGTTACATAAAATGCCACAACACAAACGTACTATCTGCCTGGAATTTTTTGGCAGTGATATTGCAGAAGCCGTACCCGCAGTAGTAGAAGTGAAACAACTGCTCGAAGCTAACAAAAGTGTGTTGCTTACCGGTCTTGAACATCTGGACGAGCGTTACATTAAAGCCGTTAAATATACGACTAAGGCCAGCCATTCTGATAAAGCAACTGATGGTCTTTTTGTCGGCCGGCCGAAAATGGTTTTACTGGCAGATATAGCATCGGACGATGAACAGGCGGTTAATACTGCAGCCGAACAGGTTATCGAAACCAGTAAAAAAAGAAATGCCCAGGGTTTTATCGCTGTCAGTGCTGAAGCACGCAAACGATTCTGGCTGGACCGTGCAAGAACCGCAGCCATTTCCGCGCACACCAATGCGTTTAAAATTAACGAAGATGTTGTCATCCCGCTACCTCGACTAGCCGAATACAATCGCGGCATTGAATGCATCAATATCGAGCAGTCGATCACAAATAAAATAAAAATATGTGACGCCATTACACAATATCTCGACAGTAATCTTAAAGATGCCCATGACGGTATACCGCAAGACGATAGTTACGCAACAAGTATTGAAGCTGAAGAAATCATTGAGAAAAAATGTGAGGCCGCAAAACATCTTATCAGTACAAAAAAACAACGCTGGTCCAATATACTTCAAAGCCTGAATTCACCTGCTGCAGAAGCTAAAAGTTTATTACTTGATGCTGAACAGGAAAGCATCAGAGATAACGATGACTTAATTGACCTGCTGCTAAGGCGTGATTGCGTGATTTCCTATAGCAAAGAAATCTACCATGCACTTAGCGAAATATTTTCCGGGCAGGACCTGAAACCAGTACGAGAAAAACTTAAGGAAATACATCGAAATATAAAAGATTCAAAGTTGTTCGTCGCCCTGCACATGCATGCAGGTGACGGCAATGTGCACACTAACATTCCTGTGCATTCAGATAACTACGCCATGCTGCATGAAGCAGACAGAATCGTCGATAAGATTATGGCTTTAGCACAATCGCTTGACGGCGTTATCTCCGGTGAACACGGCATCGGCCTGACAAAGATCCAGTATCTGGAAACTGAAAAACTTGATGCCTTTGCTAATTACAAAAATAAAGTCGATCCACAGCATCACTTCAATAAAGATAAATTATCGGTCTCATCAAACCTTGATCTGGCCTACACGCCTTCGCTGCGACTAGTGCAACAGGAAGCCATCATTCTTGAAGACAGTGAACTGGGTGATTTAAACGAAGAAATTAAAAACTGCCTGCGCTGCGGCAAATGCAAACCCAAATGCATGACTCATATACCCCGTGCGAATTTATATTATTCGCCACGAGATAAAATTTTAGCTACCGGTTTGATAATTGAAGCTTTTTTATATGAAGAGCAAACCCGACGTGGTATTTCACTTTCGCATTTTGATTCAATGAACGATATAGCGGATCATTGCACTACATGCCACAAATGCCTGCCACCCTGCCCGGTAAATATCGACTTTGGTGATGTATCCATTCATATGCGTCACCTGTTAACCAAGCATGGCAAAAAGAAAAGCAATCTTGGTGCAAAAGCAGCTATTGCCTTCCTCAATGTTAAAAGCCCGTTTACTGTTAACCTGATGCGTACTGTACTGGCTCGTGCTGGATTCAAAGCCATTAATAGCGGTCATTTTTTTGCGAAAAAATTTGGTCTGTTAGGCAAGAGAAACCGTATCCCGCCGAGCACGACCGGGCCGGTTGAACAAACAGCACAAATTGTTAACCTGGTACGCAAACCCATCCGCGTTCCTGTGCCACGCAAAACCAGCCGCGCCTTACTTGGACTGGAAGACACAGATTACGTTTCAGTGATAAGAAATCCTGAACTCAATCATGATGAGTCAGATGCCGTTTTTTATTTTCCCGGCTGTGGTTCAGAGCGCCTGTTCAGCGAAATAGCCATGGCAACACTGTTTATGCTTTATGAAGCGGGAGTACAGACCGTTTTACCCCCGGGTTATTTATGTTGCGGTTATCCGCAAAGCGCTGTCGGTCTAAAAGATAAAAGCCAGTCTTTAACAACAGAAAACCGTGTTTTATTTCACCGTATTGCCAATACGCTTAATTACCTGGATATAAAAACAGTGATTGTTTCCTGCGGTACCTGCATGGATCAATTAATGAAATATGAATTTGAAAAAATATTTCCAGATTGCCGTCTGCTGGACATACATGAATATTTGATGGAAAAAAATATCACACTGCAGAACATGCCTGATGATTCAAACAATCATGGGGCACACGGCGATAATGAATACAGCGTTGAGTACCTGTTTCATGACCCCTGCCACACACCGATGAAACAATACAACCCGGTCACTGTAGCATCAAGACTGTTAAATAAAGAAGTCACTTTAAGCGACAGCTGCTGTGGTGAATCAGGCACACTGGGTACCGCAAGGCCTGATATTGCAGAGCAGCTTCGCTACCGTAAACGGCAGAATTTACAGGAAAGCATTAAGCAGATAACCGGCTCTGATAAAGTGAAAAATAATGAAGTTAAAATACTAACTTCCTGCCCCTCCTGCCAGCAGGGACTAGCGCGTTACACAGACGACACTGGCTTAAAAACAGATTATATCGTTATTGAAATGGTCAACCAGATGTTTGGTAAAAACTGGGAAAAACAGTTTATTCAAAAAGCGAATAATGGTGGCATTGAGAAAGTTTTACTGTAAGAACAAAAAGAAATTAGTCCACAGATGAACACAGAATTTAAAAACAAAACATTTAAAACTTTACTGTCATATAAAGGAGTTGTCCTTTATATGACAACATTTGTATCTGTGTTCATCTGTGGACAGTTTCCTTTTAAGCTCTATTCAACACGCCATCCTCTAGCGTATAAATCGTATCCATACGCTCTGCGATGCTAAGATCATGGGTTACAATGATCAGTGACGTGCTGTATTCTTTATTTAAATTAATGATTAGATCTATCGCCTGCTCTGCATTTTTTCGATCCAGATTACCGGTTGGTTCATCCGCAAATATACAATCCGGTTGATGCACCAGTGCACGCGCAATTGCTGCGCGTTGTCTCTCACCACCGGATAACTCACTGGGTTTATGGTGAATACGTTTTGTAAGGCCAACATCAGCTAATACTTTTTCTGCTTGCTGTTTTGCCTGAGCAACAGAACTACCTTTGATTAACAACGGCATGGCAACATTTTCCAGGGCAGTAAACTCGGGCAACAGGTGATGAAACTGATAAATGAAGCCAAAATGTTCATTTCTGACTGTGCAGCGTTTTTTTTCACTCAGCTTGTGCACGTCCATATCATTCAATAATACATGGCCACTCGTCGGTTCATCCAGACCACCCAGGATATTTAACAAGGTGGTTTTTCCAGAGCCGGATGTACCGACAATGGCAGAGGTTTCTGCATGCTCTAAGGTAAAAGTAATATCATTCAGCACATGTAAGTCATTACGTATGCCATCGTTATAATCTTTTGCAATGTTTATCGCGCGTAACATCAGGTTTCCTCTACTCGTAACGTAAGGCTTCAGCAGGCAAGGTACGAGAGGCACGCCAGGCTGGATAAATGGTGGCAAGAATGGTTACTGAAAAAGCTGACAATGCATAGGTCAAAACCTCACTGACTTTAACATCAGCAACAATATCGCTAATGTAATAAACATCGCTGGGAAGAAAATCGGTGTTGAATAACTGCTCTAACCAGGAGACTATTTCAAATACATTAAGTGCAACGGGAACCCCTGCAGCCACCCCGATTAATGTCCCGAAAAAGCCAATAAAAGCACCCTGGATGATAAATATGGTCATAATGCTTGATGGCCGCATACCCAGAGCCCGTAAAATTGCAATATCTGATTCTTTATCGGTAACCGTCATCATCAAGGTAGAAACAATATTTAATGCTGCCACCGAAATTATCATCAATAAAATGATAAACATGACTGTTTTTTCTGTCTGTAACGCTCTGAAGAAATTTTTATGCTGTTTCGACCAGTCCCTTACCCAGAAGTCTTCTCCAAAATTATTTTCTATCTCTCGAGTTATGCGAGGCGCCTCAAATAAATCCGTTAGCTTTAAGCGAACACCATTAATTTTGTCTTTATAGCTGAACAATTTTGCAGCATCCTGCAGATGCACATAAGCCATGGCGGCATCATATTGATGCATGCCGACCTCAAACACCCCAACCACGCGGAAACGCCGCAATCTTGGCATCACACCAACCGCGGTAATGCTGGCTTGCGGTGTAATAACAGTTATACGGTCACCTTCATACACGCCTAATGTATTTGCCAGTTCCCGACCAAGAACGATGCCATACTCTCCTGCTTTTAAATCAAATAAACTACCGGAGACCATTTTTGACTCAACCAGTGAAACTTTGCTTTCTTTGTCGGGCTCTATACCGTGGACTAATGATCCACTTACACGTCTGCCATTTGACAGCATAACTTCTTTGCTGATGTAGGGAGCGGCAGCGATAACCTCAGCTTCTTTTTCAGCTTTTGCCAGCACCAGAGGCCAGTCACGCAAATAACCATCATAGCCAGAAATGGTGGCATGCGATGTCATGCTTAATGTGCGATCACGTAATTCGTTACCAAAACCATTCATTACAGAAAGCACAACAATAAGTGCAAAAACCCCTAAAGCAACACCCGCTATGGAAATAAAAGCAATAAAAGAAACGAAGTGGTTTTTATGTTTAGCACGAATGTAGCGCAAACCAATAAATAGTTCTTTAGGTTGAAACATTAGATTTAAGGAACCTCTGATTAAGTCTGGGTCGAACGGATTATCGGTTAAAACGTTCTGCTTCAAGGCATGGAACGCGCGTAATAGCAGGGCTATTGCGAAGTTTCACAACGCATATGTACAGCACGTACGGGCAGATAATTGCTCCTCGGCAATTGCTCCTCGACAACTGCTCCTGCGTTGTCCTACTACCGTACATCCTGTACATATGCATTGCCCTACTAAGTTACATCCATGTAACGATGCAATATCTGCACTTCCACCATCCGTGGTGGTCGTATTAGGGTAACGCATGGAGCCGTTACCGAGGAGCGGTTGTCGAGAAGCAGTTGCCGAGAAACCATTACCGAGAAACAGGATATTTTACACACAAGATATCGATTCATGACTTAATCAGAGGTTCCTTAAGTAAAATTTACCTGAAATTTATTGAGAAGCCAGTGCGAAAAGCTTTGCATTTGTAACATCCGCCAGTATTGCTGGCGATGGCCCAACCGGAGTAATAAATAACATAAATGTTTATTATTTTTTCTTGATAAGATTTTTATCTGCCAGATCATTAATTAGTAGTTTTGTTAAATCAACAATAACCTCATCAACCGATTCAGGTGAAAAACTACGGCTGCGAGCAGACCAGATTAACTCTTCTGACTTAACATCATATAAGTTGGTTTCAAGCGTATAGGTTTCGTGTGTGGTGTAATAACCGGGACTAGAAACATAACTATTTACATGTGGATAATAACCGTACATGCCTCCACCATAGCCACCGTACCCACCGTAACCCCCATACGAGTAACCCGTTCCTGGCCGATAAACCGTTTCTTCGTCAACCGCTACCATGTGCGTAATAATGACACCATCAATGTCCAGTCCTTTTATGGCGTTCACTACAGTATTACGGTCTATTTTTTCATTGCTTTTAATTAACTTGTAACTTGCTTCAGCCTCAACGCCTCTGGAGGCTAACTCTTCAACAAAATAACTTTCATAAGCTCGTCTATTTGACTCACTTTCAGCAATGCCAATAATCAGCAAATCGTTGTAGACTTTTTTTTGATCGGGATCAACCCAGGATTGAGAAATTTTGGTATTTGCACACGATGCAAGTAATATAGAGCTTAGGCATAACACCGCAGCTTGACATAGTTGCTTATTAATCAAATTCATTTGTACTTCCTTCGGGTTATTCTGTATTTATAAAGAGCATAATAGCAACTGCTCACTAAAACACAATGACTTAATTATTACCAATTCAAGAAACTGATAGATATAGCTATTTTATGATGTCATCACTATACATTCTATCGATGAGCAATGCTGTCACTTGGGTAACAACTTCATCAATAGACTCCGGAGCAACTGTCTTTGTTTGTACTGACCAAACCAGTTTTTTTGATTGAGCGTCATAGATATCATTTTTCAGAATAAACACTTCTTCACTACTCGATCGGCCTCTATTGGTGACTATCGTTGCAGATATCTCAGAACCTTCAGCTGTTCCGGAATAACTGGTACCTAGCGGTGAGTCACGGTATTTTATTTCATCTTCAGCAGAGACCAGATAGGTTATTAGCACGGCGTCAATTTCAGTCCCCTGAATTGCTGCCACCACCGTTTCACGACTCATCTCCTGTTTACTATTAATTAATTTATAACTGGGCGTTGCCGTTACATTTCTTTTCTTTAACTCGGCAACAAAATATTTCTCATATATCTGGCGTGTTTGCTGACTATCGGTTACCCCTATGATCATAAGATGTTTATAGTCATGGCCAGCTTCAGTTTCTTTCCAGCTTTGCATCAAACTGGTGCTGCTACAGGAAGCTAGCGCTATCGCCATAAGCAGAAAACGCAATAAAACAATAAGATTTTTAACTTTAGTAAACATACCACTCTCTTAAAACAGTTCAAGTCTTTCTAAAAACCAGTAAACACCGATTATCGAAATGAATAACGAACCCGGATTCAGAATAAATCTCCGGTATTTATCTTTATTTTTAAACCAGAAGTTTAACGTTATAAACGCGATTGATATCACTGTGATCTGGCCAAGTTCAACGCCTACATTAAAACTAATTAACGCGGTAGCAAAGTCATTTTTCGGCATGCCAAAATCAGTCAGCACACTGGCAAAGCCTAATCCATGCAACAAACCGAATAAAAAAACCAGCAGCAGACGACTCTTATGTAACTCCTTTGCAACTATGTTTTCAAGACCGACATAAGCAATAGATAATGCAATTAACGGTTCGACGACATTAGCGGGCAATTCTACTATGTTATTCATCGCCAGGCCTAATGTAATGGTATGTGCCACGGTAAACATGGTCACCTGCCATAATAATGGCCGCCAGTGTGTAGACAACAAAAACAATCCCATAATAAACAGTATGTGATCCAGGCCTTTGGGCACAATATGCTCAAAACCAATCACTATGTAGGAAGCGATCACCTCGATGGTTGATTGCCTGCTCACAATTTCGCTTAAGGAAAAGGCCTGACTGGCCTCATCATTACGCAGCCATTGCCATTGTGACCAGTGCCACTGCTCACTTTCCCGGTCAACCTGCCTGACACGAACCGCGTTATCACCAAATTTTGCAGGGTAATACCATACGATGGCATCGGCATCAGCAGGCAGCTTGCCGGTTAAATGAATAACACTGATGCGTGGCACCTTGGTATAACCCGTGGGTGGAATATCGACGGCGTCAATCTGTAACGCTATTTTTTCATTGCCAGAATTATTCGCAGTCTTGATGAAAATTGACTGCAGAAACGACTGTTTAAACCCGGCAAATGCCTGCTGCAACTCATTAGCCGGTAATTGACGAAACTCATCGTATTCATCAGCATTTGGCGCCTCCACGGTATTTTTATACTGCGCATTGATACCGGTGAGCAGCGCTTCGATACTCGCCCGTATCTCAACCACTATATTTTTTTCAGTATCCACATTAATCTCAACCAGCGCGGGTTTAACGACATCAGCTAATACGGCTTCGTTAAACAAAATAGCGCTGAGAAATAATAAAAATACTAGCCTGTTCATGAGAACGCGGATATTACACAATTTTTTGCGTTTTATTCGGTGTTTTATGAATATTTTTCTTATAAAACCGTCTTTCTACGAATATTTGTTAAACAGCTAACTAACCTTTTACATTTATTTGCGTTAGTATTTACGATTACGCAAAAAACGATAAAAAATAACCATCAAAGCCAGATAACTATGAGGAATCTCTATGCCTACAATTGATCGCCGAACCTTCCTGAAACTAATGGGACTCACTGCCACAGCAGGTGGTACCGGTCTATTATCGGCCTGTAATGACACCAATGCAGCGGCTAGTGCCGATGCGGCAAAAATTGCGGATAATTTTTATGACTTACCGATGAAAGGCAATGTCAGAATATTACATACCACTGATTTTCACGGTCAATTACTTCCTGTTTATTTTAGAGAACCCAATGTAAACCTGGGTGTCGGCGATGCCTCAGGTCGCCCCCCTCACCTGGTCGGCAATAAACTGCTAAAAGCGATGGATTTAAAACCTGATACACCGGAATCATACGCCTACACCTACCTGGATTTTGAAAACGCCGCGGCAAAATACGGCAGAACGGGTGGTTTCCCGCAGATGAAAACCCTGCTAGACCGCTTACGCAAACAGGCCGGTGGCCAAAAGAACACGATCACGCTAGATGGCGGCGACCTGTGGCAGGGTTCAGGTACTTCTTTATGGACACGCGGTGTCGACATGGTAGAAGCGTCCAATATTCTGGGCATTGACGTCATGGTTGGCCACTGGGAATTCACCTATCGAGAAAACGAAGTATTAAGCAACGTTGCCCTGTTCAAAGGCGACTTCATCGGCCAGAACGTTCGCGTTAAAGAAGATTCTTTAATGGATGAAGGCTATTCAACCCTGGTTGAAAAATTTGATGGACGTGGTTTATATGATGAAGACGCTGGCTATGCCTTCCAGCCTTATGTCATTAAAGAAATCAATGGCGCAAAGATTTGTATCGTTGGCCAGGCATTTCCACGCACAGGCAATGCTAACCCACCGGAATTTTTCCCTGACTGGTCATTTGGTCTGCGTGAAGACGATATGATTGAACTGGTGCAAAAAATTCGTAAAGAAGAAAAACCGGATGCAATCGTCTTGCTATCGCACAATGGTATGGATGTCGACATCAAAATGGCAGAACGCGTACCGGGCTTAAATGCCGTATTTGGTGGCCATACACATGATGGTGTACCAAGGCCAATCAAGGTTAAAAATATAAATGGTAATGATTGCTGGGTAACCAACGCCGGCTCTAATGGTAAGTTTGTTGGAGTAATGGATTTCGATATCGCAGATGGCAAAATCAAGAGCATGCATTACGACATGCTGCCCGTTATCTCAGATGTTTTACCCGCAGATAAAGAAATGCAGGCATTCATCGACCAGATGCGCAGCACCAAATACGATGAAAATATTATTGAAAGCCGCGTTAAAGAGATGTATTACAATAAATCCCGCCTGGGTAAATCCTATGCTGAAATCCTCGACGAAAAGCTCGCTATTGCCGATCGACTGCTTTATCGTCGTGGCAACTTTATGGGCACCTGGGACCAGATTCTGTGTAATGCATTACGGGAAGAATACGATGCCGATGTTGCGATGTCAGCAGGTGTACGCTGGGGCACAACCACACTGAAAGGCGACTGGATTACCATGGAAGATGTGATGACTCAATGCTCATTGACCTATGGTGAAACCTACGTAACAGAAATGACCGGTCATGACCTGCTAAATATTTTAGAACAGGTGGCCGACAACCTGTTCGACCCCGATCCTTACCTGCAGTCTGGCGGCGACATGGTGCGTGTAGGCGGAATGGATTACACGATTAATCCATCTAAACCGTTATATGAGCGTATCACCGATGCCCGCCTGGATAATGGTCACCTGATTGAAGCCGACAAGAAATACAAAATTGCCGGCTGGGCACAGGTCAATCGCACACCGCAGGGCCGCTTAATGTGGGATGTGGTACATGACCATATTGTAAAAAACAAAGGCAAGGATAATGTCTTAAAACTCGCTAAAATCAACCATCCGAAACTGGTTGGTGTTGCCAGCAACCCGGGCATTGCTGATTACCCTGGTGAAGCCAGTTAAGGAAAAGACAAGTTGGCAGTTATCAGTTTGCAGTTAGCAGAAAAAGCCTCGAAACTTTAACTTCGAGGCTTTTTTATGCCTGTCATGCTGAATGCTAGTGAAGGATCTTGCTGTCACATTTTCGTACACCAGGCGTAAGATCCTTCACTACGTTCAGGATGACAACAAATGGTTTGAAGTTTTTGTGGTTTTTTACTGATAACTGCCTACTGCAAACTGCCAACTATTCTTCACCCAACCCAAACCCTGGCATTTCTAAACATGCGCATCCACGGTGCATCTTCCTGCCAGTCATCCGGATGCCATGAATGCTGTACTGTCCTGAAAACACGTTCAGGATGCGGCATCATAATCGTTGCCCGTCCATCTTCACTGCAAAAACCGGTCAGGCCTTCCGGGGAACCGTTCGGATTAAGCGGATAAACTTCGGTTGCCTGCGCATTGTGATCAACAAATCGCATAATTGACTGAACCTGTTGGCGCTGTGCTAACGATCGGTATTCAGTTCTGCCCTCACCATGTGCAACCGCAATTGGCATAATAGAACCTGCCATACCCTGCATTAATATAGATGGTGACGGCATTACCTCTACCAGGCTAAAACGGCCTTCAAACTGTTCAGAATTATTTCTTACAAAATGTGGCCAGTGCTGTGCTCCGGGTATTAACGATTTTATATTTGCCATCATCTGACAACCGTTACAGACACCAAGGCTAAAGGTATCTTCACGGTTGAAATAGGCGGCAAATACATCACGCGCACGTGAATTGAATAAAATCGATTTCGCCCAGCCTTCACCGGCACCTAAGACATCACCGTATGAAAAACCACCACAGGCAACGAGACCCTTAAAGTCATCAAAGTTAATATCACCGTTAATGATGTCACTCATGTGAACATCAATGGCATTAAAACCTGCACGGTCAAATGCGGCAGCCATTTCTATCTGGCCATTAACACCCTGCTCGCGTAAAACAGCGATGTTTGGTTTGCTGCCGGTATGAATACTTATTTGATTGAAGTCTGCGGCAACATCTTCATTCACATCAAATGACAGACTAACATTTAAACCTTTGTCATTTTCCGTAATGGCATCAAATTCCTGTTGTGCACACTCTGGATTATCACGCAGGCGTTGCATGTGATAACTGGTTTCACTCCAGGCCTGCTGTAACGATTCGCGTGATGCAGAAAATACCGGGATGCCATTATTATTAATCGTGATTTGATCTTCTTCGTGTATCTGGCCAAGTTCATGAAGACAGTCTAATAACCCTGCATCATCAAAAGCGGCTTCAACGGTTTCTAAATCATCACAACGAATCTGAATGACACCACCGATTTCTTCATTAAATAACACAGATACCGCATCGCTCCTGTCATCATTCTGGCTGTTCATCATCATTGAATCCAGCTGGATATTTAAACCACAGTGACCGGCAAAAGCCATTTCACAGAGACAGGCAAAAAGTCCGCCATCGGAACGGTCGTGCCAGGAAATAATTTTTCCCTGGCTGTTTAACTGCTGAAACACATTAAAGAATGCTTTTAACTGCTGTGCATCATCCACATCCGGCGGTACCTCACCGATCTGTTTGCAGGTCTGCGCTAAAGCCGAGCCAGCCAGACGATTTTCGCCATTACCTAAATCTATAAGCAACAGACCGGTATCATCAATGTCGGTACGAATTTGCGGTGTTAATGTTTTGCGCACATCGCTGACCGGCGTAAATGCGGTAATGATTAATGACAGTGGTGCAGTAACTGACTTATCTACGCCCTGATCCTGCCATACCGTTTTCATCGACATCGAATCTTTACCCACAGGTATGGTAAGACCGAGTTGCGGGCAGATTTCCATGCCTACCGTTTTAACGGTGTCGTATAAAATGGCATCTTCACCGGGGTGTCCTGCGGGTGCCATCCAGTTAGCTGACAGTTTTATATCTGATAATTTTTCGATCGGCGCCGCCATAATATTGGTAATAGATTCAGCTATTGCCATGCGCGCTGAAGCCGGGCCATCCAGCAGTGCAACCGGTGTACGCTCACCGATCGCCATGGCTTCACCACAGTAGCTTTCAAAAGAGGCCGTGGTTACTGCAACATCGGCCACAGGCACCTGCCATGGCCCAACCATTTGATCCCGTGCCACCATACCGGTAACGCTGCGGTCACCGATAGTAATCAAAAAAGTTTTGTTGGCAACTGAGGGAAGTCGTAGAACATTAAAAGCCGCTTCGGTTATATCTATAACGTGTGTGTCCAGCGCAGCGTGTTTAACTTCAATTCGTTTTACATCACGTAACATTTTAGGCGGTTTGCCAAGTAAAACATCCAGCGGCATATCAACAGGGTAATTATCAAAATACCTGTCATGTACTTTTAACGTTTTGGCTTCAGTGGTTTCACCTAAAATTGCGTAAGGGCATCGCTCGCGCTGACACAGCTTTTTAAAATCTTCTATACGTTCTGGATTGATCGCCAGTACGTAGCGTTCCTGTGATTCATTGCTCCAGATTTGCATCGGCGTCATGCCCGGCTCGTCATTGTGCACTTCACGTAATTCAAACTCAGCACCGCGTCCGCCGTCATAAACCAGTTCAGGTAAAGCATTCGACAAACCACCCGCACCGACATCATGAATGGATAAGACTGGATTGTTACCGATCTGCGACCAGCAGCCATCAATCACTTCCTGGCAGCGTCTTTCCATTTCCGGGTTACCGCGCTGTACAGAAGCAAAATCCAGGTCTTCGGCACTGGCGCCGCTGTCCATTGATGATGCAGCACCACCACCCAGGCCAATCAACATTGCCGGGCCGCCCAGTACAACGATTGGTGTAGCTACGGGTAACGATAATTTTTCAATGTCCGGCTCACGAATATTGCCGTAACCACCCGCCAGCATGATTGGCTTATGATAACCACGAACTTCTTCGCCCTGCTTTCCATCAATCATGGCGCCGGCAACTTTTTCTTCAAAAGTACGAAAGTAGCCGGCGATATTGGGACGCCCGAATTCATTATTGAATGCCGCCGAACCAATCGGGCCTTCCAGCATAATGTCGAGGGCAGAAGCAATGCGTTCCGGTTTTCCGTAATCCGTCTCCCATGACTGTGTGCAATCAGGTATTTTCAGATTAGACACAGAAAAACCGCTTAAACCCACTTTTGGTTTGGAACCACGCCCGGTCGCGCCTTCATCACGGATTTCACCGCCGGCACCGGTTGCCGCACCTGGAAATGGTGAAATGGCGGTTGGATGATTATGCGTTTCCACCTTCATCAGGATAGCGATATGCTCATCATGATAATTATATTGATGAGACTCACCATCGGGTACAAAACGTTTTGCGGTATGCGAAGCAATAACTGATGAGTTATCACTGTAAGCACTTAATACATCTACCGAATGTGACTCATAAGTATTACGTATCATATTAAATAAAGACCGGTCCTGCGCCTCACCATCAATGACCCAGTCCGCATTAAAAATTTTGTGACGACAGTGCTCTGAATTTGCCTGCGCGAACATCATCAGCTCGGCATCAACTGGATTACGATTGACTGATGTAAAGTGTGTCATTAAATAGTCGATCTCATCACCCGACATAGCAAGACCCAGGCGTTGATTAGCTTCTTTAAGCGCATCAATGCCTTTATCAAGAATAGCAATTGACTCGCCAGGCATCGGCTGATGGTGGCCAAACAAACAACTGGCCGCATCCAGATTATCAAGCACTATTTCGATCATGCGGTCATGCAGGCAGTCAGCAACATATTTCTGGCTGTTTTCGTTCCATTGAAAACCCTCATGACACTGAACATGATAAGCAATGCCACGCTCGATTCGATTAATGAATTGCAGACTGCAGTTATGCGCGATATCTGTGGCTTTTGATGACCAGGGCGAAATGGTGCCGGCACGCGGCACCACCAGAAATAATTTACCTTCACTGGAGGTCTCCGCCAGGTGCGGACCGTAGCGAAGCAGCTTTTCAAGCACGCCGGTTTCATCGTCACTAAGCGCTTTGTCAGTATCGACAAAATGCACAAAATGAGCATTAATCTGCTCAACTTCAGCTAAAACTGACTGCAACTGATTGAGTAATTTTTCCTGACGAAAAGCTGATAAAGCGGGTGAACCAATGAATGTCTGCATTTTTAGCTCTGGCTTATTAAGAATTTTAATTATTATAGTAACGCCTGAAGCCTGAAAAAGCCGCCAGACAGGGTGAAAATTTAAGGCCAAATCTTACCCTGATTTGGCATCCAAGTCGCCTATAAAGGAGAGAATTCTCAGCAGGCGGACATCTCGACCGGAACCTGTCATCTCGACCAGCGGGAGAGATCTTGTACACTAACCCTGCAAGATCTCTCCCGCTGGTCGAGATGACATTGATATATTGCCCTTGTTATTTCGCACATATGCACATATATACAGTATATGGTCATTTTATATCGTATAATAACGACAGAACTTGACCGTTCTACTTAGGGGATGACACGGCTTCGACGTGGGTAGCAAAACCTGAGGTGCATGCAGAGGTGTGAAATTCCTCTTAAAACCGTTCACAAAACTTATAGTTGCCAACGACGACAACTACGCTTTAGCAGCTTAATAACCTGCTCATAGCCCTCGGCCTAATGTGCGCTTACACGCTTAGATAACCGGGGTCGACTCATGTAAGATCGCGATGAAGTTTGTCCTGGGTGGATTCGCTAAAACTTACAGGAATCGCTCTGTATTTTCCCTGTTCGTCGGGTAATACAAAGTTAAACTAATAGACGAAATAAGCATGTAGAGCCGATGGCGGAGTGCTTGCGGACGCGGGTTCGATTCCCGCCATCTCCACCAATAACAAAGGTCAACCATTTTTCGGTTGGCCTTTTTTATTGGTGGATTTGGTGTTGAAGCGAGCCCGCTTACGGGTTCGACTTAATTGTATGGAACAATTAAGAATGCGCGTTGTATGCGCAGCCCCGAAGGGGTGAGTCTCAGGGATGAGACGAATAATCCCGCCATCTCCACCAAACAACAAAACCACCCTTGCGGTGGTTTTTTTGTTTGTGGATCTGGCGTTGAAGCAAACCCGCTAACGGGTTCACTAAAATCGTCTGGAACAATGTTATTCGCTACTTTCCTGTAGCTCTCCCTTTGGGCCATCACATAAAACATGATGTTCAAAATTGATCCCGTCAATTTTAGTGAATGCGCGTTGTATGCGCAGCCCCGAAGGGGTGAGTCTCAGGGATGAGACGAATAATACCCGCCATCTCCACCAATATAATCCTAACTTCTTGATAATAAAGGTAGTTAGGCTTTTTTCTTGATAGAAAATAGGCGTTTTTGATAGAAATCTTGATAGAATTAAAATTAAATCAGCCTTAAAAAAGCACCCTACTCCCATGTATGGGCGCGACAGACTGCTTGACCGTTCTCGGCACTGAGCGGACTGTCAGTACAAACAAAAACGGCTCCCGAAGG
>CAWDMF010000004.1:0-26350 GCA_963803185.1 uncultured Gammaproteobacteria bacterium | reverse complement strand
ACTTTAATAGCTGGAGTGATGAACGGATGTTAGAAGTGATGAAGCTGGTAACAAGCTTATCACTGTCAAAAATTGAGTATGTGATTAATAACAAAACACATGTTTTTGGCAATGCTATTGATCATGTTTTCTATCGACAACTGGAACTGGTAAGTAACCAGGTATGGCAGGTTTCTTCTTCTGATCATAATCCTATATCGGTTAACTTCAGGGTTATTCAGTCTTTGCTATTATAAAAATATTTTAGTCCACAGATGAACTAATTATTCTTTATCGTTGAATTCCTGAATCAATCGCAAATAGTTATTAAAACGTACTTCATTTAGTTTGCCGTCTATCACTGCCTGTTTCAGGGCGCATCCCGGCTCATTTTTATGGCTGCAATTGCTGAATTTGCAGGCGCCGTTAAACTGTCTTATGTCGACGAAACCGTGGGTTATTTCATCAAGACTATTATTGATAGGAGTGAAGTCACGCACGCCGGGAGAGTCAATAATGATGCCATTACATTTTAAGTGATACAGTGCAGATACTGTTGTTGTATGTTTACCTTCACCGGTGGCTTCAGATGTTTCACCGATCTTAATCTCTTCTTTTGGTAATATTGCTTTTACGATAGAAGACTTACCAACACCGGATAAGCCCACCAGTATGCTGGTGGTGTTGCTCAGTGCCTGTGAAATTTCTTCCAGGCCGATGTTCTGTTTTATGCTGGTACTAATTACGCGATAACCAATGTCCTGGTATAACGTAGTTAATTTTTCGCACATTCGTTTAGTTTCAGCATCAAGCAAATCAATTTTATTAATAACGATGAGTGCTTTGGCGGGAAGATTTTCTGCGGCAGTTAAATACCTGTCGATAAGGTAGGGATTAGGTTTGGGTTTTAGTGAGGTAACAATAACCAGTTGACCGATATTTGCGGCAACAGGTTTAACTGCACCGGCAAAACCTGTTTTTACCAGCAGGTTTGTTCTTTCCTTAACAGCAACAACAGCATTTTGTAATTCACCTGTTGCCGCATGTGCCTGCTGTACCAATACATAATCACCACAGGCGATATCACCCAGGTTCTGCCTGATTTTACATTTTATTTTTTCCAGTTTTTCGGTTTCGGCAAATAGTTGCCGGCCGTGATGACTGATGACACGTACTGTTTGTGTGCTTGATACGTCAAGTTGTAAATTATTCTGTGCTGAATTATTAATCTGCAGCTTGTTATTTTTTATTTTGTTTTTTTGTTGATCGGCGATACGTCGTTGTTGTTGTTTTGATAGTTTGCGTTTTGCCATTGTGAAAAGAGATTATAGCTTTTGTGCAGTATTAATTTTTGCTGCACAGATAAAGTCATTAATCGATAAACCAGCAATGCTATGTGTACTATAAGTAACCGTGCAGCGGTTGTAGCTGACTAGCAGCTCGGGATGATGGTTTTGCTGGTGAGCAATTTGCGCAATTACGTTAACAAATGCCATAGTCTGGTAATAGTTGTTAAAGCTATAGCTAAAGCTGATAGCTCGATTATCTATCATCTGCCATTGAGGTTCTAGCTGTGTCAATAAAGCTGAAGCTTCGTTGTGATTGAGAGCAGGGGCACCCGCTGAAAGATCGCTGCATTGTTTTGATGCCAGTGCAGCGTTAAATTCACTCATTGTTCTGATCCTTAGTGGTGATAATTAGCCATGTTAATTAAAAGCGATAATATTTTTTATTCAGAAACTGCACGACCGCATCGGTGTCTTCATCAAACCATGGCACATTATTGCCATCTTTACAGCGAACGACCTGTTTACTTAATGCGTCGATAGATTTAACAAAACGGTTTTCGCGCGTATAGACATCATCTGTGTGGCATTTGTAACAATGGTTTTTATGTTCTTTTTCGCCGTGTGTAAGCTGATCTGTAGTTTCATTATCATTAGCACAGGAAACGCTGCTTATACAAATAGCAGAAAAAAACAACAGGCTTTTAATTGAGTTGGTCGTTAATGTTTTCATAAATTATCCTCTAAAATGATTTATCTCCATCGATGGAGTGTATGCTATGAATTGTCTGGAACGATTCAAGTGCGTTACGCGTGAGCGTTCAGGTGTGCGATTCTCACCGGAGCGGGGGGGTGAGAATCATAAAAAGCTGAATACACAGGGTCAGGTGTTAGTGTGTTTGCATTTTCCCGGTATAAACCAACCAGTGCATGGATAAGATATTTTGCATCTGTCTGTTCGGCGGCAAAGGCATCGGCTTCAAATTCATTTTTGCGTGAAAAGATGCTGAATAGTGGCTGAAATACAAAAGTAAATACCGGCATAACAAGTGTAAACAGTAATAAGGCGATATAGGGTTTATAGATTGAAGCCTGGTCTAAAATACCTAGTGATGTATAAAACCATTCTGTCTTCATCAACCATGCCAGTATAGCAAGTGCCAGCAGGGTCGTAGCAAAAGAAATGGCCATGCCTTTAATAATGTGTTTTTTCTTGAAATGCCCCAGTTCATGCGCGAGCACGGCTTCAAGTTCGTCGTCGCTAAGCATTTTTAACAGCGTATCAAAAAATACGATGCGTTTATTACGACCAAAGCCTGAAAAGTAAGCATTGCCATGTGATGAGCGTTTTGATCCATCAATTACGAAGATGCCATTACTGCTGAAACCACAGCGGTTCAATAAGTGTGTTATCCGATTGAGTGTTTCACCTTCTTCCAGTGGTTCGAATTTATTGAAAATAGGTGCAATCCACGTCGGGTAGATCCACATCATAAACAGGCTGAAACTACTGATGACCAGCCAGGTATATATCCACCATTGGTCACCGGTCTGTTCCATCAGCCACAAAATGACATATAACAGGGGTACGCCGATAGCCAGTCCCAAAAGGCTGCCTTTAATCATGTCAGTAATAAACGTTTTTATGGTAGTGCGATTAAAGCCGAATTTTTCTTCAATGACGAACGTACTGTAGATAGAGAAGGGCAAATCGAGCATGGCAGAAATTAAGGTGAAAAGTAGTATGACGGTGATCCCGGTAAGTATGGGGCTTAGACCTAACGTCAGGATATTCTGGTCCAGCCATTGCAAGCCACCACCTACTGTCCAGATGAGTAATAGAGCTACTTCGTACAATAATGGGAGGCGACCAAACTTAACCTTTGCTGCGGTGTAATCGGCTGCTTTTTGATGGTCTTCCAGCGATATTTTACCTACAAAAGAATCAGGCACTTTGGCACGATGTTTTGCAACGTGGTTTATCTGACGCTGCGACAGGTATAGGCGCATCAAGGTCGATATCAACAACATAGCGAGGAACAGGAATAAAAATGGTGTTGTGTGTAATTCGTTCATTAAAAACTCTTTTTGTTATCAGCAGTTGCTAGCAATCTCTAATTTTTCCAGAATTAATGAAGGTATCCTAAAATAATTGGATTTGATCAGGGCTTCCCTTGCATTATTTAACGTCTTTGCTCAGTATACCAAAGATTGCGCTGGCGAAAACCTGCACGATTACTAATGGCTTAATTAATCAGAGGCACCCCAGGGTGCGCTTGAGGTAAAAAAATAAAAATATGTCGAAATTAAACGATGAAAACCTGATCTGGATTGATCTTGAAATGACCGGCTTAGATCCCAATTCTGATGTCATTATTGAAATAGCTACCATTGTTACTGATAAAAACCTTAAAATAATTGATGAAGGGCCTTCTATTGTTGTCTACCAGGCCGATGATGTTATGAATAATATGGATGAGTGGTGTACTAATCAGCATGGAAAGTCAGGCTTAACTGAACGAGTGCGTAATAGCGCAATTTCAGAAGAAACCGCAGAGAATTTGACACTGGCCTTTTTAAGGCAGTATGTACCAGAAGGCAAGTCGCCTATGTGCGGTAATAGTATCTGTCAGGATAGACGTTTTCTGGCTCGTTATATGCCGCATCTGGAAATGTTTTTTCATTACCGCCACCTTGATGTCAGTACATTAAAAGAACTGACTAATCGCTGGGCACCGGAAAAGAAAATGGTTTATCGCAAAGAATCAAGCCACCTGGCAATGGATGATATTAAAGATTCAATTGATGAGCTGAAGTATTATCGAGAGCATATACTTTCTATTTAAAAAATAGTTGGCAGTTATTAGTTGGCAGTTTGCAGTTAAAAACTTAAAAACGGTTCTAAAAACGGCGGTAACTTTTTAAAATAACTGCCAACTGCCACCTATGTTTCTACCGGCATATCCGGATGATTCCCCCACTCTGACCAGGAGCCGGGGTAACCCAAAACACTTTCATAACCCAGCGATTTTAATACCAGCCAGGAATAGGCAGAACGGTGATGTGACTGGCAGTAGCAGACAACTTCTTTGTCTTTGCTAATGCCAAGGGCGTCAAGCCGCTGCTGAATGTCCCCGGCCGGCAGGCGACGCAAATTGTTATTCTGGTTCATCGATTCGGTCCATTCATAGTGAATCGCGCCTGGAATATGGCCGGCTTTGTCGGCAAATCTTTTCGTGCCGTTATATTCGGCTAAAGAACGTGCATCTAGAAAAACCACATTATCATCATCCAGATGGGTTTGTATGAAAGCACGAGTTGCTGTATGGCGATGTGTTTTTTTCAGCTGGTAATCGCTGGCTTCCGGTTTGTCCGGTGTAATATTGCTTAGTGTATGACCTTCATTGGCCCAGCTATGCAAGCCGCCGTTGAGTATTACTGCTGTTTCATGGCCAAAGACATGTAAGGTCCAGACGAAGCGCGCGGCGCAACCACCACCTTCATCATCATAAGCAACAATCAGTGATTTATTTGTGACACCCAGGCTGGATAGTAAAGCAGAAAAAGCTTCATTGTCTGGCAATAAGCCCATTACAGGCTTATCGATTTTGACAATATCTATATAGTCAACAAAATGTGCACCAGGAATATGTGCCTGCGCGTATTGTTTGGCTTTGCATAAATCGATAATAACGATGTTCTCGTTGCCTCGTAATGTCTCGAGCTCATCCGGTTCGATTAAATATTTTGTTTGTGACATGGGAGTGATTAGTTATAAGTTATAAGTTTTGTGATATTTTAACTTGCTACTTGCTAGTCGCTAGTCGCAACTTGCAACTAAAACTAGTTTAATTATTTAATTATTTTTATTCTTTCATTGCTTGATTTGTGCTCTGGTTTTAATACCGTGTCTGTTGCAATAGATGACTCATCGGCAACCGGGTAATCCAGCGAAAAATGTAAACCACGGCTTTCTTTGCGTGACATCGCGCTGCGGATAATTAATTCTGCTACCAGCGTTAAATTACGTAGCTCTATTAAGTCACTGCTGATTCTGAAATGGCTGTAATACTCGTCAATTTCCTGCTGCAGTAAGCTGGCGCGATGCATGGCCCGTTCCAGCCGTTTATTGGTTCTGACGATGCCGACATAGTCCCACATGAAACGACGTAGCTCGTCCCAGTTATGCGAGATCACGACGTCTTCATCTGAGTCGGTTACCCGGCTTTCATCCCAGTTTGATATTTGTTGATAGTGATAGGGTGCGTTTATCAGCGATGAAATATGTTTGGCTGCGGATTGTGCAAAGACCAGGCATTCTAATAACGAATTGCTCGCCAAACGGTTGGCACCGTGTAAACCTGTGTGTGTAGTCTCACCGATAGCGTATAAGTTACTGATATCAGTGCAACCATTAAGATCGGTATTAACACCACCGCAGGTATAGTGGGCAGCGGGCACCACAGGAATCGGCTCTTTGGTGATATCTATACCGAATTTTAAACATTGTTGATGAATGGTTGGGAAATGTGAGGCAATAAAAGCCGGCGAGCGATGACTGATATCGAGATAGATACAGGGAATACCTAATCGCTTCATTTCATGGTCGATCGCCCGAGCTACGATATCACGTGGCGCCAGTTCGCCGCGGTCATCAAATTTATGCATAAATCGCTTGCCATTGGGCAATAATAATTTTCCACCTTCACCACGAACGGCCTCACTAATAAGGAATGATTTCGCTTCCGGGTGATATAAACAGGTTGGGTGAAACTGGTTAAATTCCATGTTGCTGACGCTACAACCGGCCCGCCATGCCATTGCAATGCCATCACCGGTTGAACCATCAGGATTGCTGGTGTAAAGATAAACTTTACTGGCACCACCCGTGGCGAGCACAACAAAACGCGCCTGAAAAGTTTCAACGTGTTTGCTGTTTTTATTGAGCACATAGGCGCCAATACAGGCGTTGCTTTTTTCAGACATGTTCCTTGTAATCGTGCCGTTGCTTCTCTGTGGTGATTAAATCTACCGCAATATGGTGTTCATAAAAGGTAATATTGTCATTCTGTCGTGCATGGTTTTCCAGTGTATCGCTCATTGCTTTACCGGTGGCATCGGCGGCATGCACAACACGGCGATGCGAATGTCCGCCTTCACGGGTTAAATGTAAATCACGTTTGCCTGATTTAACTATTTCGCTGCCCATGCCACTAGTAAAGGGAACCCCCAGTTCCTGCAGCCAGCGGATGTTTTCGGGGCCATGTTTAATGGTAAATTCAACCGTTTCTTTTTTGGATAAACCGCCGCCTGCCTTTAAAGTGTCTTCGATATGGGATTTAAAGGAATCTTTATTTCCAAATACAGCCGACACGCCTCCCTGGGCATAATAGGTGCTACCATCTTTACTCGGGCCTTTGGTAATAATGGCGACACTGCAACGATCAGCAATGCGTAACGCCAGGCTTAGCCCCGCTGCACCACCGCCTATAATTAACGCATCATGTTGGTGTGTAATTGGCATGTCTATTTGGACTCCTGATGATCAGGCTTTAAGATTGTGTTGAAATAAGGTAAGTTTGCATGTTAATTATACAAAATACAAAAACTTATAAAACATTGGGAACTATGATGGTAATAGTCTGTCACAAAATGCATGGTGGTACTTCACTCATTAATGAGGGTTTTCAATGAGTGAACGTGAGATAGATCATGAACTGGTTGTACGAGTACAACAGGGAGATAAAAAAGCATTTGATTTGCTTGTGCTGAAATACCAGTTACGTCTGTCCAAACTGGTCTCCCGGTTTTTAAAAAATCAGTCAGATGTGCCGGATGTTGTGCAGGAAGCCTTTATTAAAGCATATCGTGCGTTGCCGAATTTTCGGGGTGAGAGTGCGTTTTATACATGGTTGTATCGTATTGCAATAAATACAGCAAAAAACCACCTGGTCGCGCAATCACGCAAAAGCCCGGCAAACAGTATTGATGTGCAGGATGCGGAAGATTATGGAGCCAGTGAATGGCTGAAAGAATTTGCATCTCCCGAACGTGAAGCGCTGGCCTCTGAACTTGAGGCTACCATTCACCAGGCGATGGGAGACTTACCTTCAGATTTACGTGAAGCAATAACTTTACGGGAAATTGAAGGTCTAAGTTATGAGGATATTGCGGCGGTCATGGATTGTCCTATTGGCACTGTCAGGTCACGAATATTTCGTGCCCGCGAAGCCATTGACAGCAAGCTGGAACCGATACTCGATGATGACAGTCGTCAGGTTTCAAGTCAGGTTACATAGCCGCTTAAGTACCGTTATGTATGTGCCTGCCAGGCACTAATGATGCTGAAAAAGTTTGGCCTGCTTAAAGGCGAACAACGATATTAATCTTTAAATAATGTGGTTATGGTCATGAATAAACGTAAAGAAAAAATCTCAGCTTTTCTGGATAATGATATGCATCGTGATGAGCTGATGTCATTTTCTTTATCTGCTGAATCTGATGATGTGAAAACAGCGCAGCATTATCAAATGATAGGTGACGCCTTACGCGGAGAGCTGAGTGATTCGTCTTTTATTGATGTCAGCTATGCGGTGCGCGAGACTCTGGTAAATGAAAACATTGGCGATCAAGCCACAGTAGCGAAAGCTGAATCATTATCGGGCCTGTCAGAAGGCAAACGGGAACGCTTCAATGTGTCCGCCTGGTTGCGACCTGTTGCAGGCATGGCAGTAGCCGCATCAGTGGCGGTTGTTATGGTTGTTACTTTATCAGGACAGGAAAGCGGAACGCTTACGCCGGTAGCCGTAAATGTTGAATCTCAGCCTGAAGCACAACCTGTGCTCACAATTGCCATCGATAATAATGCGATAACTGATAAATCAACAGCCAATAAATCAACGGATATTGATCAGCGCCTGGTCAACCAGCATCTGGAATTTGCTACTCAGGACGCATTGCAGGGTCGATTACCTTATGCAAGAGCCGTTAGTTTCGAGTCGAATAAGCAATCTATTAAAAGAAAATAAACAACAATTCAAGCGTTAATGTTTTCACCATTTATTAATCTGCCTGTCAATCTGATAGCCAACCTGATAAATCGAAATGTATTTAATGTATTTGCGGGGATAATTCTTTATCTATTAACTAGTAACAGCTTTGCCACTGATTTATTCGACATGCTAAAACGCATGTCAGATGCTGACCGTAACCAAAACTATCAGGGCACATTTATCCTGAGGAAATCGGATAATCTTTCAACTTTGCGTGTTACGCACGGTGTCGATGATAATGGTGTATGGGAAAGTATTGAGGCGCTTAACGGTGAACCCAGAAAAGTTCTCAGACATAATAATCGGGTTGTTTCTGTTTTTCCAGATCGAGAGTTAGTTACTATACGCCATACTGATGAAAACCGATCATTGCATCCGCAGCTACCAAAAAACATTGATCAGCTCGAGCTGTTTTATTCAATAAACCGCTTAAGTGATGACCGTATTGCCAATAAGCTGACTCTGGTTGTCGATCTTTTACCTAAAGATCAATACCGCTATGGTTATCGATATTGGGTTGATAAAGAGACCGGTATGTTGTTACGTTGTGATTTGGTCACCGATGGCGAGAGTAAAGAAAAAAAAGTGGTCGAGCAAATGATGTTTACTTCACTGGATTATCTGACAGAGGTGCCTTCCCAGTCCTTTGAACTGAAGCAATTTGAAGGATACAGGCAGGAGCTACTGGATGAGCCAGTTGTTGATATGACGAAAAATATAGAACAGCGCTGGGCAGTAAACAGTCTACCTGATGGTTTTATGTTAACCCAAAGTACCATGCGCTATTCACAACCGTTAGCGGCTGCTGAAACTCATTCATCAGAAACCCGGTTGCCAGAAAACGTGTTGTCAAAAACTTTGCCACCGGATTTATTACACCTGGTGTATTCTGACGGCCTGGCTTCGGTTTCCGTTTTTATTGAAAAATATCAGGGGGCAAATAAGCATTTGCTGGGTGCTGCCTCGATGGGTGCAGTCAATGCTTTTGGTCGTTTAATGGACGATTATTACGTCACTGCTGTGGGTGAGGTGCCGGTCAAAACGGTGGAATCAATGGCGCAGTCAACAACTAAATTGCCCTGAAGTAGTATGATTAAGGTAAAATTCAGGTTCGCGATAAACACACTGAAATGCGGGGAGCATTTTGCACGTACCTTAGTACGGTTCGAAGGAAATGGCGCAGGAGGCGCGTAGTAAAAGACCTGGATTAAAGATACATATTTAATCTATTTCGTTTTTTGAGGACTTTTTTGTTCTGATAATGGTTTTGTATTACACTGTGTTCTAATAAATTGTGGGAAAGTAAACCTTCAGAGATGAAAGCAGTATGATAGAAGAACAGGCCCAGGTTATTGAAATAAAAGGAAAATGGCTGTTATTGCAGGCGCAGACACAGTCAGCATGCGGTAGCTGTTCGGTGAGTAAGGGATGTGGCACCTCGCTGCTGGCTAAAGTTGTGGGTCGAAAATTTACGCATTTTCAGGCTGAAAATAACATCAATGCAAAAGTAGGTGACACCGTTGTTGTGGGTATCGCAGAGGACGCATTGCTTAAAGGTTCGCTGATGATGTACATTTTACCCGTTATGTGTATGCTGATTTTTGCCTTACTGGCGGACTATTTATTGACCGCACCGCCTTCCTGGCTCATTTCGCAACAAGGTGATCATGGTCGTCCATCCATGGACATAACAGCAGCTAGTCAATACCGTGATCTGATGATTGCCGCTGCTTCCATGATGGGACTGGTTTTTGGCTCATTAATGTCTAAATGGTATTTTGATCGACAATCCAGTGTGAAGCGATTTGTCCCCGTAGTTCTGAGAAAAATCGTTGAACATGGTAAACTCTGACCCGTGGCAGCTTTGATTTGTTGTCAGCAGAAAGAAGGTTTGCATGATATGCCGGCTTTGCCGGTTTTTTTCTGCCTGTGTCGTTATAGTTAATTATTGTGGCTGGCGGCATACAAAAATATTTTTACCAGGTATATTATTGAAATTCATACTTTATTCGCGTAGTAACTGCCCGCTTTGTGAAGCTATGGAAGATGAATTAAGAGCGTTTGTCGAGGAATACGGTATTACAGTAAACCGTCAATATATCGATAATGAAGTAACGTTACAAAATCTGTATGGTGACAAGGTTCCGGTATTAACCTTAAACAATAAAATTTTATGCCACTATTTTCTTGATACAGCAATTTTGCTGAAAGCCATTAGTGATAACACTTAAGAAGCACATTCACCCTTTATATTTTGATGAATAACATTCGAAACTTTTCTATTATCGCGCATATTGATCACGGTAAATCGACACTGTCTGATCGCCTGATTCAGGCATGTGATGGCTTGTCTGAGCGTGAAATGGATGAGCAAATACTGGATTCGATGGATATCGAACGTGAGCGCGGTATTACCATTAAGGCGCAAAGTGTGACCTTAAATTATAAAGCAGATGATGGCGAAATATACCAGCTGAACTTTATTGATACGCCTGGTCATGTGGATTTTTCTTACGAAGTTTCTCGTTCACTGGCAGCTTGTGAGGGGGCTTTACTCATTGTTGATGCTTCTCAGGGTGTTGAAGCGCAAAGTGTTGCCAATTGTTACACCGCGATCGAGCAAGGTCTCGAGGTTATTCCGGTATTAAACAAAATTGATTTACCGGCATCAGATCCTGAACGCGTATGCGAAGAAATTGAAGAGGTTATCGGAATCGATGCGAGCCGGGCACTTCGTGTAAGCGCAAAAACCGGTGAAGGTGTGCATGAATTACTGGAGCAGATAGTTGCTGAAATCCCGCCGCCAGAAGGCTCACGTGAGGCACCGTTAGAAGCATTGATTATCGATTCATGGTTTGATTCTTATGTCGGTGTCATTATTCTAGTACGTGTTAAACAGGGTGTGATTACACCACGTAGAAAAATGACGGTGATGTCTACGCAAAGAAGTTACCTGGTAGATAAGGTAGGTGTTTTTACGCCCAAGCGTGAGAGCCGTGAGAGTTTGTCCGCGGGTCAGGTGGGTTTCATTATCGCCAGCCTCAAGGAAATTGATTCGGCAAAAGTCGGTGATACCATTACCATGTCAGACAACCCGGCAAGTCATGCACTTGAAGGTTTCAAGGAAGTCCAGCCGCGCGTTTTTGCAGGAATGTTCCCGGTCAGTTCAGACGACTACAATGATTTTCGTGATTCACTCGATAAATTAACCTTAAACGATGCATCACTGAAGTATGAGCCAGAAAACTCTTCAGCCCTGGGCCTTGGTTTTCGAATTGGTTTTCTTGGTATGTTGCACATGGAGATCGTCCAGGAGCGTCTGGAGCGTGAATATGATTTAAATTTGATCACCACTGCACCGACAGTGGTTTATCAGATATTAAATACCAAAGGCGAAGTTTTTGAAATTCATAACCCGGCAGATCTGCCAGAAGTGAATTTTATCGAAGAACTTCGTGAACCGATAATTAAAACCAATATCCTGGTTCCACAGGAATATGTGGGCAATGTTATAACGCTGTGTGTTGAAAAACGTGGCGTACAATTAAATATGCAATACCTGGGTAGTCAGGTTTCATTGAATTATGCGATGCCCTTAAGTGAAGTGGTATTAGATTTCTTTGATCGCCTGAAATCAGTTAGTCGTGGTTATGCTTCATTTGATTATGAATTTGATCGTTTTCAGGCCGCTGATCTGGTGAAGGTGGACATTCTTATCAATAGTGAGCGTGTTGATGCTTTATCAATCATCGCGCATCGCGATGTAAGTCTCAGACGGGGGCGTGAAGTAGTAGATAAAATGCGTGAATTAATTCCTCGTCAAATGTTTGATATTGCAATTCAGGCAGCGATTGGTCGAAATATTATTGCTCGCAGCACAGTAAAAGCCCTGCGTAAAAATGTAACTGCAAAATGCTATGGCGGTGACGTGTCACGTAAGCGTAAATTGCTGGAGAAACAGAAAAAAGGTAAAAAACGCATGAAGCGGTTTGGTAAGGTTGAAATACCACAGGAAGCTTTTTTAGCGGTGCTAAAAGTAGATAATTAATAATAATTACCTAAACTTTAAGTCAGCCCTTATCAATTCAGTATGGATTAGCGCTTACTTAACTCTATTTAATATTTTATTGTGAATTTATTATGATATTTGATTTTTCTTTTTATTTATTTGTAGCTGTAATTTTTACCGGAGCTGTCTGGTTGATTGATAAATGGTTTCTTGCGCCTAAACGTAACGAAATCATAAAAGAATCAACAGAAATTCATCAGGGTGTTGAAGTTAGCCGGAAAGGTGGTGAGCCGATAATTGTTGAATACTCAAAATCATTTTTTCCTGTTTTATTGATTGTCTTTTTGCTTCGTGGATTTATTGTTGAGCCCTTTAGGATTCCTTCGGGGTCGATGTTGCCATCATTATATATTGGTGACTTTATCCTGGTTAATAAATTTGCCTATGGCATCAAATTACCGGTAATTAATAAATCGATTATAGATTTTTCTCCTCCAGAAAGGGGTGATATCGTTGTTTTTCGTTACCCACGTGACCCTGGTCTGGATTACATAAAACGTGTAATAGGCTTACCGGGAGATCACATAGCCTATTATAATAAAGTTTTGTATGTTAATAGTGTGCCAGTAGAAAGAGCTTTTGTTGGCCAATATAAAGGTCCGGGACAAACATCAGCAACTGAATATATTGAGAAACTGCAGGGCGCCGATCACGCAATGTTATTATTACCGGCAAGGCCTAATAACCTGCAGGGCGAATACATAGTGCCGCAAGATACGTATTTCGTCATGGGGGATAATCGCGACAATAGCAACGATAGCCGTGTCTGGGGGCCAGTGCCTAAAGCCAATTTATTAGGTAAGGCCTTTATGATCTGGATGCACTTTAGCGATGAGTGGCATCTTGAGCGCATTGGTAACATGATTAAATAACAGAAATTAGCGTCAAATTAACTACACGTGGCATACATACAATGAAAAGCAATACAGCAATATTAAAATCTATCACAACCCCATCTATAAGCGCCTCCATGAGCAAGCCGATAAGCAAACAAAAGGGTTTAACTATGATCAGCTGGATCGTGGTTATCGTTTTTTTATTGTTTCAGGGCGTGATTGCGATGAATGTGCTACCCGTTTATATAACGGATTCAAGCGTTAAAGAAATTGTGGCCGCATTACCTGATGATATTAAAGCGAGAGAGGCATAACAACCCAGCAGTTAAAAAACTTGGTGATCAAACGCCTGAATATAAATAGCGTGTATTCAATTAAAGCGGAAGACGTCAAAGTTAAAAAAGGTCGTGATGAAAACATTGTTACTATTGAATATGAACCGCGCGGTAAACTAGTTGGCAATCTTGAATTTATTGTTAGTTTTAAACACGAAGCTACAGTAAAAACCCGCTAAACTTTCATAAAACCTTTCCAGGAAAATATTGAGTAGCTTATATGGCGCAGTCTAATGCCATTGATGTTTTATTAAAAAAGCTTGAATATTCGTTCAACGATATAACGTTGCTCAATGAGGCATTAACTCATCGAAGTTATGCATCTAATAATAATGAGCGCCTTGAATTTTTAGGCGATGGCATATTAAATTTTGTGATCGCCGATGAATTATTTAAATTATACCCTGATGTACAGGAAGGTGACTTGAGTCGCTTACGCGCCAACCTGGTTAATAAAGAATCACTGGCTGAAATTGCAAATAAGCTTAATTTGGGCGAAGTGATTAAATTAGGTTCCGGTGAGCTTAAAAGTGGCGGTTTTCGCCGGCCATCTATTCTGGCAGATGCTGTCGAAAGTATTTTAGGTTCAGTCTATTGTGATGGAGGTTTTGATGTGGCACGTGATCTTATTGTTCGTTTATACGCTGACAGGCTGGCATCGCCGACTGATTTGCAAAGCCTGAAAGACCCTAAAACACGATTGCAGGAGTTGCTTCAATCACGTCGTTTTGATTTGCCTGATTACCAGGTAACCGGTATTACCGGGCAGTCGCATGCGCAAATTTTTCATGTGAAATGTAGTATAAAGCAGATGTCTATAGAGGTTAGCGGTGAAGGTAAGAGCCGTCGGAAAGGAGAGCAAGTTGCCGCTGATAAAGCCATAACCCGGGTCGAAGAGTATTTTGGAAATAATCGCACCGCCATCCATGGCTCCTTGCGCCACGATGCAACCAACCCAGTCACTCCTGGACATAAAAAAAATGGCTGATCAGTTAACAACAAATCAAGTTCAACGTTGTGGATATACAGCGATTATCGGACGACCCAATGTTGGTAAGTCCACCTTGCTTAATCATATTCTTGGTATGAAGCTAAGCATTACTTCGCGTAAACCTCAAACCACACGCCACCAGATTCTGGGCGTTAAAACTACAGAAAATACGCAAATAATTTATGTGGATACTCCGGGCATTCATCAGCGTCGTGGCAGTGCCATCAATAAATACATGAACCGTGCTGCAACCTCGGTATTAAATGATGTCGATGTTATTCTTTTTGTGGTACAAGCTAATAAATGGACAGAAGAAGACCGGGCGATAGTAGAAAGGCTGAAATTGGTTGACTGCCCGGTGGTACTGGTCGTTAATAAAATAGATATACTGGAGAGCAAGAAGCAATTATTACCACTAATAAATGACTTATCATCAAAATATGAATTCACGGAAATCATACCTGTTTCTGCCTTAAATGGTATAAATGTTGAAACACTGGAGAAAAAAATAGCGCCTTTGCTGCCTGAAAATGAACATGTTTATCCAGATGATCAGGTTACTGACCGAAGCATGCGTTTTCTTGCTGCAGAAATTATACGTGAAAAACTCATTCGTGAATTAGGTCAGGAACTCCCATATACCTCAACAGTAAACATCGATAAGTATGATGAAGGCGAAAACATCGTTCATATACACGCCACTATTTTTGTTGAGAGCAACGGTCAAAAAGCCATTATCATCGGCAAAAAAGGTGCAAGGTTAAAAAGCATCGGTACAAAAGCACGCGAAGACATCAGTAAAATGATTGACACAAAAGTGTATTTAAACCTGTGGGTAAAAGTACGCGAAGGTTGGTCGAATGATGAAAGCGCATTGCGAGGTCTTGGTTATAGTGAATAGTATCCTATAAAAATTTATTATCCACAGATGAACACAGATCTAACCAGGAGACTTAATTATCTTTATAAACTGCTGAAAGTAAAGTATTCAAAGGACTTGAAATTCGCACTAGAGAAATCACATAGCAAAAATTATTTTATCTGTGTGCAGCTGCGTTCATCTGTGGACAAATTATTTCATTGATGAATATCGTCAACACGCAGATTGCCTATATCCTGCATAAACGAGACTACCGGGAAACCAGCAGTATTCTGGATGTTTTAACAAAGGATTATGGACGTGTGTCATTAATGGCAAGAGGATGCCGGGGTAAACGCTCTAAAATAGCCGGTAATTTAATGTTATTTACCCCATTGCTTGTCAGCTGGCAGGGTAAAGGTGATCTGCCATATTTGAAAAGCATTGAGCGAGCCGATCTTAAAGCTCCTGTTCTTAAAAACAGTTCGTTGCTTTCAGCCATGTATATTAATGAATTGCTGATGTATTTATTACATAAGCATGATGTGCAGGAAGCAATTTTTGAACAATACCACCACTGTTTATATGCACTGGAAAACAATAATAATCTTGAAATAGCGTTACGGAAATTTGAAATAAAATTACTCGAGTTATTGGGTTTTGGCCTTAATTTACATGCAGCAGCTGATAGCGGTGAATTGATATTGGCCGATGCGATGTACCACTATTTCTTAGAACATGGACCGGTGAAAAGCACAGAGCGCAACAATAATGTGCCGCAAATATCAGGTAACTGTCTGCTTGCACTGTCGAGTGAACAATATCAAATTATAGCTGATAACAGGCTATATCTATCAGAATTAAAGCGACTTATGCGATTTCTAATAAATCACCACCTTGGCAGCAAAAAACTCAAAAGCCGAGAATTATTCAAGCCGGTAGGGCAGTAATCAGCGTAGTTATCTTAAAGTATTGAAACATTTTCCCACAGAGGCACAGAGGTCACAGAGATTTTACTTTGTTAAGGCGCCTGCGGCGCAGCTATCAATACAATGCTTTTCTCTGTGCCTCTGTGGAGAATAATGAATTTTACTTCATATAAATAACGATGATTATTGCAGTTCGGTAATTTCCTTCTATGCTTAAGGCAGCTCTGATTAAGTATGAGCTTTTATTATTCTTTTTTGAAGGTCTGAATATGCCGTTTGCTACTTCCTATAAAATTGATGATTACGAATCTTTACTCGTGGCACTGCAAAATGTTCTTGGTGTCATTGTTCCAGATAGTCATCGCAGTCATCTTGTTGAAAGAATTGAACCATTATTATTAAGCTATAAACTTAATTCATTCGCATTGCTTGCGGAAAAATTGCAGAGTGGCGATGCTGATGTATGTGTCAAGGTAATGGATGCAATTTCACGGCGCCAGCCTGGCTGGTATTTGAATCCTGAAGCACATAATGTTTTACATAAATACATATTTGCGCAATTACCGGATAAGGCAAAAATTTGGCTTGTAGGATGCGGGCAGGGGCAGCTTGCCTATTCTGTAATGATGGAAATAGACAAATTTGAGCGTACAAGTGGTCAAGCTAAAAAATTTCAGCTGATCGCAACAGATGTTTTACAGGATGATATTAATCAGGCTGAACTGGCGATATATAATACACAGCAGCTGAGGACATTGCGTGATGATGATGTGAAACGTTTTTTCACGCTAAATGAGAAAACTGGAAGTGGCCAGGTTAAGGACAAGTATCGTCAGCAAATTACTTTCAGTCAAAGTAGTTTATTTGAAGGTTTTCAGTCACTTGGGCAGATGGATTTAATTGTTTGCCCCGAAGTCCTCGTGTATTTTTCAAGTAGTGTTAAGGCAGGCATTATTCAGCAGTTTGCCGGCGTGCTAAATTCTGGCGGTATATTCCTTACAGGGAGTAATCAGGCGGTTATTCCATTTAGCGAAGGATTTGAGCGGGTTGAGCATCCAGCGGGTGTGTTTTACCGAAAAAAAGAATAACGATATCTACACGAGTACGCTGATCCAGGCTGATGCGTGCAACTGTAGATGAATTTCTTTATAAAGTATTTGGTATTTTCAGAAATTCTTCTGGTACAGGTGTGATTTCGATATCGCTTTCATTCACCCATTTTAGAATGTCGTAATAACTCCGAATGTTTTCCACATAACGTATCGGTTCCCAGCCACGGGCATAACCATATCGGGTTTGTTTATACCATTTACTTTTTGCCAGCAGCGGTAAAGCCTGTTTTACATCAACCCAGAGATTGGGGTTCTTTTTAAGTTTATCTGTGATTTCTCTGGCATCCTGCAAATGACCATAACCGATATTGTAAGCGGCCATGGCCATCCAGGTTCGGTCGGGTTCTGCTATGTTTTCATCCATGCGGTCAAGCGTTTGTTTGAAGTATTTTGCTCCGCCAGAAATGCTGCTTTCAGGGTCAAGACGATCTTTTATATTCATGTCTTTTGCTGTCTTTAATGTCAGCATCATAATGCCGCGTACCCCTGTCGGCGATACAGCATCGGGATTCCAGTGTGACTCCTGATAACCCATGGCGGCTATCAAGCGCCAGTCTACATCCAGTTCATTAGCTGCTTTTTCAAAAAAAGCCTGGTACCTGGGCAGCCTTTTTTCTATGTGTCGCATAAAAATTTTTGTACCGACATAATCAAAATCTTCTACGTGTCCATAGTTCCGCTCTATCATACGTGTTAGTTCGCCATTTTCTTTTATTTTTTTAAAGAATTTTTGAACCTCAAGGAATAGGCTATTATCATCTGTTTTTGGGAGTGCCCAGGCGAGATACTGCGGTTCGCTAATATCAAAAGCAACACGTAAATTGATAAGAAAGCGCTGGCTTAAGGCAAGCTCATTGGAATCAGCAATAGTGTATTCAATCATATTGTCAGAAACCATTTGTAATAACTCTTCACTTTCCAGTTCGTGGTTTGTTTTCCAGCTTAAGTCTTTAATAAGTACTTTCAGATATTTTAATCTTTCTTCATGACTTGAGTTAGCCATCACTTCAAGTGTGCCATCAAGATGTGACAGGTCTTTCGGCCGTTTGTTGGCGATGTTATATATCAACTGTTCAGTTATTTCCTGGTAGGCAGGGCCGAAACGGAATATTTTTTCACGGTCTTTGGTAATGGTCAATCCTGCAGCAGCAATATGAATAGCATTGCCGGATATTTTATCAAGTAAATCACTTAGTGAATCAGGGATGACCAGGGTGAGTTCAACGCCCAGTTCATTGGCGAACATTTTCACCATTTCATATTCCAGTCCGGTAGGTCCGTCGGCACTTTCATAATAGGTGGTTGGGCTGTTGCGGGTAACGACCACCAGTTGACCATTATTTTTTATTTGTTCAAGTAGAGAAAGGTTGCTGAGTTTTGGCAGATAATTAAAAACAAATAGTATGCTTGCGATTACAACAGCAAGCGAAAGAAACAATGGGCGACAAAGTGATTTTTTAATGTCGATGGTTATATTCCTGATGATATGAAGATGGCGGAAAATTGCTCCATGCATTTTCCGCACTTCCTATATCCGTATAGGTCGGCGGAAAATTGCTCCATGCATTTTCCGCACTTCCCATATCCGTATAGGTCGGCGGAAAATTGCTCCTTCGGCAATAGCTCCTTGGTAACTGCTTCATGCGTTATCCTAATATGACTGCCACGGATGGTGAAAGTGCAGATATTGCAGGAGCAATTATCTGCCCGTACGTCCTGTATATATGTATTGCCCTTCTATTTGCAATCCATGGCAATATGCAATCTGCATTGCCACCACCTGTACTGATTGTCTTTTGCATAGAACCAGGAATGGTGGTGTGTAAGCGAATTTCCAGGTTTTTATTATTATATGTTATTAAGATTATAGTAAATTATTGCTGTTTGCCATGGTTAAGCACATTGAATATAGCATTACATAATAAGTCTAGTTCATTCTCCTGAATAACATAGGGTGGCATAAGGTAAATGAGTTTACCGAAAGGGCGAATCCACACACCGGCATCTACAAAAGCCTGTTGGATTTTTGACATGACAACGGGGTGTTTTAATTCAACGACACCGATGGCGCCTAATACTCGCACTTCATTAACGGCAACAAGTTTTTTACATGGTTGCAGACCCCTGATTAATCGTTTTTCAATATTCTTAATGTTTTTCTGCCACGGTGAGTCTTGTAATAAACGAATACTTTCAAGTGCGACGCTACAGGCTAAGGGGTTACCCATAAAGGTTGGACCATGCATGAAAACATGAGGGGGATTATTACTGATCACATTACTGATGTTTTTAGTGCAAAGTGTTGCAGCTAATGTCATGTAACCACCGGTGAGTGATTTTCCTATGCACATAATATCGGGTGAGATATTTGCATGTTCACAGGCAAATAATTTTCCACTGCGACCAAAACCGGTGGCGATTTCATCAGCTATCAGTAATACATCATATTCTTCACATAAGGTTTTAGCCTGTTTTAAATAATCGGCAGAATAAAATTTCATGCCGCCCGCACCCTGAACCACAGGTTCAAGAATTAACGCCGCGATTGATTCATTGTGCTGTTCCAGTGTGGTTTTTAAATCAAACAAATCTTTTGTCTGGCATGCTTGACCAAAGGCACATTCCGGCGAAGGTATAAAAAAGTTTTTGGCCAGAACATCTGTAAATATAGTGTGCATACCGGTAACGGGGTCACAAACCGACATTGCACCCAGGGTGTCACCATGATAGCCGTTTCTTAAACTGATAAATTTTTGTTTCGCGGTTTGCTGTTTGGCCTGCCAGTACTGTATCGCCATTTTCATCGCGACTTCAACCGACACAGAACCAGAATCGCAAAGAAAAACGGTTTCAAGTTTTGCTGGTGTTATCTCGACCAGTTTTTTACAAAGCCTGACAGCGGGAGCGTGAGTAAGGCCGCCAAACATGATATGCGCCATAGAATCGAGTTGCTGCTTGATCGCATCGTTTAACTCAGGCACGTTATAACCATGAATAGCGCACCACCAGGATGACATGCCATCAATTAACTGCCTGCCATCTTCAAGTGTTAGATATACACCATTGGCTGATTCGACAGCAAAAATGGGAATATCGGAATGTGTCGAACTATATGGGTGCCAGACGTGTTTTTTGTCATCGTTAAGCAGTGAAGAGGTGCATGTTTGCTTCATGTTGTTATTGTGCTGGGTTTATCTGTTGTCAGTAGCGCAATGTTAACCAACTTCACCCTGTGAAGCTAAAGATTGTTCATGATCTTGCCGACTAAACAATTAATACTCAGAAAAATAATAAAAAGAGCAGGAATTAACGGGTTGCTATGCGTCAATACTTCTACCATTTTTTGGAACAAAATAACTCGGGCAGCATGGCGCGGTTTGTTAATCTGTTGTTGATGCTGTTAATTTTGTTCAATGTAGTGGCGGTTATTGTTGCCTCTGACAGAGCAATTTACACGCAGCTTAGGGTGTTTTTTGATGGCTTTGAGCTGTTTTCGATTGTTGTTTTTTCGATGGAATACCTTTTTCGTGTCTGGATTTGCGTGGAAGATCCACGCTATCAGCTACCAGTTAAGGGTCGCCTGAAGTACATGGTTTCGCCGATGGCGATTATTGATCTTGTTGCAGTGTTGCCATTTTATCTGGGTATATTCTTTAATCTTGATGCCCGTTTCCTGCGCGTGCTCAGGTTATTCCGGATTTTCAAATTGTCACGCCATTTCAGTGCCATGTCAGTGTTGTTGACCGTTATCAGGAATGAGCTGGCGACACTGGTATCGGCGATATTTATTATGCTGGTTCTGGTGGTAATGGCTTCAGCAGGCATGTTTATGGTGGAACGCGATGTACAACCGGAAGCCTTCGGCACTATTCCACGTGCCATGTGGTGGGCAACGATAACCCTGTCAACGGTAGGTTATGGTGATGTCATTCCGGTAACGATTGCCGGTAAAATATTTGGCGTGTTTATCACTGTTCTGGGTGTCGGCATGGCTGCATTGCCAGCGGGTATTATCGCCTCAGGTTTTACCCGGGAAGTGAATAAACGGCGCGAAACATATCGCACCATGGTACGAGATGCACTTGCCGATGGGGTGCTGGATAAAGCAGAGCGTAGTTCGTTGAGAAATTATTCATTAGATATGGGTATTAAAGATGAAGAGGCTATGGGTTTACTGAGACAGGAAAGCCATGCAATGCCTGTACATGCTGCTGCGCCAGTGATTGATTCTGAATGCTGCCCGTATTGTGGTCACTCGGCTGCAAGAGTTGAATCAGGTGAAGCGAGTTAAATATTTAATTTCCTCGTGCCAATATAAAAAGTCTAAAAAAGGGCTGTTTTACTGGTTTAGAGGATGACTGCTGTTTTGCTTGTTATCTGTTATTTATTGCGTGTTAGTTCATAGGTCAACAGGGATAATGACGAATAGCCGCTAAGGGCAAATGCATTAGCCTGACTGTCTTTGTCAGTTGAACCCGGCATCAAGGTCAGTATCGTGCCCTTTAGCACGAGGTATTTCAACAGTATTGAGTGAAATATGACACTTTTGTTAACGAATAATGCTAAGGACTCAAAAAGATATGAACATATTCAACGATAGCAGATGATAGCCAATACCGCTGAAACACCTGCAAAAAGGGCTTTTCGGCATTTAACAAGACTAGTAGCTATTATTTACTATTAACCTGCCAAATTGGCAGTGATTAGGTTATTTTTATTGCATGGTCTATGCTCTATATAAATAATGTTCCAAAGTATCCGGGTTGAAAAATCGGAGAATGAGAAATCATAACTGATTAATAAAACTTGTTATTAAGTAAAAATATGACAATAAATAAAGTAGATTTTCGAGCGACGACCGCACCAGTGCTGGAGGACTTCAGTTATGGCTTTACGGATATGGTTATTGAGTTTCTGGAGCAACGTAATACAGTAAAAACTTCAGCAGATGGCAAGAAAAAAGGCACTTATGTAGATATTGCTACTGGTAACGGCCTCCTGGTTATGGCGCATTACGGGGACGACAAAGAACCCTTTACTATGGCAACGGAATTCCTGGTTCCGTCTAATGATTTGGCGGCTTCATTTATGGTGATGTGGCGTAGATGGTGCGATAAGCGAGGGGTCAGTTATAGTAACGGCTTAGTATCATTGATTAACAGGGTAGTTAGTATACAGGAGCATATTGCACAGGGACATCAATATTCGAATACTAACCTTGCTATAGGGTTAATGGGGGCGGTGCTGGCTAACTACCCTGAAATTGTTGACTCAATGCAATGGTCTGTTAATAGTGGGTTTGCACCCTGTCTGGTTATTGCATATGATAATGACCAGGTAAAGTGTGGTGTTTGTTATGGTGGCAGATATAGGGTTTAGTAGATTCTGCTAACAATAATGACAACTTTAAGCTGAATTGTTCGCTGTAGCCTGACTGTCCGAGTCGGTAGTAGCCGACATCCATATCGCTATGGATGGATTACTGCTAGATTAAATCTATTGCTATTGGTCTCTGCTCAGGTTGTTGTTACCAGGAGACTGCCTTGGAAAGCACGTAAATAACGCCACAGAAAAGTGTCCACATAGCTATCTCTACGATTAGTGTTTCTCTCTGATTATCTTTTTGGTTTTTCATTGCTGCCATATAATAAATTTTTTATTGTCATTATTCAATGACGAATTGCATGAATAGAAAGTTTCATTTTTCCACCAACTAAACTGATGCTGGTCTGTGATGACACTCTCCTTAACGACGTTACATGATAAATCAGATTGTTGACCGTCTCAATACCAGGCTGGTTCATCAGACAGTTCTACTTTTACCTGAATCGAGCATCGCGCGTCCAGTGGCTGCTTCCCTGAACGTTGCCGAGATCCAGGAAAAACATTGACACTTTGCGCCATCCCGGCCATGCGAGCTGGCAGCGTTGGTGGCTTGTTAAGGATGCTGTATAATGTCGGAACCAGTGCAGCGATTTCAATAGTGTGTACTTGATAGCCGGGTAATTCATCAACTAATTTGCTATCTTGATGTAATGAGAGGAGACTCCAGTCATCGTCTTATCTGCAAAAACCAAGCCCCTTGCCGAACAACATTCAATAAATTCCTTGTTGCTCGTCATAACTCCTTACTCGCTGACACCGACTCTATCGAGTGGTCGCCATCTGATTAGACAGTTGCCGGGTTTTATCACACCTGATATCCAGCTTGCCGTCAACTGGAGTGAATGTCATTGCTGACTGACTTTGAATGGTGATCTGGATTGCAAAGATGTGCAACCTTATGCAGGCAATGGCAGTGATGTAAAACGCTACACTGGCCATCCCGCCAGTCCGATTTTGAGTTTTGAATATAGAGGTTTGATATGAACATGGATGCCGATGAATGCAACAAAAATATACTGAGGGTGACCTCACTGGTGAACAACAGAGGATATAACAATGGCAAACGGTAACAGTGGTCGGGGTTCATGGAACAGCGGTGCCAATCAGGGGCCGCCCGATCTGGATGCACTGCTGCGGCAGGGACTGGACTGGTTTCGGCAGCTCATGCCGGGTGGCGGGCCGAGTGGAGGACCACGCGGACTCATCGTTATTGCGTTGCTCGTCGTGGTTGTGCTTGGCGCCTGGACGTCCTATTACACAGTGCCGAGCGACTCGGTCGTCGTGGTGCAACGCTTTGGTAAATATCTCAAGGAAGTTCCGCCGGGGCTGCATTTCAAGCTACCACTGGGCATCGATTCAGCGACCATCGTTCCGGTCAAACGTCAGTTGAAGCAGGAATTCGGTTTCTCGACGCCGGGCGCCAGCGATCCGTACCAGACGCCACGCGACGGCAGGCGGGAAACTGAAATGGTGACCGGCGATCTGAACGCTGCGCTGGTCGAGTGGGTGGTTCAGTACCGCATCTCGGACCCGGTTAAATTCCTCTTTGAGGTTCGCGAGCCGAGCGAAACCCTGCGCTATGTGTCCGAATCCGTGATGCGTGAAGTTGTCGGCGACCGCACCGTCGATGAAGTGATCACCATCGGCCGACAGGAAATCGAAACTGAAGCGTTGTCCAAGATGCAGGAACTCGCGACCAAATACACCATGGGCATCAGCATCGACCAGGTGCAACTGAAGAACATCAATCCGCCGGCACCGGTGCAGGCGTCGTTCAATGAGGTCAACCAGGCACAGCAGGAGAAGGAGAAGCTGATCAACGAAGCACGGCGCGATTACAACAAGGTGATCCCGCTGGCTGAAGGCGAGAAGGACCAGCGTATCCGCGAAGCCGACGGTTACCGTCTGAAACGCATCAACGAAGCGGAAGGCGATGTCGCCCGCTTCAGTGCCCTGCTGGCGGAATACAGCAAGGCCCCGGAAGTTACCCGTCGCCGCATCTATATCGAGACCCTGCAGGAAGTGATGCCGGGCATACGTTCGAAAATCATTATCGATGAACAGGCGCGCAGCATCCTGCCGTTGCTGAATCTCGATTCACAGAAGGAGGCCAAACCATGAAGATCAGTCAGATAGCAATCCTGGTGCTCGTCGTCGTCGCTATGTACATCACCATGAGTTCGGTCTATACGGTGAACGAGGTCGAGCAGATGATTATTACCCAGTTCGGCAAACCCGTCGGTGAGCCCGTGACGACCGCGGGTCTGAAATTCAAGGTGCCGTTTATCCAGGAAGTCAATCCGATCGACAAGCGGGTTCTGGAGTGGGACGGCAACCCGTCGGATATGCCGACCAAGGACAAGCTCTACATCTCGGTCGATCTGTTCGCGCGCTGGCGCATTACGGATCCGTTGCAATATTTTCTGCGGCTGCGAGATGAACGCAGCGCCCAGTCGCGGCTGGACGACATCCTGGGCAGTGAAACCCGCAACGCGATCGCCAAGCACGAGCTGATCGAAATCATCCGCACGACGAAGGACCGGGTGCCGCTGCGCGATACCTTCCTGACCGATGCGGAACGCAAGCTGGATATGGGCTCGCTGGTGCCGATCCAGAAAGGTCGCAAACTGGTCGAGCAGGAAATCTTTACTGCGGCGGCCGAGAAGGTGCGCGTGTTCGGTATCGAACTGCTCGATATCCGCTTCAAGCGCATCAATTACAACGAGAGCGTACGGCCGAAGATATATGATCGCATGATCAGCGAACGTCGCCAGATCGCAGAGCGTTTTCTGTCTGAAGGTAACGGCGAGGCCGCCCGAATCCGCGGTAATCGAGTGCGTGATCTGAACAAGATTCAGTCCGAAGCCTACCGTCAGGTCGAGGAAATTCGTGGCGTCGCGGACGCGAAAGCCACCGAAATCTATGCCACGGCTTATAACCGGAGTCCAGAAGCGGTTGCGTTCTATGAGTTTACGCGCACCATGCAATCCTACAAGTCGACCATCGCCGAAAACACCACGCTTGTCCTGACCACGGACAGCGACCTGTTTAAATTTCTCAAGGGGATGAATCCGGACGGTAATGGTGTTTCGATGCAGCATTCAGGTAACAGGCGATGAGGCTGAGCTTCCCGAATGCAAGCCGCAGTTTCGATGAAAGCAACAGTCGAGTCTGCTTCTGGGGTTACGACAGCACCATCGAGATTTCATTCTTTGTCGGTGCGGAGGCACTGCAACGGCTATGTCCGGAGATGGAAAAAGCGGAGTCGGGATTTCTGCAGGCGTTCGATGCTGCACTGGGCCGGATCCATGAAGTCGCTGACAAAGTCTACCTGCGCGGCGGTAAAGGTAAGGGTACGTATACTTACATCCTGGCAGCGGAAGATTTCTGACAGTCATTTTGCGTGTCGGTTGCGGACAGGCAGCTATGGCTTGTCAGTAACCGGGTTTTCCTGATCCTTACTGGTTAGCTGCGTCACGCAAAGCATGCACGGAATCATCCCTCAGCTTGTATCAAC
>CAWDMF010000003.1:0-57437 GCA_963803185.1 uncultured Gammaproteobacteria bacterium | reverse complement strand
CGCTAAATAGTTACGTCACTTTTAACAATCAGTAAATAGACGGCCGGCGAATTTTCATTAACTGAATAATAGACGTCGCAATTTCTTCGACGGATATGTGGCTGCTGTCAATTGTCGGAATGTTCTCAATTTGAAACAGGGCGTTTATCAGCCGGGTTTCTTTCTGGCATTGCGCCATTGAAGCGTATTCGCTGTTTTGCCTGCGTATTTCACGGATTGTGCGCAGGCGTTCTGCATTGATCATTAAACCAAATAATTTGTCCCGATAAGGCAGTAAAATTTTCGGCAGGTTAGCGTTTGACATGTCAGCTTCTGTCAGCGGGTAGTTCGCTGCGCGCAGGCCAAACTGCATGGCAAGGTAAAGGCAGGTGGGAGTTTTACCACTGCGTGATACACCGACCAGGATAACGTCCGCATCTTTATATTCTTTGGTGGTTATACCGTCGTCATTTTTCAGCGCGAAGTTGATTGCATCCATTCTCGACATATAAACCACTTCATTGCTTATGCCATGGGACAGGCCTGTGGCATGGGTAGACTGTGTGTCCAATTCAATTTCCAGTGGTTTAATAAAGGCATCGAAGAAGTCGATAATATGTGACTGTGTAGCGGCAATTATGGTTCGGTAGTCATCGTCAATTAAGGTGCTGAATACCAGTGGTTTGCACTGCGATGACTGCGCGGTTTGATTGATGGCGTCTGCGGCTGCACGTGCTTTTTCCTCAGAGTCGATAAAGGGTAATGAATGGTGTTCGAACCTGATGGCGCTGAACTGCGTTAACAGTGCATGACCAAGATTTTCTGCAGTAATGCCGGTTCGGTCCGAGATAAAGAACACGGGACGGGATTGTGAAGTTATGGGCATGATTAACTGTGTGCTTAAGACTTGAGTTTGGCCAGGTGTAACCAGGTGTCTACAACCGTGTCAGGATTTAATGAAATGCTGGTAATGTTCTGTTCGAATAACCATGCTGCAAAATCCGGGTAATCGGACGGCCCCTGTCCACATATGCCAATGTATTTATTTTGTTGGTGACAGGCTTTAATTGCCATCGCGAGTAATTTTTTCACGGCAGGATTACGTTCATCAAATAAATGGGCAATAACGCCGGAGTCACGGTCAAGGCCGAGTGTTAACTGCGTCATGTCATTGGAGCCAATGGAAAAACCATCGAAATAGTTTAAAAATTCTTCTGCCAGTACAGCATTGGAAGGAATTTCGCACATCATGATAATGCGTAAATGATTGTCGCCGCGTTTCAGTCCGTTATCGGCAAGCAGCTGTATTACCTGTTCGGCTTCTTCCAGCGTTCGGCAGAAAGGCACCATGATTTCGATATTGATTAAACCCATCTCATCACGCACTTTTTTTAGCGCGCGGCATTCCAGTTCAAAACAGTCACGAAAATCATCGGATAAATAACGCGAGGTGCCTCGAAAACCTATCATCGGGTTTTCTTCTTCGGGTTCAAATAATTCACCGCCGAGAAGGTTGGCGTATTCGTTGGATTTAAAATCAGACAAGCGCACGATGACCGGGTCAGGTGAAAACGCTGCGCCTAAGGTGGCAATACCTTCAACCAGTTTCTCGACATAAAAACCAACCGGGTCGCTATAACCTGCAATGCGCTTTGTTATTGCCTGTTTTAACTCGTCGGACTGCTGATCAAATTGCAGCAGGGCTTTGGGGTGTATGCCGATAGTGTTGTTAATGATGAATTCAAGTCGGGCTAATCCTACACCGGCGTTGGGTAATCGTGAAAAAGCAAAAGCGCGGCCGGGGGTGCCGACATTCAACATGATCTTTGTCGGCAGTTCGGGCATGTCACCGGTGTTGGTGCGAATGATTTCAAAATCCAGCAGGTTTTGATATATCAGGCCGGTATCGCCTTCGGCGCAGCTAACTGTTACCTCATCGCCATCGTTGAGCAACTCGGTGGCATTACCGCAACCGACAACGGCAGGTATGCCCAGTTCGCGGGCAATAATGGCGGCGTGACAGGTGCGGCCGCCGCGGTTGGTTACGATAGCCGATGCGCGTTTCATAATGGGCTCCCAGTCTGGGTCGGTCATGTCGGTGACCAGTACATCACCCTCTTTAACGCGAGACATATTGCCGGGGTCTTTGATCAGGCTGACCGGGCCTGCGCCAATACGCTGGCCAATGGCGCGCCCTTCAAGCAGAATGTTACCGCTTTGTTTGAGTAGGTAACGTTCAATAACCGAGACACTGGCGCGGCTTTCTACCGTTTCGGGCCGGGCCTGTACGATATAGATATGACCGTCTGCACCGTCCAGCGCCCATTCGATATCCATCGGTCGTGCATAATGCTGTTCGATAGTGATGGCATGGCGGGCCAGTTCTGCTACCTGGTCATCATTCAGGCAGAAGCGCGAACGATCCTGTTCATCAACATCAATCGTCTGCACGAAATCACTGTCATTCGTGTTTTCGTTGTATATCATTTTGATCAGTTTACTGCCCAGAGTGCGATTTAATATCGCCGGTTTATTTTGTTGCAAACCGGTTTTGTACACATAAAACTCGTCGGGGTTCACTGCACCCTGTACCATAGTTTCGCCCAGGCCATAGGCAGCGGTGATAAACACGGCATCACTAAAACCGGATTCTGTATCAAGGGTAAACATCACGCCGCTGGTGCCAAGATCGCTGCGCACCATGTGTTGAATGCCGGCGGATAATGCTACTTTGCCGTGATCAAAATTTTGATGCACGCGATAGGAAATAGCACGATCGTTATACAGCGAAGCAAATACCTTTTTAATAGAGGTTAGAACATTATCCAGGCCGCATACATTTAAATAGGTTTCCTGTTGACCGGCAAAGGAAGCATCCGGTAAATCCTCCGCGGTGGCGGAAGAGCGTACCGCAACTGCCGTGTTCGAGTCATCTGCCTGTAGCTTTTGATAAGCGGCGCTTACTTCGCTGAGAAAATTATCCGGAAAAGGGGTGTCTACTATCCACTGTCTAATTTCATGCCCGGCATCAGCCAGTGCAACCATATCATTGGTATTCAGTGCGGCTAAACGAGCAGCGATTCTTTTATCCAGGTCCTGCTGCATCAGAAACTGACGAAAGGCATCAGCAGTGGTGGCAAAACCATCGGGCACTTTAATTCCAAGGCCTGACAGGTTGCTGATCATTTCCCCCAGGGAGGCATTCTTGCCGCCGACCTCTTCGATGTCCTTGATGCCAAGTTGCTTAAACCAGATGATTTGAGGTTTCATAATCCAGCACCCTGTAACTATTCATTAAATTGTCGTTAAATGGTTCTGCCTAAGTATATGTGAAAACTCAGCGCGAGGCTCGAAGTCAATTAGCGGATTTATACCTTGTAATATTTAATCACATCAAACCAAAGTTGAATAGTTATATTTATCATTCCTGGAAAGTTTTCATCACACAGGTTAATTTATAGTGTTACCGAGATGGCTGCATCGGATATAACTGTTTCAAGATTTTTACTCTGACCCGAATGCACCAAATGCTAATCATTGTCACCGAAACCCGATAATAATACGCATACTTGTAGGGATATAGCTTCCCCATCTAGTTATATAATCATTCTAGTTTAAGTCTCTAATCCATGGATAAGTTAGGTAATGTCCATAATTGATGATCCAGTTCTTGCACTGATTGCGCGCTTTGTTGTGGATGATTTAGATAATCTAAGTATCTCGGACGAAGCATTTTTGAAAAGCCAGGTTGAAACAATCTACTCGCACATCAATAATGCGCCAGAAGAACAGCAGCAGCAATTGGCTCTAGCATGGATAAAAGAACACGCTGAGCGTTATCGCCAGGAATGGTTCAGAAAATCATTAACCAAAAGTGTTTCAGATAAGAGATGTCAGGATTGTCCATTACAGCATGGTAGTGGCAAGCAATATTGCTCCATTCATAGCAAATGGATTATTTTGTTGAATGAATATGTTACCGACAAAATCGACTCTGAAAAATATATCGAAGAAACGCTATACATCCTGAATCAGCACAAGAACGATCTGAAGGTTTCAGAAATTTTCCAGTGAAGATAGCTCTTTGATGGTTCATGCGTAATAGGGGAAAGACCACGATTAAAAGTCTATTTCTTCTCTTCCAGTAGTTTTTTGTATAACTCTATAATCTCATCTGCCAGCTTTTGCTGCCCGGCATACAATGAACCACGATGGTTCACGTAAGTACTGCCAATGCGGTTAAGTTCCATGGGCTGTCCAAAAATATCAGAGGCTATTGCACCGGCTTCGTTAAAAAGGCAGGCCGTTGCAGCAAAGTCCCAGATGCTGCCGCCACTGTTACCCTTGCGAGGGTATTTAAAATAACAGCTGTTGGGCTCCTCAAGAATGTTGCAGGCGTTCATTGCAGCACCAGTTTTAAATTTGATAGCGGCACCTTTTAGCCCTAGAGATTGGGCAATGTCCTGAAGGCCAGTGCTGGTTTTATTAAACCATGGATGGCTCTCAAAGCTAAAGTCGGTGTGCAGGATAAGCGGTCGCTCAGGATCTAACCCGGGTACGTGTATGAGCTGATTGTTTTTATAGGCTCCTGATCCATCGATAGCATGGTATAAATCCTGTTCGACTGGATCATAAACCACTCCGATCAGAGGTTTGCCATTTTTTGCCACCAGTGCAATCGAAACGGAAAAGCCATGAGTATTATTGATAAAAGCCAAAGTGCCGTCCATCGGATCGATGCACCAGAACGCCTCTTTTTCCTGACGTAAACCATCATCAGGTGACTCTTCCGTTACCAGGGCCAGTTCGAACTCAGTACAGGTCGGCTGAAGAATATCCAGGATAACGGCCTGCGCTTTGTGGTCAACTTCTGTAACTACCTGTGAGGCCGCGCTGTTTCCTGCTGCCTTATGTTGAACCTTGATATTTAGATGGCGGTGGGCGTTAATAACCGTGCCTGCGGCGCGAGCTGCATAAATAGCCTGTTGACATAATTTTTCCAGATCAAGGTTATTCATAAAGCTTGCTTTGAAGATGGCTAACTACTTTATGTGCAAGGCGTTCACTATAACGGTGAATCTTCCAGTGGCCCGGGCTCCAGCCTTTTAAAAAACGGTAAAAATCGGTCCAGGCTATTTCGTATAAGGGGCGCCATGCTGCTTCTACTTCTGCGGAGTTAATTTCTGGTTGATAAAGAGACAGTGCCTGTTTCAGGGTTTTAAAATAGCTATCAAGCAAAACCTGTTCTTTTGACTCACATTCATCCTCGTTTAGGCAGCTACTAATAAAATAGGCGACATCCTTCATGCCGCAACCACCACCGACGTATTGAAAGTCGACTGCAGCCACCTGGTTGCCATCCTGTGAAAAGCAGAAATTAGCCAGTTTGGCATCTCCATGCACGAAAGTTTGAAAAGGCGCTTCATTGAGTGTTTTATCTAACAACCTGGCAGCCTGTTTTAATTCACCTTGCTCCATTGTTTTAAGTTCATCAGGGCGGGTTTCCAGGTGCCAGTAGGTACCAATATTCCACAGGCCTTGTGGCTTCTTTCCCATAAAAATCGCATGAAAATTAGCCAGCCAGTTTAAACAGGTCTGCATCTCTGAATCATTTACCGTGTTTTTACGTGCCGGGTAACTGCTGCTGTCTAAATCTTCCAGCACCATTATAATTTCGTTCTCGTGATGTTCCAGGGCGAGACAATGCGGGACGCGACAGTCATCGTTGCACTGCCCGGCCCAAAATTCATACCACGCTGTTTCTACCTGGTAGGAATGTAATTTACGTTGATGTGAGTTATCGGTATTCCAGCCACGCGGGTGTTTACTCTGGTCTGGCAAACGTACATGTTTAACCACTACAGTGTTAAGTTCTGAGCCGATCAGGCCGTATCGGTCAATACTGCCGTAACCACTCCATAGACTTTGAATAGAGCCAGCTTGAAACAGTTTGTTTGCACCAGTAGCTTTCAGGATGATATTGTGTGCCTTGGTATCCATCAGTAAATACAAATAAAATAGTAGGGCAATAATACATCAAACTTGTTTTAATCATCGAATCCTTTTGTTTATGATATGGTGAGTTTTGGCATATTTAATTTTCTATAATTGTTCTCTGTTTGCGCAAGGATTAGAGTGCTGTTATGAGCAAAGTCTTCATTGTTTGCGGTACCCCCGGCTCGGGTAAAACAACCTATGCCAGGCGGCTGTCTAGCGACAGGCACGCGACGCTGCTGGACATTGATACGGTGACCGAACGACTTGTTCGTATTGCGCTTGTCGAGTCGGGACATAGCAGTGATGATCGTGATTCTGAATACTTCAAGCGCATATTTCGTGAACCAATCTATGAAACCCTATTCGATATCGCAGGGGAGAACCTGCCGGTTCAAGATGTGGTTGTTGTCGGGCCCTTTACCAGGGAAATCAATGATCCAGACTGGCCGATGAAACTTTCCATGAAGCTGGCTTGCCCGATTGAAATACATTACGTACAGTGTCCCCCTGAGGTTCGCAAAAAAAGACTTGCCAGCCGTGGTGATGCACGCGATCAGGCAAAGCTGGGAGACTGGGAGAACTATATCCTGTATTACGGGGATGAGAGCGTACCGGTATTCGAGCATGTTCTTATCGATGGCTCGAGCAATACATAGCTGTGTAAGATCCTTACTGTTTGAGAAGATGGCTGGAACATGCGTAGATGAAACGACTTATGGCGTCCTCATTTGTTGTCACTGGTGACTTTAATTGTTACCTGGTATTTTTAAAACTGACCTGATGATAAAAGCACGAGTGTACAGGCACGTAATACTTTTATTCCTGCATCTTCGAGTATTTTCTCCATATCAGCATCTTCAGTTCCAGGGTTCATAATTACACGCTCTGGCTTTACCTGTATAACCTCTTCTACATGGTCTCTGAATCTGTATGGATTAACATATAAAGTAACCGTGTTAATTTTTTCCTTAATGTCGGTTACGGCTTTAAAACATTTGTGACCATCTATGGTTTCCTTAAAAGGATTTACCAGCCTTACGTCATAACCATGTTCGATCAAAGCTGTCATTGCCATATGAGCGTACCTGGCTTTTTTCTCACTTGCTCCTATTATTGTGACTATTTCGGACATAAATGTTTTCTCAAGCTAATAAAAATTAAAGAGACTAAAACCATTGTTTACAACCGACATAAACCGGAAGCAGCTCACTGAGACACGCCGTGAACCCATCCGTGGGGCTCGGCATCCGCATCCCTGCGGATGACGGTCTCAGCGAGCTGCTTCCGATCCATCTCTCCAGGTATTATTTGTGGGACAGTAGTGAATGGCACTAAGTTAAGAGTGCTTAGCATGACCTTTCAACAACTTGGCGACATAAACTGCTGTCACGTTAACTGCAAGGGATGTGAATCGGGCACAGTTGGAAACGACCATCACCCGCAGGGATGCGGGTGTTGAGCCACCATGGACGGTTTCCACGGCGTGTCGTTGCTGGCTGCGCCCGGTTCATGTCCCGGATTCATGCAAATATAGCTTAACTTAGTGCCATTCGGGACAGTAGTGAGTTAGACCTCTGTAATTTCTAACCAGCTACTTTTTTGTTATTTAAATTGTCCCGCTTAAATCGTTGCTGGCTCAAAGCCAATCAGCGTATCGACGTCCGCGTCATAATCAATACCATCAATACCAAAACCAAACAGTTTTAAAAATTCATCCTTGTAACCCTGGTAATCGCTTAATTCGAAAAGGTTTTCATTGCTTATCTGGGGCCAGAGTTCTTTGACTTTGTTTTGCACATCGTCACGTAGCTCCCAGTCATCGACACGGATACGTGCGCTATCATCCAGGTTCGCGCCGCTATCTTTATATAACTGGGTACGGAACAGGCGGTTTATCTGCTCGATGCAGCCTTCGTGAATACCCAGTTCTTTCATTATTTTAAAGCTGATGGCGATATATAAAGGCATTACCGGTATGGCAGCGGATGCCTGTGTGACGACGCTCTTAAGTACGGCAACATTGGCTGTGCCATTAATATCGGCGAGTGAATCTCGCAAAACGCCTGCTGCTCGATCCATATCTTCTTTGGCTTTACCTAATGCACCGTGCCAGTAAATAGGCCAGGTAATGTCTGTGCCAATGTAGCTGTATGAGACTGTTTTAACGCCATCAGCTAATACGCCTGCAGCTTTCAATGCACTGATCCATAATTCCCAGTCTTCACCGCCCATCACTGTGACGGTGTTTTGTATTTCTTCTTCTGTTGCAGGCTCAATTTCAGCATCGATAAGGATATCTTTGCTGGTGTCGACTGCAGTCGCTTTGTAAGTGTCACCGATCGGTTTTAATACTGAGCGAACGGTTTCACCTGTGTCTGGCAGTTTACGTACCGGCGAGGCCAGTGAGTAAACGACAAGGTCAACCTGCCCTAAATCCTGCTTAATCATCTCGATGGCTTTATCGCGCATTTCATTTGAAAAAGCATCGCCATTAATACTTTTTGCATAAAGCCCCTCGGCATGAGCGGCTTTTTCAAAAGCGCCTGAGTTATACCAGCCTGCAGAACCGGGTTTTTTTTCAGTTGCTGGCTTTTCCAGAAACACAGCCAATGTTGCTGCGCCTGAACCAAAGGCAGCGGTAATACGCGATGCCAGGCCATAACCCGTTGATGCGCCAATGACTAAAACATTTTTAGGGCCGTTTGCAATAGCGCCATCGGCTTTTACCCGCGCTATTTGTTGTTTAACATTGGCTTCGCAACCAGTTGGATGAGTTGTCGTACAAATAAAACCGCGAGTTTTTGGTTTGATAATCACGTTAGAGTTTTTCCGCTTTAGTTTTTGTGAGAAGTCCTGTCGCTTTAACCCGGGCATTTCATAGGAATGCAGACATTTGGGGAAATCTCAGTGAGTCAGGTCGATGTGATGCTCCTGCAAAATCGACACTCCGCCATGTGCGTCGTTTGTACGATTCGCCGATAAAATTGTAGGAACAATTTTACATGAGCGAAGCGAGCCCGTAGGGTAACGGGCAGGACGCCCGATGATTATAAGCATAGCCGTAGCTATGGTTACAGGCGAATCGTACCCAATATCATGGCACGCTGATATTTTCCCAAAAACTGCATAGCGTTGCCAGGTACATACGTGTGCTTTTCTAATATACCTATATTTCTTATAGCAATCATAATGTTAAGAGAGATCTATAGTGCTCCTATGAAATATCCGGGTTAAGTTTACTTTGCTCACTTTGATTTGAACCAGCAAGTAAACCGAGCATTGAGCATAGTATATCAATAGTAAAGCTTCAGGCCTAAATAATAGGGGGGAGTTCAGGGCCTTTTAATAGCCCGGCTAATCACTGGGGGCAAAACACAGTTTTCTCTACTATTAGAAACGATTGATAGAAACGATTGATAGAAACGATTGAGTTCTGCCCCGCACTTCTTAGTCGCCAAAACTGGTGCCTACATTTCTGGCGCTGATTACCCATGAATGATCTGGCGGTACCAGCTTTTTATTGCCCGCAACTTCAATCAGTGGGACGGGCACGGCATTTTCACCATGGGCCGCTACCATTACGCCATAGTGTTCCTGCTCAATAAGATCGGCACAGGCAGTACCTAGCCGGGTGGCCAGCAGTCGGTCAGCAGCAGATGGTATGCCTCCGCGTTGTAGATGACCGAGGATGGTAACTCTGGATTCGAGCCCGGTCAGTTCCTCCAGTTGCCTGGATAAGGTACTGGTATGATTAGCATTATCTTTTTCCAGCTGGGCAATTTCGTTTTTTGCCAGTTTTCTGGCTTTTTTGTCTTTCGCATTGAGCCATGGCTTCTTTAGCTGCCTGTAGCAGTGCTGCCTGGTCTTTCGGCAGGGCGCCCTCGGAAACAGCGACGATGCTGAATTTCTTTCCGCCACGTACCCGGCTGCGGATGTCAGTTGCCACCGTATCCAGGTCGTAGGGAATTTCAGGTAGCAGGATAACATCAGCGCCGCCTGCGATGCCTGAACCCAGCGCCAGCCAGCCGGCTCGATGCCCCATGATCTCTACCACGATGATACGGTGGTGACTGTGAGCAGTACTGTGCAATCTGTCGATGGCGTCAGTGGCGATACCTAGTGCTGTATCAAAGCCGAACGTGGTGTCAGTCATGCCTACATCATTGTCTATGGTCTTGGGCAGCGTAATGATATTGAGGCCTTTATCCATCAACTCTAAAGCGTTTTTCTGAGTACCGCCGCCACCGATACAGACCAGGGCGTCCAGCTGGTGGCTATTATAATTTTCAACAATGACATTGGTCATGTCCTGCTTCTTGCCGCCGAACATCATACGGTGTGGTTTGTCCCTGCTGGTGCCCAGGATGGTACCGCCACGCGTGAGAATACCGGACAGCATGTTGCCTTCCATTCGAATACTGCGATTGTCAACCAGTCCCCTGAAGCCATCCAGAAAACCTATCATCTGCATGTTGTAGTGACTTTGAGCTGCTTTACCCACGCCACGGATTGCCGCATTGAGCCCGGGGCTGTCGCCGCCAGCTGTAAGAATACCTATATGCTTTGTCATGCTGAAAACCTGCCTGGTTAGCTGATAAATATGGAAATCTAGGTGATATCAGCTAACAATACAATAACCCAGATCAAGTAAAGGTGAAGTTTTAAAAATAACCAGGGTCAGAACACAGTTTCTCTACTATTAGAAATCATTGAGTTTTGGCCTCCATTTTTCATTTGAAAATAATAGCTCTCTTTTTAGTTTAAAAGCGAATGCCAAGGCCAAGCTGGAAACCATCCAGGCTTAAGTCATAAAGAAAATTAGTATCGTCAAACTTTACTTTAAGGTAACGGTAACCCAGTTTTATAGAAAAGGTATTACCCATTTGATAGCGAAATACAGCTTCAGCATTTACTGCTATATCACTTTTGATTCCAAAGCCACCCAGGTCTCCGCGCAAGGCCATATGGAAGTTGCCTGTTAACGGACGGGTATAAATGATGCCCGCAAACGGATCTATCCAGGTTGCAGACTGCTCTAAATTTCGGTTAAGCAATGCCAGTGAAACGGTAATATCCTGCTGCCGTAAACCGGCAATGAATTCCAGGTTGTCTATTGATGTCGGTGCATAAGCACCGGCAAACTCAATGATGGTGCCTTCAAGTCTTGGGGTTGTCTGTAAAGGCGTTGCTTCCATGAAGGTATCTTCGTAGGCAACATATAAAAAATCGAATAGAAGTCCCCACTGGTTTTTACTTGCAGTAAATGTTGCTGAAGCTACGCCATCGAGATTATCCAGGGCGAAAAAGTTATAGTCCGAATCGATAGGCGGCGATTCCTCACCACCTGCGGCTGTTGTGCCTTTGATACTGGCTGCCCACAAATAGGGAGTCAGTTCAAAACGAAAGGAGTCATTTGCTTCATCAGCATACAGATTGCTGCACAATGCAGAGAATATAACTAGCGAATACAGCCAACCACATTTTTGAATGGCTGAAAATTTAAGCTGTGCTTGTTTCATAAATCAGTCCGTTAAATTAAGTATGATTCAGAGCCATTGAATTACCTCGCCTATTTTACTATTTAAACTATATGTTTAAGCCCGGCCTGTAATTCCGAGTATTGCAGACCGAGTTTAAAGTCCTTTAGCAACTTTTTGTTATTGATGCGTCTGGATTCCGCCATATAAGATAGCATGCCTTCAGATAACTGATTTCGGGCTTCTTTTAAGGAGATAGCAGGCGGTGCAGGTAAATCCATCGCTGAGGCAACACCGACAAAGTAATCATACATGGTGCCGGGGTGACCATCTGTTACGTTATAAATGCCTTTGATCCTGGAATCCAGTAATGCTTGTTCACAAATATTCACCAGGTCATCAGCATGGATGCGATTGCTGAATGGTGAGTCCTGTTTATTGACGATGGCTTGACGACTTTTTATGCGAGCCAGTGGGATTTTGCCGGGGCCGTAAATGCCCGCTACGCGCAGGATAACCAGTGGAATGCTTAGGCGCTGGCAAAATTGCTGTACTTGCTGCTCAGCATCGGCGCGGCGAAAAGCCCGGTCGGCGGTCGGGTTTAATGGCGTTGATTCATCAATCCATGCGCCTTTGCAATCGCCATAAACGCCAGTTGTGCTGATCAATACAAATTTTTCAGGTTTATGTTTTTCAATAGCGTGCAGATAATTCGTTATACGTGTATCTGCTTTTCCACTATGTGGCGGTGGCACGAAGTAGATAACATGATGCCCTGTCAGGTTGATGTTTTGCAGCGCTGCATCAGGACCTGCATCGAGGTCTATTATTTCACAGGCTATGTTTCTGTTATTGCATTCAGCCAGGCTGGACTCGCTGCTGACATAACCGGTTACGGGTATTTTTTTCTTCAATAGTTGCTGCGCCAGTAATTTTCCAATATGGCCGCTAGCCTGTGATGGCGATTTGGTTGTTTTTTAACATGGCTTTTTTCTTCACATATCACTCGAAACATATGGCCAGGGTAGGGTGCCCCTGATGATCACTAAGATAATCCGCCTGAGAGAGCTTAAAGAAAATGAATACAGAGGACTATTTAAAAAAAGCTGAAAAAATAAAAATGGTCAGATCTATATAAAAAACTAAAAGATCCGACCACAATACCAGTAAGTTAAGGAAAATCTATGTCATGGTAGGGTGCGCCATGGGCACCAAAATGCCAACAGGTCGGTATTTTCATGGTGCGCACGGCGCACCCTAGTTCGACAAAACACTTAACTTGCTGGCATTGGATCTGACCACTTTAAAGTAACGCAGGCTGGCGATTTTTGATCAGCCCGTTTAACGTTAAGCCGGTTTATTTTTTTGTTGTATCTTTTGCAGATTTTTTGTCTTTGGACTTTTTAATCTTCTTGTCACTGGATTTCTTATCTTTAGATTTTGCAGACTTGGACGATTTGTCTTTAGAATTTTTATCTTGTTGAGCTTTGGTTTCGGATTTTTTATTTTTTTGAGTTTTTGTCGCCGGACTTCTTGTTGTCAGATTTCTTTTGTGTTTTTTTCGTGCTTGCTTTACCCGATGCAGCGCGACAATGTCCAGATACTTGAACACCATCTTTACGCTTATATCCACTTACCCAGCTACAATCGCTAGCCGCTGAACAGGAGGACTGTGACATGCCCTTACAGGAGGAGGCTGCCTCAGCGGAAAAGCTGAACATCATGGCGACAAATACGGGTAACACCAATGCCAGCACGCGTTGTTTAATAGTCTTTTTGATAATCATTAAAATCTCTCCATGGAGATGTAGTTTTATTCAGTGCTGAATTCTATAGATGGCTATAGTTTGACGCAATTCAATTAGTAGTAACTTCTTGATTCAAATGTTAAATGTTTGTTAAATATTAATCAGTGTTATGTTAAAGATTCATATTGCAACAGTGTACTGAAGCAATAATTCCTTTATGCTGAATCCTCGATAAAAGAATTAAAAAGGCCGCTGACAAAACAGAGTTATTGCGTTTTGTCACTGCCCCTTGAATTCCTGTTTTTATGACTTTTATTATCGGCTATGAGCAAACAAGATCGAAACAAGTGGGATCAACGATACGCAGAGGGTAGCTATCATAAGGTTAACCCGGTGACTTTAGTGGAGGACTGGTTACCGAGGTTACCCGTGGGTCGAGCACTGGATGTGGCCTGTGGCGCCGGGCGTAACTCACTATTTCTGGCGCATGCTGGATACCAGGTCGATGCCATCGATATTTCCCGTGAGGGTCTGAACCTGGCCAGGCAAAAAGCTGAGAATCAGGGGCTCAGCATTAACTGGATAGAGCAGGATTTGGATCAGCCTTACCCGTTCAACACAGATTACGATCTGATTATCGTGATGTGGTATGTCAATCTTGAGCTTATCTCCAGACTGTGTAGCTGCCTGGCACCGGGAGGGTATCTCCTCTGCGAGGAACATCTGGCTACGGATTTGAAGGTGATCGGGCCCGGCAGTTTAAACTACCGAGTCGCACCTGGCGATTTAGCTGAAGCAGTATCAGGGGTTGATGTTTTATTGTACCAGGAATCCATTGAAATGAACGCCGAAGGCGAGCGAGTCGCAAGTGCACGCCTGGTTGTTAAAAACAATTAATAAATTAAAGTGTAATTAAACGGGACTTCACCTGTCAGATACAGCGTATATAATAGTAAACCAGTTAATAGAGGATAAAGTCAGATGATTAGAAAGTTATGTTTAACAATTGCTTTACTGGGTAGCTGTACTTATTCTGCTGCCGATGTTAAGGACACCGGTTATATTGGTCTAGGTTTCGGCTCCATTGATTACGGAGATGCGTCAGGTTCAAACTTTGATAAACCAACGGGTTTTGAGTTGATGCTTGGAAAGGAAATCAGCAGAAACTTGTCTTTTGAGCTTTCATACATAGACTTTGGCGAAGCAGATGATGGCGCAACACCATTACGCAGTGTTGATGCGGATGCGATAACTGTCGGTGCACTGCTTGGCGGCAAAATAGGTAAAACCGCTGATGTATTTGTAAAGCTGGGCATGCATAGCTGGGATAGTGAAATCACCGAGGATGGTGCCGGTGTTGTTTCCAGGAAAGACGGCATTGATATATTCTATGGTTTGGGTGTGACGGTAAAAGCCACTAACAATATCGGCATCGGCGCACGTTATAACGTGTATGACTTTGATGGTGACGATGTAACAATGCTTTCAATTAATGCACAGCTAAGTTTTTAAAAAACCCGGATTAATAATCACAGGGGTCGCTGCCCCTTTAATTTAAAGTAGAATATTAACGGGTGAATAATCAACAACAAAAGAGGTTAAACGAGATGGAATTATTTAATAAATTGCTTGCTTGTACTCTGGCGGGATTGTTGGCTACGGGTGTTGCAGTGGCTGATGACAATAAAGATACTTCTGCACCGGGTATGTCTCAGGGCGATGGTCACGAGATGATGAATAATATGAGTGACGAGGAGCGCCAGGCCATGCATCAAATGCAGCAGGAGCGTCGCGAGATGATGAAGATCCTGAGTGACGAGGAGCGTCAGGCCATGCGTAAAATGATGACTGAGCGACGTGAGATGATGATGAAAATGAGTGACGAGGAGCGTGAGGTCATGCATAAAATGCAGGAAGAGCGACGCGAGAAGATGATGAAGATGAGTGATAAGGAACGTCAGGCAATGCGTAAACGGATGCGCGAGCGTCATGAAATGGTGATGAAGATGAGTGAAGAAGAGCGTCAGGCTATGCTTAAGCAGATGTTAGATAGTCATGAGAAGATGATGAGAATGAGTGAAGAAGAGCGCCGGGCCATGCGTAAAAAGATCAAACAGCGCCATGAAGAAATGATGAAGATGAGTGCAGAGCAACGTCAGGCCATACGTGAAAAAAGAAGTGAGAAAGCTGGCATGAACCAGTAAATGTAATTAAAGGGGATTTCTCCTGCGTCGAAATGACAGCCCATGTATAATTCGCACATCAAAAATTGACCAGAGTATTGCCATGCCATTAATTAGACCTTTTGCCGGTTTGCGTCCGGTGCCTGAGCGCGCAGAAGAAGTTGTTGCGCCGCCGTATGATGTTTTAAATTCTGCCGAAGCGCGTGAACGTGCAGCTGGTCGTCCGTGGAGTTTTCTGCATATTTCCAAAGCTGAGATTGATCTGCCGGAAGGTACCGACCCTTATGATCCGTCGGTATACGCCAAATCTGCTGAAAATTTGCAGAAGATGCTAAATGAAGGCATTTTGATCCGTGAAGATAAACCCTGTTATTACGCCTACCGTTTAATCATGGATGGCCATTCACAGGTTGGCCTGGTTGCAGTGGTATCAGTTGCTGATTACGATATCAACCGCGTACGTAAACACGAATACACTCGCCCGGCAAAAGAAGATGACCGTGTGCGCCAGATAGAGGCTTTAAATGCGCAGACCGGTCCGGTATTGCTGGCCTATAAATCACAGGCTGATATGGATGCGATTTTAGAACAGACTACCAGGCAGCCACCACTGGTCGATGTGACTGCCGATGATGGTGTGCAGCATACTTTCTGGAAAATCGATGATGATGCGACAATTGAAAAAATAAGTGCCGGGTTTGATGCCATGGAAGCGATCTATATCGCTGACGGCCATCACCGTTCAGCCTCTGCTTCGCGCGTAGCAAAAAGCCATGCCCTAAGTGATGGCGACGGCAATCAGAGCTGTGATTATTTCCTGTCAGTAATCTACCCGCATAACCAGATGAATATCCTGGATTACAATCGTGTAATCACCGATTTAAACGGCCTGAGCAAAGATGAGCTGCTGGAAAAGGTAAAAACAGCGTTTACTGTCACGGAACAATCCGCTGCAGTTAAACCAGCCAAAGCTACAGAGTTCGGCATGTATGTCGATGGCCAGTGGTATCGCCTGAACATTAATTCTGAACTGGTACCCGATGATCCGGTGGCGTCACTTGACGTTAGTCTGCTGGCAAATAATCTGATCGAGCCGGTTCTGGGCATCGCTGACCCGCGTACTGATAACCGTATTGATTTTGTCGGTGGTATACGTGGTCTGGGCGAGCTGGAAAAGCGCGTAAACAGTGGTGAAATGGCGATTGCTTTTTCATTGTACCCAACCAGTATGGAAGCGCTGATGGCAGTGGCAGATGCCGGTGAAGTAATGCCGCCGAAATCCACCTGGTTTGAGCCTAAACTGGCCGATGGCCTGGTTTCACACGTGCTTGATTAATTTCTAATAATTATTTTTCACCGCCGAGGTCGCTCTTGTGTATCCGTACACCTGCGACATTAGTGCATCCATGCACGTCGCGCGGAGAGACAGAGAAAATCTAAAATTATTATTTTAAATCTCCGCGACTCGGCGGTTGATAAGTTTTTAAACCAAATAAAACTATTTGGTTTTTTATTGCGGTTTTTATTATATTAATGTATATATTAATAATTAATATATACATTAATTAAAGGAGGCTTATCATGGAATCAAACTGGATTCGCAGTATGCGAATAAAACAGGGTTTAAAAGGCTTTCAACTGGCGCAGCGGCTTAAGGTGAGTGCAGCAAGGGTCTCGGTACTGGAAAAAGATGAAAAACGCGGTGCAGTGACTTTAAAAATGATGGAAAGAGCGGCAAGAGCAATGGGTTGCCGGTTTGAATACCGAATTGTCGCAGAAACATCTGTGGCATCCGGTAACATTGAAAGTTCGGACAGCAAACCACGATACAGGGTTGTGGCTAAATAATCAGGATTTCATTTTGCATGAAGTCTGTTTTGGTGAGAACGTGTCATACTGACTTTTAAACTGCTTATAAGCCAGTTTCTGCTGTAAGCTTTGTCGAGCGCACTTGAAGGCCGACAAAGGTTTGCTAATAGATAAGTTCTGCTAACTTTGACTGAAAGTATTGAATAACCAGGTATCAGGTACATGTACTAATCAATACAACCCAGAGATATAGTTTCAGCCGGTACATTAAAGCCGTATAATTCATCTTTAAATGAGAACCTTTAGCCAGCAAGATTATTAAGTGTCTTTATATCAATCACTCCAACAGCGTTTAGCTTTATTAGCAGCTTCTGACATTGAAGAGGCATTATCAGCATCGAAAATCGGTCTGGAAAAAGAAAGTTTACGGGTATCACCTGAAGGCCGCATTTCACAGGCTCCGCATCCCATAGCCTGGGGTTCTCCTTTAACGCATCCGCAAATCACTACGGATTTTTCTGAAGCCTTGACCGAGCTGGTGACGCCACCCTGTAATTCAGTAGTTGAGGTTATTCAATCGCTTGATGATATTCAGACTTTTGTTTACCGTAACCTGGATGACGAAATTCTTTGGGCAACCAGCATGCCCTGTGTGGTTGCCGGTGAAACCAGTATCCCGCTGGCGAGATATGGTTCATCAAACGCAGCTCAGATGAAAACGGTTTATCGGCGTGGCCTGGGCTTGCGTTATGGTCGTGCCATGCAGGTAATCGCTGGTGTGCATTTTAATTATTCATTCTCGGATGCCTTCTGGAAACGCTATCAGCAGCTGTTAGATAATAGTGATGACTTACAGGATTTCATTTCTGATCAGTATATGGGCGTAGTCCGTAATCTATTGCGATATGGCTGGCTGGTTCCGTATCTGTTTGGTGCTTCACCTGCAGTCTGTAAATCATTTTTAAATGGTCAGCGAACCATATTGCAGGAATTTAATAGCAATACTTATTATGAGCCCTATGCGACTTCGCTGCGCCTGGGTGATATCGGGTACCAGAACAATAAAGAAGATCTGGCCGGTATCAAAGCCTGTTACGATTCGCTTGATGCCTATGTCGAAAGCATGCAATGTGCGATAAATACACCTTTTGATGGTTACCAGGATATCGGTGTAAAAGTAGACGGTGTATACCAGCAGCTTAATACCAATATTCTGCAGATCGAAAATGAATATTACAGTTCGGTTCGTCCTAAACAGATAGTGCAAGGCGATGAAAAGCCATCCACTGCACTGAAAAAAAAAGGCATTGCTTATATTGAGCTGCGCTCTTTAGATGTCAATGCATTTGATCCACATGGCATTAACTCAGAACAGTTGTATTTTCTTGAAGTATTTATGCTATTTTGCCTGTTACAGGAGAGCCCAAAATTAAGCAAAAATGAAATCGATGCGATTGATGAGAACCTGTTGCTGGTGGCGCATAAGGGGCGAGAGCCTGGCCTGGATTTACAGCGCGGTGAGGAGAGCATCAGTTTGCAGGACTGGGCAAGTGAGTTATGTAATAAGATGACAGCAGTGGCAAGCCTGCTTGATAGAGCAAATTACTGTGAAAATTATTTTTCCAGTGTGAAATCGCAAATTGCCAGTGTGTTTGAGCCTGAGTTAACGCCCTCTGCCAGAATGCTGGCTGAGATGAGAGAACATGACGAAGGTTTCTTTCATCATGCACAAGGTATGTCTATGCATCATAATCAGTATTATAAAAACCATCCATTATCTGAAGAAAAGGTCCGGTTTTTTGAAAATATGGCAAAGGAGTCATTAGCAAAACAAAAGAAAATAGAAGCTGAAGATACGATAAGTTTTGATGAATATTTAATGAATTATTTTAATGCTTAAGTATATCGATAAAATTCCATTATTACCTTTAGCGGTAGTAGCACTATTCATGGCGCTGGCACCGTTTACTCCAGAGCCTCATTTGCTTGAAAAATCACGCATGTTAATCAATGGTGAATTAAGCAAACCAATTGATATATTTGACCTGTTCTGGCACAGCTTTCTGATAGTAATATTAGCCATTCGATTAATACGTTATAAACAAGCGTGAGTTCAAAATTGTATGCACAATAAATACCTGGCGATTGTTTTGTCTTTTTTTATTCTAGCTGCTTTCTCTGCAATCGCAGGTTCTAATGATTTAGAGGATGCCGTCACTGCCATGCGTACTGGTGATTTCGCAGAAGCCTACTGTATCATGCGACCGCTTGCTGAGAGAGGTGATGCCGACGCGCAATACAATATCGGCTGGATGTATTTAAATGGTTATGGTTTGCGGGTGAATGATAGTCTAGCACTGGAGTGGTGGAAAAAAGCATCCGCACAGGGGCATGCCGATGCCAGTTTTTCAATTGGTATGTTATACAGCCTGGGTGATGGTGAAGTGCCGAAAGATTCGAAGAAAGCGATAGATTATTATCTGCTTGCAGTAAAGGCAGGCCATGAAGACGCAATCAACATTTTGCAATCGATGATGATGCGTAATGATAAGGAAATACAAGGGCGTATGCATTCGATTATCAAAGATTATGGTTTATTGTTTGGTCAAGTGCGTCAGGTTAAAGCCCGTAAACTTAACGCAAGGAAGGTGCCCTCTGTCGAGGGTGAAATTGTTATGCAATTAATGAAAGGTCAAAATGTTCTGCAAATGGATGTACAGGATAAATGGAGCCAGGTAGCAATTTTGTATAACGACGGCATTGATGAGTCTATCCGGGACCGTACCGTATGGGTTTACAATCCACTATTAGAAAGTGTCGCTGCAGAAAATCAGCCAGTTGATGGTAACTAGCCAGCAACAGATATGCTTACAAAAGCATTTCACTGCAGAGGTCTTTCTTAACTATTCATGCTGTTTCGATATTAGCCGATCTTACACCTCGCGCAGAGAACAACTTTCTACTGTTAACTGCATAGCAGAGGCACAGTTAACAAAATAAAACTCTGTACTTTTGTGGTGATTTTTTTTATGTTTTCACTGTCCGAAGAAATTGAATCCCTGTAACAATATGGATGATCCTGTGTTATGAAGGTATTAAATAGCGACTGTACTAAGCAACGCGGTATGTTGAACACAGGTAAACTCAGCCTGCTGGTTGTTATTCTCAGCATATTACTTGCAGCCGGTTACCTTATTTTTAATAGCTATAGTGATGTCAGGCAGGTTCATGGCACTGCAACAAAAGTATTAAGAGATCAGCAGTTAAAACGGGTTTTACTGGCTTCCATGTTTTCAGTATCACGTGAACGTTCACTGATTTTACTGGAAATGGCTGCTGAAGGAGATGTGTTTGAACTGGATGATTTGAACCAGCGATTTGCTGAACAGGCTCAGATTTATATTACGGCTTGGGAGAATATTTACTCACAACCATTAACAGAAAAAGAGCTTACGTTACTGGAGCGCGTAAGAGAGACGGTAGCAATTAATGCAGCAATGCAAAATCAGGTTGCCGAACTATTTACCGAAGAGAAACGAGAACAGGCGATAAGTCTATTATTCAGCCATGCGATTCCCGGTCAGAATAAAGTGATTGAACAGCTTAGTTACATCATCGATGAATATAATAAAAACTCCGTCGAATTTATCGAGAACATGGACAGGGAATTTGAAGCAAACACGCAGGTTTATATATTACTTACTTCCCTGCTATTCGTTATCGGTAGCATAGCGATCATTATTATGCTGACGCGAGTTTCTCGTACAGAAAAGCAACAATTATCACGGGCACTGGATGAACTGGCCGAGCAGAAATTTGCCCTCGATCAGCATGCCATCGTCGCTATTACCGATGTTGAAGGAAATATTACTTATGCCAATGAACGCTTCTGCAAACTCAGTGGTTATTCTGAAGATGAGCTCATTGGGCAAAATCACCGCTTGTTAAATTCGGGCGATAAAAGCAAAACTGAGTGGCAGGAAATGTATCGTACACTGAATAGTGGCCAGGTATGGAATGATGTCGTGCGCAACAGGGCAAAAGATGGTCATTTCTACTGGGTTGATACCACCATCGTACCGTTCATGGGCAAGGACAATAATCCACGAAGCTATATCGCCATTCGAACTGACATTACTGAACGCAAGCTGTCCGAACAGGCTTTACGACGTTCCCAGAAAATGGATGCATTAGGCCAGCTCACTGGTGGTGTCGCTCATGACTTCAATAATATCCTCAACATCATCCTCGGTAATCTGGAACTGCTTAATAAGCAGGTTGCTGATGATGAAGAGATACAGCAGCGAATTCAGAATATCCACAAATCCACCATGCGCGCCGCCAATCTGACCAGGCAACTGCTCAGCTTTTCGCGTAACCAGGCCGAAAATGTAACGAACACTAATATAACCCAGCTGATTAAAGAAATGGGCAACCTGATTGCTCACTCAATCACCCCGCAGGTAGAGATAGAATGGCACCTGGCTAAAGACCTGTGGTCAACAGAAATTGCGCCGGGGGATTTTGAAGACAGCTTGCTTAACCTGGTTATCAATGCGCGTGATGCTTTGTCTGGCAGTGGCTGGATTAGCATTGAGACGGTAAATACCACACTTGATGATCACTATTGTGAGAACAATCCCGACATTGAACCGGGTGATTATGTGCAATTAAAAGTCAGTGACTGTGGTGACGGCATGACAGCGGAACAACTTGAACACCTCTTTGAACCATTCTATACCACCAAGGAGCAGGGTAAGGGCACCGGGTTGGGATTAGCCATGGTATTTGGTTTTATCCAGCGCTCTAAAGGCCATGTCAATGTTGAATCTGAACAGGGTATTGGTACGACATTCCGGCTTTACCTGCCAAGGTCAAATGAAGTGATACAGACAGACATTGTATCCACGAAAGAATCAAAAAGGGCATTAGCTGAAGGTAATGAAACTGTCCTGGTTGTTGACGATGAAGAGGCTTTGCTGGAGCTGGCCGAGGAGTCTTTATTAGATTTGGGTTACCGGGTATTGACGGCGGGTAATGGTCAGCAGGCACTGGATGTACTAACCAGGGAAGCCAATGTTGACCTGATGATCAGCGATGTAATTATGCCCGGCGGTATAAATGGATTTGAACTGGCAGAACGGGTAACGACTGATTATCCTGAGCTGAAGGTGCTACTGGCATCAGGTTATACTGAGAAGGTCACAACCGGTGAAAATCATAAACGCTTTAGTCTTAACATGTTAGCCAAGCCTTATAGCCAGGAAGAACTTGCGCAAAAGGTACAGCAGGTACTTAAGCGTGTATAAACTGATAAAATGGCTCTTATCTGATTTAAGCAATTAACAAAACGTATTAAAATTGGTTGCCGTCATAACGATGATTTAACTACTGATTAGTAGACTTGAGGCGAATAAGGATAACCAGATGAAAAAAGAAAGTCATACCTCATCAAACAGAAAAACAGCTTCTCTGCTGGATTTGTTTAAAAATACAAAGTTTATTATTTTGAATATAATTACACTGGTGATTATTGTTTTTGCCCTCATATCTGGAGATGGAAAAAAGATAGCCTTGAATTTATATGAAAATATAACCGGTCAAAAATATGAAATATTTACTTCAATAGAAGATTTTTCAAATGAAACGTATTTGATATTGAAAGACAAACTATTACGAGATAAAAACATTAGAATTGAAGATGTAGAGGTGACTGTTTTTAACAAGTCTGATGCTTTTTATAAATACCGTGTAGTATTAAATGAAAATGTTTTTTTCTACAAAGCAGAAAAAAAATCAAATGGCTTGTGGCATATTAAACAGGAAAAATAGCTGAGCGAATTAGAGAGTAAAACGACTTCCATTAATTTTTTAATTCAATAATTGCATATAAGTACGAAATAAGCAGCAGTTGTGGATTAAAACTGGAAAACCAGGGGCAGATATTTCTTAATGAAAAAAATAACAATAATAGGTGCGGGTTTTGCCGGTTTAACTGCAGTACGTCAGTTACGTAAACTGGATAAAAACTGTGAGATTACTTTAATTGCACCACGTGCTGAATTACATTATCTACCCAGCCTTATCTGGGTACCCAGTGGTTTGCGTAAACGTGAAGATATTATTATACCACTCGATAATTTTTTCAAACGACTACATGTGGTTTTCCATCAGGCAAGTGTAACCGGTTTGTCAGAAGACGGTCGTGTCGTTGAAACTGATAATGGCAATATAGACAACGATGGTTTAATTATTGCATCAGGCGGTCGTTTTATCAAAAAATTACCGGGTATTGAGCATGCCGTTACACCGTGTGAAGGTATCGATGCTGTTGAGAAAATTCGAGATCGATTGTTTGGAATGAGCGGTGGCACCATTGCCTTTGGTTTTTCCGGCAATCCTGAAGAACCTTCGGCTATGCGTGGCGGTCCGATGTTCGAGTTTCTGTTTGGTACCGATACGCTTTTAAAAAGGCAGAGGCGGCGAGATAATTTTGAGCTGGTGTTTTTTTCCCCGGCAGCTAAACCCGGTAATCGACTTGGATCAAAAGCCGTTGAGAAACTTCTGGATGAAATGAAAAAGCGTGATATCCAGACCCATCTTGGTCATAAAATAAAAGCGTTTGAAAGCAATCGCGTTATTACTGAAAATGGCGAATTTAAAGCAGACTTTATTATTTTCATGCCGGGCATGACAGGCAATAAATGGTTTGATAATACTGATTTGCCACGTTCCGAAGGCGGTCTGATTAAAGCTAATCGGCATTGCAAGGTCGAGTCAATGGAGGCGGTGTATGTTGCCGGTGATTCCGGTAGTTTCCCCGGACCGGACTGGATGCCTAAACAGGCGCATATGGCCGACCTGCAGGCCGAAGCCGCAGCGAAAAATTTACTGGCTGAATTAAATGGGCAAACCGCAGATGCAACCTTCAAGGTTGAGTTAATCTGTATTGTTGACAGTAATGACAAGGGCATGATGATAAGTCGCACAGAAAGTAAGAATATTATGTTACCGGGCACAGTTTTATTTCACTGGATAAAACGTCTGTTTGAATGGTTGTATTTGCGTAAATATCGTTAGTTATTTATGAGGTTATTGATTATGCGACAAGCTATTACAGGTCACGCTGTAAATACATCCCTGTAAGCTCGACAGCAGCATCCCTGCTGCTGACGGACCTGCAATAGCATGTCGCATAATCAATGTACTTATTAGTACTAACCTGAACGTTGTTTAGCGTGGCACGCACACGGTTAGATTACTGATTACTCTGTTTTGTTATTTTGTGTTGTGGTCCTTTTTATTACCTGCGAGCGAAGAAAAAAACTATAATCGAAGACACGATGAAGAACCCGGACAGAGAAACAGTAACACGACTAGATGAACTTCCTAATATTGGAACAGCTATGTCGCATGATCTCCAGTTGATTGGTATCAATCACCCTAAAATGTTGATTGGCAAGGAACCATTTGAACTATACGAATCACTTTGTGCCAGGTCTGGAAAAAGACAGGATCCCTGTATAATTGATATCTTTATGTCGGTTGTCCATTTTATGGAAGGAGGCGAGCCACTCCCCTGGTGGTCGTTTACCGAAAGACGGAAAAAGCAAACCAGTCTAAATAAAATGAGATGAAGTTATAAATCGTCATCGTTAGTTCTAATGACAGTTTAGTGGGGTAGAGGTGGCAGGTAAAGTTTGAGATGATACAGCGATGAATGACAAAGAGATTGATCAATTCAGGCAGCGACTGCTTAGTCTAAGGTCAGCACTTCAAAAAATGGAGGAAGCATACAAACAGACTGGAGAGACCGTTGAACTTGATCAAACCAGGGTTGGCAGGCTTTCTCGTATGGATGCCATGCAATCACAGCAAATGGCACTGGAGTCGTCAAGGCGACGTCAGCATCAGCTGTTGAAAATTGAAGGCGCCCTGTCTCGCATAAAGTCAGGTGCCTATGGTTATTGTTTTATATGTGGTGAAGCGATAGTTGAACAACGACTTGTTGCCGACCCGACAAGTACACGCTGTATGGCGTGCATTGTATAAATATAAAAATCAATTTTTGTTATCGGGTTAGAATTTTATTGAGTTCAAGGGTGAATCTGTTAATTACTATTCGATGCAAATCAGTTCAGATAAAGGAAAAATAGAAAGGTGTAACGATCATACTTTTCATTTAGCAGATATTGTAATACGTGCATAAATCTGCTGGTAATAGTTTTCATAACGCTGGGCAAGCCTGTTAAGCCAGGCTTTGCGTTTGGCACTGGTTTCTTTTTCTTCCAGTTGTATTGCAAGATGGCTAATTACACGCAGAATCTTTAGCTGGCTGAGCAGCAGGTTTTTTTCAAAACTTTCAGATTCAAGTAAAAACTCTTTGGCGGTTGTCATTCGTATTGAATCAAGTGTGGCTTTGCCTATTGTTTCATCAGAGAACTCTTCGAATACGAAAGCGGGTCTTACTGTTGCTAGTTTTTCAAGCTCTTCAATCGCCCGCTCGGATGAGTTGGAAATATCATCAATCAGTTTTACTGATTTATCGCTGATGCCTGAAAACGAAATCACCATCTTCGTCCGCCTGATGGCTGTCAGGTATTGCTCGTCTTCAAGAAAAAGTTTGAGTGCACTATAGCCGGTGGCAGTAGGGCTAGTAACGGATCGATTGTTAGCGTTAACAACAGGGCCGTCGGCAATTACAAAAGTCGCAATCAGGCCTGTAATGACTAGTAGTTTGTAGAAGGATGGCATAAAAATGGCTGGTCTGTTTTTATTACGACAACTGACTGTGGCAGACTGGAATAGTTCAAATACGAAATTTAAGACTAACCCAGACCGCTAAAAAAGGGTATTGTACTGAGGAGGTATGGTCAGTAAATAGTTGGATAACCCGGGCCTGGAGAAAAATCAATATTAATAATCGGTACAATGCTTCCAGGGAGATCTAAAACAGGTAGAATTTATTATAAACAGATGGTTAATAATAATCGATGAGCACAAAATTAAATATTGGCTTAGCACTAGGTAGTGGCTCGTCTCGAGGCTGGTCACACATAGGTATCATCAAAGAACTGTCAAAGCTGGGTATTAACCCCGGCATTGTATGCGGTACTTCTGTCGGTGCAATGGTTGGCGCTGCTTACGTAACCGGTAATATTGAAAAACTGGAAACATGGGCTTATTCTGTAACAAAGTTAGATGTGGCGAGGTTTCTTGATATCAATGCTTCATTGACAGGTTTTGTTAATAAAGAAAGGTTCCACGATTATTTAAATGAAAACATAGCTAGTGATGAGGATGTTATTGAAGACCTTTCAAAAGTCTATGCAGCTGTTTCTACAGACCTGGAAACGGGGAGAGAAGTCTGGTTAAAAAAAGGCTCTTTGATTCAGGCAGTATGGGCATCGATGTCCATGCCTGGTCTTTTTCCTGCAATCAGGCATGGTAACCGTTGGCTGGTCGATGGCGGTCTGGTCAACCCGGTACCGGTTTCAGTTTGTCGTGCACTGGGTGCGGACATCGTTATTGCGGTAAATTTAAATAACAACATCGTTGGCAAACGCTTTAATAAACATAATAATAAAGCTGTTAATAAGCCGGAAACGAAAAATAATGGCATAGAAGGCCTTGGCGGAAAAATATCTGGGCTGGTAAGAGAGTATACAAACCTGACATTTTTTGAGCCTGGAAATGAAAGCCAGCAACCAGGTTTGCTGGATGCCATCGCTGCTTCCATTAATATAACTCAGGACAGGATAACCAGGAGCCGTTTGGCAGGTGAGCCACCGGATATAGTGTTTTCGCCAAAATTATCCGGTATCGGGCTTTTGGAACTGTACCGTGCAGAAGAGGCTATTACAGAAGGTAAAAATTGTGTACTGAGAAATATGCCCGAGCTTGAATACCTGCTGGGGAAAGCCTGACAAACTAAATAAGCTATTCAGAGAGGCGGGAATTATCCCTGCTTCCACCTTAATCACTATTAGTATTATTTTCTAAATAATATCGGTAGTCTTTCCATATAAAAATCATACCTAAAAAATACATGTTCAGTAATAATGAAAAATTCCACTCTACGATGTTTTCGCTTTCATAGGTCTTGTTTTGAGTGGCTTCTAATGTGGTGCTAATAATAGCAATGATCAACATTAGCAATAAAACGAAAAGCTGATACTTTAATACTGCAGGCTTTATAGTACCATCTGGCAGTGATGGTAGAATATTATAATGTTGCTCAAGCATTAATAATTGAGCTAGCGGTGTGAGTGTGAAAAATATCATAATGCCATAGCGACGCATAAAACGATTAACTTCCCCTGTAGTGCCTAAAAAATCAATATAGATGATGAGAAAGATTGCACCCACTATGCCTAACCATAAAATGATGTGAGCAATTCTAGTAGTATGGCCGTAAAGCAAATTTAACCATTGTTGCGCATATATCCAGAACCCTATCAGTAATACACCGTATATGATCATGGTCGCGCGATATATAAATATAGAATTACCACTGCGTGCTGCCTGGCTGATCGTGGTGCAACCGTCAATATAAGGCAGGCACCAGGGTATAAATCCCTGGTAGGCGCTCAGCAAGTAAACGCCATTAGTAGAAAGTAAGGGCAATATTGTAATTATTAATACCAGTGTTCTGGGCTGCATTGCATTTCACCAATTGTTGCACTTAAATCAGCAATCAAAGTTGATATACTGGACAATATTTCTGAACCTTTCATTACCACAAAGGCAAAAGGTAAAGGAACCGGCAGCATTTTCCATTTTCTGATTCCAGCGCTCATCGAACAGCATAAAACCCCGGAAATAGAAAATCCCCCTGTCACGATTGAGCACAGTGATGGAGAAAGCAAATATATACTGGTTGTGGATGATGAAGAGTCGGTTGTCATGTTGCTGCAGGAGTTTCTTGAAATCTATAACTGTAAAGTAACGGTGGCTATCAGCGACTGCTTCAGGTGGTGCAAGAAACGCTGGCAGCCAGGAAAAACAGTTAACCCGGATATTTCATAGGAACGCTAAAAATATAACTTAACATTATGATTCTATTAAGAAATACTAGTATATTAGCAAAACACACTAGGTACCAGGCATCGCTCGGCAATTGCTCCTGCATTGCCCTACTACCTGCCGTCCATGGCAGTATATACAGTTTTTGGAAAAATCTCAGCGGCCCCATGTTTAATTTATTTTGGGAGCGATTCGCCTGTAACCATAGCTTATGTACAGGAAGTGCGGTAGTAGGGCAATGCATGGAGCAGCGAAGCGGTGTGCCGAATGGTATGCTTTAATTACGGGCGTCCTGCCCGTTACCCTTCGGGCTCGCTTAGCTCATGTAAAATTGTTCCTACAATTTTATCAGCGAATCGGCCAAACGACCGCCACGGATGGCGGAAGTGTCGATTTTTCATCGTTACATGGATGTGACTTAGTAGGGCAATGCAGGAGCAATTGCCGAGGAGCATCACATCGACCTGTCTCGCTGAGATTCTCCCAAAATTCTGTATTCCTATGAAATATCCGGGTTAATACTGTTTTTACAGCAGTTTAATGAGTTTAAGTGGGAGAGTTCGATTGCTTGTTAAAATCCAGCCCTTTGTATTTCAGACCCTGAATGTCTTATTCTACTATTCATTCAAGCATTGCCCGGACAACCGCAGGCCAGGCAAGCGATATATTATTCATATTGTAACCGCCACCGCCCAGGGCAATGATTCTGCCATCGCAGAATTCATCTGCAATTCTGCATAAGCTTTCCGTGGCGAGCTGATAGGATTGCTGTGAATATTGCAGATGTGTAATCGGGTCGCCTTTCATGCTGTCAGCACCACACTGCAAAATAATAAATTCCGGTTTAACCGACTTTATAAAAGCTTCGGCCTCGGGCCATAAGCGGGCAAAATCTTCATCTGTCGCCAGTTTGGGCATGGGGAAATTCATCATAGAGCCCTTTGCCGGACCGCTGCCTGTTTCATCGGCATCTCCCGTACCGGGATACAGAAAACGCCCATCTTCGTGGAAATCAACCATAAACAGATTGCTGTCGCTATCGTAGTTGTAAAACACCCCGTCGCCATGATGGGCATCAATATCAACATACAGAATTTTCTGTAACTGATGCTGCTGACGTAAATGTTCTATAGCAATGGCGCAATCATTAAATACACAGAAGCCGTTACAATGGTCCCGGTAGCCATGATGAAGACCGGCAATAGGTACAAAACCTCGCCGAAACTGCTTATCCATAATTTTATCGACTACATCGAGTACTGAACCCACCACCGTTGAGGCGGCTTCAAAAATACCTTTACGGGCCGGTGTATCACCATGGTCCAGGTAGCCGCTACCTGATTTCGAACCCTGTTTTATCTTTTCGATAAATTCATGGGAATGAAAACTTTGCAGACTTTGAAAATTACACTGAACAGGCTCCAGCCATTTAACCTGTGATGTTAACCCCAGCCTGTCCATGCCATCCAGAAAAGCCTGGTGTCGGTGTGGACCAAACGCATGTTCGTCCCCAAAGTGATAGTCTGCCAGTTGAGTACCGGCAACAATGGCAACGGATAAATCTAACATATTGAAATACAGTAAAAAAACGTGATGAAGATTAATACACTACACTAAAATAAGCGAAAAGTACTTGAAAATAATGATTTTTGGAGGTATATTAGAAATATCTAATATATAGTATTCAGATTATGCAATCAAATACTCTACCGGAACTTGAATTTGAGTTTTCCATCAAACCTTCAGACATTGAAGAATTTAGCGATTTATTGCTTGATTTCGAGGGTCAGGCTGTCTTCTGGGACGATGATGCAGAACAGCAGGTTGTTGCCAGGATAAAAGGTCACCGGCTGGATATTTCCCGTGCGCGAGAATCATTCGATAATATACAGGAGCTGTTCGATTCCATTTCTCCCGAAATTTCAGATCTGGGTTCTCATATTATTTCAAATAATAACTGTTTTGTTGAATCTTTTAGCAAACAGGAACAGGAATTAACACCCTGTGCCAGCCTGGTCTATATCGAAGAACTGAAAGTAGAGCCGGAATACCGAAACCGCGGTATTGGTACGGAGATGCTGAAACGTATGAGCCAGGTCGTGGATATGAATAAAACGCTGGTCGCCTTGAAGGCTGTTCCCATTATTGATGAGCAATTTGAAGAACGTACTCCTGAGCGTAAAAAACAACTCAAGGGTTTCTACAGCAAACTGGGCTTTCGCCACTCAGGAGAGCATTATATGGTGAAGGATGCACGTGATTGTCATACACAGCGTATGCGCGCTCTTGCAGAAGAAGGTATTACACAAGCTCATTTAAACAGCTAGTTTAATAAACAGCTAGTTTAACAAGGGATTTTCGCGCATCATCAGGTAGTTTGTAGCCCGCTTTTTCCATAGCATCCAGTATCAGCTCGACCATCTGTACGCGGTCATAGCGATCTGAATTCAGCGTAAGGTCATATGCGGAAGGGTCATTGATATCAGTGTTGTATAACATTTGAATATATTCGGCACGTTCTTTGTTGACTTCGCGTACCCGTTCAAGACTTTCTTCTCTATCAATTTGCTCGCGGCTGGCAATGCGTTTAGCACACTGCTCTATACTACCGTTGATACGAACGCGGAAAGCTTTTTTTTCTCCGAGTATGAGGTTAGCCCCCCTGCCAACGATGACACCACCGGATCTTGATATTGATAAAACGGTTTTGACCAGAAAGTGGTAATAGTCTTCGTAAGAAAATGTGTCTTTTTGCAGAAGTTGCTGCCACCAGTGATTCCTGATTTTGCTGACATGCTCATCTAAGGTTCTGACCAGTTCCTCGTCTACATGGGCCCGTCGTGCGACCTGCTGGAGTATAGAGCGGTCACAACAACGGATTTCAAGCGTATCAGCAAGCAATTGCGCAACCGATTTTCCCATCGAACCAAAATCTCGCGATACAGTAATAACGTAGACTTCGGCCTTTTGCCGCCACTTTTCTTTTTTTTCAGCTTGCTGCCGTTGCATTTCCATCATTTCTGATGCAATTAAGGCCTCAATAAGGCGATCCGCGTTACATCTCATAAGCCTGCCTTCTGTATGTGCTATTAAGCAATGATGTCAGTATCAGGTAATATCTGATAAATAGATCAGTGCTTACCTGAGTAATACTTTGCTCTGATACGTGAAACTCTATATATTTAAGGCACTGACAGCAAGCAGCAATGTGTTGCTGGTTAATGGCGATTAGTAAGCGTTTAATCACAGTCGTGCATCTTTTGAATGGAGCCCGAAGGCAGGCAGCCGCCTGATGGGATATACTTTTATTGTTTAATCTTGCTGTCGCGTATTTATGTCATCCAGTAATAACAGGTTTTATCCGATCATCCGTTTTCGCTGGTTGATTATATTTACCAGTGTTCTGCTTACCGTGCTTATGGCAATGGGGATGCAAAACCTTGCGTTCAATCCGGATAGCAGGGTTTTTTTTAGTCAACAGAACCCGCAGCTGGTCGCACTGGAAGAGCTGGAAAACACCTTCGTGAAAAACGAGAACATCTACATCGCACTGCGGCCGGAAGAGGGAGATGTTTTTAACAGAAAGACTCTGCGCGTTATCAGGGAGCTGACAGAAGCTTGCTGGCAAATACCTTTTTCCAGCCGGGTAGATTCCATCACCAATTTTCAGCATATGGCTGTTCAGGGTGATGATTTGTCGGTGGATGATCTGGTCACTGATGTAATTAAATTGAGTGATCAGGATATTAATAAAATCAGGCATATCGTGCTGAATGAACATGCACTGGTGCATCGCCTGATTAACCCTGACGGTACTATTACCGGCATAAATATCAATTTGATAAAACCGGGTCAATCACTGCAAGAGGTGCCAGCAACGGTAGCTTATGTAACGGATCTACTTGAGCAATTTAAAAACAAATATTCGCAGCACGATTTTTATCTAACTGGCACGGTGCCTTTTGACCAGGTTTTTAGCCAGGTAAGCCAGGATGACAGTGCTACACTGGTCCCCTTGATGTATCTGATTATCATTGTCGGTGTCGGACTTCTGCTGCGTTCATTTTCGGCTTCATTTGTTACCCTGGTTGTGATTGGCATGTCAATCGTTATAGCGATGGGCATGATGGGCTACCTGGGCATAATGATCACCTCACCGACAGCGGTGGCACCAGTGATTATCATGACGCTGGCGATTGCTGATAGTGTGCATATTCTTTCCACTATGTTCGGTGAAATGCAGCGTGGTCTGGACAAACACGCCGCGATTCTGGAAGCGCTGCGTATTAATTTAAAACCGGTTTTTGTTACCAGCCTGACCACCGCAATCGGTTTTCTCAGCATGAATAGCAGTGATGTTCCACCATTCAGGGAGCTGGGCAATGTGGTTGCTGTAGGTGTACTGGCCGCATTAATCTTTTCTGTTCTGTTATTGCCCGCCATCATCGCGGTACTGCCTGTACGCATTAAAAAAATTCAGCATGAAAAAGAAGCGCTGAGAGACCGCTTTGCCGTTTTCGTTATCAACAACAGAAAGCGACTGCTGATCGGCAGCAGCATTGTCATGCTGTTTCTTATGCTGGGACTGTTTCGCATTGAGCTCAATGATAATTTTATTGAGTACCTGGATGAAAGTTATCAGATTCGACTGGATACTGAACTGATCGTCAGTGAACAGGTAACCGGGCTTGATATTGTTGAATATTCAATTAATTCGGGAAAGTCCGGTGGCATTACCACACCAGAGTATCTGGCCGGTCTCGACAAGCTCGGCAAATGGTTTGAGCAGCAGCCTGATGTTATGACGGTAGCGACGTTTGCCGACATTATGAAACGCCTTAACCAGAAAATGAACGGCGATGACCCGGCTTATTATTCGCCGCCGGATTCAGCCGAACTGGCGGCACAGTATTTGCTGTTATACGAAATGTCACTTCCCTATGGCCGGGATCTGAACAACCGTATTGATATCGATAAATCAAAAACCCGGCTGACGGTGATCATGAAAAGGACCTCGGCAAAAAAACTTCGTCAGCTTGATCAACAGGCAAGAGAATGGATGCAACAGAACCTTCCACAGGCGATGTATAGTTATGGCAGTGGCCTGTCGGTGGTGTTTTCACATATTTCCAAGCGTAATATCGACAGCATGCTAACAGGATTAAGTCTCGCGCTGGTATTGATCTCTTTGATTCTGATTATCGCCCTGGGCAGTATTAAATACGGTTTGTTAAGCCTGGTCCCTAATCTTTTTCCCGCTGTTCTTGCTTTTGGATTGTGGGGTTATCTGCAAGGCCAGGTCGGCCTTGCTGTTGCGGTGGTGGCGGCAATCTCGATTGGTGTTGTGGTTGATGATACTGTGCATTTCCTCAGCAAATACCTGCTTGCCAGAAAAGAAAAAAATATGACCCCGGAACAGGCGGTAAAGTATTCATTTAATACTGTCGGTGCAGCAATTGTGATTACATCTGTTGCACTGGCTGCAGGTTTTACTGTGCTGGCGTTCTCCGGCTTCTATGTTAATTATTCTATGGGCATGTTGACTGTTATCGCCATCGTATTTGCTCTGCTTACCGATTTCCTGTTTCTGCCGCCTTTGCTTCTCCTTGCGGACAAGAAGAAATAAAACAATTATGCTCGCATGCAGAGTTAATCGAGCTAGCTTTCAGTTCTATATGGCGAAGTATTTGTATAAAAATGACCACTACTTATAAAACATTTATTATCCATAAAGGTGAATGAGGCAAGCCTGATCTTGCCTTACTTTAATCCGAGAGATGAATTGGGCGCAACCACCAACGACACGCCGTGAAGCGACCTACATGGAAGTAGGAAATGCAGATATTGCATCGTTACATGGCAAGGATTGTTCCTACAATCCTATTGCATTTCCTCCATCCATGGAGGTCAGATGTAACTTAGTAGGGCAATGCAGGAGCTATTGCCGAGGAGCAAAAAACCTGCCATGCGGGTGATGGCCGTTGCTAGATGCGCCCAATTCATCTCTCTAACTGTTAACGAGACAGCAGAGAAAATGGCAGTTATCGTTGCAAGCAATGATTCTCTAATCTGTAAAAAATCCTGAATACTGTAATGCTATCTTTACACCTTGCTACCCCGCCTGAACTCGGAAACTGTTATAACTTGTTGATAAATATGGTCGCCATGTAATCTAGGCATGGATTATGCTCTTACTTAGACGGGGACAAGCTGTATGTAAATGGAGCTATTTGAAATGAGCACAATGATTAATCTTTTTTTACTGGCCTATCTGTTGGCCATGGTCCTGGTTACCATACTGGGTGTTATCTGGATTCTGACAGCAATATTCACACCTGAGTGGTTGGCAAAGAGGGTATGGTTAATGAAACACCAGAAAAAATAAAAGTGATGAAATAAATTTGAGCATATAATCAGGAACGACGTACCTGCAAAGAACAGTTAATGCTGAACCTGATTGTATGAGTCGAACCAAATTTAGTCTGCGCTCCGCTTTGTTAAACAGCGTTCAGCTCGAACCTGGAGAGGGTCGGGCATTGTTGTGGTCGTTTAGTTATTTCTTTGCCCTGTTGTGCAGTTATTACATCATCCGGCCGATGCGAGATGAGATGGGAATACTCGGTGGTGTCGAAAATCTGCAATGGCTGTTTACCGGTACACTTTTGGCCATGACAGTTGCGATCCCTGTGTTTGGCTGGATCAGTTCACGTTTTCCTCGGCGGCAATTTCTACCCTGTGTTTATTTGTTTTTCATAACCACGCTGGTATTATTTTATTTCCTGCTGGACAGGTTCGTTGCACACGTTTTTGTTGCCCGCGCTTTTTTCATCTGGACAAGTGTGTTTAATCTGTTCGTGGTTTCTGTGTTCTGGAGTTTTATGGCGGACCTGTACAGCAACACACAGGCACGTCGTCTGTTCGGATTTATTGCCGCTGGTGGCACGATTGGTGCACTGACCGGCCCAGCTTTGACGGCTTTATTAGTGCAACCTTTTGGTGCAAAAAATTTATTACTGGTGTCAGCTGCTTTTCTGTTATGGACAATTGTATGTATAGCTAAACTCTCTACCTGGTCAGAGAAACATGCCGCTGCTAACAATGCCGCTACTAAAGATGAAAGGTCATACCAGCAACCAGGGTATCAGCGTGACTCCCAGCAAAAAACGCAACAGGAAGAATTAATCGGCGGTGGAACCTGGTCAGGTATAACCATGGTTATGCGCTCTCCCTATTTGCTGGGTATTTGCCTGTTGATGTTATTGTTTACCATGCTGGCAACGTTTTTGTACTTTATGCAGGCACAGATTATTCGTGATGCCTTTGTTGATTCAGCGCAGCGCACGGCTGTTTTTGCTGCGATAGATCTGGCAGTGAATGGACTTACTCTGATTGTGCAACTATTCCTCACCAGTCGATTAATTAAATGGTTTGGCCTGGCGGCTGTGTTGGCGATTATTCCAGTCCTGCTGGCAACTGGATTTATAATTCTTGGACTGTCACCCGTGTTAGGCGTCTTGCTGCTGGTACAGGTCATTAGACGTGCAGGCAACTACGCAGTGATGCGTCCGGCGCGTGAAATGCTGTATGTGGTGTTGAGCCGGGATCAGAAGTACAAAGCGAAGAACTTTATTGATACCGTTGTCTATCGAACAGGTGATGCAGTAAGCGCCTGGGTATATGCTGGTATGCGAAGCCTTGGCATTAGTTTGTCTGGCATTGCATTAATTGCCGTGCCGTTGGCACTAATCTGGGCATGGCTTGCTTTTGGACTGGGTCGGCAGCAAGCCAGGGTCGCTGAATCCCGGGATAGCTGAAAAAAATAATGTATTGCAGAGGTGCGAAAATGAAAAAAATAGAAAATATTAGTCGACGTCAATTTATCAGTTTGGCCGCAACGGTCGGAATTGGCATGGTTTTATCTGAAGAGGTATTTGCGACATCGGCAGCGATACATAAAACAATTCCAAAAACAGGCGAACAGCTGCCGGTAATCGGTATGGGAACGTCGCGCACCTTTGATGCGGGCAATGATGTTGAGTTGCTTCTAAGATTAGAAGAAGTTACCCGGACCTTTTTTGATATGGGCGGCGGTATGATTGATTCATCACCTATGTATGGGTCATCACAGAAAGTGATCGGCCAGTTGTTAGCTAAAATGAACCACGGCAAAATGAATGGTAAAAATAATTTATTTGCAGCAACAAAAGTCTGGGTTAAAGGCCAGCAACAAGGTTTAGAACAGATGGAACTGTCTCTGCAGCAGTGGGGAATTAAAAACTTCGACCTGATGCAGATTCATAACCTGGTCGATTGGCAAGCCCATCTCGAAACATTGCAGCAGATGAAAGCTGATGGAAAGATTCGTTATACTGGTATCACCACTTCACATGGCCGCTACCATGACCAGCTAAAAGAAATTTTGAAAAAACATGATTTCGATTTTGTGCAACTCAGTTATAACATAGCTAACCGCGATGCTGAATCGCCCTTATTGTCGATCGCACAGGAAAAAGGCATCGCCGTTATCGTCAACCGCCCTTATCAGCGCGGTGATCTGTTCCGCAACGTGAGAGACAGGCCATTACCACCATGGGCACAGGAGTTTGACTGCAATAGTTGGGGACAGTACTTTCTAAAATATGTGGTTTCACACCCGGCGGTGACCTGTGCAATTCCAGCCACCACTAAAGTTAAACACATGAAAGATAATATGCTAGCGGGCAGAGGAAGATTGCCAACAGCCAGGCAGAGATTAAAAATGTTTAAATATTTTGAGTCGCTTTAAGAATTCAAAGCGCGGCAGTGGCAGTAAAGCGGTTTCTCCATAATTTTGCCTATGACGGCATGTTAACAACCTTAAAATAACGTACTATCGTGATATGCAAGCAATCGTCTCAATTAATAACCTGTCAAAAACTTACCAGTCAGGTCATCATGCACTGAAGAAGATAAATCTGGATATCGCTAATGGTGAGATTCTTGCCTTACTGGGGCCAAATGGTGCAGGTAAAACCACGTTGATTTCCATCATTTGTGGGATCGTTTCAGCCAGCTCAGGTACGGTGACGGTGAATGGTTTTGATAATATTTCTGATTATCGTAATACAAGAGAATTAATTGGCCTGGTGCCACAGGAGCTCACCCTGGGTCAGTTTGATACTGTGTGGAATACCATTCGTTTCAGCAGGGGCCTGTTTGGTAAGAAGAATGACAACCCTTATCTCGAACAGTTGCTGAAAGATCTCTCTTTGTTTGACAAAAAAAACAGTGAACTAAGGGCATTGTCCGGAGGTATGAAACGGCGTGTATTAATTGCCAAAGCCTTATCCCATGAACCCAAAATATTATTTCTCGATGAGCCAACCGCCGGTGTTGATGTTGAGCTGCGTAAAGATATGTGGAATATTGTGCGACGTTTGCGTGACTCGGGCGTAACCATTATCCTCACCACGCACTATATCGAAGAAGCAGAAGAAATTGCAGACCGCATCGGCGTAATTAACAAAGGTGAGTTATTACTGGTTGAAGACAAACAGGCTGTTAATGCATAACCTTGGTAAAAAACAATTGATCGTCGAGTTAAAAGAATCGGCTTCCAGCTTGCCAAAATCACTGGCAAGCTATGACCTGGTATTATCGAACGATGGCAATAAACTTATATATACCTACGATACTATGAGTGACAGCACCGGCATTACCGCCTTGCTACAGGCTATTCATGGCGCAGGTCTGGCACTCAAAGATCTACAAATTACACAGAGTTCGCTGGAAGATATTTTTGTTGACCTGGTGAAGCAAGAGTGATGAATTTTCAAGCGATAAAAGTAATCTTCTATTACGAAATGTTGCGCACATGGGACACCTTGTTTCAAAGCATTGCATCACCGGTGCTGTCAACGTCTCTGTACTTTATCGTGTTTGGTTCTGCTATCGGTTCACGAATAGAAAGTATTGAAGGGGTTTCTTATGGCCTGTTTATTGTTCCGGGGCTGACCATGTTGTCATTGCTTACACAAAGTATTGCCAATGCTTCATTTGGCATCTTTTTCCCCAAGTTCACTGGCAGTATTTATGAGCTTCATTCGGCGCCTATTTCATTTTTTGAAATAGTCATCGGTTACGTTGGTGCCGCTGCAACTAAATCTTTGATCATAGGTTTTATTATTTTGCTTACAGCAAGTTTTTTTGTTGATTTGAATATTGCTCATCCGATATGGATGCTGGCTTTTTTAATTCTCACCTGTATATCTTTTAGTTTGTTCGGTTTCATCATCGGTTTATGGGCAAATGACTTTGAAAAACTGCAAGTCATTCCCCTGTTAGTCATTACCCCGCTGGTTTTCCTTGGCGGCAGTTTCTACTCGGTCAGCATGCTGCCACCTTTCTGGCAGACAGTGACGCTATTTAACCCGGTGGTTTACCTTATCAGTGGTTTTCGCTGGAGTTTCTTCGAAGTCTCGGATGTTAGTGTTGGTATAAGCCTGGCAATGATTCTTCTTTTTCTGTGTATCTGTATAGTCATCGTGGGATGGATGTTTAAAACTGGTTATCGAATAAAACAATAAACCTTAATAGTGAACCCGTTGCTATCTGCCCGGGTTTATTTGACTGTGTGCTGTTACTATTTCAGGCATGCACGTGATTTGTAACGCTCACATTCGTTAAAAAAGTTTTCGGTGCTCAAAGGCATTGGTGTTCGGGCGCGGGTGATAAATGCGATTAGCCTGACTCCTGCTTTAAGCATATATTGGACGTCTAGTACGTCAACCAGCGGACTACCGGCAATGCTGTCACTGTGTATAGGTATAAAATCTGTCACCTGCTCACCAGCCACCACAAAATCTGACCAGACATCGAAGATATTGTCATCCGTGCGCAATGTTTCGCACTTGTGCCGGGCTTGTTTCGCATACTCCAGAATCAATAAATCAAGCCTGGGGAAGCGCGCGTCTTTTTTTATACACCCGGCCATATAAGCAGCTGCCTGGTCGATGTTTTTCATTGTCATTGCGATCTTCATGTATCGGCTTTCGTAAAAGGCGTCAATTGGCATGATAAAAGCCTTGAAGGGTTCGCCCCAGAGTTCATCGATACCTTCATCACCATTACGATGTTTAACGAGTTTGCCAAACTCCAGTGCTTCGCGAAGACAAAGGCCGCAGGTATGCATCAGGTCATTTTCAGGCAGTATTTCAATACCACAGGCTTCCAGCTCGACAAGATGGGTGAAGATGTCGGCGGCACGGTTAAACAGGGCACCGGCGAGCATTGCTCCCTTTACCCGTTTTTTTCTGGGGTCGCTTTCAGCTTCGTAAGCCGCCCGAACATTATCGAGCAACTTTCCCGGAATATTGATGCCGTGTTCCATATGGTTGAACAAACGGCGCGTCAATGAATGAATGAGACTTTTCTTGGCTGAGAGGGTGTCTACAGGCGATTCGTAATATTTTATCCAGTAACCTTCGTAATAGACATGGGTAGCGCCATTGATCTCCTTGCGAAAGCCATTTTCAGTAGTTTCGTTCATTTTATATCGATACTCCCGTAATTTGCGCTGCCTGTGTGAAGCTGCTGCATGAAAATGATAGCAGAGAATATTTCCAGGAGTAAAGGTAGCATGCGCTTGCATACTGTCGCTTTATTGACCTGCACCCTGTCTAATAAAGATGATTTGTATTGAATGGTCTATCCCCTGTGTTCTGGTATTATGTGATAATAAGCACTTGTTTAATAGTTAACCTGAGAGTAATTTCATAATGATGCGTCGCACAAATTTTTCAATAATACTACTGGCCTGCTTTTCTTTAAGCATGCTGAATGCAGGCATAACAAATACAGTCTATGCGGCACAGAATAATGCCGCAGAAGTACAGCAGAACGAGCCAGGAAAAATATACGGCAAGGTAACGGATGTCATTGATATTGCTGGTTATACTTATGCAGAGGTAGACACCGGTAAAGACAAAGTCTGGGCTGCAGGACCTGTCACTCCGCTAAAAACTGGTGACATGATTGCATTTACAACACAGATGCCTATGCAGAATTTTCACAGCAAGGCAATAGACCGCGATTTTCCCCTTATCTATTTTATAAACCGATATATTACCGATAATGAGGCTACAGCAACGACTTCAGCTGCGGCATCACCGCATGCTCAAATCGAACAACAAGCAATAGTTAAACCAGTCAAGGGCATTAATAAAGTTGAAGGTGGCAATACTATCGCTGAAATTTATACTGATAAAAGCAATCTTAACGGCAAAACAATCCGTGTACGTGGACAGGTAACCAAGTTCAACGCCAATATCCTGGGCAAGAACTGGCTTCATATCAGGGATAGCAGCAGCCTCGATGATTTGACCGTCACCACTAAGGGCACAGCTGCAGTTGGGGATATTGTTATCTCCGAAGGCGAACTTGAACTGGATAAGGATTACAATTATGGATATTTATATCCGGTTATTCTGGAAAATGCCACGATAACGAAGGAATAGATTAAATAGGGGAATCCGTCACTGCTGTCCCACCAATATGTAGGGCTCGGCATCCGCATCCGACTACTACGGACGGTGGAAGTGCAGGTTTTGCATCGTTACATGGCAAGGATTGTTCCTACAATCCTATTGCATTTCCTCCATCCATGGAGGTCAGATGTAACTTAGTAGGGCAATGCAGGAGCTATTGCCGAGGAGCAAAAACCCGCCAAGCGGCTGACGGTCTCAGCAAGGTGCCTCCGATCCATGTCTCCAGGTATTATTTATGGGACAGCAGTGAATGGCACTAAGTTAAGCTATATTTGCATGAATCCGGGACATGAACAGGGCACAGTTGGCAACGACACGCCGTGAAACCATCCATGGTGGCTCAACACCCGCATCCGACCACCACGGACGGTGGAAGTGCAGGTTTTGCATCGTTACATGGATGTAACTTATTAGGGCAATGCAGGAGCTATTGCCGAGGAGCAAAAAAACCTGCCCTGCGGGTGATGGTCGTTACCGACTGTGCCCGATTCACATCCCTTGCAGTTAACGTGACAGCAGTGGGTAACCCTTTCCCTTTCTTCCATAGGTGCAGCATGATTGAAATTCGCCAGCAAGATATTACTAAGTTAAAGGTTGATGCTATCGTTAATGCGGCGAATAATGCTTTACTTGGTGGCGGTGGAGTTGATGGTGCTATCCATGCTGCCGCTGGCCCGGCATTACTGGAAGCCTGCCGCCCCCTGGGCGGGTGTGAAACCGGCGCCGCAAAAATTACTCCCGGTTTTAATTTGCCTGCCAGCTATGTCATTCATACTGTCGGGCCGATCTGGTATGGTGGCGGGCAGGGCGAGCCCGCTTTACTGGAAAGTGCTTACCGACGTTCATTCGAAGTTGCCCTCGAAAATAATGTTACCAGTATTGCTTTTCCTGCTATCAGCACGGGTGTTTATGGTTATCCAAAACAACTAGCCGCCGAAATAGCATTGAAGGTAATGCAGGAATTCAGCCCGCGATTTAAAACAATCATTGCTGCTTGTTATAGTGCAGCCGATGTTGCGATTTATAAAAATATAAAAAACTAAATAGATCTGTCTCTTGATATGCAGTTGAACGGCCTTATCGCCATTGGCTGTTTTTTACTTTTGAAATTATTATTATCAATACGCCATTCTCAAGACGTGTTTTCATTTTGTTTTGGTCGACAGGTTCTGATAACGTAATGCTGCGTTGAAATCTGCCCGATTGACGTGCCTGGAATATAATATTTCCCATTGCGTCTCTGTTTTGTTTTTTATAATCCTGTTTACCTTTGATGCTTAGCCGCTGACCATTTAGCGTCACTGAAATATCCTTTTTGTCTGCACCCGGTAAATTCACCAGCACTATGTACTGGTTAGCATTTTCTTTAACATTGATTTCCGGTGTTGAGATGTTTTGACTGAAGTGGTACTCAAAGTCAGGCCTGTTAACCCGCGGGTTATTAAAATCAGGGGAGTTGTTTAAACGGTTAGATCGGCGATTGAACGTTCTGTCCATCTCATGTTGCATGCGCTCTATCTCCCTGTATGGGTTCCATGCCTGGCCGCCAAAAGTCGTATCAGAGGTGGGGGGAGAAATTAACGGCGGTGTGTTATCAGGCGATATACTTTTATTCCGGGATTGTGCTGACGGTGCATTCTGGTTTTCCGGTAAAGATGTTTGCTGCTCGTCTGGTAGTTCTTCAGTATTGTTTGCCACAGTGTGTTTTTGTTCTGGCATGTTGTTTTCATTTACAGCTGTGCCCGGTGCCTGTAGCAGCACGGATAATTGTTGCTGGTCAGGCAGTTCTTCAGTATTGTTTGCCACAGTGTGTTTTTGTTCTGGCATGTTGTTTTCATTTACAGTTGTGCCCGGTGCCTGTAGCAGCACGGATGATTGCTGCTGGTCAGGCGGTTCTTCAGTATTGTTTGCCACAGTGTATTTTTGTTCTGGCATGTTGTTTTCTTTTACAGTTGTGCCCAGTGCCTGTAGCAACTCGGATGATTGCTGCTGGTCAGGCGGTTCTTCAGTATTGTTTGCCACAGTGTATTTTTGTTCTGGCATGTTGTTTTCTTTTACAGTTGTGCCCGGTGCCTGTAGCAACTCGGATGATTGCTGCTGATGTAGAGCGTCCAGCTGCTTTTTCATTCCAAACATAGTCCAGGCTTGATAACTGACTAACAAAAAAAGCAGTAAAATCAGAATGGTTAATAAGGTTTGCTGAAATTGAGTTTTATTTGTGTCTGACATTTATTCTTTTACCTGGTTTTTACTTAATGCAAATTAAATATTAAAGGGCTTAAGTGGTTGGACCCTCATTGCGAGTATAACGCGTAATCTCCTGACAATGAATCGGTCACTTAAAGAGGTTATAAATTACATCCGTGTAATTTACCCTTCGGGCCGCATAAAACGCGTTCAATTTTTCTGCAGAAAAATTAGTGCCGCGCTACGCTCTGAATGAGGTAATTTTACTATCCCGATTCTTAAGCAACTACCATTATTCTTTGCTACCAGTTTTTACTGGTTCGATGATAGAAAATACGGCATTACTGGCCGGTAGAGATCACTTCCCAGCTACCGTCTGGCTGGCGGCAGGCGGTGCCGTGGCTTTGCTCCTTTTTACCACCGATGGTAACTTCATGTTGAAACTCACGACAGTAACGTCCAGCACTACTGGTGCCTTCACGGGTAGGGGTCACATACCCCGATGCGTTGCCCTCCTTCCAGAAAATAGTTTCACCGATTGGTGCCGTCGTGGCCTGTACCTGTGCGGCTTCGTGTTCGCGTTGCTGCTGCTCATTGAGATTATCCAGCAATTTCACGGCTATGGCAGTGAATGCCAGCCACTTGTAGGCATCGTCGTCACGGAAGAAATTGCCATAGCCACTATACAAATGGCCATAGGGGCGAACGACTACAACATCACGGTGCCGTCGGATCCGGTATGACGGAATGCTGTAGCTATGACCATGATGAATGATGGGTGACTTCACCGGGTGTGATTTCCTGGGCTTGCGGTAATCGTCTCGCTTGTCAGAACGGTAGTCTGGTTTGTAATTGCGGTCATTATAACGTCTTTTGTCATCACTGCGGTCGTGTTTATAACCGCGGTCATTATCATGCCGATAATCGCGCGAATCGGCCTGTACCGGCACCGTGGCTGTACTCATGGCAACAAGACCAGCAGCCAATAAAGCAATAATCAATTTTTTCATGGTATTTTTCTCTCTGCAAAAAAGTTTTTTGTGCAATATTTGAAGTACTGTGACCTCGTTTTTATTACTAATTCCATTAGATAGAAAATCGGCTCAGGAATTTAAGTGGCAATAAAAGCCGCTTCGTTATCGCTGGGCAATGTCGGAAGAACTCACTCCCAAAAATCCTGAAAAAAACTAAACCAGAAATGGCAGCAGATCTTTTTAACTATTTTTAACAGATCTGCTGCCCGGTGTTAGCCGTTAAAAATTAATCACAGAGCAATCATCTCTGCGTGATAACCACGATTCTGAGCTGTCGCAAGTAGCTCAATAGCCGAGATATCTTCCGGATCATATCCAACAATCATCAGGTGCGGTCTGTCATCCCTGCAATCAGCCGTCATCACACCGTTTTTACTTAGAAATGCATCACGCAGATCTTCTCTTTCATCATGTGTCGTTTCTTCATCAATGTGTAAAGTGATATCAAGCATTGTCGTAGACATAGCATTACCTCCTCTATATATTGAAATTAATTCAACATCGCTATTGTAATCCCGATGAAATTGATTGTGTGAATAAAATTCATCTGAAATAAGCCCCATAATAATGATTTGAAAAAGGAGCAGGCTGAATCCTCACCGGTTTAACATTTCCTTCTATGCTCGTTAACTATCAAATAACTTATTCAGGCGGGCATCCTGGCCATAAATATCATGCCTGAAGTTCAAACGGCCCTCCTGATCTGCCCAGGCAGTCCAGTACACAAGGTAAATCGGAACAGCAATGGGTAAGCGCACACTTTGGTTGGTCGCCAGGTGGATATTCGCCAATATCTCTTCTTCCATCTGCAAACTGCCGTCGTTCAATAAATAGGCCGCCAGTCGAACTGGATCTTTTACCCGTATACACCCTGCGCTGAAGGTGCGAACGACTCGATCAAACAGGTGTTTGTCAGGCGTACCATGCAGATAAATATCATAGGGATTGGAGAACAGGAATTTGACCCTGCCCAAAGCGTTTTTGGGTCCCGGGTCCTGGCGTAACCAGTAAGGAAAACGATCTTTGTCCAATTGCTTCCAGTTCACCGTTTGCGGATCAATCTCACGGGCATTTTCCCCCCAGCCCCTGAACAGCTTGATAGATTTTTTTGCAAAATAGGAAGGGTCATTAATCTGCCGCGGGATAATATCCTGCAGGGCTATGCTGGTCGGAACCGTCCAGTATGGGTTGTATTCCATCAGGCTCACCAGTCCGGAAAAACTGGGCGTAGACCGGTAGGACTTACCAATGATGACAGGCATGGCTAGTACCGATGAGCCGTTCTCCATAATATAAAGTTCAAACCCGGTCATATTTACCATCAGGTATCGTTTGCCCAGCTGGCGTGGCATCCAGCGCCAGCGCTCCATGTTGATGAGAATCTGTCTGATTCGTGCACTAACCGTGATATTCAGAGCTCTGCGTGTTTGCGGCCCCATTTTGCCATCAACCGTCAAACCATGTCTTTGCTGAAAATGTTTAACCGCTTCCGTCAGTCCAAAATCAAATATATCCATGTTTTGCATGAGAATTTTCTGCCAGATCACCGGTGACCTTAAGCCGCTGCCTTAATTGTATTACCTGCTTATGCTGGTCACCGGATTGCAGAGTCGGGCCTTTATTAAACCGTTGCCATCCTCCCTGTTGTTCAAGGTCACGATAATAATGCAATGCTTTTTTTAATAATTGGTAACCGGAGTGCTGAGGAGGAAGTTCATTAAGTAACTGGCTTATGGATTTTTTCCTGGCAACAGCGGTAAACAGGTTGCGAACATCCAGCGTATTATTCTTTATATGCCAGTCGACATCCAGCTCGCTCGGGTCAAACCTGCTTGAATGCACATGGCTGCTGTAACGATACAGCGCCGCGGATAATAATAGCTCGAGATGAACGGCTGCATCCCGTTCTTTTGAAGACCAGTACTTTTTTATTTCTTCAAGGTAGTAATCAGAAGGCTTTAGTCCTTCATCATCGGCATGGATAATGACACTCAATAAATCGTAAGCACGATCTAAAGGCCCTTTTGCATCAGACCACAGGGGTTTATATTTGTTTTCAGCATAAAAATCCACGACAGCAGGCTTCTCCAGTTCCAGCAGGTGTTGCGGGTTACTGCCTAGCAACTTTTCCAGAGAGTGCGAAAATTGCGCTTGCCATGAAGTAGTGGCCTGCACGCCTGCAGAAAATAACAAAGATAACAGCAGCAACCGCTTAGCGACACAGGAAAAACGGGTCACGAATATTGCCATAGATGAAAAAACCAATGAAAAGTCGCCCATACTAAAAAATCAACTAAAGGTATCGGTAACAATATAGTCTGGTCAGGTGGCATGGTTGTTCGGGATTTTATATTTCATTTTTTAGTTACAATAAGGCAGTAGGGGTGCAAAACATATTTTGCATAATAACCATATTTTTTCTGAGCTTCCAGGCAGTGTTCTGCGATAAAAGGGCAGCTAAAGTCGGGATCAACATTTTTTATCCGTGACATTACCTTTTCTTCAATAAACGGGTCTTCGTAGCTATTACAGTTATTGCCTTCGTCCCATGTTCCATCTATATAATCCGACAAATCAAACAGGCTATTGTATTCCCAGGCCTTAACTATTTTTTTATTTTTGATAGAAGCAATAAATTGAATGTCACACGTGATATATGGCTGGTTAAACAAATTAGCAAGCACTCCTTTTAAAGGATCATCTTCTTTGAGTAATATTTTGTTCCAGAACCGCCAGCCATTAAAGTTGGCGACAAGATCGGCAAAGGAAAAAATGCCAGTCGTGCTATAACCAAATTTTCCAGATTCCTGTTGTTTTCCCCAGTCGAGAGCCTGTTCAATACTTTGATTTTCATATTCAGTTAACTCAAAGTATTGCCAGCCTTCAGCAAAAAAATGACCTATTTTATCTAGTCCAATAAGATGACCATTTATATTGACGACATCACTCAACTCTTTTATGTTTAAGGAAAAACCTTCTAAATAATCTATATCACGATAAATGGAATCGTTTAATGATAAAGAGTAACTTTGTCTGCTTAGCAAACTGCGTAATTGTTTGTCCAGATCGTAACCTTTTAGCCCCCAGGCGGCGGTATAGGACTGATAAATAGCTTTTCTAAGTTCGCTATAAAGGACTTCTTCATCACAAAACTTGTGTTCACTTTCTTCTTCATCTTCGAATATATCTTCAATGTCATCCTGTTGTGCATTGGCTTTTAAGATGGCCTGTTGCAGACGTTGATTGAAAATGGTGTTAATGATAGTCAGGCTATTATCAAGTTTAAGTTTTCTTGGGGTTACGCTATCAATTTCAGCTGCAAAACCGGCCTGAAACAAGAAGGTACTTATTAAAATGAATAAGATAAATATCTTTTGCATGTAACAAATTTGAAATTTTTAAACAGGGAGGGCAAAAACATTATTTAATACCCGTGGATTTGATTCACCGTCGCATGCTGCATGGTAGTATTGCGTGAAGTTGCTTACAGGGCAAAAGTGATCAAATTGATTTGTTTTTTGCTTTTTTGCCTGTTTCGCGGATTAAGTTTTTCTATAATGCTTCTGTATATTTTTCCATATCAGTTTAATGCACTGCTCAGGCAAGCCGTAATTGTGCCAAAGAAGCAAACGCATGGCCTCCACTTATATCCGGAATGATACTCAATTCAATCACCGTGACTGCCGGCAGCGAGACCTGAAATTCTTGCATCTCACTGGTTGCGCCTTCAGGACTGAAGTTCCACTGCTGTCGCACGATTTCCTGAAACGACTGTCCGCCATCGGCTGACCAGCGCAAGACATACTCCTGTGTGCGTTCAGTGCTGGTCTCCACAAAGTTCAGCCAGATCCGCCTTAGCGTTTGTGGCTGGTCGAAGATAAGCCTGATGGTCTGTTTTCCGGGTTCTGCGGCACGCCAGCCCGAATCATGACCGGGCAGCAGCGCTGACTCAATTGGGAACGCGTCGTCCTCCGAGGTGACTTCTACCTCTGCAAGTGCTTCAATATTCAACCATTCCAGATCAGGCGGTACGGTTTCCTGCGAAACAGGGGTGATAATTCTTTTGCGCATAATGGTGTCTCCCGAAAAAACCGGGCCAGAGAGCAACCCGGAAGTGCCTAAGGCATTGATTAATGAATAATGCTAAGGGCATAAATGTTACTTAATATACGTCATTGATCCTACCACAGCAGAGGCGTTAACGCTTGGCATCGATGATGAAACAGGTACCCTGGCTATGGACTTTTAGTCCAAAGTCGTTGAGTTTCTATGTTTCCCTACGCTGAATTATAATCAACTGGCAGTACCAAACCAGAAAGTTTCATCCTTATCCAGAAATTCCTGCCACGACATGTAATGTGAACCATCACAGGAAAATGTCAGGCTGATCATACCGTTAAAAATATTAATCGAGGCCGAACGCAAATAAAAGGTTTCGTCAGTAAGTCGTAGTTTTTTCATCGCATTCATAATCGGAGTAATGTGGTCACAGGGTATCAGGGCATCCTCCGGATAGGCGTGTGCCGGATAGAGCAGGCAAATATCAGGGTCGCTAAGTGCTTCCGCATCGAGAATTCGATATCGGTATGGGTCGCTCATAAACCACGCGGTTGCCCGACTACTGGAAAAATGGATAACACCCTGAAACATACCGCGCTCAGTAATCAGTTCTTCGATGATGGCGCAGGCTACTGCAATATCTTTGTCCATTCGACTTTCGATGCGACACTGTAGAAAGACACTGCTGCGAATGGCAGGATCACCCTTAATCTGGCGCCACTCTTCTGACTCTTCATAGAGTTCTGAGGTTACAGGTAAGTCACGCAGGTCGAAATCCACGCCAATATAACCCAGTACGTGATCACCACGCCGCACTAGTTGCAGGGCAGTAATAGAGGGTCGGTTAACGCGCCTACTCAGGTAGGCATCAGATAATAAAAATCCCCAGGCAGGCACCACTTCACGCATATAGGGTCTGGATGAACGATCACGTCCATAATGTTCCTGGATTATACCTTCGGCAGTAACATTATCTGAAATTTGTATACCGTTGGTATCTATAGCATACATGTACAAACGGTCAGGCACGCTTGCAAAACCATTGAGCAAAACCTTGTCTAGTTTTTCGCGATTTTCCCACACCGGTTCACAGTTGGCGGCAAGTTTTGCCAGTGGCAGAGACAGGCGCTCAGCGAGTGCAATTCTTTGTTGGTGAACTGCATCTTTCCATGTTTTTTTCATAAAATTAACTATGCATCTAATTATGCGATTGATTATATACAATGTTGGGTTGGTACAATAGAGAATAAATAAACTAGAAGGGCGTGGAAATAATTCTTTTTGATTGAAAATCATGGTGCACTAACAAATAAACTGGATGTTATTCGCCAACGTCGATTTTCTGGGGCTGCTTAGAGACAGGCTATAACAAAAGTAGATAAAGCGGTTACTGTTGTGATCCTGAGGGATGACTGCTACAGCCCGGTTTTTTAAAGAGAAAGTCAACAGCTTTGAAATTACGGTTACATTGAGTGTGCCCTGCGTTGCTAAAATGTAAAAATTATGTTTTAAAACTATTTGCCTATATATAAAGAACTGGCTTATAGCATTCACTAGTTAAATGCCACTATTTAATACTTAATACTTAATACTTTATACTTAATATTTATTATTCTATGGCTAATTCTCAGTCTAAATTCGATTTGGCGATTTGGGATACTGTTTCCAGAATAGCGAGTGGTCGGGTTATGAGTTATGGTGAAGTTGCGCGAGCAGCAGGTTACCCTGGGCGCGCGCGAATGGTCAGTAAAGCGATGAGTCGATCTGCCGATCCGTTGCCCTGGTATCGTGTTGTCAGAGCTGATCGTACGCTAGCCTTTAAGATTGGTAGTGAGTCATATACTAAACAGCAGGGCTTACTAAAGAAAGAAGGTGTGCAGATTATTAGTGGAAAAGTTGTGCCTGTTGATTCAGATGAGGATAAAAATCTGGATGAATTACTTTGGCGGCCAGCAGAATAAGTCACAAGTTTGTGCCGGTTTATATTATCTGGTTGACCTTTATTCAATATGAATAAATGAATTATTTGTTTGTTTTCATAAATTTACATCTCTTTACATTTCAAATCCGCATAACATCGCCAATTTTTTGTCAGTGGCGCTACTATAGCTTGCATAACACAAAATAACGTTTTGTATGCCTTTAGCACTAGTTAGGATGCTAAATTTAATACGTATTAAAAAACACCGATTAGTAATATTTAAAAACAAGTATATAAAGAGGATTATTAACGTGGAAGCAGTCGCCAAGAAATTGACACAAAACAATAACAATAATCTATTCAGAAGCCTGGTAGGTAAAAGTCAGGCCATGCAAAATATTCAGCATGAAATAAAACAGGTCGCAACAAGTGATGCAAATGTATTGATCCTTGGTGAGTCAGGTACGGGTAAAGAAGTTGTTGCTCGAAATGTTCATTATTTTTCTAATAGAAAAGGTAAAAATTTTGTACCGGTAAACTGTGGTGCTATTCCTCCAGATCTTCTTGAGTCTGAATTGTTTGGTCATGAAAAAGGTGCATTCACTGGTGCAATTACTTCTCGACAAGGCCGCTTTTCAATGGCTGAAGGAGGTACACTATTTCTTGATGAAATTGGTGAAATGACCATGGCAATGCAGGTGAAATTGCTTAGAGTGCTTGAAGAGCGTGTCTTTGAACGTGTGGGCGGCACGATGACTATTGATGCAGACGTCAGAATAATTGCTGCAACTAACCGTAATCTTGAAGATATGGTTAAACAGGGAAAGTTTCGTGAAGATCTATATTTCAGGTTGGATGTGTTTCCTATTGAGCTACCAGCACTGCGGCAGCGTATTGAAGATTTGCCATTGTTGACTAAAGAGTTGATATTAAGGCTTGAACACACAAAACAGAATTCGGTTCGATTTACAAAGAACGCAATTATCGCCATGTCAAAATATGACTGGCCCGGTAATGTTCGAGAATTGGCTAATCTTATTGAAAGAATGTCTATTACGCATCCGCAAAAAGTTGTAGATGAAAGGGACTTGCCGGTAAAAATAAAAGTAAATTCATCATCTGAAAACAAAGGGATTGAATTAAAAGATCTGGATGCAAGGAGTATACAGGCTGTTTGTAGTGTACCGACAGCTATTAATATTAATGCACCCCAAATTAACTTTCCTGCTGAAGGTTTTGATCTTAAAACTTATATTGCTAACATCGAAATAAAAATCATACAAGATGCTTTAAATAATACTGATGGCGTCATTGCGCAAGCGGCTAAAACTCTTGGCCTTCGCCGTACCACTCTTGCTGAGAAGATGCGTAAACATCGTATTGTTAGAAGTTCTGATCATGAGAGTTGCGGTATTATCTGAATTTCATCAGTGTGAGTCCAGCTGATAGTTACCAGGGAATAAAGAGGTATCACAAGTGTTTGAAAACGTTTTTCTAAAATGCATTATGAGTGTCCCATGTGTAAAATTTGAGCGTTTTCGATAGCATTTATTATATTTTAGCGGTTAGTTAGAACTATAAGCTGAGACTTTCGCCTTATCAAATAAACAGATAGTCACGTGGTGATATATCGTGCTGTTTAACGCAACGGATTTTTGTGAGAGCTTGATTCTTTTGGTTGTATGACTGGATCAGAAGTGTATTAGTTTTTCCGATTTATTTCCCCGGTCAGTTTTCGTTTATAAGTCTTCGCCCATCAGGTTTCTTATACGCTTGACATAGCCACGGGTTTCTTTGGGTAAGTATTCTTTAATTTCGTTCCAGTCTTTTTCTTTTTTTCCAATACGTTTTGATGCCTTGAGAATGCGTCCATAACCGGCGTTATAGCTGGCGAAAGTCAGATAGAGTTTGTCTTGTGCCGGGCTGTTCGTTATTTTTCTGTAAATTGAGCGGTTGTAGTATATGCCTGCGGCAATATTCCATTTTGGCGACTCCAGTTTACTGAAGTGTGGGTTTATTTTGTTTATATCTTTAAACGTGTCTGGCATGATTTGCATTAGCCCACGTGCGCCGACATGGCTTTTTGCATCATTATTTAAAGCGGACTCGGCAATCGCCTGTGCTTTAAACCATTGCCAGTTAAATAAAGGTCCAAAATAACGTTTGCTGTATTTCTTAAAATGGCGATCGTATTTGTCTGTCCAGTGGATGGAATCGACAGGGTGGTCAATGAAATTTGCGAGCACATTTTGCATGCTGAGCAGGAGTACGAATAGTGCTGCATAGATGAAATGTTGAAAACGCATGGTTTGGGCGTGAGCTAATAAGGGAGCGGTTAGCTAAGGCCGAGACCAATCACCAGACCCAGTGAAATGCCTAAACCAATGAATATGCCCATTACCATCAAACCTACGGCAATATTGCCCTTGCCAAGTTCATCGCTGATATTGAAATTAACCATTTTGTTAAACATGGTACAGCTAACTTTCATAAAGACCAGGGTTAAAATACCGCCAAACATGACGTAAACGAAATTTAATATTATTGGTGGAATATCCATCATGATAGTAGCTGCCTGTAAATATTATTGAAATTGAATAAGATTCATTCAACTGTAGTCTGTATATATGATTTTTACCATTAATCTGCCTTGCCGCCTCCCAGGCATTCTGGTGATTCAGCTGCCTTGCCTTTTTTAAACCATTCTTCCATGGTCATGGTGTGCAGGGCGAGAGCGTGAATGCCGCCTTCAGACTGCTCTTTATTCAGTTCGTCTTGCAGCACTTTGTTGACTAAACGATGGCGTGCAATCAGCGTTTTGTCTTTAAAATCATCGCAAACAATAATAATTTTAAAGTGTGATTCCGAACCTTCCGGTACATTGTGCATAAAGCTTTCGTTTATAACTTCCAGGTGTTCGGGAGAAAAAGCATTATTTAGTTTAGTTGTAATCGTTTTTTGTATTGTCATATTTTTATAGTATCACAACAGCTGTCGGTAAAAAACGAGTTGAAAATCAGGTCTTTTTCGGAATAATGCGCTGTTGCCATTGCTCATTGGAATATAGCTGTAATGGTTTGAAGTTGCTTTTATAGTACATCTTATTATGGTTTTCAATCCAGTAACCCAAATAGACATAATCCAGTCCCAGCTCTTTTGCATAATCAATTTGTTTGAGTATGCAGCAGGTGCCTAAACTACGGCTTTCCATTTCCGGGTCAAAAAAGCTGTAAACCGCTGACAGGCCATCACTGAGCATATCGGTTACTGCGACGGCAACCAGTTGTTTGTTTAGACGAAGCTCAAGAAACCGGGTATCACTCCAGTCACAATATAAAAATTGTGTAAAGTCTGCTGCAGAAGGGTTGGCCATCGAGCCATCGGTATGCCGTGAGTTAAGGTAGCTTTGATACAGCTCAAAATATTCATCAGTAAAACCTGCGCTGACCGAGGTGACTGTTAAATCCTGATTGTTTTTCATACAGCGCCGTTGTGAGCGACTGCTCACAAAATCATTCACTGCCAGGCGGCAGGCAATGCATGACTGGCAATTCTTGCAGTGTGGGCGGTAACAGTGAGCACCACTACGCCGAAAACCGTGCTGAATCAACTGATTGTAGATGGGCATGTTCAGTGCTAATTCGGGGTCGGGAACCAGGTTGCTACTTTTTCTGTCTGCAAAATAGCTGCAGGGTGATTCGGTGGTGATATAGAGCGGTAAATGACGCCTGTTCATAGATTTGAGTTTAACCCGTGCTATTGAAAAGACAAGAATCTATCTGCGAAGAAAAATTCCGCTGCCCCGTAATGGCTCCTTGTCGACATAAAATGGTACAATCGCTCGCTCATTTATCCAGTGTTATTAAGTTATGGTTATCACACGAGAACAACGTATTAGTCAGTTACACAATGCTTTGAAGCAACGTATATTGTTGCTGGATGGAGCCATGGGCACCATGATTCAGCGTCACAAGCTTGATGAGGCCGCTTATCGTGGTGAGCGTTTTGCTGACTGGCACAGCGATTTAAAAGGTAATAATGATTTACTGGCGATAACCCAGCCAGATATTATTCAGGGCATTCACCAGGATTACCTGGATGCAGGCGCGGATATTGTTGAAACCAACACCTTTAATTCAACGCGTGTTGCCATGGCCGATTACGACATGGAAGACCTTAGTTATGAGATTAATGTCGCTTCGGCTGCACTGGCGAGACAGGCGGCGGATAAATTTAGCACACAGGATAAACCGCGGTACGTCGCTGGCGTATTAGGACCAACCAATCGCACCTGCTCCATTTCACCCGATGTGAACGACCCCAGTTTTCGAAATATTACCTTTTCTGAACTGGCGCAAGCTTACGTTGAATCGACCCGTGCTTTAATTGAAGGCGGCGTCGATATCATTTTGATTGAAACTATTTTTGATACCTTAAATGCCAAGGCTGCTATCTTTGCAGTCAAACAGGTGTTTGCAGAAGACGATGTTGAGCTGCCAATAATGATATCCGGCACCATTACGGACCAGTCAGGCCGTACCTTGACCGGGCAACTTACCGAGGCGTTTTATAACTCATTACGCCATGCCGAGCCGATTTCTATCGGTTTAAACTGTGCCCTGGGCCCCGATGACCTGCGTCAGTATGTTCAGGAGGTTTCTCGCATTTCGGAGGTTTATGTTTCAGCGCATCCCAATGCCGGACTGCCCAATGAAATGGGAGGATATGACCTGGATCCAGAGGATATGGCTGAGGCTATTGGTGAGTGGGCGGACAGTGGTTTCCTGAATATAGTGGGTGGTTGCTGCGGTACCACACCGGATCATATCCGTGCCTTTGCAGACAGGGTCGCCGGTAAAAAGCCGCGGACCGTTCCGGAAATTCCTGTGGCATGCCGCCTTTCGGGATTAGAGCCATTTAATATTGGCGCAGATTCATTATTTGTTAACGTCGGTGAGCGTACTAACGTTACTGGTTCTGCATTATTTAAACGCCTGATTTTAGAAAACAAATATGAAGAAGCCTTAAGTGTTGCCGCGCAACAGGTGGAAGACGGTGCGCAGATTATCGATATCAATATGGATGAAGGCATGCTGGAATCCAGAGAGGCAATGGTCAAATTTTTAAATTTGATTGCTGCTGAACCGGATATATCGCGTGTGCCGGTAATGATCGACTCCTCAAAATGGGACATTATTGAAGCCGGTCTGCAATGTGTGCAGGGCAAATCGATAGTTAATTCCATATCGCTCAAAGAAGGCGAAGAAAGTTTTATTAAACACGCCAGACTGTTACGTCGTTACGGTGCTGCTGTTATCGTTATGGCGTTTGATGAAGATGGTCAGGCGGATACTTACGAACGCAAAGTAGAAATTTGTACACGTTCATACAAAGTGTTAACTGAAGTTGTCGGTTTCCCGGCGGAAGATATCATTTTCGACCCGAACATATTTGCCATTGCCACCGGTATTGAAGAGCACAATAATTATGCAGTCGATTTTATTGAAGCTACTCGCACCATAAAGCAGACGCTGCCACATGCTTTGGTTTCCGGTGGTGTGTCTAACGTGTCCTTTTCATTCCGTGGTAATAATCCAGTACGTGAAGCGATCCATTCCGTATTTTTGTACCACGCGATTAAAGCCGGTATGGACATGGGCATTGTAAACGCGGGCCAGCTAGCGGTGTATGACGATTTGCCCATTGAGCTGCGTGAAGTGGTTGAAGATGTTATTCAAAATAAAAATGCCGAAGGTACCGATCGTCTGCTTGAAATCGCCCCGCAATATATGGGCGATGGCAGTGTAAAAGAAAGCAAGACGGACCTGGCCTGGCGTGAATTACCGGTCAATGAACGCCTGGCGCATGCACTGGTAAAAGGCTTGACTGATTTTATTGAGGAAGATACCGAAGAAGCTCGGCAGCAGGCGGAACGACCGCTGCATGTCATTGAAGGCCCGTTAATGGACGGCATGAATATTGTCGGTGATTTGTTCGGTGAAGGAAAAATGTTTTTACCGCAGGTGGTTAAATCAGCCCGTGTGATGAAAAAAGCGGTCGCTTTTTTGATGCCGTTTCTGGAAGCTGAGAAAGAAGGTGAAATCCAGACTAACGGCAAAATCCTGATGGCAACAGTAAAAGGCGATGTGCATGATATCGGCAAAAACATCGTCGGTGTGGTATTGCAGTGTAATAACTACGAAATAATTGATCTGGGTGTCATGGTGCCGGCGGAAACCATTTTGAGTGAGGCGAAAAAACACCACGTTGATATAATTGGCCTGTCAGGTTTAATAACACCGTCGCTCGATGAGATGGTGCACCTGGCATCTGAAATGCAGCGTCTGGAAATGAATATTCCACTGCTTATTGGCGGTGCCACGACCTCACGAATTCATACTGCGGTAAAAATTGATCCAAAATACGACGATGCTGTCGTTTATGTACCCGATGCATCGCGTGCGGTAGGTGTTGCGGGTGATTTATTGAGCAACGAGCGTAAAAAAGTTTATGTGCAAAATTTAAAAGATGAATATCAAACAATGCGTGAAGATCGCAGTAAACGTACCGCAAATAGAAAAACGTTTAACCTGCAACAGGCACGTGACAATGCATATAAAGGTGATTGGGAAAATTACACGCCACCAAAACCAACGTTTTTAGGGATTAAGGTATTTGAAGATTATTCACTGGAAGAGTTGACCCGTTATATAGACTGGACGCCATTTTTCCATGCCTGGGAACTGGCGGGCAAGTATCCAAAAATTTTAGATGATAAGATTATCGGTGAAGAAGCGACACGTTTGTTTGAAGATGCGCAGACTTTGTTGAAACAGATTGTCGATGAAAAATGGTTGCAGGCGCGAGCAGTGATTGGCTTTTTCCCGGCGAATAGTGTGGGCGATGATATCGAGCTTTATACTGATGACAGCCGCGAAGAAGTTAAAACGGTATTGCATCATCTGCGCCAGCAATTGGCTAAACCATCTGACAGGCCTAATAGCTGTCTTTCAGATTTTGTTGCACCCCGTGATATCGACAATAAGGCTTCAGGTATAAAAGACTACATCGGTGCATTTGCGGTAACAACGGGTATCGGTATTGATGAACATGTGCAGCGCTTTGAAGCGGATCATGATGACTACAACAGCATTTTGTTAAAAGCACTGGCAGACAGACTGGCTGAAGCCTTTGCCGAGCGTATGCATGAGCGGGTGCGGAAAGAGTTCTGGGCTTATGCAAGTGAAGAGAGTTTTACAAGTGATGAGTTGATCAAAGAAGCCTATCGAGGCATCCGACCGGCGCCGGGTTATCCCGCCTGTCCTGACCACACTGAAAAAGCGACACTCTGGTCATTGCTTGAGCCGGATAAAAATGCAGGAATAAGCATTACAGAAAGTTTTGCCATGTTGCCAACAGCGGCGGTTTCTGGATTCTATTTTTCACATCCGGATGCTAAATATTTCGGTACTGGAAAAATTCAGAAAGATCAGG
>CAWDMF010000002.1:0-12622 GCA_963803185.1 uncultured Gammaproteobacteria bacterium | reverse complement strand
CGTGATTCCAGCGACGTTTTTAATAGGGCAGATGCGGGTTTGTCTAATTGACGCTCCATTAATGAATCAAGCAGATGCACAACGGTGACATCCATGCCCTGCTTCATCAGACCGTTGGCTGCTTCAAGCCCCAACAGACCACCGCCGATAACCACGGCTTTTTTATAACCTTTAGCTGCCTGTAGCATGGTGTCAACATCGTGGATATCACGGAAACCTAAAACACCTTCTTTATCTGCGCCGGGAACAGGAATAATAAATGGATTTGAACCGGTTGCGATCAGCAGACGGTCATAGGGAAATTCTTTACCACTTTCGGTTATTACCGTTTTTTTAACACGGGAGATTACTGCCGCCGCATCACCGGTAATCAGCTCAATACCGTTTTCTTCATACCATTGCACACTGTTGAGAATGATATCATTGATGGTCTGCTCGCCGGCCAGTACAGGCGACAGCATAATACGATTGTAATTAGGATGCGGCTCAGCGCCGATGACCGTAATATCATACTGATCGCTGCCGTGCTCTTCTGTAGTGTTGTGCTTAAACAGCTCTTCAAGGGCACGAACACCTGCCATACCATTGCCGATTAAAACCAGTTTTTCTTTCATTATCGCCTCGTTGCGCACAGATAAAAATTAATATTTGGTAATACACTAATAAAATTCATGCCCTGTTTTAAAAAACCCTGTATCAAGGTATCTGTAATCTGATTAAGTGAGATTCGCACCAATAAAGTGCGGACAATAGCGCCACTGTACCGGCTATGTGCAATGATCCCAATATGGCCGGCAACGGATGCTGCCGGCCGATAAAAGCCATCCCTGACAATACAGCTACCGAGGAATCCGGGTTCTATTTTTTGCGTGGAAAATGGTTACTTATGTCATGCCGCCTCCGATTTAACGACACTGAATGCAGATGATGACTCATCATCCTGTTCAGTGACTGCGCCTGTGGCAGCTTCAGCAGCCACTTCTCCTGGATGGCGCTGGCGCTGGTAGAGGAACTGCAGCACTTCATGGCGATAATGGTTATATTTTTCATTACCTGATAATTCGACCCGGTCTCGCGGACGCGGCAGATCAATCTCAAGGATTTCGCCAATACTTGCAGCCGGTCCATTGCTCATCATCACAATACGGTCAGACAGCAATACTGCTTCATCGACATCATGGGTAATCATGATGACGGTATTGCCCAGCTCAGCATGAATTTCCATTAAAGACTCCTGCATATGGGCGCGGGTTAATGCATCGAGTGCGCCAAACGGCTCATCCATCAATAAAACCTTGGGCTCCATCGCCAGCGCACGGGCAATACCAACACGCTGCTTCATACCGCCGGATATCTCATCGGGGCGTTTATGCATGGCGTGGTCCATATGTACCAGGTGCAGGTTATGCTCAATCCATTGTTTCATTTCAGCCTTGCTTTTTGCCTGTTTCGAATTGGAACGGCGAAAAACCTGCTTCACTGCAAGTTCGACATTTTCGTAGGCCGTCAGCCATGGCAATAACGAATGGTTCTGGAACACCACTGCACGTTCCGGGCCCGGCTCATCAACTTCTTTTCCATCCAGCACAACACCGCCTTTAGTTGCTTTATACAGCCCGGCGACAACATTAAGCACTGTTGATTTACCGCAACCCGAATGCCCAATTATGGAGACAAATTCACCTTTTTCTATTTCCAGGTTCACTTCCTGCAATGCCACATAAGGACCATCGGGTGTAGGAAACTCCATAGAAATGTGATCTATATTTAAATGTGTGTTTTTCATTATCTTTTACTCCGAGTCATTCTGTATGCCTGCCATTGCTTATCGCAATACAACCGATTTATCCCAGGACACTTTTTTCTGCAGCATCAGCATGCCGCGATCAAGCATGTAACCGACGATACCAATTGCGATTACCGCGACCATGATGCGGCCAAGTGAATTGGAACTGCCATTTTGAAATTCGTCCCAGACAAATTTGCCCAGACCCGGGTTTTGCGCCAGCATCTCAGCCGCAATCAATACCATCCAGCCGATACTCAGGCTAAGACGAAGACCGGTGAAGATCATCGGTACTGCTGATGGCAAAATAATTTTATAAACCTTGGTAAACCAGCCCAGCCTCAATACCTTGCTGACATTGATAAGGTCTTTATCCACGGTTGAAACGCCTACCGCCGTATTGATCAGCGTCGGCCACATACAGCAAAGCATCACGGTAAACGCAGAAGTCAGGTAAGACTTGTCGAACATCGGGTCATCACTGACATAAACCGCACTGACCACCATGGTAACAATTGGCAGCCAGGCCAATGGCGATACCGGCTTTAACAGCTGCACGATCGGGTTGATTGAGCGATACAGATCATTACTCAAACCAGTAATAATGCCGACAGGTATGGCGATAAGTGACGCCATAATAAAACCGGTAAATACGGTTACCAGGCTGGTAACAATCTGATCAAAGAATGTTGCTTTACCTGTATACGGCCGGATCTTAATTTCAGCATCAGGATTCTTTGCCAGCTTTTTCGCATTACGTTTTTCCTGACGCTGATAGAAGCTGGCTTCTTTTTCACGTGCTGCAACATGCTCATCGACCAGGTTACTGGCCTGTTCAAAAACAGCGGTCGGTCCGGGCAACTGCCCCAGTGACGTCTGCACCTGTGATGCAGATATGCCCCATATACCTAAAAATAGCGAAACCGCGAAAAGCGGGAAAATATATGTTCGAATAAATATAGAGTACTGTTCATCTGTAAATGTTTTAGTTCTCGATAATTTCATTGTTTACTCCGGTATTAACTTGTGGGCAACCCCCTGAAGGTAAACAACAGGTAATCCTTACCTGCTGCTTACCATTCGTTGCCCGGAATTTTTTAATACAAAATTATTTCACTACGTCTTTGCCTTTAAGCCCAATCTTGAGTGACTCAAGATAAGCATTCGGTTTAGTGCCATCAAAAGTAATCTTGTCGATGAACTCAGTTTGCGCTGCACGGAAGCCCGTTTCTTTGTCAAAGTCAGGAAAGTCTTTTGCATCCGCCTTGCCTTCTGCAATCAGCTCTTTTGCAGCAGCGGCATAGATGTCAGGGCGATAAACTTTTTTCGCCATGCCTGTATACCAGTCATCTGATTTATATTCGGCGATCTGACCCCAGCGACGCATCTGTGATAAATACCAGACAGCATCTGAGTAGTACGGGTAAGTTGCTTTATTGCGGAAGAACACATTGAAGTCAGGCAGTGAACGCTTGTCACCTTTTTCATACTCAAAGGTACCTGTCATAGAATTTGCTATCACGTCATAATCGGCACCAACGTATTCAGAACGTGACAGGATTTTTGACGCTTCTTTACGATTTTTCAGGCCGTCTTCGTCCAGCCACATAGCGGCCCTGATTAATGCTTTAACAACGGCCTTATGTGTGTTCGGGTGTTTATCAGCCCATTCTTTAGACACACCAAAGACTTTTTCAGGGTTGTCTTTCCAGATCTCGTAGTCTGTAATTACCGGCACACCGATACCTTTAAATACTGCCTGCTGGTTCCATGGCTCACCTACGCAATAGCCATAGATAGTTCCTGCTTCCATGGTAGACGGCATCTGCGGAGGCGGCGTTACTGACAACAATGCATCGGCATCGATAGTGCCTGAAGTATCTCCGGTAAGTGGTGCGTAATATCCCGGGTGAATACCACCGGCAGCTAACCAGTAGCGCAATTCATAGTTATGAGTCGATACCGGGAACACCATGCCCATCTTGAAAGGCTTACCCTCATCTTTGTACTTTTCAACAACCGGTTTCAGATAGTCCGCTTTAATAGGGTGAACTGGCTTGCCATCTTTATGTGGCACATGCTGTTTCATCTGCTCCCATATCTTGTTGGAAACGGTAATTGCGTTACCATTTAGATCCATGGAAAATGCAGTAATGATGTCTGCCCTGGTACCAAAACCAATGGTTGCACCTAATGGCTGACCAGCCAGCATATGCGCGCCGTCAAGTTTGCCGTCAATAACTCCATCAAGTAATACTTTCCAGTTTGCCTGCGCTTCAATAGTCACGTACAGACCTTCATCTTCGAAGTAGCCTTTTTCGTATGCTATCGCCAGTGGCGCCATATCGGTCAATTTAATAAAGCCGAATTTAAGTTCTTCTTTTTCCAGTCCTTCGGTTTCTGCATAAACGGATAAACTTCCGCTTAGCAAAATTGCTGAGGCTGCAATGCCTGCAACCAGACTTCTAAAAAGTGAGTGTTTATCTAGAGGGCGTACTGAATCAGTAGTATGTTCAGACGTCTTAAAAAGTTGCATTAGTTTCTCCAAATGGTTTCAACATTATTGGCAAAAAACAAAAAAAAGCGCTCATCCCAACAGGCGGAGCTCTGCCTGCGGGATAAGCGCCATTACTCAGTGTTTTAGATTGCTATGATCAAACCGACCGCCATTGGCCGGCACACATACCTGGTACAAAGCAGGTTCTGTGCCAACTCGTATAAGTGGCTGTATTGATAGCTATAACAGCAAATCAAAACATTTCATCGAAATCAGAACGCGCTAAATAAAAGCACAGCATAGAAGCAATGCGCAATATTGGTGCACGGGCTTGCAATTGGGCTAAGAGAAGGGTAAAAAAACAAATTTGTCTGTTACTAATGAATTGACCTACTACACTAATTTCTTTGCTTATCCATTTAAACTTTCTAACTGGAAAATAAATTTTTGGTACACAATAACAAGGATAAATATACTGCTTATACCATGAAGCATGGTTAATTCTTCATTTGAGTGTTTTAAAATATATTCAATTAAGCTAGTGTTAGTTTTTATACCTCAAATGCGGAATCGAATTATTAATTATCTTTGTAACACTAAAGTGATAAGTATATGGCATATGTATTAATTACTCATGACGTAGAAGATTACGATGCATGGAAAGTGATATTTGATATAGCCGCACCCATCAGAAAGGAAGCAGGCGAAATAAGTTATCAAGTATTAAGATACGAGCAGGAGCCAAATAAAATTGTTCACTTTTCGAAGTGGTCATCCCTCTCCAATGCAAAATTATTCTTTGAGTCTCCTGAAATAATTAAAATCAGAAAACAGGCAGGGGTTAAAACACCAGATTTTATTTATTTAAATGAATTACAAAGTGGCGTACTGTAAGGCTTACGCGATAGTTGAGAAGCCTGATGATAAAAAGGAAAAAATACTTTATAACATCAACTAAGCCGATGTAATCTATGGCCACCGAATATCAACCATGCCACACGATGTATCGTCTGCCAGCTGTATACTCAGGCCTCATGTATTAATATAACAAGCAAATCCTCAACAGGTAACCATAATTAATTAAAAGGGCTCAATGACTGGCCGTTTATTTTAACATTACAGCTTTACATTAATTACCCGGAGAAAAGAATCAGAGAGTTCTCCACGCCCGGCTTTATCAATAAGCTGTTCCGCTGTCTGCACAATCTCTGATAAGGGTCCGGTTAAAAATACCATGCCAAGCTCAAGTGTCACCCTTTTGTCCGCAATCGGATTCTGCCTGTTTGGATTGGCAGGTTGAAGAAATACCATCTGGATTTCATCAACTTCATCGGGAATACTATCGCAACCGCCATCTGGAGCAACAAATGAAAACAGCTCCTCTGGATTGTGGAAGGACACGCTTTCTTCTTTAAATTCCTGGTCTCCGGCTTTAGCCGAAAACTCAACGCTTATTACTGGTTTCATGGTTATAACATCCTCAGTTCAGTTAACTATAACTCTACTCTTTTACGCCGACCTGCCTGCAGTTATTTATTACTTTTTTGAGCTATGTCAGATTCTCTAATAAGAAGGGGCCGGCAACGCAAGCTACAAACAGGTAACAGGAAATAACTATTATTTATCAGAGTCCCTTAAATACATTTTGCACCTTTATTTCAATTTATCACCACCACCTTCAATTGCATCCTGATAAAGATGAACATCACGTTGTGGGAATGGTATAGAAATACCTTCAGCATCAAAGCGGCGCTTAACTTCTCGTGTAATATCCCAGTAAACATCCCAGTAGTCATCAGGTCTAACCCACGGGCGACAAATAAAGTTAACCGATGAGTCTGCAAGCTCATGCAGCTTCACTTTATATTCAGGTTCTTTCAAAACAAGCTCATGCCCGCTCACAATATCTTCCAGAATTTTCTGCGCCTTATCAATATCATCGTTATAACCGATACCAAAAACCAGGTCTACTCGACGCTCCGTGATGCCGGTAACATTTACAATAACATCACCCCAAACCGAATTATTAGGCACGATAACAAGCTGGTTATCCGGCGTTCTTAACTGCGTTGATAACAAGTTCATAGACTCCACCTTGCCAAGCGAACCTGCCACATTAATCACATCGCCAATATCAAATGGTCGATAAATCAACATAAGAATACCACTGGCAAAGTTACTGAGTGAGTTCTGCAGTGCAAAAGCAATGACAAAACCGGCAGCACCAATAATAGCGAGCACCGGTCCAATATTAATTTCCAGCGCAGAGAGGCCGACAAAGAGGCCAATTAAAAAAACAAGTCGACGCGCTGTCATCACCAGAAACTTACGTAATAATGTTGAGAAATGCTTTGACTTCGAAAACGCCTTTTTAGCGGTTTTTCCAGCCACGATTGAGAGCAGATAAAATACCACGATGATAACCACAAACTGGATTATGTTGAGGGCCCAGCGAAAACCACCCTCTGCCGACATCAACCAGCCGGTAATCGTTGTCCAGGTCGCACTCGCGTCCGTCACGTCAACCTTGATACCGGATATGGCCTTAATATAAGTATCGTATTCCTTGCTGTCGCCACCTTTGGCATCCAGTTCTGCCAACACAACATTAAAGCGATCGATCAGCGCCGTTCTTTCTGCCATTAAACCGGTAACATGCTTGAGTAATGCAGTTTTGAGATCTGCCTTAGCTTCTGTTGTCTTATCTGCTGCAGTGACAGCTTCACCTTCTTCCTTTGCCTTGGTTTCAGCAGCCTTGATAGCCTTCTGTACCGATGCATCCTGAGTAGATTTTTTTTCAACCTCCTTTGCTTCCTGCAAAGCTTCTTTTGCATCCTTGGTGGCTTCTGTTGCCTCTTCACGGTCGGCTTCATCTTTTGCCTCCTTTACATCTTCCAGTGCCTTCTCAACCTTCTTGGCCGTTTTTATCTCCTCCTTCTTGTAGATCGCCGCTATTTCAGCATCGCTGATTTCAGAGACCTTTTCCTGTAATAACAATAGCCATGCCTGCGCTTCAGCTTCGAGCTCGCATTTTGTCAATGGTTTGACGCGATGAGACAATACTGCAACAGGTACCTTTACGTCTGTATTTGTGACAGCCTTGATATCAGAGGGGCAGTCAGCAGCAAAAGCACCTTTAGACATCAAAATTAAAATAACTGCTGGCCACAGCAGCCAGCTCAAGGTAACAGGATTTTTTTTCATTTGATTAATTCTCTCTGCAAGCGTTGCTGGTTATGTATTCATGTCCAGAAAAAACAGTCTTTAGAAATATAGTTTGAAACAACGAGTAATATAATAGCATAACACTATCGCATTATTAAACTTTGCCAGAGATCAAAAAAAAAACAGAAAAATTTTCCCAGCTAGGTACGGAATATTTACCGGTCAGCTTTCTATTACAATTTATCGTAGTGATCTACAGTATGAAAACCTACTGGTAACAATAATGTAGACAAACCGTAACAAATCCTTCATTTTGAATAATTACTGTTTGCAGACCTGTAGCAGGTATCCTTTATTGAAAATTGTGGATAAGAGTTTTTTATGCAATATTATATAAACGAATGGTCTGAGCAAACTGCTTCACTCATTGCTGAAGATGGTTATTCACTTAATACATTCGAAAACTTAGCTGATGCCATAGACGCATGTTTCTATGACTGCATGGTAGAGTCTGAATACATTGAAAGACACGATAATTATCCTGGTGTTTCAGATCTTGATTTCGAATCCATTCTTATGTGATTATTAAAAAAGAATTTAGCTAAAATTAAAAAAGCCCGGATCAATTCAATCTGATAAAAAAATTTTTAACCTGCCCCGTTTTATGGACACATTTAATTAAACACAGACTATAGTCTTTCAAAGAGAAGAGCTTGCGCCAATAAAACGAACGATTTATTGGCGCAAGCGCATAAGCTTTTTGATTTTTATCAACTAACAATAATCTGAATAATGTATATTACCCCGTCTTTTGTTACCAGAGCATATTAACCATGACACAGAATAAACCGATGAATCGCTGGCTCGTTGTTTTTGGCGCAATTACTATACAACTCTGCCTTGGCTCCATCTATGCCTGGTCTGTTTATACACCAGCCTTGATAGCTGCAGGCTGGAGCAAACTGGATACTCAGTTTGTATTCGCGGCGGGTCTGACTTCTTTTGCATTAACGATGGTTTTTGCTGGCCGCAAGCTAAAGTCCTGGGGGCCACGCAGGCTGGCAATAGCGGGTGGACTGACCTTGTGTGCCGGTTATGTGCTGGCCGGTTTGACCGGTGGCACTGAATTTTGGCCGGTATTTTTGGGTGTTGGTGTGATTGGTGGCATCGGTATCGGTCTGGGTTATGTGGTTCCTATCGCGGTTGGCATGAACTGGTTTCCTGACCATAAAGGCATGATTACCGGGCTGGCTGTGGCAGGTTTTGGTTTTGGTGCCATGGCCTGGGTTAAACTGGCTGGCGCATGGGGCAACCTGATTTCCAGCATTGGTCTGGCGCAAACCTTTATTGTTTACGGAATTGCTTTTGCTGCTTTGGTCCTCATTGGTAGCCTGTGGATGAAAATGCCACCTAATGGCTGGCGTCCTGCCGGATATCAGGCACCTGAACAAAACTCGGGGTCGGGAGGCGAGGATTTCAGCGTTGTCGAGATGTTGTATACCCCTCAGTTTTATTTGATCTTTTTCACTTTTGCAGTGAGCGCGGGTGCGGGCTTAATGTCTATCGGCCTGATGAAGATTTATCCCATGGAGGCTCTGCAGGCTTCCGGTTATAGTGAACTGGAGGCCAGTGCTATTGCTGGTACAGCGATGGCGGTATTCTTCAGCCTGGCAAACGGCATCGGCAGAATTGTCTGGGGCACCCTGAGCGACAAACTTGGTCGTAAATACTCGGTGATGATGATGGCTGCCAGCCAGGGGCTGATTTTACTGGCATTCACTACCATGGCTGGCAACGAGTACCTGTTGTATCTGGGGGCAACGCTGATCGGTTTCAACTTTGGTGGTAACTTTGCGCTGTTTCCTGCGCTAACCGCTGATGAGTTTGGTAACCACACTGTCGGTCAAAATTATCCTTATGTGTTTTTATCTTACGGTGTAGGCGGGGTTGTATTCCCGGTAATAGGTGGCATGCTCGGTGATATGGGCAACTTCCCGCTGGCCTTTTCACTGTGTGGTTTTGCCTGCCTGCTTGGTGCAGCTGCAATTGCCATCGTGTTTCCGCCACATAAAAGCGAAGCCCATCAGCCATTCAGCGTACACGGCTTTTTACACCAGCTTCATATCTTTGATCACGAGGCCCAACAACAAATCAAGTAATTAGCAGCAGCCACAGCTTTAAGACCTAGCTTGCCAGGCATTACTTCAATGCCTGGCGGTAAGTGTAGCCCTGTAAAAACCCCGTCTACTAAATTCACAGAACTGTCATCTTTAGTTAACAATTTGTTCATACAACTCAACAAAGATAAGCACTCTCAGCAAACAACTGAGCTTTGCATAACCTTAAATAAACGTATTTCTGGTTATAAATATTTTTGAACCTTGTTTAGGAAAATTGAATGAACATAAAATACTTATTGGATTCTACTATTGTGGCTTCTGCTATTGCAGCCGCTCTCAGCATTTCCAGCGTTGCACTGGCTGATGACAGAAATAACAGCTTCAACTTTAAACCGATCGATGCATCCGCGAATGCAGCTGACTGGGACGCAACGGCGCCATGGAAGCTGCCAAAGGGTTACACACAGACTGTTGTTTCTGATGAAACCGATCTGAACATTTATGACGGCGGGCGTGATGACTGGCCTGATATGAACACGGTAAACGAAACAGGTCCGATGGCCGGTCGTTTCCTGTACCGTACACATGAACTGCGCTTCCCGGATAATCAGCCTGAAGGCGGCACCGTGTCTGTGGTTGACCTAAAAACAGGTGAAACAACCATTCTTGCTCAGGATCCAGGCTACAACGCTTTAGATGGCGTTCGCTGGTCACCATGGGGCACTGTGGTTTTTGCCGAAGAAAATGAAGGTGGCCGTTTTTTTGAAATCGAATTAAACAACAACATGACCACAGCCAACGCTATTTATGATCGCCCTGCTGTTGGTCGCCTGGCACATGAAGGCATTGATTTCGACAGTGAAGGGAATGTTTACGTAGTAGACGAGCATCGTGGCCGTTCTGTCGGTTGTGACGGTGTAGTACCTTGTGGCGGCGGTGTTTACAAATTTGTTCCTGAGACATACGGCGACCTGTCTAGCGGGTCTTTATACGTACTGAAAGTCACTGGCCCGGACGGTACCGGTCAGGGTGAGTGGGCTGGCCCTATCGATGCAGCCAATGCACGCATCTCTGGCACAGAAGCCGGTGGCCAAAGCTATCAGCGTCCTGAAGACCTGGAAATCATCGATGGTGTTTTATACGTTGCAGTCACTGAAGGTCCACGTGATGAAACCGGTAAGGAGCTCTATGAAGGAAGAGTTATTTCTGTAGACCTGGACAGCATGTCAGTACGTAACTTCGTTAAAGCTGACGTAAACGTCGCCGTTGAAATTGGCAAGCCGGGTGATGACGGTTTTCAAACCGGTTTCGACAGTGTCGACAATCTGGCTGAAGCGCCTAACGGTGACCTGATCATGATCGAAGATAACAAACCTTCTGATATCTGGTTTGCTTCTCGCAAAATCAATGACTTCGGTGCGTCTAAAAAGGTCCGCCTGTTCGCTTCGCTGACCGATCCGGGCGCTGAAGGCACTGGCATCTACTTTAGCCCATTAGACGACAAAACACTGTATGTGAATGTTCAACATTCCGCAGCAGATGATGGCGACGCTACCTGGGCGATCACGCGTAAAGGCAAGGGCCACTGGAAATAGCCAGTCCCTTGATCATGATGGTGACTCATTTACCGTGAGGTCCAACGCCTCAATCATGAGCATTAAACATTAAAAAAGAGCAGCCATCGTGCTGCTCTTTCTATTTATTTGGTATATTACATTCTCACTACAAACATAGCACCAATCATGATTGCAAACCCAACACCTGCTCTGTTAGACAGCTTATACTGGATTACCCTGATAGCGGTTATCGTCTCATCTGCCTCCGGGGTACTAAAGGCCGGCTTCAAACAGTTTGACCTGTTCGGTGTGATAATTATTGCAATCGCGACCGGGCTGGGCGGTGGCTCGTTACGAGATATGCTACTGGATCGCGAGGTGTTCTGGATACGCGACCAGGTGTTTTTCATCGCCTCACTTGGCAGTGCCATTTTCATCTTTATCTCTGCACGCCTGACTGCCATTTCACCGCGTTTTTTCCTGGTGGCTGATGCTGCGGGCCTGGCGACTTTCGGTATTGCCGGAACACTGGTATCGCTGATGGTGGGTGCACCCTGGCTGGTTGCCAGTTTTATGGGTGTAATGACCGGCACCATGGGCGGTATCTTTCGGGACATATTAAGCAATGAGCCACCGGTCGTGTTCCAGAGCCCGCTCTATGCTACGGTATCATGGGCAGGCTCATTACTGTTTATCGCTTTGCTATACCTGGATCTGGACGCGACATTTGCAGCCACTATTGCCGGAGCAGCTATTTTTATTGCCCGCCTGCTCGCGCTTAAATTTAATATCAGCCTGCCAAGGTTTCGCTTCAAGTCTTAATGATAAAGAGCAGATTCAGTGGCATATAAGAGTTGCTCGTATTCCATTTTTCACCCACTAAAAAAATACTATAAATTACTCTAGTCCAATTCATCAACCATAAAAAAAGGCAAGACCTGAAGGTCTTGCCTTTTTTAACCCTCACCCGTTAAAGGATGTGAGCATAAGCTGCATTATTTACCATACAGCTTATATAGCGATTTACAAATTAAAGCGCTACGATGTTTTCTGCTTGAGGACCTTTAGGGCCTTGCGCAACAGTGAATTCAACTTTTTGACCTTCAGCCAGAGTTTTGAACCCTGAACTGGAGATAGCGCTGAAATGAGCAAAAACATCTGGACCAGATTCTTGCTCGATAAAGCCAAAACCTTTAGATTCGTTGAACCATTTTACGGTGCCGGTTGTAGTAGACATAGTTATTTCCTATTAATTAAATTTAAATGTAATTTGGCCTGATGAATAAATCCATAAGACCATTTGGCTGAAAAATGTTGTTATTAAATATGAAGAACAGGACGAGAGACTAAAGAAGTGACATCGAAACGGTGTTGCATAAATATAAGTAGTACTTTCAAGCTACAGGTATTATACAAAGTCTAACGCCATTGTCAATCAAACCTGTATAATACAAGGTATTATTCAACAAGGGCTAATTATAAAAAAGCATCCCTTTGT
>CAWDMF010000001.1:0-71565 GCA_963803185.1 uncultured Gammaproteobacteria bacterium | reverse complement strand
CTCTTTCGACCTGAAAATAATCTTTAGCAAGTTCAATGTTATTCTTTGAGTGCTGTTTTTCATTATCAATATCTAAGGCCACATCGAGCAATGTCTGAGACAATGCATCCACATCCCCATCCTTCAACCAGGTGCAAATAAAACCCCATATCAATAAACTCTGGAAATACCGTATTATCATAAACAATACATACAGCTGCGTAATGCATAGCCTCAATGAATGCATTTGCCATACCTTCACCTGAACTTGGAAAAAGAAAAATGTCTGTTGCCTGTAAGTATTCAGTCACATTAGTTACATGACCTCTTAAATGTATCCGGCTAGAAAAATCATCAGTACCTATCTCAGCTTTTAATAATTCCTCATATTCCTTACCTTCCAATCCGCCCAGTATATCAAACTGAAAATTAATATCTTTATTATACAACTGCTTACAGGCACGCACAGCATCAACCTGGCCTTTACCTGAAGCAACGCGACCAACATGAGTTATATACAATTTATTTTTTCTTTCAGGCTCTGCTAAAGACTCTTTTACGGACGTTATTTCATAAGAAGGGTAAATAATTTTATACGACGCATTGCCTGTAACCGGTACGATATATTTTACATTATTCAATAAATGTTTAGACAGCGCGATATGATAATTTACACGCGAATAAATCAACCTGTGAAACCAGTCCGTTTTGGCTTTACTTTTAGTTGTTCCATGTCTTATCAACAAATTAATATTAAACCCTAAAAAAGAAAAATATAATGTCTTTAATTCAGAAGCACCAAAAAATATGACATTATCAAATGAATATTGTTTAATTAGTGAGCGGACTCGTAGCAGCATTGACAAACTAAATATCCGGCTTGAGAAACCAACCGGCTCGAGGTTGTAATCTCTATTTACGCCCTGATGTGAATGATGAATAAATTCACCTTCTTTACAAATCAGGACAACTTTCATCTCTTTGCCAAGCAACCGCGCCAGTTTAATTGCATCAAGTTCCATACCACCAGAACCACTGGAGAAGCACATAATAGCAACGTTTTTTTTATGATTGTTCAAGGTTTTCACTAGTATAAAGATAGCCTGATGGTTGCTTTACGTTAATCCGCCTGTATTTAATTTCACCCATATAAAACCCTGGCTACATAGATTTCTGCAAAAAAAGTATACTATCTTTTTTATTTGAAATTTTGACTAAATACTTATACCTATTGACACCATCACCACATAAAATAGAGATGCTTTGGCATAAATGTTAATCTGTATTAATGTTTTATATCAGTACAAAAAGTGCAACAGTCACTCTATTGAAAGACAAAATGCATCTATAGCGACATTGACAATATACCAAAATCAATTATCAAACATGAAGCCAATAATTTCAAAAATCAATGTAGATTCTATATTTTTTTACATACTAGGTGTTTTCATTCTAACATTGCCTTACAACATAAGCACATGGTGGGTAGGTACTTTTTCAATTATTCTCTTTTTGCTAACATTGGTCAATCCATTAAGAGAAAAGTCAGTCCGTACAATTATTCACGAAAGGTCATTGCAGATACTTTTTATTTTTATACTCTTCACTTACATATCAGTTTCATGGTCAGAATCACCCGTTCTATTCAATGGTGATTTACAAACAAACATTGGACGTTTTAAATATTATTTTCTTATTATTCCTGCAATATATCTCTCTAATCTAACAAAAAGAGACATAAACAATCTTTTCACCATTATCGCGCTCGCCCCATCATTATCGATTCTGCTTTATTACACAAATTATTTTGACATAACCAGCATATTTGCCGCACAAAACCAAAGCAGTGATCTAATCTTACGTCACTATTTAATACAGAACTTTTTTATTCTCTTCTCAATTTTATACCTATACATAAACACTTTTACAGCTATTGAAGAAAATAATTACAATAAGCTGTTAGCGTATGTGCCGATGCTTTTAATAGCATGCTTTTCACTCGTAATAGATGAAAGAACCGACTCACGATTGATGGATCTTGCTTTAATTCTAATACTTATAACTGTACCTTTTTATTACCTTAAACCTAAAAAATATTTCTTACTTCTTTTTATTCTACTAACAGCATCAACAGTAATAATAACAACTAGTGATTCATTTCAAAGAGGAATTAAGAGCTTTAACCAGGCAGTATCTTCCGATATATATACTCAGTCGTGGGGCCATAGACTGGGTTACACGATTATAGGAATAAAAATATTTAAAGATAATCCTGTCATAGGCCGTGGCATTAATGATATATCCAGCCAGATTCAGAGATTTGCAGAAGAACAACCAAAGTACTTTATAGGCGAGAATCTAAAGCGATTTCACAACGAGCACATTAATATACTTATTGCTTCAGGAATAGTTGGATACATGCTTTTAATTTATTCATTGCTCATCTTATTCAAACTTAAAATCAAGGATAAAAGCATCTATATTTTTAAAAACATAACCATTATTGTTTTTTTGTTTTTAATGTTAGGCGAGCATTACTTATCGCTTAAAAGCACAACAAATTTTTTATCCATCCTAATTGCACTTTTTATTACATATAAAAATATTGAACAAAACCAAGAAAAACCCTCATCCACACTAAAATAACACATAATCATTGATTTTATGAACAAGGTTCTTTTTATCATTAAAAATAAAAATGAGGCATCATCTCGATTTAGAGTTCTCGCTTATCTTGATCAATTAAAAAATGATTTTGATATAGATATATTTTATGCAGAATATCATAATGATAGTATACCTAAAATACTAAGATCAATTATCAAACGTATTCATTATTTATCCTTACTCAGGGATGCAAATAAGTACGATGTTATTTACATGCAAAGACCCATGAGTACCGACAGTTCAAAAAATAATTTTTTTGAACATCTAATAGTGAAAATCAACCCAAACCTTATATTTGATTTTGATGACGCCCTTTTTATTCAAAATAAAAGTAAAATTGCCAATTTGATTTCCATTGCCAAAATATGCGTCTGCGGCAACAAATATCTTTATGACTTTTCAAAAAAGTATAATCCGAACACTTATGTCATACCTACTGTAGTAGATACAAAAAAGTTCATCCCTAAAGAAAATCGTAACAATGCTTTAGATCACGATTGGCTGGACCGGTACTAGTGGTAATTATCAATTTTTTACAGATAAAATGATTGATGAGATTAATACCATACTAAAAACATACTCTCATGTGAATTTTTTATTTATTTGTGACCACAAACCAGATCAACGATTTAACTTCCCTTACAATTTTATTTACTGGAATGAAAAAACGGAGGTTGAAGACCTGCAAAACATAGATATAGGTTTAATGCCTCTTATAGACTCGCCATGGAGCAAGGGTAAATGTGGATTCAAATTAATTCAATATGGGGCAATTGGTATCGCGTCTATAGCTTCAGATGTTGGAGTCAATAGCGATATTGTCCTGGACAATAAAAGTGGAATTTTAATCAAGGATAATACATGGGAAACAGCACTTACTACGCTGATAAATAATGCCCCATTACGCGAAAAAATGGGAGAAAACGCAAGACAGCACATACAGAAACATTACAGCCTATCTACTAACTACCAAAAATTAAGCTCTATTATTCATTCATTAATCAAAGAATAAACCAGATCAACATCAATTTTTTTTAAACAATTATAGTGCCCGTACCTACACTCTCTTTCAAAACACGGGCTACATTCCAGGCCAAGATAGAATATATTTCTTTTATTTTTATGCGCCAATGGCGGCGTGTAATCCGGTGTAGACGATCCATAAATTACATTAAGCTCTACTCCAACGGCTGCTGCCACATGCATTAAGCCAGAATCATTAGTTACCACAGTTTTTGCACACGCTAATAAATCAACTGTATCAACTAACTGCGTTTTACCGCACAGGTTATAAACCTCAGCATGATTATCATCTACAATTTTATTACCTGAAGCTTCATCTTTAGTAGACCCGATTATCCAAACCTGCCATCCTGCATCCACTAGCAATTTAGCCAACTTCGCATAATATTCAATTGGCCACTGTTTTGCGGGTCCGTATTCCGCACCGGGCATCATGCAAACCACAGGGTTATCCAATTTCAAGCCAAGTTTATCTAATAATAGAGCCTGATTTTTATAGTCTACCCGTAGCACCGGGTATGGTGTATCAGGCGGAGTCATCTTGTCATTGCGATATGCATGGGCCACATAACGCTGAACAGTTTGCTTCAGGACTACTTTATTTAAGGCCCTGATATCATTTAGCAAACCATAACGCATTTCACCCCTGTAACCTGTTCTTACTGGTATAGCTGCAAAAAAAGGGATTAATGCCGATTTCCATGATCGAGGAAGAATAATCGCATGGGTATATTGTTTTGACCTCAGACTCAAACCAAGTTTACGGCGCTTAAAAAAAGAAAACTCACCATGCCCAACATCTGCTGATAGTCCTTCATTGATTTCAGGCATACGTTTTAATATTGGCAACGACCATTCCGGTGCCAGCACATCAATCAAACAATCGGGAAATTGCTGTTTCAGCGTGATGAATAATGATTGAGCCATCACCATGTCACCTATCCATGACGGTCCGACTATTAGATAACAACGTTGCACTGAATTTTGCTTTACCTGTGGCTTAAGATCCTTCACTATCGTTCAGGATGACAGGGCTTTGTTTACAATAGCAACATTATCTTTCAGGTGTTGTTTATTAATGGTGCCGACGATCATGCTGGTTACACCCGGCAATGCCAGAATATGCTGGAATGAGGCTTCAACACCCCTGCCACCGGAGGCTTTATCGGCATGACCGCTCTGCAGGCCTTTTTTTATAATGACCCCTTTATTCAATTTTTCAGCCAGTTCCAGTACCGGGCGCTCATCATCATAGTCCAGGTTTGCAGTTGCCATTACCACATCACAGTTTTCTACTACCCAGCGGCCGCCTGCCACCGTTTTGCTCGACATACCATAAGCTTTTATCAAACCTTTGTTCTTAAGTGATGCTAAAGCTTCAAACACGGGTTCATTATTAATGATAGCCATATCATTGCCATCAGAATGCACCAGTACCACATCAATCACATCACGTTTTAACTTTATTAAACTTTGCTCAACACTGTTAACTGTATGTGCAAATGAATAGTCAAAACGTGACCCTGCATTGTCGAATATCTCACCCACTTTGGTCACTAACACCCAGTCATGACGATCTGGAAGTAACTGACCTAAACGCTGCTCACTGCTGCCATAGGCTGGTGCGGTATCGATAAGATTAATACCCAGTGATTGGGCCAGCTCAAATAGCCCGAGCACTGCTTTATCATCGGGTAATTCAAATCCATCTGGATATTTAACCTGCTGGTTACGGCCGATTTTTACCGTGCCAAGCCCCAAAACACTGACATCGATACCCGTGGATCCCAGGATACGTTTTAACACTAGCCGCCAGTCTCAGATTCAGGCTTCCAGCAACTGTCTTCATCCCATGGATATTCTGCATACATTGGTGGCTGCCAATCGGGTAACGATAGATCGGGGTCAGGCTTTATATTTTCTTTACTGACTATCTCGTACACAGCGTCAGCTAAAACGGGTGCCAGAGCCATTTTTGTTGGCCATGCGGTAATCACGTTTTTGTGATTTTCTATGGAGAAATTATCCGGACGTGTGGTACCTGGCTTTTTAATTTCTGCGCGGTTAATTTCAAGCACACCCCACTCTGCACCTTTTAACTCTAGCCATGGAATAAGCTCATTCAATTCACTTTTTGTCGCCTGGATTAATTCAGCATCGCTTTTATTGACACCTTCTTCAGCCAGTTGCCCACCCATATACCAGACAATATTTCCCTGTTTATCGCGATGAGAAGTAATGGTTATTCTGGGGTTAACCGATGCGCCCAAACAATGCGCGTAAACCATATCGTTAAGAGCATAATTTGGGCCACCACGCATAACCACCATCTTCAATGGTCTAAGTTGCATCTCTGGTTTATTGTAGCCAAAACAGGATAATAAATTTTCATTGCCCTCACCGGCAATAAAAATTATTTTTTTGTAATGAAACAAATAACTTTCACCCTGTTTTGATTGTACTGTAACGGCTTCACCTTCAGGTCTAAGCGTATTCTGGTCGATCATCAGGATAGATTGTTTTCTTGGTTCTGCCAATGCACGTATAACTGTTAAAACATTAAACACAGGCTCATCCAGGCGATAAAACTGGCCTTTAAAATCCTTATGCTGAAAAATTGAAGGTAGAGAGCTTTTGTCTTTCGCACTATCCATGGCAGAAGAGCGAGAACGCATGACTTTGCTGGCAAAAAAACCAGATATCCTGGAAGCCATACTGGTGGTGGACCAAAGATAATGTGCATCGGAGAGTAACTCGGCCTGTGTTAAATCCAGCTCACCATTACCCTCATAACAGGCGCGCCATCGTGCTGGCATGTCGGCTAACGACTCTGATGAGGCGGTCAACTTACCGGTTAAAGCGTATTTAGTTCCACCGTGAATAATACCCTGCGCGAATCGCGTTTGGCCTTCGCCTAACGCTTCTGATTCTAATAACACGGTTTTATAACCAGCCTGCTGTAACCGCGCCAGCGTCCATAAACCGGCAATACCACCACCAATAATTAACACGTCAACAGGAACTTCAGTGGTGTTTTTATTTTCTGTATTAGTCATTTCGATTTGATAAATATTTTAAGTTATAAGTTATTAGTTATAAGTTGCAAGCGAAAAAACATATAACTTACAACTTACAACTGCGCTTTTTATTTTTCTTTAATCGATTCAATTATCTTTGTGGTGGAAATACCATCAACATAGGTTAACACCATTACCTGACCACCTGATTCACGAACACAGTCTCCACCGGGAATTTTATCGGCTTCATTGTCACCACCTTTCACTAAAATATCGGGCAATACCGCACACACCAACCGTGTTGGCTCATCTTCGCTAAAGGGAACCACCCAGTCGACACAGCGTAGTGCCGCCAGCATACGCATACGATTTTCTATTTTATTTACCGGACGGTCTTCACCTTTTAATCGGCGTACGGTTTCATCGATGTTAACGGCCACCAGTAAACGATCACCCAGTTCACTGGCCTGCTCCAGGTAAGTCACATGACCTGCATGTAAAATATCAAAACAACCGTTAGTCATTACAATCGTTTCACCACGCGAACGACAACGGTCCAGTAGCGGATAAAGCTCGGCCTCTTCTAAAATACCGTGTTCAGTATTTGATGAATTTTGTTCAATTGCATTTTCAAGTTCACTTAAACTGACACTGGCGGTACCTGATTTACCAACCACTACGCCCGCAGCCAGATTTGACAGCACCATTGCGCGCTCAAGTGAAAGGCCTGCACCCAAAGAGGCCGCCAGTGTAGAAATCACGGTATCCCCGGCACCGGTAACATCAAACACCTCTTTTGCCTGGGTCGGTAAATGCACAGGATCATAACCCTGTTGCATCAAACTCATACCGTGTTCACTGCGCGTGATCAGAAAGGCTTCAATATTATACTTCGCCGAAAGTGCGTTTGCTTTTACAACCAGGTCGTTTTCTGTCTCACATGAACCTGCAACAACTTCAAATTCAGCAAGGTTAGGAGTAATTAAACTGGCGCCTGAGTATTTTTCAAAATCATTGCCTTTAGGATCGACCAGTACCGTAATATTTTTTTCATTACACAGTTCAATCAAACGTTTTACCTGGCGCAAACTGCCTTTGCCATAATCAGAAAACACAACAATATTATGATTCTGTAATTGCGCTGCAAAGGCCTGTTCAAGCCCTGATAAATCCTGTCCGATAAAACCATCTTCAAAATCCAGACGCATTAACTGCTGCGAACGGCTCATAACACGCAATTTGGTTACCGTGGAATTTTCAGGCATGCGAACAAATCGCGAGGTCACGCCTACCTTTGCTAATATTTTTTCAAGCGTGCGTGCTGCTTCATCATCACCGCATAAACCCATTACCGTGCACTGCGCGCCAAGGGTTGCGATATTTAATGCCACATTACAGGCACCACCCGCACGCTCTTCATTTTGATTGACATGCACCACGGGAACCGGTGCTTCCGGTGAAATTCTTGAAGTACCGCCATGCCAGTAACGATCCAGCATTAAATCACCAACCACCAGAACTCTGGCATTTTCAAATGAGGGGATATGCATGGTCATAAGATCAGAAACTCGATACTAAATTTAATCAACAAGATGGTATTCACAACCACAATATGGACATTTTGCAGTACCCGTTTCCTCTACCGGAATATAAACCCGAGGATGTGAATCCCACAGACTGCTTCCTGGCATAGGGCAATGAATGGGCAGGACATCTCGTGTCACTTCATACAGCATAGTGTCATTTGGTGTATCCAGTCCCTCTTGTGTTGCTGTTTTTGGGTTAGGCATATTAGCTCCTGTTATTTTATTATCCACAGATGAACTCAGATAAACACAATAATTCTTGTTATAAGCTTTCACCTTCGCCACTACGAACCATGGCATGGCAAGCTTTAACGCGGCGTAATAACCTAAAAAACTGCTACGTTCCTCACAAAGAGGAGAAAAAGAATATCTGTGTTTATCTGCGTTCATCTGTGGAAAAATTATTTTTATCTATTTAACCACTGTCAACCAGTCATTGTGGACATCTAATCGCCCATGTACCAAATCAAAATACATAGTTTGCAGTTTTTCAGTAATCGGCCCGCGAGAGCCGTTACCAATTGAATTGTCATCAATTTCACGGATCGGTGTGACTTCAGCGGCAGAACCGGTAAAAAACACTTCATCTGCATCATACAACTCTTCAATCTTTATTACTGTCTCGATAACATCGTAACCCTGTTCTTTAGCCAGTGTCATAATGGTGTTACGAGTAATACCGTTTAATGAGGCAACCAGCGTCGGCGTGTATAACACACCGTCTTTAATCATAAAGATGTTTTCACCACTACCTTCAGCGACATTGCCTTTACTATCCAGTAACAACGCTTCATCGTAACCTTTATTCATGGCTTCATCGAGTGCCAGCATGGAATTAATGTAATTGCCATTGGCTTTAGCCCGGTACATGCTTGGGTGAGAATCATTTTTTATAAAAGTAGATTTACGGATACGAATACCATTATCCAGACTTTCCTGCCCCAGGTAGGCACCCCACTCCCAGGCAGCAACCATTACATGTACTTTCAAATTATCCGCACGCAAGCCCATGCCTTCCGAACCATAAAAACACATCGGACGGATATAGGCCGATTCCAGGTTATTATCACTCACCGCTGCAATTTGTGCCTGGTTAAGCGTTTCTTTATCAAACGGTATATCCATATTCATGATATCAGCAGATTCAAACAGGCGATCGGTATGTGCCTGCAAACGAAATATTGCTGTACCCTGTTCAGCCTTGTACGCGCGCAGACCTTCAAACACGCCCATACCATAATGTAATGTATGCGTTAAAACGTGGATCTTGGCATCACGCCAGTCAACCATTTTTCCGTCAAACCAGATTACGCCATCTCTATCGGCCATGGTTTGCATATATGTCTCCTGCTATATTCTTTATATAAAAACAAAAACATTTTAACCGCCGAGGCGCGAAGACGCAGAGAAAAATATTTTGTTTATTGCGCCGCAGGCACAACAAACAAATAAATCTCGTCGCCTCCGCGTCTCGGCGGTAAATTAATTCTTTTCAGCTTCTTGCGAAACTTTCGGCAATAATCTACCCCAAACAGCCACCACATTATCACGATGCAACGATACTTCACTAACATCTGCTTCACATTGGAGAGTCTGCCAGTTTTTTAGCTTGCGAAAATACCGATATGCTTTTCCGATATTTTCTGCCTCATCAGCCTTATACCAGCCAACGGCTGCCAGTTCATTGATCAGCTCCAGTGTCGCGGTATGCTTAATACAGTCAGCACACTGTTGCGCATAGATAAGCACACCAGCCTGCGTCATGAATTCTATATCAACCAGGCCACCTGCATCCTGCTTGATGTCAAAATCGGCTGATTTATTAGCCAGATGTTTACGCATTTTTTCGCGCATTTCAACGACTTCCTGCAACAACTTATCCGCATCTCGCTTCTGCCTGAGCACAGAACTACGAATTCTATCAAATTCCTGCTCTATCAGTGCGCTTCCAGTGACAAATCTAGCGCGAATGAGCGCCTGATGCTCCCATGTCCAGGCTTTTTTTTGCTGATATGTCTCAAACGCCGAAATACTGCTGACCATCAAACCCGACTGGCCGTCTGGCCGCAAACGGGTATCGGCCTCATACAACATGCCGGAATAGGTTCTGGTATTCAGGAAATGAATAATTCGCTGTGCGACACGTGCAAAAAAACTCTGGTTATCAATACATTTTTCACCCGTGGTGTACTGTTTTTCACCAGTGCTATTATGCACAAAGATGATATCCAGATCAGAATCGTAACCTAGCTCATTGCCACCCAGTTTACCGTAAGCCACAATCGACATAGTGGGCTGAAAAATTTCACCATCAACAACACAACCTGGTTCACCATATTTTTCGACCATTGCCTGCCACGAAAAACCGAGTATTTTTTCTAACAGCACATCTGCCAACTCGGTTAAACGATCAGAAACGGTTTCTACCGGCTCTTCATAAAAAACGTCGAGCATAGCCACAGTAAATACCATTTGCCGCTTAAATTGACGCATCCTGTCCATCTGTTGCTCAAGGTCAGCAACTTCATTTGGCCTGTCACTTTCAATGCGCTCCATTTCCAATGCCAGCAATCGCTTAACATCATATTGCCGTCGAAATGCTTCTGCAGTACTCAACAAACTATCCAGTAAAATTGGATATTTTGTTAAGCGTTCGGTAAACCATTCACTGGCTGCACACAAAGTCAGCATCTGTAACTGTATGGCCGGGTACTCACTGAGCAGGCTGAGATAAACCTTGCGTCCTGCCAGCGCTTTGATTATCCGGCAAACTCGATCAAGCAATATTACCTTATCTGGATAATCAGAAATTTTCTCAATCAACGATTCCATTAACTGTGCCAGCAAACGAGAGGTATCACCGGTTAAATGTTTTACCTGAGAGCGTGAACGTAACTGGATCAGCAAACCTATAATTTCATCGACGCTGCTGTAGCCAGAGGACTCAAGATACTGCCTGACACTTTCTATTTCGGTATCACTTGCATCCAGGTGTGTCCAGAACAAAAAAAACGGCGATGCACTAACATCCTGTTCTTCATTATCAGATGTAATGAGATTTTGAAAAATGTCATCTACGGCTGCCTGATGAAAAGACAGCTGCTCCAGTAATTCATCCCAGCTTTGCATTTGCATAGCAACACATAAACGCTGTTGAGACTGTTCGTCATCGGGCAAAGTATGCGTTTGCATATCACGCTGCATCTGCAACCTATTTTCCAGTTTACGCAAAAACCAGTATGCCTGAATCAGTTGCACTACATCCAGTTGTTGCAGATAATTCTTTTCCGCCAAAAGCATCAGCACTTTAATGATGCCACGTTCACGTAGCTCAGGCTCTCGTCCAGCGCGAATCAACTGCATCGTTTGACCAATAAATTCAATTTCGCGGATCCCGCCAGGGCCAAGCTTAATATTATTGGTCATGCGTTTACGTTTCATCTGCGCATTGATCATCGCTTTCATTTCGCGAATTGATTCAATCATACTAAAATCAAGATAACGCCGATATACAAATGGCGTTAACATTGATTGCAGGTATTTTTTATCGTTATCACGACCAGTAATTAATCTTGCCTTGAGCATGGCGTAGCGTTCCCAGTCACGCCCCTGTAACTGGTAGTATTGTTCTACGCCGGAAAAACTCATCGTCATTGGACCGCTTTCACCAAAAGGCCGTAATCGCGTATCGACGCGATAAACAAAACCCTCTGCAGTCACTTCATCCAGCACTTTAATCAGCTTTCGAATAACAGCAAGGTAAAACTCATAATGGGATGTGCGACGCGGACCGGGGGTTTTCCCGTCTTCGGCAAAGGTGAAAATCAAGTCAATATCTGAAGAAAAATTAAGCTCACCACCACCCATTTTGCCCATGGCAAAAACCAGCAGGGACTGCTCCTCACCATTCGCATCGAGCGGCATACCAAAAATGTCTGCCAGTTGCTGCTCCAGATATTGCAAAATGACTGAAACCACAGCTTCAGCAAAATCAGTTAGTTCTTGAAGAATGATTTTAATATCTGCTAATGCATTCAAATCACGCCAGGCAATACGCACCATCTCCTGCTGACGCAATACACGCAGTGTCGACATCAGTACATTTTCGTCACTGGCAGTAGCAACAATGTGATTGACTAATTTTCTATAATCATCAATTGTTCGACCTGATTCAAACCCTTCTGCGTGTAATTTATATAAGATAGCAGGATAACGGATACAGTTTCTCGCCACAAAATCACTGCATACCCAGGTTTTACCCAGCAATGATAAAGGCAGGCCCTGATTTGGATTAATCTCTTTTTCTTCACACGATTTACACCAGTCATCCCAGAAGTTTTCTACAACTGAATATAGAGGTTGTGGGACATGGCTTAAGAGTTCAGTGGGAATTTTGATGTCTTTAGTCATTCTTCGGTGGTTATTAATCGTGTGCATTCGTCTCAAACAGGCCGTGCAGACATAATACTGCATTGTATTAACGAGAGTAACCAGGGAATTAACACCTTCACGGAGCGAACTAATTAGTCGTTAGTCTACTACAGACAAACACCTGACAACAAAGACTAACAAGCTAACTAAAAATACCTTTTAAGGTAAAGAAAAACAAAATAGAAAGAAGAGCACAGGCATAAACTTTAGACATATGCTTTTGCAGGGGACTGACTGGCGAACTGCCAAAAATTCCACCCATATAACCACCAACGGCCATCTTCTTTTCTCCCCCGGCACTATTGCTCGGAAAATTTACTTATGTCTTAATTTGTGACGCATTGTAATAACTTAGTAACAAAACTGAAACATATTTTTGCAATATTTTAAAAATAGTTTTAACGTATTGATATGACTAAAAATAAACTAGCAAAAACCCCTGACATAAAGTCACTGATAAACAGACTTTTAAGTACACCTTCGATTAGCTGTACTTCAGCAGATATCGACCAGGGTAATTTGCATGTTATTAACCAGTTAGCCGACTGGTTTGAAAACCTTGGCTTCCACTGTGAAATCCAGATTATCGACAGCGAAAAAGACAAAGCTAATCTGATCGCAACGCTGGGGTCAGGGAATAACGGGCTGGTACTGGCCGGTCACACCGATACTGTTCCTTTCGATGAAAACCGCTGGCAGGTTGAGCCTTTTGGGCTCACCGAAAAAGATGATCGTTTTTATGGTCTAGGCAGCTGTGACATGAAATCGTTTTTTGCCGTCATTCTCGAAGCATTAAAAGCCATCGATTTAAATAAGATAAAACAGCCTTTGATTGTGCTTGCCACAGCAGATGAAGAAACCAGCATGTCCGGTGCAAAAGCGATTGCCAAACAAGCATCACAGCTCGGTATCAACAATGCCCGTTATGCAGTAATCGGCGAACCCACAAATATGCAAGCTGTTCGTATGCACAAAGGCATGATGATGGAAGCCATTCAACTCAGCGGACAGGCCGGACACTCAAGTAACCCTGCATTAGGTAACAATGCACTTGAAGCAATGCATAAAGTTATAAGCGAATTACTGAGATGGCGTGAAGAATTACAGCATAAATACCATAACCCGATGTTTGAAGTCCCCGTGCCGACAATGAACTTTGGCCACATTCATGGTGGTGACAATCCCAACCGCATCTGCGGTAGCTGCGAATTACAGATTGATATTCGCCCCTTACCGGGAATGAAAGTAACTGATTTGCGCGCTGAGATGCAGCAACGTCTTAACAACGTATTGCGCGACAGCGGAATTCATTTTAAAACCGTGGCATTATTTGATGGGGTTGATGCAATGCAAACCAGTAAGGACTCCGAACTGGTAAAACTCGCTGAAAAAATGACCGGCACCGAATCCCAGGCCGTGGCTTTTGCTACAGAAGCACCTTATTACAACGCGATGGGGCTGGATACTATAGTCATGGGACCCGGCAGTATTAAGCAGGCGCATCAGCCGGATGAATATATAGAAATGAAAATGTTAAATCCTGCGGTTGATGTAATCAGGCGGTTGATAGCGCATTACTGTTATTAAAAATAGTTTAAAGTTATAAGTTTTATGTTGTAAGCTTTTACTTATAACTTAAAACATACAACTTAAAACTCTTATTTACTTAATAATCTTGTAACACGGCACATACTCTGTTCCCGGCAACTTCATACGCTGCTGTTCAACAAAAGCCGATAACAAGGCATCCATCGGTTCCATAATTTCCCTGTCACCGTTTAACTCAAAATGACCATATTGTTCAATCGAACGAATACCTTCTTCTTTTACATTGCCGGCAACCACGCCGGAAAATGCGCGACGCAGATTTGCAGCCAACAAATGTACCGGCTGGTCTTTGCGCAATTCCAGCTTACGCATGTTTTCATGTGTTGGATGAAAAGGTTGTTGAAAATGCGCGTCTATGGTCAACGACCAGTTGAAATAAAACGCATCATCATGCTGCTCTCTGAATTCACGTACCTGTTTCACGCCTGCCTTCATTTCCCTTGCTACACTCGCCGGGTCATCAATAATAATTTTATAACGCTGCAGTGCATCAACACCAAGCGTATCCAGAATAAACTGATTAACCTGTTTAAAATAATTTTCGGCACATTTGGGGCCGGTAAAAATTAGCGGGAATGGCACCGCAGCATTATCAGGATGTAATAAAATACCCAGTAAATAGAGTATTTCTTCTGCTGTTCCTGCGCCACCAGGAAAAACAACAACACCATGGCCGGTGCGTACAAATGCTTCCAGACGTTTTTCAATATCCGGCATAATAACCAGATCATTAACAATGGGATTGGGCGATTCTGCAGCAATAATCCCAGGTTCGGTAATCCCCATATAGCGGCCGACGCCACTGCGCTGCTTGGCATGCCCTATGGTTGCACCTTTCATTGGCCCTTTCATTGCACCCGGACCACAGCCCGTACATATATCCAGATCACGTAAGCCCATTTCATAACCCACTTCCTTGGTATAATCATATTCCTCACGACTAATAGAGTGACCACCCCAGCAAACCACCAGGTTCGGTTTCAGCCTGGGTATCATGATATGCGCATTACGCAAAATATGAAAAACGGCATTGGTCACATCAGTGGACTCGAGCAGGTTAAATCGAGGTGAATTCAATATTTTGCTATACACGTAAATTACATCACGCAATACAGCAAAAAGATGCTCATTAATGCCGGTGATTAGACTACCATCAACAAAAGCAATGGCCGGCGCGTTTTTTAGTGACAATATAATACCGCGCTGACGCTGTATCACTTCTATCTCGAAATCATGGTAACGTTCAAGTAATTCCTTGCCATCATCAATAGCACTACCACAATTTAGAACGGCAAGTGAACAATTGCGAAAAATTTTCGCGGGCTCGCCTTCACTGGTATCCAATATCAGCTTAACTTCAAATTGAGAAAGTGTTTCAAGCTGCCCTTTTGGAGAAATAGCTGCATCAATCACATCATATTTCATGTTACTTACTCTGTAATATTATTGTTTTTATACGCTCGAGTATAACTCGATAATTTAGACTTAATGGTTAGCAGACAAGGCTCTAAAACTTATCTGTTACCGCACCCTCTGATGCTGAAGACACCAGCCTGGCATATTTCGCCAGAGTACCGCGTGTTTCTTTTGCTGCGGGCGCTGTCCATTTACTGAGTCGAGCATCAATTTCCTGCTGGGAGATATTCAAATTCAGCGTTCGATTTTCCGCATCAATAGTAATACCATCACCATCTTCGATAATGGCAATTGGACCACCCACTGCAGCTTCCGGGGTAACGTGCCCTACCACGAAACCATGGCTACCACCTGAAAAGCGACCGTCAGTAATCAGGGCGACATCTTTACCCAAACCTTTACCCATAATGGCGCCAGTTGGACTCAACATTTCGCGCATACCCGGACCACCTACAGGACCTTCGTGACGAATCACGATAACATCATCTTTGACTACCGTATCATCCAGTATTGCCGTTAATGCGTCTTCTTCTGATTCAAAAACACGCGCATTACCGGTAAAACGTAAACCTTCTTTGCCGGTAATTTTTGCCACCGCGCCGGTGGTTGCTATGTTGCCGTACATGTATCACCAGATGGCTGTCTTTTTTAATGGGTTTATCCAGGGCGTGAATAATATCCTGACCAGCAGGATAAGGCTGTACTTCAGCCAGATTTTCCGCCATAGTTTTACCGGTTACGGTGATACAGTCGCCATGCAACAAGCCAGCATCGAGCAGCATTTTCATTACTGGCTGGATACCACCAATTGCAATTAGTTCTGACATTAAATATTTACCACTGGGTCTAAGGTCTGCCAGCAATGGAACCCTGGCACCAATGCGTGTGAAATCATCCAGTTCAAGCTCCACATTTGCCGCAAACGCCATCGCCAGTAAATGCAATACCGCGTTAGTTGAACCCCCTAAAGCAATGACCACAGTAATCGCATTTTCAAATGCCTTACGAGTCATAATATCACTGGGTTTTATGTCTTTCTCAATCAGCTCCAGTACCGCTGCGCCTGCACGGTGGCAGTCATTTCTCTTATCTTCAGACACAGCCTCCTGTGCAGAACTGTTTGGCAAGCTCATACCCAAGGCTTCAATTGCCGATGCCATGGTATTTGCCGTGTACATACCACCACAGGAACCTGGACCTGGTATTGCAGTATCTTCAACTACCTTTAACTCTGCCTCAGATACCGTTCCTGCCGCAACACCACCCACCGCTTCGAACACGGAAACAATGTCAGTGTGCCCTTCACCAGGCTTGATGGTTCCACCATAAACAAAAACAGAGGGGCGATTGAGCCTGGCTAAAGCAATTAAACATCCCGGCATGTTTTTATCACAGCCACCAATAGCAACCAGACCGTCAAACCCCTGAGCGCCGGTGACTGTTTCAATGGAATCAGCAATGACTTCACGTGACACCAGTGAATAACGCATACCGGGTGTACCCATGGAAATTCCATCAGAGACGGTAATCGTATTGAAAATGATACTTTTAGCACCCGCCTCATCCGCACCCAAAGCTGCATCCTCAGCCAGTTTATTTATATGCATATTGCAAGGCGTAACCATGCTCCAGGTCGAAGCAATACCAATCTGTGGTTTTTTAAAATCATTATCATCAAAACCAACCGCATGCAGCATGGCACGACTAGGTGCCTGCGCCACACCATCAACAATTATTGATGAAAATTTACGTGTTTTATCATTTGCCATATCACTTACCTTTCGGGACTTACCTTCTATACTAAGAGCTTTGCAGGAAGCATTTTTTCCGCCATGGCGGAAAATCTACATTGTGCAAAGTTCTCATACTATATTATTGAGGAGCGCTCCATATTTAAAGCGCCTTAAATATTGTTTTCATGTGAAAACAGAATCGCGTATATTACCAGTGTAGTGAAACGAAAGGGGTACTGAGACCACAAGGTGGATAAAAAAACTAAAAATCGTCGTTATAATACTGATGGCCATGTAGACTGGTTCCGGCAATCGGCTCCCTATATTCACGCGCATCGTGGTAGCACCTTTGTCATCCTGTTTGGCGGTGAAGCAGTGGAGCACGATGGTTTTGCAGATTTAATCCATGATATTGCACTGCTAGGCAGCCTGGGGGTACGCATCGTACTGGTGCATGGTGCTCGACCGCAGATCAAACAACAGCTTAACACCCTGGGTATCCACTCCGAATTTGCTGACGGCATGCGCGTCACCTTAAGTGAACACATGCGCGGCGTTGAACAGGCAGTAGGCCAAACACGTTTGCGCATTGAAGCACAGCTATCCATGGGACTACCCAATACGCCCATGGCGGGCGCATCGGTGCGTGTGGTTTCCGGCAATTTCATTACCGCACAACCCTATGGTATACATAATGGTGTCGATTTTTGCCAGACCGGTAATGTCAGGAATGTCGATGCCGAAGCAATTAATAAACAACTGGCCAATAATAATGTCGTGCTGATTTCACCTATCGGTTATTCACCCACCGGCGAAGTTTTTAACCTGCGCGCAGAAGACGTGGCAACAAAAACTGCCATCGCCTTAAAAGCCGACAAACTAATCTTTATCATGGAAAATAACGGGGTTACCGATAAAGATGGGCGTTTATTACAGCAACTGGACTTGCCGCATGCAGAAAACTGGCTAGCAAATCACGCAAATATCGCTGCTGACAAAAACTATAACAGCACTGTTGACAGCCCCTATGAAACGCAAACACATTTAAACAATGCCGCAAATGCCTGTCGCGGTGGTGTACACCGGGTGCATTTAATTAGCCGGCAGACCGATGGCGCACTGCTGCTGGAACTCTACACCCGAGACGGCACTGGAACCCTGGTTACCTCAGGTAATTATGAAGGCTTACGCACCGCAGACATAGAGGATATCGGCGGCATTATGGAACTCATCTCGCCACTGGAGAAAGAAGGCGCACTGGTAAAACGATCACGTGAACAACTCGAGCTGGATATAAACAAATTCACCGTAATCGAACGAGATGGCATGATAATCGCCTGCGCTGCTATTTTCACCTTTGCACAAGAACGGGCTGCGGAACTTGCATGTCTTGCCGTTCACCGGGACTATCAAACACAGGGGCGTGGCAACGATTTGATGCAACACCTTGAATGGCAGGCAAGAAAGCAACACATGAAAAAAATATTCACCTTAACAACGCAAACCATGCACTGGTTTCTGGAACGGGGCTTTGTTGAGTGTCAAACTGAAGACTTACCCATAGAAAAAAAATCGTTATACAACTATCAGCGTAACTCGAAAGTTTTTTGTAAGCAGCTCAATTAAGGGACACGTCATATCCAGTAGGTATAAGCATAAGCACAGAGACCACGGAGGGCACAGAGAATGAAAGAATGCAGTAAAACTTTATCGGAAACAGTAACAGGTTGCGCTATTGAGGTGCATCGCACACCTGGTGCCGGGTTGCTGGAAAATACCTATGAGAAATGTTTGCTGTATGAGTTAAATGCAAAAGATATAACTTTTATTGTTCAAGCACCTATTCCAATTCAGTATAAAAGCATTAATCTAGTATGCGGATACAGGATGGATTTATTTTGATAGACGAATGTTTGATTTTAGAGCTCAAATCAGTTGAAAAAATATTAAAGGTTGATGAAGCACAGATTTTAACTTATTTAAAATTAACAACTATTTCCACTGGGTTACTGATGAATTTTAACGAATCCAGATTAATCAATGGAATTAAGCTATACAGACTTATAACTCTGTGGTCTTTGTGGCCTCTGTGTCAACATCGTATATTACAAAATCAATATATATCCACTAAATCTGCCATAGGCACATATAAATTAATGACTTTCTTACAGGTACCGCAAAGCATCATTGAAGAAAATGTGTTCACTGCACTAAAGGAGGATATTGGCGAAGGCGATATTACTGCTGAATTAATTCCACAGGAAAACCTTTCGCTGGCGACCGTTATCAGTCGAGAAGCCTGTGTATTTTGCGGCCTGCACTGGTTTGAAGAAACCTATCGCCAGCTTGATGATGAAATATTAATCGACTGGTTTGTTAATGATGGCGACACTATTGAAGCCGGTCAAATTATCTGCACCATCAGCGGTTCATCACAAAACATTGTCAGTGGCGAACGTTGCGCATTAAATTTTTTACAAACCCTGTCAGCAACCGCCACACTGTCAGCACAATATGCAAAAAAAGTTGCCCACACAAAAACAAAAGTCCTGGACACCCGAAAAACCATTCCGGGTTTACGCATGGCGCAAAAATACGCCGTTTCCTGTGGTGGCTGTGAAAACCATCGTTTAGGTTTATTTGATGCATTTTTGATTAAGGAAAATCATATCCATGCCTGCAACGGCATAACAAACGCGATCAATGAAGCACGTTTTCATAACCCGGATTTAAAAGTAGAAGTTGAGGTCGAAAATCTAAACGAATTACAGCAGGCGATGGACGCAGGTGCTGACCGTGTACTGCTGGATAATTTCAGTATTGAAACCCTGAATCAAGCCGTGGAGATTTGTAAAGGAAAAATCATCTGCGAAGCTTCCGGCAACATTACTATCGACAATATAAATGAAGTAGCTGAAACAGGTGTGGATTATATTTCTACCGGTGCCTTAACTAAAGATATTAAGGCTATAGATCTATCGATGCGCTTTGACTAGGGCTCAACAGATCCAGTCCCATGTCAACCATAAGAAAGTTTTACCGAACAATACTGCTAGGCCTGCTGCTCATTATAGGCATTATTCTGACTGTTGTTTTTCTACGCAACACCAGACACACTAGTGGCATTGCCAATGCTATTGTTAGCAGATGGCTTGGCACGGTTGCTCGCTCACTAGGAGTAAAAACAAAAACTTATGGCTCCGCACTACCAGAAAAAACCTTATTTGTATCCAATCATATTTCCTGGCTGGATATTCTTATACTCGGCAACCTCATCCCGGTACATTTTTTATCTAAGCACGAAGTAAAATCCATACCGGTAATCGGCTGGCTGGCCACTCGCGCCGGCACCTTATATATAAAACGAGGTTGCAAAGACTCCGCCTCAGACGCCAGCAGTGAAATCACGGCGGCATTAAACCAGCGACACAACAGCATAGTCTTTGCTGAAGGCACCACCACCGATGGGCATATAAAAAAATTCCACAGCCGCATGATACAAAGCGCTATCGATGCACGGGCGATGGTGCAGCCAGTGGCAATTTTTTATCCGGTTAGAAATCCAGAAAGCAATAAAATAGAAATAAATCCAGTAACGCTGTTACTTGCTGGCAGATCTGCTGGTGAATCTTTTGATTTAATTGCACGTGCACCCAGCATCGATGTCGAAGTGCATTTTCTCCAACCCATATACAGTAAAGATAAAACACGTGATGAGATCACACAACATGCTTTTGACGAAGTGGTTGCGGCTATTGGAGCAATAAAAAAACGAAATTAAAAGAATCTTACCGCAGAGACGCGGAGTCGCAGAGTAAAGCTTTTAATTTGTGCTGTTCCTACAGCAAAACTATTCAATATCTTATGTGTTTTTCTCTGCGTCTCTGCGGTGAAAAAGTTATTTAACACTTATAATGTAAGCCACTTAAGGTTTAACGGACAAAAACACGTGAAACAAAAAACAAAAACGACGCAGAAACCACAATCGCCGGCCCCGTCGGAAAGTCCCAGCCAAGTGACACAAAAATTCCTGAAACAACAGCGGCAATCGCCATAAGGACAGAGAGCAGCACCATTTGTTTTGGTGAGCTGGAATATAACCGCGCTGTCGCAGCCGGAATGATCAACAAAGCCGTAATTAACAGTATGCCCACAACTTTTAATGCCACAGCAATGACCAGCGCCAGTAAAATCATAAAAATAAATCTTATTTTCTCAACAGCAATGCCATCAATACGTGCCAGTTCTTCGTTAACCGATATCGAAATCAAGGGGGATAATATCTGACTGAATATCAGTAATATAATCACCACGCTAGCGTACATAAGCACAAGATCAAAGACACCGACGGCGAGCAGGTCACCAAACAGATAAGACATCAAATTAATATTGAATCCCTGCGCCTGGATTACCGACAACACAATCAACCCCAGGGCCAGAGCACTATGCGAGAGAATACCTAATAAAGTGTCAGTGGATAAATTACCCTGCTTTTCCAGCCAGAACAGTAAAACAGCAATCAGTACACCAACTAAACTCACCCCGGCCATCGGTAATTGTTCAGCCGCAATCGCCAGCGCCACACCTAACAAGGCTGCATGCGCCAGGGTATCGCCAAAATAGGCCATGCGTCGCCACACCACCACGCTACCCAGCGGGCCAACGACTAAAGCCAGTGCAATGCCTGCAGCCAGCGCATATAAAATGAAACGTTCATTCCACAGGGCAAGCATTACTTATTGTCCCGGTGATGTTCACAACTGTGACAATGTTCAGAATCTACAATATTGCCGCGCAGATCATGCTCATGATCATGATGATGTGAATACAATGCCAGGCCATCTATTGCATCACCAAACAGTTTTAAATATTCCGGATGCTCACTAACATCATCGGGATGACCAGTACAACAGATATGTGAATTCAAACAGATTACACGATCCGTTGCCGCCATGACCAGGTGCAGATCATGTGACACCATTAAAATACCGCAGTCATGTTTATCACGGATAAACCTGATGGTTTCATAAAGAGCCTGCTGGCCGATAATATCCATACCCGAAGCAGGCTCATCCAGTACCAGGAGCTGCGGCTTTTTTAACAGGGCACGTGCAAGTAACACGCGCTGCATTTCACCACCAGAAATATTTTGCATGGGTGAATACAATAAATAAGCACAATTGACCTCATCGAGCATGCGCTGACACTGTTCAACATTATACAGCCCGGTAACATTAAGAAAATCCACTACTCGTATCGGCATAACCTCCGGTACATCAATATGCTGTGGCACGTAACCTAAGCGAAGATTTTCCTGGCGCTCCACTTTCCCGCTGCTGGCATCACTCAGTCCCAATAAAATACGTATCAGACTGGTTTTACCCGCACCATTAGGTCCGATCAGCGTAATAATTTCCCGACTATGCAGCTGAAGGCTGACGTCATTAAGTATGGTTTTACCCCGTATAATATAAGCTATATTTTCCGCAGCTAATAAAGGCTTATTTTCAGCAAGGTCATTGCTAACAGATTGTTGGTGCGGAGTTGGCATAGTGATTTCAATGGCGATTTGGAGTGATATTACATGTTAATATGGCAGTTAAACAACCAATATAAACAACGATTGACATTTTACCTGTTCTCACTATCGTGATTTACCAACCGCCAGGATAGCTTTGTCACTAATCATGCATCAATCATTAAAATCTTTTTTTTGTACATCCGGGCGCCTTGCCGGCGTTTTTATTTTATTGATGCTACCAGGCAGTGCTTATGCAGAAATACCCAACGCTATTGTCGTCAGCATAAAACCACTGTACTCACTGGTGACACATCTAACAGAAGGCATAAGCAGGCCCGTTTTATTGATGAAACAGATGCAATCTCCGCATCATTACAATATGCGCCCCTCTGAGCGACGCTTACTTGCAAACGCCAAAATGATTATATGGACAGGCCCTCAAATGGAATCCTATTTAAGTAAAATCATTGAGCAACAGAGCAACTCCAGCATCATTGTTTCTGCTATGCAGGCAGAAAACCTTAAGTTACTCAATCAACGAAACTTTCACTCGCATGACCGCAATGAGCATACATCTGCTGCCAGCAATGAAAAACAAAACATGATTGACCCGCATATCTGGCTGTCTGCTGATAATTCAATGGCTATCAGCAGACATATTACCGCCTTATTAATCCACTACGACCCTGAAAATACCGAACAATACAATAAAAACCTTGAAACGCTGCTGAGTAAAATTGAACAGATGAAAGATTTTATAAAAACAAACTTAAAAAGCCATAATGAACCTTTTATCGCCTATCACGACGCATTCCAGTATTTCGAAGATGAAAATAAGCTTAACTATATTGATTCAATAAACCTCAGTGATGAAACCGGCGCCAGTTTAAAACATTTACACCAGATCAAAAGACTCATAGAACAACACAACATCCAGTGCCTTGTCTACCAGGCACCTAAACCAGCCATCATTGATACATTAATTTCACAAAACTCGGTCAAAGCCGTTGCATTAGACCCGTTAGGGGTAAACATTCACGATAATAAAAATGCCTGGTTTGAAATAATGCGGCAACTCACGCTAAACTTTAACCATTGTTTATCTTCTTAAGCACACTTTATTTTTACTGATGTTAGCGCTTCAGCAGCGTTTTGAACTAAACTGATATGGATAATATTTAGCACTTCCAAATGCACAGGTAAAGGGTGACAAGCAATGCTTCAGCAAAAAAAATTACGCTTTTCAACCACGGGACGTGGCACCTATAACATTACTAAACAAATAGCTGAAACTGTTGAGAAATCAGGCATTAAATTCGGCATTTGCCATATATTTATTCAACATACCAGCGCTTCATTGATACTCTGTGAAAACGCTGACAAAACCGTACGCGATGATTTAGATGCTTATATGGCGAAACTTGTTAAAGACGGAGACAGCCTGTACAGACACAATGATGAAGGTCCCGATGATATGGCGGCACACATTCGAACCATCCTGACGCAAAGCTCACTTTCCATCCCTGTGCACAAAGGCAAATGTGATCTAGGCGTATGGCAAGGTATATACATGTGGGAACACCGTACCAATTCACATAAGCGAAATATTGCAATTACTATTATGGGCGAATAAATAAAAAAACAATATTCACCACAGGGACACTGCCGTTTCACAAATAATACCTGGAGACATGGACCGGAGGCACCTTGCTGAGACCGTCAGCCGCATGGATGCGGATGCCGAGCCCCCATGGATGGGTTCACGGCATGTCTCAGCAAGGTGCCTCCGGTTTATGTCGGTTACAAACAATGGTTTTTAGGCAGATACACTGGCACCGAGACATGAATTGTGTGTCATCGCCAAAGACACGCCGTGAACCCATCCATGGGGGCTCGAACCCCGCATCCTTGCGGGATACGGTCTTTGGCGATGACACACAATCCATGCCTCTCATATTTGTGGGACAGCAGTGACCACAGGGATGCTTTTGTGTATCCGTGCAGCTGCAACACTAATACGCCCATGCACATGGTAAGGAGTCTCAGAGTAAAGCTGCTGCTTACATATTGTTGCAAGCCGGATCGAAGCGGAATGGAAAAATGCTTAACGACAACAGCACTATTATTGTTAGCAAACACAAGATCCTTCACCAGGGCACCTCTGATCAGAAAGAAAAACGAATCACAGATAAAATATTTCTTACTCTGCATAGCCGCGGCTCTGCGGTTCAAAAAATTTCAAACCGACTTCTTAATATACGATATTCCGTGGCTGTCCTTGCAGATACGCCTGTATATTTTCAGCTATTTCATTCACCAGGTTTTGCCGTGACTGCTGACTTGCCCAGGCGATATGCGGTGTAATAATTAAATTATCCGCCTGGTAATTAATTAATGCGTTATTTACGGCTGGCGGTTCTTCTTCAAGTACATCTAATGCAGCACCACCAATTTGATTATTTTGCAACGAATGCAATAATGCCTGCTCATCAATTAAACCGCCACGAGCAGTATTAATTATTATGACATCGGATTTCATCAGTGAAAGCTCTTTCTCACTAATCATGTGATAATTATGCTCGGTTAACGGGCAGTGTAATGACAGTACATCTGATTCAGCCAACAAGGTCGATAATTCCGACCGGCCCGAACGGACGTCCGCCTCATCGCGTTTGGCAATTAACACCTTCATGGCAAAACACTGTGCAATCTTTGCCACTGCTTTACCCAGCTCACCATAACCAACAATACCCAATGTTTTACCTTCAAGTGCACTAATGGGTTCACCGAAATAACAGAAAAAATCACTGCGTGACCAGTCACCATTGTTAGCTGACGCTCTGTAGGAAAATAATTTTCGATTGAGCGAAAGAATTAGCGAAAAAACATGCTGCACTACTGAAGACGTGGCATAAGCGCGGACATTACAAACCGCTATGCCCTGCTGTTTTGCCGCTTCGATATCAACGTTATTTGTGCCGGTAGCCGCAACACATATTAATTTCAGCTGTTTACAGCTTTGCATTATTTCTCTGCCCAGAAAAACCTTATTGCTTACAATAATTTCACTATCTTTAGGGCAATGCCGAAGATCACTGGCATCAATATTATCGAACCACTGCCAGCTTGCAGTATTTTCCAGTTTGGAAAAATCCAGGTCATCCGGGTACAGAGAAGCCTTATCTAAAAAAACAGCCAGCGGTTTATTCATCAGACCAGCGACATGGATATTGTGTTAACAAAGCTAAGGCTGAAGTTAATAGAGCTGGAGTTAAGCATCTTCCATTTCAAAATCAGATTTCCCGGCACCACATTCCGGACATTCCCAGTCATCCGGCACATCTTCCCAGCGTGTTCCCGGCGCAAGGCCATGCTCTTCATCGCCTAACTCTTCGTTATAAACATAACCACAGACGATGCAGGTTAAAACTTTATATGACATACTTACCTCCAAATTGACTATTCTACACACTATGTCTTACGTTAGAATACGTTTGATTAAAAAAAACCGTTCTATCAACGCGGTGATAAAAGCTATGAAAATAAATAACCCTCCTGTTGTATTATGCTTTTCCGGCGCCGACCCTACTGGTGGCGCAGGCATTCAAGCTGATATTGAAACCCTGTGCAGCCACGGATGTATCGCCGCATCAATTATTACTGCGGCCACTGTACAGGACACCATTGACGTCATCTCCTTTGCACCCATGCCCGCAGATTTAATTATTGAACAGGCACGTGCGGTACTGGAAGATATGCCCATCGCCGCGATAAAAATTGGTGTCGTTGGCAGCGGCGAAATTGCCATGGCCATCCATTCAATTATTGTCGATTACCCCAAAATTCCGGTGATTTATGACCCGGTATTCAGTACCGAAACAGACTCGGCTTTAAGTACCGAGGACCTGGTGGATACGGTACGCACTCTGTTATTGCCAGTTACCAAAATTCTCACTCCAAACATCCATGAGGTGCATGCTCTGGCGCCCGGTTCAGATACGCCCACCGCAGCCGCAATGGGGCTATTAGAGTCAGAGGTTGAATACATCCTGCTAACCGGAACCCACGGAAAAACCCCGGATGTGGTACACAGCCTGTTTAGCAACAACCGTGAACTGCAAACTTTTCACAACGAGCGCCTACCACACAAATATCATGGTTCAGGTTGCACCCTGTCTTCAAGTATCGCGGCACAGATAGCACTCGGCCAGGACGTACCTGGTGCGGTCAGAAAAGGACTGGAATACACCCATAAAACACTGGTCAATGCTCACCGGATTGGCATGGGACAATACCATCCAAACCGTTTTTTCTGGGATCGAAAGTGACAAAACGAAATGCATACAAAAATAATCTTAAGGGACTCTATGCCATTACCGATCAACAGCTGATCACAGAAGAAGACTTTAGACAATCGGTAGAGGCAGCGTTACAAGGTGGAACACGCGTCATCCAGTACCGTGATAAATCAGATAACCAGAATAAACGTCTACAACAGGCGAGCCTGGTACGTGCACTTTGTGATCAATACCACGCGATTTGTATTATCAATGATGATATCGAACTTGCCCGGGCAGTAAACGCGCATGGAGTACACCTGGGAAAAGACGATTTTTCACTAAGACATGCACGACAGGTACTAGGCGAAAATGCCATCATCGGCATTTCCTGTTATAACGATCTGAAGCGGGCAAAAGAAGCAGAAAATTATAACGCTGATTATGTAGCCTTTGGCGCGATTTTTTCATCCAGCACCAAACCCGATGCTAAGGTTGCCGGGCTGGAAATCGTTGCACAAGCTAAAAAACAGCTTTCTATACCGGTATGCACTATCGGGGGCATCACACAGGAAAACATCCGGCAGGTAATACAGCAAGGCGCAGATATGGCAGCTGTTATCGATGGCATTTTCTCCGCCGACGATATCAAACAAGCAACAACGACGCTAAGCGAATATTTTAATTGAGTTCACTGCTGTCACGTTAACGTTGCTGAGTTGTCTACAACTCTTACACTGTCTGAACCAGGCAACATTTATTACTGTCCGAGACATGAACTGGGATCCATCGCCTGAGACACGCTGTCCATGGAGATAAAAACATGGCGTCCATCTACGCTCGAATACCGTATCCGACCACTATGGATGGTGGAAGTGCAGATTTTGCATCGTTACATGGATGTAACTTAGTAGGGCAATGCATATGTACAGGACGTACGGTAGTAGGGTAACGCAGGAGCAGTTACCGAGGAGCAATTGCCGAGGAGCAAAAACCTGCCATGTGGCATACGGTCCCAGACAACGGATCCCATTTCATGCCTCTAACAGTTAACGGGACAGCATTGAATTGATGTTAATTATTTATCATCCAGTGCTGCACGCACCCGATGAGCCAGTTCAGCCTGCATGTATGGTTTACTCAGCATATTCGTGCTAAACCGGGCCTGTCCACTACGTATAATCGCCTTTTCAGTATATCCGGAAGTAAGCAGGACTTTTAGCTCCGGTGATAAAGCCACCGCCTGTTCAGCCAGTTCGAAGCCATTAATTCCACCGGGCATTACCACATCACTAAACAATAGATCGATAGCCTTTTCTTCTGCAAGCTTTAACAGCGCCTGCTTTCCATTGCTGGCAGTCAACACCCTGTAACCCAACATCTGCAATGATTCCGCAGCCAGTTGAAGCAGAGCAATCTCATCATCAACTAGCAGCACAGTCTCAACACCACGTGGCCGTGTATCCGACTTTTCGCTGATGCTCTTATCCTTCTGCACGTCTTTTGTCACAGCCGGCAGGAAAATGCGAAAGGTAGAGCCAATACCTGATTCAGAATAAACTTTAATACAGCCAGCAGAGCGCTTAACAAAACCATAAACCATCGCCAGGCCGAGTCCCGTGCCCTGCCCCACAGGCTTGGTGCTGTAAAAGGGTTCAAAAATGTGTTCCAGTATGTCTGAGTTCAGACCGGTACCGGTATCACTCACGGCCAGTTGCACATACTTTCCAGGAACAATACCCGGGTTAATATCACAATAAGCTTGATCAAGCTCACAATTACAGGTCTCTATAGTCAACAGACCATTACCTGACATGGCATCACGCGCATTTAACAACAAATTAAGCAGCGCATCTTCGAAATCACCGGGGTCGATCTCGGTTAACCATAATTTTTCAGCTAGTTGCTCTGATACCTCCACCTGTGGCGTCAGTGAGCGAACAATCAGACTCTGCATTTTTTCCAGTCGCTGATTAATATTAATCACTTTCTTGCTGGTGGCCTTGTCACGTGAAAAACCCAGCAATTGACGGGTTAAATCAACCGCTCGTTGCGCGGAATGTTTGATACCCTCTATTCTTTTTTGCGCCTTACCGTCAACGGTAATTTCTCTTTCAAGCATCTCAAGGTTACCAAGAACGATGCTCAAAATATTATTGAAATCATGCGCAATACCACCAGCCATCTGTCCCACAGCATCCATCTTCTGCGAGCGGCGCAATGCCATCTCCGTCTGCTTTAATTCGGTAATATCAGAAATAATAGAAATAAAACCCGTGATCTCACCCCTGCCACCATATTGATAGTCCCAGATAATCTCGAGAATCACCTCGTCTCCATCGCTGGTGATATTTGTCGTTACATAAGGCTCTGCAACAGGCTTTTCGGCTAGCAGGTACGCCAGGTGGTCACGTATTTCCTGCTTTTTGCTTTCATCCGGTTGATGATCCCATACATTTTTCCCGATCAACTCACCACTTTTTAGACCTAATATACGATGATGCGCCACATTGCTAAATAAAATCCGCCCCTTAGCATCACATTCCTGCACACCATTAGGCAGCGTATTGAGCAGCTGGATCAGCCATTGCTCGTTTTCTTTTATTTCCAGCTCGATCTGCTTACGATCAGTGATGTCCATAAAAAATCCACGTAAAGAAACGGCTTTTCCCTGTTCTTTTATTATGCTCACCACATCACGTACCCATACAACCTGGCCATCCGGTCTAAGCATGCGGTACTCAAATTCATGATCCCGGCCTTGTTTCGTTTCAAACTGGCAATAAGAGATTGCTGTCGCCCTGTCATCAGGAAGAATAGAGTTTGCCCAAAAATCGAAATCTACCCAGTTGTCTACCGGAAAACCGCTAAGATCTTTGATTTGCGGACTGATGTAGGTAAAACACATTGAGGACAAATCGATTTCAAAGGCAACGGCGGCAGTTGTCTCAACCAGGTTGCGATAATGCTTTTCACTATCGAATAATGCTTTTTCTACCCGATTATGATCGATAATGACGCTGTCGATAGCTCGCAGACTACGCCTTGTAATAAAAAAACCAAGAACAAGCAACAAAAATAACAGAGCTATATAGACTGCATTCTGACGGCTCTTGCGGGCCTCTAATTCAACCAGTATGCTCTCACGCACAACAGCATGCAGTTGCACCAACTGATTAAGGGTTTGCAGTATTTCGCTCACAGATGAATATATCTGACCCATAGCGGCATTGTCACTCGGGAAATAATCACTGTTACCCTCTGTGAGAATAAACAGCTGCTGCTGCAGTTTATCGGTCAGCGGATTAAATCGGCTGTCAGTAAATTCCTCTTGAAGAGCCAGTGCGGCATTAAGCGCATCGCGAACCAGATAAAATGAAACCGTGTCACTGTATTCATGCTGGATTTCCTGACTGATTGCCTGCAAATTGCTATTAGTACTTTTCTCCAGTGACTGAAGAAGGCCATGGCTCTGCATATGACGAAGCTCAAGCATTGCCTGCAGGTAATGCCTACTGCTATTAAGGTGATAGTCGCTGGCGAGAGACTGGCTTGAGTCAGACATACTTTTTTGCCAGAAAACATAGCCTACTGTAAACAGCCCCAGTATGACTACAAGCAAGATGAGCTCGTAGACATGATGACGGATACCCGCTGGTGTCAATGTATTATTGGTGGTAGTCATCAACTTTCCGGCTGTAATAACTCTAGTGATTCAGCAACCATTTTCAGACGCGTAAAATCGCTGGCAGCGGCAGGCAAAAAATAACTGGCACCCAATTGAAAAAGTATTTTTTTATGATCTTTATTGCTTTTATCAAGCTTGAGAAAAGCATTAAGTAACTGTGTTTTGACATTCTCATCAAGGTGATCATGCACTGCCCAGACATAATCAGGATAAGGAGGTGTCTGCCAAAGAATGCGTATGTCACCCTTCTTCAATCGACCATCCCTAATCATGTCAAGGATGATTTGCGCATTGGCCACGCCTAAATCAACCTTACCATCACGGACCAGATAGGCGGTCTTATCGTGCGCACCTGAGTAATGTACTTCGCTGAAAAACTGTTCCGGCACGATCTGCTTTTCCACCAGCATAAAATGACGAGGCATGAGGTGCCCCGAGGTTGACAGCTCACTACCAAAGGAAAATGTTTTATCCTTAAAATCAGCCAACTGCAACGCACTATTATCCCCTCTGACCAGAAACAAACTGGTAAACCGGGTATCTATTTCTCGCATCACCAGAGGCCTGGCATTAGAATAAGTCTGGGCTCTGACAAAGGTAAAGCCGCCAAAATAGGCCAGATCCACTTTCTGCTCATGGAACTGCTGCATAAGATCAGCGTAGTTTTCAGGTACCACCAGCTTATGTTCAATGCCGGTTTCCGCTGACAGGTACTCTAATAACGGATCATAACGCTGCTGAATATTTTCCACACTCACATCAGGCAATATGCCTACACGCAGAACGACAGGTGTTACCGAGTGAACAAAATTCGGTTGCATGATGAAGTAAGCACTAGCGGCAATAACGCAGAGCAATACCAATAGAACGGACAGGATTATTTTCAATACAGAACCTTTTTCTCGCAATGGTGTTCAAATCAGAACCAGGGAGCTTCTAATTAATTATTATAAATTTGTCCCGGGTAAAAACATGCAATCGAGCCTGGTCAAAACTGGCAACACCTTAGCGCCAGGCAGCCTGGCTAGAAAATCGCTGTTATAATATTGCTGTGATAATATTTAAGGCCGAGCGATTAACAGCTGTCATTAACAGTAAAGTTTCTGCCATTATTTATATTACATGAAATAATTTATTTTTTTCTTAATTTAAAAAAACATCCTCAAGCTTATTATTAGTAGCCCATACTAGCACAAACATGTAACCGTTCTAAAAATGGAACAGTCGGCAAAATGATATGTTATTGCATGATCCGTAATGCAATATAGGGCACGAGATTTAATATGACAACAAGCATTTTGTAGTTACCAAGAAATTCAAGATAAATTCGCGGTAACTCTGCTTCGCTTACACCTGTCAGGTTTGCATGTATTTTAATGATCCAGCTGCGCATAACAGTCAGCATAAGCGTTGATAAAAGCAACATGCCTATATTGATAACAGAACACCAACCCAGAAATTCTCTTGTTGTTTCAATTGAATTCATTTACTAATTCCTCATCTATATTTGATTGATTTTTTTAACTTATTCATATAAGTGTGTGCTGTAAATCCATTTCCTGCATCTCGATGAAATACAATCAGCGCGTTGAGAATTTCACTGTCTTGCGGAAAACGAATCTGTGCATCCTGCAATACATCGATGGCGAGCGAACTATTGCCTGTTGAATTTAACGCAACCGCATACACATAAGTGAACGCTGCATCGGAAAAATCACCCGGCACTGCGTTTTCATTAGCATGCTGCATCGCAAGATCATGGTGTGAGCCCTGCCAAAGCTTGACCTGCTCTGCATGACATTGCACACATGAATCACGCCCAACATATTCTGCAGCAGGCATCTCTAAAGGCAACAGGCAAAAGACAAGCCCTGAGATAGCTGGACCTAATCATCCTGATAGCATTATTAACGGCCCGCATTGAATGTTTTTAGCATGCCTGCTCCGCGATCCTCCTCAGTTTCTAAGCCATTCTAACTGACTGATCGCTTGTATTATGACTATGATCTGTTCCGCAACAACCAGCTAACATGTTCAGCATGATAATCGAAGATGGTATCATCATGTCACTTAGGTTATATGAAAAAAAATTACGGTACCACAAATAGTACAATAGCGTAATTATCTCAGGTTAATAGATGGAAATATCTGCTGACAGAAGAGGCTTTAAATCAATGAAAAAAACGATCTTGCTCTTTATTTCTGCCACACTCAGCGCCTGTTCAGCGATGCAGTCCAACGATCCAGATTCGATGTATTTCGACATAGCTGCAGGCTCGATCCTGTCACTCAATAAAAAACTGACTATCCCGGCTAATGATACCCACGCCGTTGTACAACAGGGTAAAGAGATCAAGGACAGAGAGAAAAATGAATATGCTATCAATTGTCGCCTGGATGTAAGAAAATTTGGCCTGCGCACGTTAGAACCGGAAGACTTCAAAGTCACACGTACGGAAGACGGTCAGAACTGGATCTCACATCCATCGATTCTGCGCTTCTATACAGAGGTTTACCTGAGCTCAGACAAAGGTACTGATATCATAAAGATGGTGTGCCAGGAATATGGCGACCAGACAGATAGAAACTTCACCGTGGCTGAGATGCAGGATGCACTTGGAGACATCTTAACTTTCAAATTCGCCACTGAAAAATAGCACCCTGGACATTTCCAGGCAGTTATCAAATACCATGTACAAAATGAAACCGATCGGAACACGCTTAATTTTCATATCCGCCTTGAGTTTAGGACCAGGCGGCTGCTTGACTCACTCGAATATGTCTAAGCAGATGACCATCTTGAACACAGACTGTGAAATGAAAGACATACGTATTTCAAACGAGAGGGAGGAGCTAAACACAACGCGCAACTGGACAGCCGAATGCAATGGCAAGACCTACCAATGCAATTCGCATGAAGATGGCGACTCTGTGTGCCACGAGGTTTCCGAGTAATTCACCGCTACATTTCGCTCGACTACCCGGTTGCTGAATATTTTAAAAGAGATAAAAACCAGGATAAAAGCAAGGCTCGGCGCATACCCCGAATAACTATGGTGGTGGAAACTGCGCCAGGATCTTCTCTACTGTTTCATTGATCCTCGCTGTTGACTCTTCCGGGCTGGAATGCTCGGAAACTGACTGTGTAGCGATACCTCGCCAGACAAGAGTTCTCTGTTCGGATTTGTCTTATCAGGCCATATACATGATTGTCATTTGCTTTCCAGGCAAATGTTATTATTTTGGTTATCTCAGACCATGAAGACTCACATCAACAACATATTTCACAATTCTATGCAGATAACAAATCATTCAATTTTCCAAATAATCTGCTTCCTTTGCGATCAACAGCAAATGTAGTGAAATCGATCGGTGCGCGGATTAAACCGGTAATAAGCGTCGATCCTGGGATGGTGTCTCGAGTATCACCGCCAAGTCACGTTATAATCGATCACGTACCCAACCCTGATTGAATTATAGAGAACTGTGTATCTGAACCATCGACGATTAAGCGCCCAGACGAAGCATGTATTTATCAGGAAAGCTACTGCAGCCTCTCTTCAGCGGCACTACACTGCCTGAGATCAGCCCTGTAAGACCAGACCGGCAACTACGGGTACAGCGAATGCTTTGGTTAGTAATTTGAACATCTCATTTACCCTCTTGTTTATTCTAAAAAAATACGATATTCGATCAGTTAAATTTGCCTGTTATATCTCGATCATCTGTTGAATTTAATCACCCTCATACACAAGAACTGCTCAAAGACAATCATATATTTGCGGGCAATTTAAACTTGATATCAATCAACATTATGAGCCTATTTACTTACCTTACTCGCCTGATTTACCTGTTTGGCTTACTCTTCAGTTTTAAAGCCAGCGGCTATATGGCTGCCATCACAAAACGGTTTGTTTTTCGATGCACCACAGCGGCATAATGCGACTTTCTTGCCTGACCATGCAATACGCCCGCTGCCGGTTTGTAGCACAACGTTCCCGTTCAACATTATCGGACCGTCTTTTATCTGAGTGACTGTTAATTTCCCACCCTTTGTTTCGAGTGTCTCGCCTTTCTCACCGATGGCAGCGTAATCTTTAAAACCGATTTCTTCATGGCTGTTATCGCAGAACGGTTTATTTTTTGACGCGCCGCAACGGCACAGTGCAGCGCGAAATTTGACACCGGGCATATCATCGCTTGCGCCATCGATCTCCAGCTCGCCGCGGACAAAATAAGGCCCCTGGTAACTGACTGTAACGGTATTTTCCGAATCAGCTGTTTCTGTAACAGAGTTATCGTTGGACTCAAAGGTTATCGCACCCGTCGGGCAGCGCTTTACCACATCGACCACATCATCAACAGTTGTCAGGTCCGGCTTACACCATGGATCACGGCCGCCGACAAACAAATCTCCTTCCGAAAAACCGCATTCGCCGATATGAATGCAGAGCCGACCATCCCATTGCACATTGATTTTTTTACCCGGGTACTTCGTTATATCTTTACTCATGATTCCGCCCTCAGCATCTTTGTAAATTTAAGCATAAAACAATACCACTATAACAATTCAGATCCAAACCCTGCGACAGTTTAATAATTAAGGTAAAATCTGCGCCGCAGATAAAAACATATATTGTTGCCACAAACACCAGGTAAAACCATGTCCAAACAATTTACAGCCGCTCAAATCCATATCCCCGGTGGGGTCAATTCACCCGTTCGCGCTTTTGCCGGCGTTGGTGGAGACCCGGTATTCATCAAACGCGCGCACGGTGCCTATATCGTTGGCGAAGATGAGAAGCAATATATCGATTATGTAGGCTCCTGGGGGCCGATGATTCTTGGTCATGCGCACCCTGAAGTAATCGCTGCGGTGCGTGATGCGGCTGGCAACGGTCTTAGTTTTGGTGCGCCAACCATGATTGAAACCACCATGGCGGACAAAGTTTGTGAACTGGTACCTTCTATGGACATGGTTCGCATGGTTAGCTCGGGCACTGAAGCCACCATGAGTGCTATTCGACTAGCTCGCGGTTTTACCGGCCGTGATAAATTAATTAAGTTTGAAGGTTGCTACCATGGCCATGCCGACTCATTATTAGTAAAAGCCGGTTCGGGTGCATTAACGCTAGGTCAGCCAAGCTCACCCGGCGTACCTGCTTCTCTGGCAGAACTTACCGTCACCCTGCCCTATAACAATCTCGACGCCTTCAATACCGCTATTGCAGAAATAGCAGACCAGGTTGCCTGCGTCATTATCGAACCGGTTGCCGGCAATATGAACTGCATTCCACCGCTCGCGGGTTTTCTTGAAGGTGTTCGTGAGACCTGCAGCAAACACGGCATTGTGCTGATTTTTGATGAAGTGATGACCGGTTTTCGCGTCGCCTTAGGTGGCGCACAAGGCCATTACGGCATTGTTCCAGACCTGACCACGCTGGGTAAGGTCATTGGTGGCGGTATGCCGGTAGGTGCATTTGGTGGTAAACGTGAGATTATGCAACACATTGCGCCGTTAGGGCCGGTTTACCAGGCGGGTACATTGTCCGGCAACCCGATAGCGATGACGGCGGGCTTGAAAACACTGGAGCTGATTTCTGCACCGGGTTTTTATGAGCAGCTGTCGAAAAAAGTCGAGTTCCTCACTAACGGCATTCTTGATGCGGCAACAGTTGCCGGCATCGATATGACCTGCAACCGAGTCGGCGGCATGTTCGGCCTGTTTTTCAGCAAGCAGCAAGTCAGCAGTTTCGAGCAGGCCACTCAATGTAATATTGACCAGTTCAAGACCTTCTTCCACGGTATGCTGGATGAAGGTGTGTACCTGGCACCTTCTGCCTATGAGGCTGGGTTCGTCTCTACTGCCCACACCGAGCAAGACTTGCAGAACACCATCGATGCTGCCGCTAAAGTATTAAAGAACATGTAGACCATGGAATGCTTTATCTACCGCTGCAGCCTGAAACCGGATATGTATATCTACCTGGCGGAAGAGGATGTATTCGATAATGTGCCAAAAGAGATCTTCAACTCTCTGGGTATCGTCGAGTTTTCCATGGAGCTGGACATCACACCCGAGACAAGGCTGGCCAGAGAAGATACTGAGACTGTGATTGGCAATCTTAAACAACATGGTTTTCACCTCCAGCTACCCGGGGATGAGTCGGTTGAAACCCTGATGCAACGCATTACCGAGAACAGCACTAAATAACAAATAAAAACATAAACTTAAATCACTACAGACCTTCCCGCCAGATTACAGCTCAGTTATAATAAGCCGGCTCATCAGCCTGATCTTTATTCCAGGCTTTTTTTGATGAGCCAAAGATTAACCCCGGAACAATCTATCCGTTCCGATATTCACCTATATTCGGAGTACCCTAAATGTCATTAATAAAAATTTTAATAATAAGCCTCATCGTATCAGTCATCGCTTCAGTCATCAGTATTCAATTTCATCCTGCCTCAAGTATTAGCGAAAGCTTCACTCTTCTGCTAACACCTGCTTATGCAAAACTCTGGGCAGTTTCTTTTATCAGTATTTTTATTGCTTCAGTTCTTTCAGTAAAACTTAGCTCATCAAAATCTACAAAATCTACCCATTCAGATACCATAATATCTGGCGACCAGGAACGTGGCACAGTTAAATGGTTTAATGCAGCAAAAGGTTTTGGTTTTATCACCCGTGAAAATGGCGAAGACGTGTTTGTTCATTTCCGCTCTATCCAGGGTAAAGGTCACCGTTCATTAGGTGAAGGCCAGGCGGTTATCTTTTCTGTTACTGAAGGTGACAAAGGATTACAGGCCGTTGATGTAACAAGTGCGTAAGTTTTTTTCATACCCTTGATAAAAAAGGCCGCTTGAAAATTCTAGCGGCCTTTTTATTGTGACTACAATACGGTTTTGCTACGCAATTTTTATTCTAACCACTTTCATGGTCTCCATTTCTATACCGGCAACTGTCTCCACTACCGGGTAATAAGTAAGATTCACTCGCTGTCCTGTTATATTTTTATACATTTTTTTTCGTTTATATTTAAACGGCACGTCACAACCCTCAATCATCAGCGTATTTAAAATCCACTCTTTTGTATCGCGCTGCACATGAGAGACCACCTTTAGCATTTCGGAATGCACAAGTTTAGGGTGCGTTTTTAATAATTTATTGACAGGTCTATTTATCATCTAAGTTAATAACAAAATCAATTAATTGATCAGGATGAACATACTCTTCCGACTGTGCAAACCATTTAGCGGAAAATCCCGCTTCATGTACAGAGTTTTTATTTTTTGTTATCAGCGGATGCCACGAAGGTAGCAACTGTCCCATGTTTAATCGTTTATAGGCACAGGTTTCTGGCAACCAGTCCAGTTGCGCAAGATTTTCCAGGGTCAATTGAATACACATAGGCACGCCAGTCAATCGATTTTCATAATCATGGCAGCGGCAGGTCTCAACATCCAGTTGCCGACAACTAGCCGAGGTATTAAACACTTCTCCAGTATCCGCATCTTCTATTTTTACCAGGCAACATAAACCGCAACCATCACATAATGACTCCCATTCATCCGGGGTCATCTGCTCCAGTGTTTTTGTCTGCCAAAAGTTTTCTTTACCTGTCATTATAATCACATTGTCATCTCGAAATAATTACATTGTCATCTCGAAATAATTACATTGTCATCTCGAAATAATTACATTGTCATCTCGAACGAAGGTGAGAGATCCTGCCAGCCTGAGTAAGATATCTCACCTTCGTTCGAGATGACAGAAGATCAGATTATTCACCCCAACGTGGTTGCAAGCTATGCTGGACAGCTAACTGATCCAGAACCTTGGCAACAACAAAATCAATCAAATCGTCTATGGTTTCTGCTTTATTATAGAACCCCGGATTAGCGCATAACATTACTGCGCCCATTCGCGACAGCTTCAACATATTTTCCAGATGAATATCAGAGTATGGCGTTTCCCTGGGCACCAGAATTAATTTGCGACGCTCTTTCAACATGACATCAGCTGAACGTTCGATCAGGTTATTGCTTGCACCGGTTGCGATTGCTGACAAAGCACCCATTGAACAGGGGCACACCACCATAGCATCAACCAGTCCACCGCCACTCGCTGTTGGTGCGGTCCATTCATCCTCACCAAAGACATGCAACAAGTCTTTCTTGCAATTATATTTTTCACTCAAAAATTGCTGCATGTCTTTACAACGACCCGGTAATACAATATCGGTTTCCATTCCAATAACGACCTGCGCCGCTTTACTCACCATTAAATAAACCGTGTATTTCTTCTGCAACAATATTTCCAACAGGCGAAAGCCGTACTGCACTCCCGATGCACCAGTAATAGCTAATGATATTATTTGTTTATTTTTATCAACCATTCTTAACTATCTCACTCAGAAAAATCCGTCATTGCGATCCCTACATGGCAAAGATTGTTCCCAACAATTTTTTTGCATTTCCTCCATCCATGGAGGTCAGCGTAGGTTAATAGGGCAACGCATATGTCCACGGATGGACGGGCAGATAATTGCTCCTCGGCAATCTCCTGCCGTCTTCTCAGTCACTTAAAGAGATTATAAATTACATCCATGTAATTTACCCTTCGGGCCGCACTAAGTGCGTTCAATTTTTCTCCTGGAAAAATTAGTGTCACGCTGCGCTCTCAATGACGACAGATTGTCATGCTGTTGCAGATCCATATCGTTTGATCAAAGCATCAAGCAAACGCTGATGAATGGCTTCAAAACCACCGTTACTCATGATTAATATATGATCACCACTTGAAGCATACGATACAACATGGTCAATAATACTCTCGGTACTTGAAAAAACTGTTGCCGGCACACTCGAGAAAGAAACCGCATCGTTTAAATCCCAGTCCAGCCCTTCAGGCTGATACAGGCAAACTTCATCTGCCTGCTGCCAGGAGTTAGATAAGCTTTCTTTATGAATTCCCATACGCATGGTATTTGACCGTGGTTCAAGCACGGCAAATAACTTACCCTTGCCCTGTACTTCTTTCATCGCGGTCAGGGTTTCTTCAATGGCTGTCGGGTGATGAGCAAAATCATCATATACCGTTATCCCATTCACCACACCTATGACTTCAAGGCGACGTTTAATGCCTTTAAATTCATTTAATGCTTCACAGGAAAGCTCAACCGGCACGCCGGCATGTTGCGCTGCCGCAACGGCAGCCAGTGCATTCATTCGATTATGCAAACCGTGCAAAGACCAGGTAACATTAGCCACGACCTTGCCATCTAACAGCACTGCAAAAGATTTACCGTCTTTACTGGTTTCACCAATTGACCAGTCATCATTGCTGTGTTCAGGATCATGTTTTTTATGAAAGGCAGCAACTTCTGACCAGCAGCCCTGCTCAAGTACAGCATTGATATTTTCATCCTCTCCATTTTTAACAATTAATCCATCACCCGGAATAGTGCGTACAAAATGATGAAACTGTTTTTTAATAGCATCTAAATTTTCAAAAATATCGGCATGATCAAACTCAAGATTATTTAATACAGCGGTTCTTGGGTGATAGTGAACAAACTTGGAACGTTTATCAAAAAAAGCGGTATCGTATTCATCGGCTTCAACAACAAAAAACGGTGTTTCGCCAATCCGTGCCGACAGGCCAAAATTGGCCGGAACGCCGCCGATTAAAAAACCGGGTTTCAAGCCCGCATATTCCAGCATCCACGCCAGCATACTGGACGTTGTGGTTTTACCGTGGGTACCGGCAACCGCCAAAACCCAGCGTTCGTTTAAGACATGTTTTGCTAACCACTCCGGTCCAGATGAATAAGATATATTTTTATTTAATACATATTCAACCACCTCATTACCACGTGACATGGCATTACCGATTACCACCTCGTCAACGTCATGCGGAATGTCTTTAGCAAAAAAACCTTCACTCAAGCGAATACCCTGTGCTTCCAGTTGGCTACTCATCGGCGGGTAGACATTTGCATCACAACCACTGACTTCATGACCGGCCTGTCTTGCCAGCAGGGCGATACCGCCCATAAACGTGCCACAAATACCTACGATATAAATTTTCAACTTAACCGGCTCCTTAAAATAAATTTTCTAAACGGGAAAAAATAGCTGCGATAGCGCAATAGATATAAAAAACAAAGAAAACGACAATGCCAGGGCACTGAATATTTTCATTTCTAATGCGTGCCGGAATATGTGCGCTTTCACTAACACTTCCCAGCTGATTAACATTAAAAACAACAATGACATTGATGTTTTCGATGCATCACTTATTGAGGCATCGGATAACACTGAAAACACCGGCCATGATAATAAATTAAAAAGTATGCCGACACCTACAATCGCACAAAATGTTTGCAGAAATCGTGAACCTCGACCTAAAGCATTTAATACCAGATAGGTAAAGATATATTGTACAAAGAAACCCAATAATATTCCTGCAAACATATCGTCAGGATTTAACGTGGTTTGTAAAACAACAATGCCTGAAAATACATAAGCTGCGGCCAACTGCAGCAGCAATCGCGATGAATATGTTAAATCCTGTGGCGCAGATCTTAAAAACAATAATGACAGTAATTTTTGAAGGTCAGACATCTCAACTTAAGGCATAATATAGAGTCAGAATAAAAAGGTATGGGCGCAACTTAACAAGCATAGCCCAACAATACGTATTATGACAAAAACGACGATAACAATCACTCAACCTGACGACTGGCATTTACACCTGCGTGATGGCGAGGCTTTAAAAAGTGTCGCACCCTTTACTGCAAAACAGTTCGCGCGCGCCATCATTATGCCTAATTTGAATCCGCCTGTAACCACTGTTGTGATGGCAGTGGAATATCTTGATCAGATTCTCACTGCAGTCGATGGTACCGATTTCGAACCGCTAATGACACTTTACCTTACCGATAACACAGCACCCGATGAGATCATTGCTGCAGCTAAAAGCTGCTTCATAAAAGCACTTAAGCTTTATCCCGCGGGTGCGACAACAAACTCAGATGCTGGTGTTACTGATATTCGCCTGTGCGATGCAGCACTGGAAGAAATGCAAAAAGTGGGATTGCCGTTATTAATTCACGGTGAAGTCACTGCCCCGCAGGTTGATGTGTTTGACCGTGAAAAGGTCTTTATCGATAAAACATTACGCCCATTAACACAGCGTTTTCCAGAATTAAAAATCGTCTTTGAGCACATCACCACACAAGAGGCAGCTGATTTTGTACGGCAGTCTGGCAATAACATCGCCGCCACCATCACGCCACAGCATTTATTATTCAATCGCAACGCATTATTTCAGGGTGGGCTGCAACCACATAACTACTGTCTACCGGTGTTAAAACGCGATATTCATCAACAGGCATTATTGGCCGTTATTCGCTCCGGCAACAATAAATTCTTTTTAGGTACCGATAGTGCCCCCCACGCCAAACATAAAAAAGAAAGTGCCTGCGGCTGTGCCGGTATTTTCTCTGCGCATGCCGCGATAGAAATATATACCAGCATTTTTGAACAACAGAACTGCCTGCAAAACCTCGAAGCTTTTGCCAGTTTTAACGGCCCTGACTTTTACGGATTACCACGCAACAGCAAAAACATTACACTGATTAAAGAAGACTGGAATATACCAGACCAATACCCGCTTGGTACTGATAAACTGGTTCCCTTTCTGGCCGGGCAGACCATTAACTGGAAACTTGCCTGAATTAATAAAAACATTACTATCCGCAGATGGACGCAAATGAACGCAAATAAAAAACAATATTTAAAGTGTAAACCTGCATAATATGCACAGCTTGCACTTCAGGGAAATTCCAGTTTAGTGATGAGCCGTCACCGAAGCTCATTGCAGGTAATACTCGATAAATCACCTGCAGCAGCAAAGCATTTCCCCCGCATACAAAACTGTATGCTCCTAAAGTTATTTATTTGCGTCCATCTGCGGACTAAATAGCTTTTAAGAATTTTACTTTTAACATACAGCAATCTCCGTACAGTGTAAAATACCCGACATGAGCAATGAAGAATTTAAATTAATGTCCCGACGCTTTCGTGGCTTCTACCCTGTGGTGGTTGATGTTGAAACCGGTGGTTTTGATGATAAAAATGACGCATTACTTGAGATAGCTGCTGTCACTTTAAAAATTGATGAAAACGGCAATATGACAACCAACAATGAATACCAGTGTCATATCAACCCCTTTGAGGGAGCAAATATGGATCCCGCCTCTCTGGAAGTAAATGGTATCGATCCACACCATCCTTTTCGAATAGCTATCGCCAAAGATGAAGAAACAGGTGTTCGTGAATTATTTCGTTTCATTCAAAAAGAAATGAAACAGCATAAATGCAAACGCGCGATTATGATCGGCCACAATACCATACTGGATCGCAACTTTATTTTTGCTGCCGCAGAACGCAATAAAATATCACGCAATCCATTCCACCCGTTCAGCATCTTTGATACGGTGAGCCTGGCAGGACTCGCTTACGGACAAACCGTATTATCACGCGCAGCACAAGCTGCCGGACTGAGCTGGGATAGTGATGAAGCCCACTCCGCCTTATACGATGCAAAACAGACAGCCAGGCTGTTCTGTATCATTATTAATCGCTGGGCAGAAACCGCAGGCCCAGTATGGAGCGACACAAACTCACTAAACCAGGAATTATCCCGTTAAAAGAACACGAGTAATAAGGAAATTTTTAATAATTTTAGCTATAGTATAACTTTCCACCTTTTTATACACCAAATCGACTACACAGGACGGAAGTAGCGTTTTCATGAGTAAAGACCTCTCAATCATCATCGTTGATGATCTGCAATTTAGCCGTATTGTGGTAAAAACCGCGTTAAAAAAGGCTGGCTACAATGGCGTTCGCATGGCAGATTGCGCCACTGAAGCATTAACCATGATGGAGCAGCAACACGCTGATGTGGTGCTGGCAGACTGGACGATGCCTGAAATGGATGGTCTGGAACTCACCCACCGCATTCGACAGGCGGATGAAGAAAAAGGCACATACACTGCCATTATATTATTTACTGCACACGACGGCGTAGAATATCTGGTTAAAGCATTTGATCACGGGGTAGATGATTATTTATGTAAACCCCCCAACCCTCAGGAACTTGCCGCACGCGTCAATGCCGCTGCACGCGTTGCCGCGCTGCAAAACGATTTACTTGAAACCTCGCATCAGATGGAGCAAACCATCAAAAGGCTGAAAAAGATGGCGCTAGTGGACGAACTGACCGGTGCAGGCAATCAACCATTTTTAATGAAAAATTTGAAGGCGCACCTACTGGAAGCATCTACTCGCCGCGGTGGTGTTTGCCTGGCGATAGTCGAACTACGTGAACTTGAAGATATTAATAATACATACGGTGAATTCATTACTAATGAAATACTGATTAGCCAGCATAGACGCTTACGTCGTGCAGTCAGACCAACTGATGTTATAGCAAGGCTGGAGCACAACATCTTTGGCATTATTATGCGCCACACAAAAGCCAGAGATTACAAACCCTCAGCAATAGAACGCATTCTCACCATGATTAATAATCGTGCTTATAAAACATCGATTGGCAATTTAGTCATCAGCGGCTGTATCGGGGTGCATTATTACCGAGGCGACGAGGCCATTATTTCAGCAGAGGAAATGATCAGGCAGGCTGCCAGAAAACTCGATCAGGCACGCTGTAATAACTCGTTGAGCATTGCTTATTAAGGCATAGCTGGCAGTTATCAGTATGCAGTAAACAACTAATAACTCAAATATAAAGCCACTCACATGGAGTGGCCTTGACAATAACAAACCTCAATAATTAACCAGCACTGGCCTCGTCAATCATTTTTTTCAGGTCACCGTTTTCAAACATTTCCAGAGTAATATCACAACCGCCAATCAACTCACCATTAACATATACCTGCGGAAAAGTTGGCCAGTCGGCATAACGTGGTAAATTCTGAAAAATTTCCGGATCAGCCAGCACATTACAGTAAGCAAACTCTTTACCCACCTGTTTCAACGCTTCTACTGTACGTCCTGAAAAACCACACTGCGGAAACTGCGGCGTGCCTTTCATGTAAATCATTACCTTGTTGCCTTTAACCTGCTCATCAATTCTGTCTAAAACATCCGCCATATCAAATACCTGTGTTCAATAATCTGCTTTAATAAAATATAGTGTAATTATACCCTGTGTCACTCGCAATTAACCCCAACAACTCCTGGGTGAAAGATATTATGGGGTTGAATTAAGAAAATTCAAGAGATTGAAAATAGTTGACGCTCTCAGTTAGCAGAAGGCAGTAAAAGACTTAGAAGCTTTATAGCCGCTAACTGCCAACTATTTTTCTATATTCTGCTGCCACCATAATTCCAGCGCCGCAAGGTGCCATAGCTTGCTGCCCTGCAATCGGGTCAGGTAGTCTTCCGGTTTTTTCAATAATTTTTCGACATAAACAGGGTTATACAGACCACGCTGCTTTGCACCATCCGATAATAGAATTTCTTTCATAAATTCCAGAAAATCACCGCGTACATATTTTAACGCCGGCATCGGGAAATACGCCTTACTGCGGTTGACCACACTGTCAGGTAAAAACCCGCGCGATAGTTCTTTTAATACATGTTTACCGCCATTGGGCAGTTTCATTTCAGGTGGCATCGATGCAGCAAGCTCGATTAGCTGGGTATCGAGGAACGGCACCCGCGCTTCCAGCCCCCATGCCATGGTCATGTTATCGACACGCTTCACCGGGTCATCAACGATAAGTGTAGTGACATCAACCGCCAGCACACGGTCAAGATATTCATCGGCCTCTACCTCATCAAGCAAATCCTGCATTAACTGGGAAGTCACATCATCGATATGAAAGCGCTTATCCACCGTCTGCAGGTACTCATCATGATCGCGGTCAAAATATTCATCTGAAAATCGTTTTATGCCCGGTGTAATGGAATGCTGCATGCGTGGATACCAGAAGTAACCACCGAACACTTCATCCGCACCCTGCCCGCTCTGTACAACTTTTACTTCCTTTGAAACCACTTCTGATAGCAGATAAAATGCAACCGCGTCCTGGCCGAACATCGGTTCTGCCATGTTTGCAAACGCTTCCGGCAAGCGCGGCAGTACCTGGTTGTTCGGCACCATTAACTGGTGATGTTCAGTTTCAAACATTTGCGCAACGGCATCAGAATATTCAAACTCGTTACCCTTTTCTTCCGGTGCATCTTCGAAACCGACAGAGAATGTTTTTAAGCCTTTTTGCCCGGCTTCCGCCAGTAGACCGACCAGCAGACTGGAATCGATGCCACCGGATAATAAAACACCCACCGGAACATCGGCGATCTTCACGCGTTTCTCTACCGCACGCCTGAGTTCATCATGTACCGCTGTTATCCAGTCCTGCTCGGTCATCTGTCTATCTGGACGTTTTGCAGTGAGTGACCAGTAACGTTTTTCCTGCACGTTCCCGTTGTTATCGATAAGCATGTAATGCGCAGGTTTGACTTTTCTTATGCCATTAACAACAGTGCGTGGCGCCGGCACCACTGCATGCAGGGTAAACAGGTGATGTAAAGCGGTCGAATCGATAGAGGTGTCGATGTCGTCATCGGCATGGATCAGGGCCTGCGTATTTGAGGCGAACAGCAGGCGTTGCCGGGTCTGAGAAAAATACAGTGGCTTGATACCAGAGCGGTCACGCGCCATCAACAATGATCTGTTTGTTATTATCCCAGATCGCAAACGCAAACATGCCCTGCAATCGCGCAACACAGCTTTCTCCCCACTCTATATATGAGCGCAATATAACTTCGGTATCACCGGTAGAATTGAAACGATGACCTAACGCCTGTAACTCTTTGCGCAGATCAGGGTAGTTATAGATAGTACCGTTAAAAACAAGTGCAACACCTGTCGACTCATCGATCATCGGCTGTGCCGCTTTATCGCTCAGGTCGATGATCGCCAGTCTTCGATGACCAAGCGCGATCGGTGCTTTGACATATATACCTTCTGAATCAGGTCCTCGCTTCTACAACTTCTCTTTCATGCGCTCGATAACACCCTGCTCTGGCGCAGAGCCATCAAACCTTAATTCACCACATAATCCACACATATCTATTTTCTTTAAATCAACTTTTGTTTTCTGAAGCAATAAATAGCTTTGATAATAACACCGGTAGCAGCAATGCAGAAATTGCCAGGCACCAGACGATCACTGCACCGCTGGGCAGATCGAACAAAGCCGATACCACCAGGCCAGAAAGATAACCGATAACACCAACGATAAAAGCGAATATGAGTGCCGGTTTATCCGGATATCTCGATGCTGCCAGTGCCGGTACGATCAGGCTGGTGAACACGAGATAGACACCGATCAACTGAACCGATGAGGTGATAGAAACCGCAAACAGGATATAGAAACCAATATTGCCGATCTTGTTCTTATACCTGAACCAGGTGATCACCACGATCAGCGTTACCAGCGCTGCATATAATACCTGTGACCAGCTTACCCACAGAATCTGCCCGACCAGCAGCTCCCTGATATGCTCACCGCCGTGCGGATTATTCGCCAGCAGCAGTAAACTCGCCGTCGCAGCCAGTACGAAACTGACCCCGATCAACGCTTCCAGATGTTTACCGGCTGTTTTCTCCAGCGAGTGCAATATCCAGGCACCGATCAGGGCGCTCACTACCGCAGCGATCTGCGCTTCTATACCGTGCATCTCCCAGCCGAACTGAAATGCGACGATGACACCCAGACCGGCAATCTGGGCGATGGCCAGATCGATGAAGATGATGCCGCGTTTAATCACTTCACGGCCCAGCGGAATGTGCGTCAGCAGAACGATGACACCGGCCAGAAAAGCCGGTGCCAGAATACTCAGATCCAGACCGTCAGTCATGCCAGCAAGATCCATTATTTCACACTCAATAGCTGCTGCATCACTTCATCAAACCATTGCGACAAAGTCTGTCCATCCTGGTAATCAACCGTTGCCGGGAGAACGATGACCGGCGCATCGGTCTGCTCTGACAGCCACTGCGAAGGACGGTCGCTGACATAGGCAACATGGATTATCATCTTTATCTCCTGCTGGCTTAGCTGTTTCTTCAATTTTGCCAGATGACTGCTGCTGGGCGACACCCCCGGAACCGGTTCCAATGTTGCCAGCACATTCATCCCTGACCAGTGGTTTAGATATGTCCAGTAATTATGATGCGTGACGATATTCACTCCCTGCAGCGATGCCACCTGTTGCTGCCACTGCTGTAACTTTTGCCGCCAGTTTCTTTCGAACACAGCATATTGCGAACGGTAATAATCGGCATTATCCGGATCAAGCTCACTGATGCGCTGATGTAGCGCAGCTGCGACCGGTAAAATATTTTCTGGGCTGGTGTGGATATGCGGATTGCCTTCCGCATGGACATCACCCAGACGCCGATCCAGTTTTTCCGGTACACCAAATTTTTCCACGTAGTCGGCTGCAGCAAAGTTACCCGGTCGACCGGGTTGAACGTCGGCGTTGCCTGATTTTCGCAGCAATAGCGACAGCCAGCCAATCTCGAGTTCAGCGCCGGAACATACCAGCAGGTCGGCACGCCGGGCCTTTGCGATCAGGCTTGGCCGCGCCTGTATATGATGCGGGTCCTGCATCGCGGTCGTGGCCGAATACACTGTCACCCTGTCTCCTCCTATGGCTTTTGCCAGTGCCGCCCATTCCGGCTCACAGGCGAACACATTGAGTGCCGCCTGTGCACTGTTTGAAAATAGCAGTACGAAGATAATGCCTGGAAACAACCACTTCTTAGATTTAGTAAGCATGTGCACCGTGCGCTCCTATGCTGAATGTATACTGTAAGTACACCTGGTCATCCGCCACCTGATACGATTCATCGCGATTATATTGCAGGCGTATACGACTGTACTCACTGGGGACCCATTCCGTCATGATACTGCTGCGCTGCGGAGTATAACCGGCTGAAGCCAGGCCCACCTCCTCGAGAACCTCTGAATCACTACCTTTGTTATCACTGTCAACAGTATCGTAACGCAAGCCCACACGCCATTCGCGCGCGAATTGCCAGATGCCCTGCAGGTACCAGCCATCCTGTTTACTGCTTAATGTCGATGTTTCCAACGGGCTACTGTCCTGCAATGTCATATCACCTTCATCATCCCGTTTGAAATATTCAAACTGTAATTTGAAATTCTGATCCCGGTAATTTCCATTCGGTGCCCACTTGTAGACCGCATTCAACCCAACGATATCGCTGTCACCCTCGAACAGTGGAACTTCAAACGCCGCCCCGCCATGGGAGTGGCTGCTGTATTCACGCGATATGTCATCAGCGTTCCAGTAACTGATTCCCGCCTGCCAGCTGTGGCTGATACTGATATCACCACCGACATTTACAAAGGCCGACCAGCTTCCGACACCGCTATGCTCGCCGCCGGCAGGAAACTTATTGCCGGCAAAAACTTCAGAACCCAGCTCCAGGAACATATCGGTAGGTGCGATAAAGGAAACTCGCATACCATCATCAAGGTATTGGTTGCCGAACAGGCCACGATAGATCAAGGGTACATCATAGAAATCCCATGCATGCTCATGCTGCTGGTTAAGGTATCCGATAGCAGAATAAAAACGACCGCCCCTGATAGTGAAGCCGCTGCCCAGCGCCAGCGTTTCAAAAAAGGCTTCTTCCAGCTCGACTTCTACCTCACCTTCGTGTTCTGCGATGGCGACAGTAAACTGACCATAGAATTTGTCATCGATGTTATTGCTCATGGTTATTTCAGAATGTCCCAGAGAAAAACCTTCCGCTGACAGCCCGGCCTCTCCACCGAGAGTATAGCCAGGCAGAGAATAGTCTTCCGGTTTATTCTTATAACTGGCATAAACACCATCGAGGATAACACTGATCGCCGGATTGTAAGCATTGTCACTCACCCGCCGGCCAGGGGACAAGCCGGATCGCTGATCCTTGCTTTGAGCTGCCTCCATGTCCTGTATGCGCTGCTCTAATGTCTGTACTCGCAGCAGCATATCGTCTTGAGTTTCTTCTGTTTCTGCCTGTGATATAGAGGCACTGGCGCATAATGCTATGGACACTGCGCTATTCATATAAAAATTTTTCATTGTCATTACCGTATTCGATTAGCTGACACCATAAAGACAAACTCCATGGCGGCCACTGTAAAATAAATACCCGGACTTACCACGACACACGTTATAAACCTGAAGCTTATAATGCTGGCGTAAAAAACAGGGGTTAAAAATGCCTGACGTTATACGATAATTTGGGGCGGTGCCCTGGAACGATAGGGATCAAATGCGGTTGCCGTGAAATCCTGCGGCAATAATGTCGCCACATATCCGACGAGGATATTGGTCAGCTGCAGACCATTAAGCTGGTGAGATAAAAGCTTGTTATTCTCTACGTTGTTTAATGCGGCACAGTAACTTTTCTCCTGGTGAAAAGCATGCTCGGCAGCATGCACTGTGGCAGCGAACTGCACCAGCATGAACAGCACCAGGGTAGCGTTAACTAACCATCGTCTGCTGCTTGGTGATTTCATCGTCAATGCTGTAGGTGCCAGATCAAACATGACTGGATGCTAAACCAAATAGGACAGACCTTCAAGTATTGTAACCGCCGCCACCCGCCGTGCTGATGCAAACGACATCACCGCTGCTGACTTCAAAGCTTAGTTTTGCGCCCAGAGGTTTGCCGTTTAACAGATTCTCACCGGGTGAGGCAGAGGTCTCGCCACGATCTGACGATACCGGCCCGTTACTAACTGATAATCCCCATGGTTGCTGGAACCGCCGCTCCGACAGTATGGTGACATGGGCAGGCAAAAGAAAAGTATATTCGCGGATCAGGCCCTCACCTCCCTTGAAGTCTCCGTGACCGGAAGATTGCGTTCGAATCTGGTAGCGATTGACGCGAAGCGGATACCTCATCTCCAGCGATTCGATCGGTGTATTCAAGGTATTGGTCATATGCGTCTGCACCGCATCGAGCCCGTCACTGATACTGCTTGCGCCCATACCGCCACCGATAGTCTCGTAATAATCCCAGGCAGCATGATCACGATTCCCCGCATTTCCCATTGCCAGGTTATTCATACTGCCATGACTGGCCGCCGGAATTCGGCCCGGGAATCGCCTGAGATAAGGCACCTAATACCACATCAACTATTCGGCTGCTGGTTTCAACATTGCCAGCGGCAACGGCTGCAGGAAAACTCGCATTCACCAGGGTATCTTCCGCTGCCAGGATACTAATATTGCGGAAACTGCCGGCACATGCCGGCGTTTGCGCCGGCATCAGACAGCGAAAAACATAATACACTGCCGCCGCTGTGACCGACAAAGGGCAGTTTATATTTCCAGCCACCTGTTTTGCAGTACCGGCAAAATCAACGGTGATATTTCCTTTCTGGAAGCTGACGGCCACTTTGATCGGAATATCTTTATGCCCCTGACCATCGTCATCAAGTATATCCTCGAACCGGTATTCGCCTTCTTTTATATCGGCAAGGCTGTTCTTTGCCAATGTAGCTGCGTAGTCATTCAATAATTCGAGACTGGACAAATATTCTTTCAGACCCATCTTTTCAATCAACGCTGCCAGACGTCTTAAGCCACGACGGTTTGCTGCAATCTGTGCGATGAAATCGCCGGAGGATTCCTGTTTATTTCGCATAGGCAGCATCAAACTGGCGAAATATTGCTCATCCAGCTCACCGGCTTTAACAAGTAATGATGGCTCAATGATCAGGCCTTCTTCTGACAGACTCGAAGATAACGGCATAGATCCCGGCGTTTCAGAACCAATGTCGGCATGATGAGCACGGTTAGCGACATATCCGACCAACTTGCCATCAATAAACAGCGGTGCAATAACGGTGACATCAGGTAAATGCGTACCGCCTTTATAAGGATCATTGAGTACCACCATATCACCGGCAGACCAGTCTATCGTAGAAACCACATCTGCCATGGCAAACGCCATACTGCCAAGATGCACCGGGATATGTGCCGCCTGCGCACAAAGCTTACCAGCGGCATCAAAGATCGCACAGGAATAATCGAGACGATCACGGATGTTCGGCGAAAAAGCGGCCTTCTGCAAAGTAGCCCCCATCTCGCTGCATATCGCATCGATACGGTTAGCAAAAATACTTAAACTGATGGCATCCATAAAGAAAAATGACACTTAAATAAATAGGGGATAGTTCAATTTTATGGAGAATAGTTACATTAATTCTAAATTAGAGTTGCATTATACACCCGACTGCCCTATCGTTAGCGGCCAGCGAAATATCCCAAAAAACTATTATTTTTTTAACCAATTATTCAGGAGAATATGATGAATCCTTTATTGACAATCAAAGGCACTTTAGCCGTTGGTTTAATCCTCGCTCTAGCAGTAGCCTTTGGCATCGGCAGCGGCGCACCCGGTTTAAAAACCGCAGCAATGGTTTGGGTACACGTTATGGCTGGTGTAGTATGGATCGGCTTACTGTACTACTTTAACTTCGTACAAGTCCCAGGTGTTGGTAAAGCACTGGCTGACACAGATGGTCCTGGACCAGCTGCTATCAATAAATACATCGCACCAAATGCACTGTTATGGTTCCGCATGTCGGCTGCAGTAACCTGGTTAACCGGTCTTAGTGCGTTAGTAACTATTGGCGGTGGCATGCAGGGCATTGTTAATGCGTTCATGCTTTCCGATGGTATGGCTGTTATCGGTGTCGGCGCATGGTTAGGTACTATCATGCTATTTAATGTATGGGTTCTAATCTGGCCTAACCAGAAGAAAATTCTTGGTCTTGACGGTAAAGAGCACACTGCTGATGCAATCGCTAGCGCGAAGAAAGTCGCACTATTAGCGTCACGTACAAACACAGCATTATCAATTCCTATGCTGCTGTGTATGGTTGGTTTTGCACACGGTTTGTAATACCAGCAACACTAGCTTATCGCTTATAAAAAGCGGTTTACTGTGAAAACAGTAAGCCGCTTTTTTTATTGCTTTTCTACTTGTGGTCTCGAGCAGGTTCTTTTGTTTGGCATTTACCGCTTTGATTTATTTAGGCTTTGCGGTTTTCGCACCGCAAAACCTGACAGAAAGTAAAAAGCATCAGGAAAACAGCAACACCCAGATAGTTGCTTTACGCAAAAGTCCGAGTATAATCAGACCTTTAAAAGCGGTGGCCATGGCTGCCGCTTTTGCTTTTTATGCGATTAATTTACCGATACTGAATAAATTCAGTTAAAACAGAAAGATGACGACAAGCGAACACCTGATGAAAACCTACGCCCCTCTCGATGTGACTTTTGAACACGGTGATGGCGCATACCTGTGGGACAGCAACAAGCAGAAGTATCTTGATGCCCTCTGCGGAATCGCTGTTTGTGGACTGGGTCACGCCCACCCTGCGATAACTAAAACTATCACCGAGCAGGCAGCAAAATTACTGCACACATCCAATCTTTACCAGATTGAAAAACAGCAGCATCTGGCCGATCAGTTAGCTGAGATCTCAGGCATGAGCCGCGTGTTCTTCTCTAACTCAGGCGCCGAAGCCAACGAAGCTGCCATCAAGGTCGCACGCTTATACGGCCATAAGAAAAACATTAAGATTCCTGGAATCATCGTTATGGAAAACAGCTTCCACGGCAGAACCATGGCAACGCTTAGCGCCACCGGTAACCGCAAAGTACAGGCTGGTTTTGAACCACTGGTTCAGGGTTTTATCCGTGCGCCGTATAACAATATCGAAGCTATAAAAAATATTGCTGAAAATAATAATGATGTCGTCGCCATCCTGGTCGAACCGGTTCAAGGCGAAGGCGGCATAAAGATCCCTGACCCGGACTACCTGAATCAATTACGTGACATCTGTGACAAACAGGACTGGTTACTCATGCTCGACGAGATTCAGACTGGCATGGGCCGTACCGGTGAATGGTTCGCTTTTCAGCACAATGGCATCCAGCCGGATGTGATGACACTGGCTAAGGCACTTGGCAACGGTGTTCCTATCGGCGCCTGCCTTGCAAATGATAAGGCCGGTGAAATCATGCAGCCTGGTAATCATGGCTCTACTTTTGGTGGCAACCCGCTGATGTGTGCAACGGCATCAACCGTCATCGATACCATCAAAAAAGACGACCTGATTTCTAACGCCAGAAAACTTGGTAAATATATCGTCAACGGATTTAAAGAGAAGCTATCTGATATCCGGGGCGTAAGAGAGGTACGCGGCCTTGGCCTTATGATCGGTATAGAACTCGATAGCGAATGCACTGAACTGGTTAAGCTTGCTCTAGATAAACAACTTTTAATCAATGTAACGGCAGGCAATGTCATCCGCTTATTGCCACCGCTGATCCTCGATCAGCAGCAGGCCGACGCGATCATCAATACGGTAAGTGATCTTATCATCGACTCACTGAAAGAAAAAATTGCAGCATAGAAACATGAACACTCCTAATAAGACACTACGACATTTCTTAACGTTGACCGATCTGAGCTCAGATGAATTCAGACAGATCATCGCTCGCGCCATAGAACTCAAGGCCATACAGCATCGCGGCGAAATATTCGAGCCGCTCAAGAACAAAGTACTGGCTATGATATTTGAAAAGTCATCGACTCGTACCCGCGTATCATTTGAATCAGGCATGGCACAGTTCGGTGGTCACGCCATCTTTCTATCACCACGTGACACACAGCTGGGCAGGGGCGAACCCATAGAAGATAGTGCACGCGTACTATCGAGCATGGCCGACTGCCTGATGGTGAGAACCTTCGAACATGAGAAAGCTGAGCTGTTAGCAGAATATTCATCAGTACCGGTGATTAATGGTTTAACTGATGATGTTCACCCCTGCCAGCTACTTGCCGACATGCAAACTTATTTTGAAAAACGTGGCGACATAAAGGGAAAAACAGTCACCTGGGTCGGTGACGGAAACAACATGTGTCACTCTTATATGCATGCAGCAAAACTGCTCGGCTTTAAATTAAACATTGCCTGCCCAGAGGGATTTGAACCTCAGAAAAAATTTATAAATGAAACCAGTGACTATGTCAAAATCATACAGGATGTTTCTGCTGCCTGTACGAACAGTGATTTAATTGTGACTGATGTCTGGGCCAGCATGGGCCAGGAAGAAGAACAAAAAATTCGAGAACAGGCGTTCAGCCATTACCAGGTAACAACCGAACTAATGAAGGTAGCAAATGCTGACGCGCTATTTATGCATTGCCTGCCTGCACATCGTGGTGAAGAGGTCAGCGCAGATGTTATCGATGGCAATCAAAGCGTGGTTTGGGATGAAGCTGAAAATCGCCTGCATGCACAAAAAGCCTTACTTGAATTTTTGCTGTTAAGTTAAACCAATTTTAATTAATTATTTATTACAATATAACATCAATTAATAAGTGTTTTATTGACATGTGTGAACAACTTTCTCACTACACCTCTATTTTATCTGTTACCAGCATTTTATTCTTTACTCTTATTTCACAGAACATTTTAGCTGATACAGCTGCACAAAATGACCCCCTGAATCTTTGCCCGGCAAATGACAAAACAACACCTCTATATAATCCACCGCCCGTCTTCTCCGCTGAAAATAGTGAAAACACAGAGATTAGCGCTGATACAACTCAGTCCAGCTCAGACGGATCGATAGAACTAGATGGTAATGTGATCGTCGAGCGAGACTTACTGCGCGTTACTGCAGATCATGTTGATTATAACAAACAAAAAAATATATTAAATTTTTCGGGCAACGTGCATATTGATACCGAAGCTTTATCATTAGAAGCAGAAGCCGGAACTGTCAGCATGGGCGCTGCCAATAAGCCGGACAGTAAACAGGGGAAGTTCACCAACATTAAATTTTTCATACAGGACAGCAACATGAAAGGCAGTGCTGATATCATTCGCTCTGGTGATGATAACCACTCTACGCTGAACAATGCCAGCATTACCAGTTGTGAGCTGCAGGATCCTGACTGGCTCATCACTGCCGATGAAATTCGCCTTGATCATAATGATGAATACGGCAATGCAGATGATGTCGTTATCCGGTTTAAAGGTGTTCCTTTTTTATATACGCCTTATATAGAATTCCCCACCAGTGACAAACGACGTAGTGGCTTGCTATTCCCCCTGTTTGGCACATCATCGTCAAGAGGCATTGAACTCGCTGTACCCTGGTACTGGAACATTGCACCCAATCAGGATGCGCTTATCAGACCTCGCTACATGGAAAAACGCGGACTGGAACTTGGAGGCGATTATCGCTATTTAACCAAATCAAGCAATGGTAAATTAACAGGTGCTTACCTGCCCGATGATGATATTACTCAGGAAGACCGTTATCAGTATCGCTATCAACAACATACACAGCTACTCTCCAACCTGTCACTTGCTATTGATTTACAGGACATATCTGATTCAAATTATTTCAATGATTTTGCCAATAACCTGGGAATCACCAGCCAAACCCATTTAGATCGCAGCGCCACTTTGCGTTATGACTTCAATAACTGGCTTTTAAAAGCGTTGATACAGGATATAAAAACGATCGATGATACCGCGCCGTTAGACACTCGCCCTTATGAACGTTTGCCACAGATAACCTTCGCAGGTGATGAAGCGATTGCAAGCAGCCCGCTATTTTTCACACTGGACTCTGAATACGTCGATTTCACCCATGAAGATGAAACTAAAACTACCGGAACCCGCCTTACTATCCGACCCGGTCTGAACTTGCCATTTGCGGGCGCAGCCTGGTTTTTCAACCCGGCAATCAAATTCAGTCACACGCAATATGATGTCGGCACACAGTCTGGTGCAATACAACCAGTAGAAAATCGTAATATACCAATTGGCAGCATTGATACTGGATTATTTTTCGAACGTCCACTGAGCAAGGGTTTGCAACAAACACTGGAGCCGCGTTTATTCTATTTGAATGTACCATACGAAGATCAGGACAATATACCGCTGTTTGATACCAGCATTCCTGACTTCAGCGTTGCACAGTTGTTCCGCGACAACCGGTTTGTCGGCGGTGACCGTATTGGTGACACCAACCAGCTTACCTTCGCCTTGACCAGCAGAATCTTAAACCCGAACACCGGTAATGAGCTGCTACGCGCCAGCGTCGGCCAGATATATTATTTTGAGGACAGGAAGGTATCTTTAACGGGTAATACTATCGATACAGAAAAACAATCTGATGTCATCGCCGAACTCGACATCAACTGGGGGCGCTGGCAAAGCAATATAGATCTACAACTGGATACGACACGTGGTGAATTATCACAACAGAACTACTTTCTGCATTTCAAGTCGGATGACAGACACCTGTTTAACCTGGGTTATCGAAAACGCCTGGTTAAAGATAGCGACATCATTGATATTGAACAAACCGACACCTCGTTTGTCTATGCTTTTAATCGTAACTACAGTGGCCTGGTACGCTGGAACTATTCCTTAAAAGACGGTGAAGATATTGATACCATTGCCGGCATCACTTACGACAGCTGCTGCTGGTCAATTCAACTATTAGCGCAACGCCGAATACAGAACTCTACCACCAGTAATGCCTATGACAACGCAATACTGGTACAATTCGTCTTTAAAGGCCTTGGTAGCTTATCTGGCAGTGCGGCCCGAAACACCCTGGAACAGTCAATTTATGGCTATACCGATATCTTTCAGTAAAACCCAATATGAACACTAACAATATTTTTTTTATACTATTCGGCCTCATCAGCAGCCATGCTCATGCCACATTAAAACCACTGGATCATATTGTTGTCGTAGTTAATGATGATGTCATCACCAACACTATGCTGGAAAATCGCATTACTGATTTTCGAAAACAACTGGAGCTTGGCCAGTTATCACGATTAGAACCCGAAACTTTAAAGAAACAGGTTCTGGAAAGAATGATTCGTGACACCATCCAGCTACAGCAGGCAAAACAATTTGGTATTACTGTCGACGACTTAATGTTAAACCGCATGCTTGAGCAGCTGGCAAAAAGTAATAATATGTCACTTGAGGTCTTTCGTCAGGCCATTGAAAGCGAAGGCCTGAACTACACTCGCTTTCGCGAACAAACACGTGATGAATTAATTATCAAACAACTGCAGCAACGAATTGTTGCCAGCAAAATCAGTGTATCCGATCAGGAAGTCCAGCAATATATCGAACAAAATGAATCACTGGATTCTTCCAAAATAAGCTATCATTTACGGCACATCTTAATTGCAACGCCAGAATCTGCGAATCCGGAAGATATCAAAAAAGCGAAACTAAAAGCCGAATCCATATACAAGAAGATACAATATGGAACTAAATTCGAAGATTTAGCCATTAAAGAATCCAGCGGCCGTAATGCATTAAAAGGCGGCGACCTGGGTGAGCGCAAAGCGAGTGAGTTACCGCAGTTATTTATCGATGCAGTTAAAGATCTGCAACCCGGAGAAACATCTAAACCGGTGAAAAGTGCCAGTGGATTTCATTTACTGTATTTAATCAGTAGCTCCAATGATCAACTTATGGTCAAACAGATTCATGCTCGCCATATATTAATAAAGCCCGGCATTGAAGTTAGTGATGAACAGGTGAGAAAAACACTGCTGGACTTAAAACAGAAAATCGAAAACGGTGCAAGTTTTGCAGAACTTGCCAGCGAATATTCTGAAGATCCCGGTTCAAAAATTAAAGGTGGCGATCTTGGCTGGGCCGGCCCCGGTGATTTTGTTCCTGCCTTTGAAAACGTAGCCAATAGCTTATCAATAGGACAAATATCAGAACCCTTTAAAAGCCCATTTGGCTGGCACATACTTGAAGTCCTCGAACATCGTGAGCATGACATAACTAAAAGCAACAAGGAAAATCAGACACGAAACGCTATTCAAAAAAGAAAGGTTGATGAAGAGTTGCGCCTCTGGCTACGACGTATTCGTGATGAAGCCTACGTTGAGTACATTGACAAATAAGCCGGCAAGCAGCCCTCAAAAACAAGCCTGAAATAATATCGACAATACTAATGAGTCATAAAATCGTTATCACTTCGGGCGAACCTGCAGGTATAGGACCAGACATATGCCTAAGTTTAGCGAAATCGACCATTGCAGACAGACGACATACCAGCTTGTATATTATTGCAGACCCGGATTTATTAATTGAGCGAGCCAATCAACTTAACAGCAATATCGAATTTCAAATTCATCATGACATTAACAAGCTAAGCTCTCGTTATGATGCTGTCAAACTTAATGTCATTCCGGTAAAACTACAGGCAGACTGCCAGCCTGGAAAACTTGAGCCCGCGAATAGTCATTACGTATTAAAAATGCTGGATCTTGCATGTCACTTGTGCCTGCAAAACAAGGTTGATGCCATGGTCACCGGGCCGGTTCAAAAAAGCATCATAAATGAAGCGGGCTTCAGCTTCACCGGGCACACTGAATATCTGGCTGAGAAATCTTCTTCCACGCATTTAATAAAGCCTGTCATGATGCTGGCAACGAACAGTTTACGTGTTGCTTTAGCAACTACCCACTTACCTCTGCGTGCGGTAAGTCAGGCAATAACAAAAGATTCACTTAGTGAGACAATAAAAATATTAAATAATTTTCTAAATCATCACGCAGGAATCAGGCAGCCTAAAATAGTTATCTGTGGTTTAAATCCACATGCTGGCGAAAACGGAAATCTTGGTGATGAAGAAATCAATACCATTACTCCCGTCATTAATCAACTAAAAGAACAGGGACTGGATTTAACAGGCCCGCTTCCTGCCGATACTTTATTCACAGCAAAATATTTAGATACGGCGGATGCCGTACTTGCCATGTACCACGACCAGGGGCTACCGGTACTTAAATACAGCGGTTTTGGTAAGGCAGTTAATATTACGCTTGGACTGCCCTTTATACGCACCTCGGTTGACCACGGCACCGCACTGGACCTTGCCGGCACAGGCAAGGCCAGCAACAGCAGCCTGCACGAAGCTATCAATATGGCAATTGAATACTGTGGACAATATTGAACATCGAAATTAACAATAAACACCCTGATAACTATTTATTTATGTTTTTAACTTACAACTTAAAAGCCGAAACTTGTAACTTCTTTTAGCATGCAGCACTACGCAAAAAAACGCTTTGGGCAGAACTTTCTGATTGATAAATCTATTATCAATAACATTGTTGATAGCATCCAGCCACTTCCCGAAGACCTGATGATTGAAATTGGTCCTGGCCTGGGTGCGATGACAAAACCTTTATTATCCAGGCTAAATCATCTTCATGTTATTGAACTGGATCGTGACATCATCCCTAAACTCATCAGGAACTGCGTGTTCTCTGATGCTGACAATAAAAATAAATTAATTGTTAATGAAATTGATGTACTAAAATTTGATTTTGCTCTTTTCCATTCACAACAGACACCTGAAAAAAAACTTCGTATCGTAGGCAACCTGCCCTATAACATTTCAACCCCCGTATTATTTCATTTATTAAATTATCGCCACCTTATTCAGGACATGCATTTTATGTTGCAAAAAGAAGTGGTCGATCGCATCGTATCACTTCCCGGTAAAAAACATTATGGCAGGCTTAGCGTTATGATCCAGACTTTCTGTAACGCCGAGTCTTTATTTGAAGTACCACCCTACGCTTTTGAACCTGCGCCAAAAGTTAATTCCGCTATCCTGCGCTTACAGCCAGCGCCACAGTTTGAAGATAAAATCAATGATTTTTCACAATACGAAAAACTCATCAGACAGGCCTTTTCACAACGGCGTAAAACATTAAAAAACACACTGAAAAATAGCTGTTCGCCTGAACAGATAGAAAATGCTGGCTTGTTGCCGTCTCAACGAGCCGAAGAATTATCAACCACTGACTTTGTTAACCTGTACAACTCGATCAACGCTAACCTTATTGCACTTTAATTTAAAGCCACCACTATTACTACAGCGACCATTTATCAGTTAGTTAAATGATTACAGCAACTAGTGATATACTATTCGCTGATCCTGAAACTGATATGTACGGTGTGGTCATCAAATGAATAAAATAGACATCAAAGTTAAACCTGCTTTCATTGCTGAACAATCAGATCCAGAAAAGAACCATTATGTCTTTTCATATACAGTTACCATTCGGAACAATGGATCGACACCGGCCAAACTATTAACTCGTCACTGGGTAATCACCGATGGTGATGGCCTTATACAGGAAGTCAAAGGTGAGGGCGTTATTGGCGAACAGCCGCATTTACAACCTGGTGAAGGCTTTCAATATACCTCGGGTACTTTCATGAACACGCCTTATGGTACTATGCATGGTAGCTACCAGATGATTGCTGACTCTGGTGAAAAGTTTGATGTTCAAATACCCAGCTTTCAACTGGCTGCACCAAACACACTGCACTAAGACCGTTCTTCTATGGCATTAAAACATAGCTATACATTGTTAGCGCCGGTTTATAACACCCTGTTACAGGTCCAATTGATGCATATCGTCAAATAAGTCTTTTTAAAGTCACCCATGATAAACCGGCACTTGCTAAAGGATGGTTCAGACTGATAGAGTTAAGAAAGTTATGAGTTGGCAGTTATTAGTTTGCAGGTAATAACTTTAATGTTTTTTCTGCCTACTGCGAATAAACCTGCTAACTTTCTTTTCAGGAGCATTTTGGCGACATACGCCATTGGTGATGTGCAGGGATGTTTTGATGAGTTACAAGAATTATTAACTCATATCAAATACAACAGTGACCGTGATCAACTCTGGTTCTGTGGAGATATCGTTAACCGCGGCCCTAAATCGCTAAAGACACTGCGCTTTATTCGATCACTCGAAGATAATGCTATCACTGTACTGGGCAATCACGACCTGCACTTGCTAGCTACCGCCTATGAGCATAAAAAACCCGGTAGAAAAGATACGCTTGATAAAATATTACAGGCCAAAGATTCACCGGAACTGCTCGACTGGTTGCGTCATCAACCACTGGTGTTCCATGATGAAGAAAAAGATGTCACCCTGCTGCATGCAGGAACACATCCCGACTGGACTATCACTAAAACCCTGAAACTTGCGAATGAAGTCGAACAGATTCTACAGAGTGATCAACATATCAATTTTTATAAAGCCATGTATGGCGACAAACCAACGACCTGGAACGACTCCTTATCTGGCTGGCCTCGCTACCGTTTCATTACCAATATACTGACCAGGCTACGTTATTGCGACAAATTCGGTAGACCGGCATTGAATGCAAAAGGCGCACCGGGCAGTCAGGCCAAACACCTGATGCCATGGTATGAAGTTCCTGATCGTAAAACAAAAGATGATACGCTTATCTTCGGACACTGGTCTACACTGCCGCACGCGGGAAGAAAGGCAGTAAATAACACCTATGCCATCGATTCTGGTTGTCTATGGGGCGGCTATTTAACAGCGATGAAAGTAGGTAAAAAGAAAGTTAAATACATATCGCATCCGCTGCCCTGTCGCGCAAAAACCAACAGGGAAATATATAGCCAAATAAAAAAGGAAGAGCATCATAATAATGCCCTTCCCTTGAGGAGTCTACAAATCTATTGCCTATATTATGACCCGGCAATATTTTAAAAGTTCAAAAAATTTATTTTTTTTCTAAAGTAACAAAGCGACAGTCATAACGGTTTTTTTCATCTGCCTGCCTGGTCACTGATTCCGTCTCATGCCACTGATTTTCATCATACTCGGGGAACCAGGCGTCGCCTTCAAATTCAGCTTCGACATAGGTGAAATACATCCGGTTTACCTGGGGCAACAGCATCTCATATATTGTACTGCCACCAATAACCATGACCTCTTGTGCATCAGGCACTTTTGCCAGGGCATCTGCAAAACTGCTGACACACTCGACGCCCGCGAATGAGGTATCCGGGTCTCTGCTCAGTACAATATTAACCCGGCCAGGCAATGGTTTACCGATAGACTCAAAAGTTTTTCGCCCCATGATGACAGGTTTGCCCATAGTGATAGATTTGAAGTGGGCAAAATCTGCAGGCAGATGCCAGGGAAGCTGATTTTTATTACCAATCAGATGGTTACGATCCATTGCCGCGATAATTGAAACGATCATTTACCAAATAACCTCAAGAATAAAAACAAGCTAATAGCATTTTAGTCCACAGATGGACGCAAATAATAACAAAAGAAAATACAGTCAGTGGAGAACGCAAATTAAGCTAATGTTTTAAAAAGAATTAGTGTTCTTTTCGTGTTTCGCAGACAAAGCTTTTAATCTTTTTAATTTGCGTCCATTTGCGTTCATCTGTGGACAATATTTTTTAAATAGCAACGACCGCTTTGATATGAGGATGAGCCTCGTATCCAACTAATTCAAAATCTTCAAATTTAAAATCAAAGATCGACTTCACATCCGGGTTAATTTTCATAACAGGCAAGGGGAAAGGTTTACGGCTTAACTGCTCAGCCACCTGTTGCATATGATTAGAGTATAGATGTGCGTCACCTAAGGTATGTACAAAATCACCCGGCGCCAGATCACAGACCTGGGCAACCATCATGGTCAGTAAAGCATAAGATGAAATATTAAAAGGGACACCGAGAAAAATATCGGCACTACGCTGATACAACTGGCAGGAAAGCCTGCCATCGGCAACATAAAATTGAAACATCATGTGGCATGGTGGTAATGCCATATTTTCTATCTCAGCCACATTCCATGCATTAACAATGATACGACGTGAATCAGGGTTATTTTTAATCTGATCAATGATTTGTGAGATCTGATCTACATGCCGGCCATCGGCGGCTGGCCAGTTACGCCACTGGTAACCATAAACCGGACCCAGGTTTCCGTCTTCATCCGCCCACTCATTCCAGATTCGAACGCCATTTTCCTGCAAATATTTAATATTAGTATCACCACTTAAAAACCAGAGCAGTTCATGAATAATTGATTTCAGGTGGCATTTTTTGGTTGTCACCAGTGGAAAGCCCTCATTTAAATCAAAGCGCATCTGGTGGCCAAATACAGATATTGTTCCTGTGCCGGTTCTATCTTCTTTTTTCGTGCCGTTATCTCGCACGTGAGACATTAAATCAAGGTATTGTTTCATGGATGACTCTTTCCTACTTTATTTTTTATGAGCAAGATAAAAAACAACAATGCCAAATAATATCATAGGCAACGATAAAATCTGACCCATTGTTAGCCAGTCAAATGCAATAAAGCCGATATGCGCATCGGGTATCCTGAAAAACTCGGTTATGAAACGGAAGCCACCGTAACAGAACATAAATACTGCCGATATCGCCATTAATGGTCTGGGTTTTGATGAATACCACCATAAAATCAGGAACAACAATAAGCCTTCTGTTAATGCCTGATATAACGATGACGGGTGACGAGCAATATGATCACCATAATCCAGCGCCCATGGCATTACAGTCTCCATTTGCCGCCCCCACAACTCCCGATTAATGAAGTTACCAATCCGGCCGGCACCTAAACCAATGGGCACCCAGGGTGCTATAAAATCTGACACCTGGAAAAAAGTCATACCGTTTTTACGGCCAAATAAATAAAGACCGATAAACACACCTAACATACCACCATGAAATGACATGCCGCCCTGCCAGATGTAAAAAATAGAAATAGGGTTATCAATAAATGATGGCAAGTTATAAAACAGGGTATAACCAAGGCGACCGCCAAGAATGACACCCATCGCACCATAGAAGATAACATCTTCCACCTGTTTGCGTGTCCAGTTAATGTCTTCGCGTTTTGTGCGCTGCACCCCATAAAACCAGGCGCCGACAAAACCGATAAGGTACATTAAGCCATACCAATGTACTTTTAGTGGCCCTAAGGAAAGTGCTACGGGATCAATATCTGGGTAAATAATCATGGGGTGGAATCTTAACAGAAAAGAAAAAAGTTAAAACATTTATCCGCAGATGGACACAGAGAAACACGAATTAAAAGAATTTTGAGTTTTTAACATCTGATGTTTATCAGCGTTATCTAGATCGATAATATTTTTATGTCTTGACGTTGCTATTTTCTTAGACAAAAAAATACCCGAACATTTCTGTTCGGGTATTTGCTATTAAAGCCTGGCGGTTATTTACATGGATGTAATGTATGCCGGTTTTGCAGGAGCAAAAACCGGTGTCCTACTTTACTCCGGGCTTCCTGCCCTCCACCCTTCGGGTCGCACTTCGTGCGTTCAAATTTGCTCCAGGCAAATTTGTCACTCCGTTCGAGTAGCACACTATCAAACTATAAAAAATAAAAAAGCCCCTGTCAAAATCGACAGGGGCTTTTGTATTTAAAGCCTGGCGGTGTCCTACTCTCACATGGGGAGACCCCACACTACCATCGGCGCTAAGTAGTTTCACTTCTGAGTTCGAGATGGGATCAGGTGGTTCCTACTTGCTATTGCCGCCAGACAAACTGGTTGAAGAGCAAGCGATGAAACCATCCCGAGGTTGTCGAGGGATCTCATTAATACTAGCCGTACTCTTCGAAACTGGAAAGCCAAATTTAGTATATATATTCGAGTGTTACATTCAAATAAGCACCTTTGTGTTTTGCTTTGTTGATTACAGCAAAAACACTTGGGGTTATATGGTCAAGCCTTACGGTCAATTAGTACAGGTTAGCTTCACACATTACTGCGCTTCAACACCCTGCCTATCAACGTCGTAGTCTTCGACGGACCTACAAGGAACTTAAAGTTCCAGTGAGAACTCATCTTTGGGCCCGCTTCCCGCTTAGATGCTTTCAGCGGTTATCGGTTCCGTACGTAGCTACCCGGCAATGCCACTGGCGTGACAACCGGAACACCAGGGGTACGTCCACTCCGGTCCTCTCGTACTAGGAGCAGCTCCCTTCAATTCTCAAACGCCCACGGCAGATAGGGACCGAACTGTCTCACGACGTTCTAAACCCAGCTCGCGTACCACTTTAAATGGCGAACAGCCATACCCTTGGGACCTGCTTCAGCCCCAGGATGTGATGAGCCGACATCGAGGTGCCAAACACCGCCGTCGATATGAACTCTTGGGCGGTATCAGCCTGTTATCCCCGGAGTACCTTTTATCCGTTGAGCGATGGCCCTACCACTAAGAACCACCGGATCACTATGACCTGCTTTCGCACCTGCTCGACGTGTCTGTCTCGCAGTCAAGCGCACTTCTACCATTATGCTCATTGCGCGATGTCCGACCGCGCTGAGTGCACCTTCGTACTCCTCCGTTACTCTTTTGGAGGAGACCGCCCCAGTCAAACTACCCACCATACACTGTCCCCAACCCGGATAACGGGTCTAGGTTAGAACTCCAAACATACCAGGGTGGTATTTCAAGGTTGACTCCACGATAACTGGCGTTACCGCTTCAAAGTCTCCCACCTATCCTACACAAGTAGGCTCAAAGTTCAGTGCAAAGCTATAGTAAAGGTTCACGGGGTCTTTCCGTCTAGCCGCGGGTAAACTGCATCTTAACAGCTATTTCGATTTCACTGAGTCACTGGTGGAGACAGTGTGGCCATCATTACGCCATTCGTGCAGGTCGGAACTTACCCGACAAGGAATTTCGCTACCTTAGGACCGTTATAGTTACGGCCGCCGTTTACCGGGGCTTCGATCAAGAGCTTCTCCGAAGATAACCCCATCAATTAACCTTCCGGCACCGGGCAGGCGTCACACCCTATACGTCCTCTTGCGAGTTTGCAGAGTGCTATGTTTTTAGTAAACAGTTGCAGCCACCATTTTATTGCAACCCCCAATAGCTTACGGAGTAAATCCTTCACCATCAGGGGCGTACCTTCTCCCGAAGTTACGGTACCATTTTGCCTAGTTCCTTCACCAGTGTTCTCTCAAGCGCCTTAGAATTCTCATCCCACCCACCTGTGTCGGTTTGGGGTACGGTCAAATTTAACCTGAAGCTTAGGGGCTTTTCCTGGAAGTATGGCATCAACTACTTGGCTCTCCGAAAAGAGTTACGTCATCGTGTCTCAGCATTAACAAGGACCCGGATTTACCTAAGTCCTCTGCCTACACACTTAAACCGGGACAACCAACGCCCGGATAGTCTAGCCTTCTCCGTCCCCCCATCGCAGTTAAATTCGGTACAGGAATATTAACCTGTTTACCATCGACTACGCCTTTCGGCCTCGCCTTAGGTACCGACTAACCCTGCGCCGATTAGCGTTGCGCAGGAAACCTTGGGTTTTCGGCGTGCGGGTTTCTCACCCGCATTATCGTTACTCACGTCAACATTCGCACTTCTGATACCTCCAGCATTCCTTACAGAACACCTTCACAGGCTTACAGAACGCTCCTCTACCACTCATACATAAGTATGAATCCACAGCTTCGGTATATAGCTTAAGCCCCGTTACATCTTCCGCGCGAGCCGACTCGACCAGTGAGCTATTACGCTTTCTTTAAAGGGTGGCTGCTTCTAAGCCAACCTCCTGGCTGTCTGTGCCTTCTCACATCGTTTCCCACTGAGCTATATTTAGGGACCTTAGCTGGTGGTCTGGGTTGTTTCCCTCTTGACAACGGACGTTAGCACCCGCTGTCTGTCTCCCGTGCTGAAACTTGTCGGTATTCGGAGTTTGCAATGGGTTGGTAAGTCGGGATGACCCCCTAGCCATAACAGTGCTCTACCCCCAACAGTTATACACGAGGCTCTACCTAAATAGATTTCGAGGAGAACCAGCTATCTCCGGGCTTGATTAGCCTTTCACTCCTATCCACAGTTCATCCCCTCATTTTTCAACATAAGTGGGTTCGGTCCTCCAGTAGGTGTTACCCCACCTTCAACCTGACCATGGATAGATCGCCCGGTTTCGGGTCTACTCCCAGCGACTCGACGCCCTATTAAGACTCGATTTCTCTACGCCTCCCCTATACGGTTAAGCTTGCCACTGAAAGTAAGTCGTTGACCCATTATACAAAAGGTACGCAGTCACTCACGAAGAGCTCCTACTGCTTGTATGCACACGGTTTCAGGTTCTATTTCACTCCCCTAAAAGGGGTTCTTTTCGCCTTTCCCTCACGGTACTGGTTCACTATCGGTCGGCAACTAGTATTTAGGCTTGGAGGGTGGGCCCCCCATGTTCAGACAGGATATCACGTGTCCCGCCCTACTCGATTTCATTGAAAACGTCTTTTCGTGTACGGGGCTATCACCCACTATGGCCACACTTTCCAGAGTGTTCCACTAAAACGTTAACAACTTAAGGCCTGGTCCCCGTTCGCTCGCCGCTACTAAGGGAATCTCGGTTGATTTCTTTTCCTCCGGGTACTTAGATGTTTCAGTTCCCCGGGTTCGCCTCCTTAACCTATGTATTCAGTTAAGGATACCTGATAAATCAGGTGGGTTTCCCCATTCGGAAATCCTAGGATCAAAGCGTGTTTATCAGCTCCCCTAGGCTTATCGCAGATTACTACGTCCTTCATCGCCTGTTGCCGCCAAGGCATCCACCATGTGCACTTATTCACTTGACCATATAACCCCAAGCATTCTGAAGCACCTGACCTTTTATCAGTTATGCGCTTCAAACAAGGTTATACAGCTTATTTGTGAGTAACACTTGAATATAAAAACCATAATTCCTTCGATAATAAATTAAGGATAAGAATTACAGCGTATTACTAATATACTCAATTGAAGTGTTCGATATAAATACAAAAAATCTGTATAAATACAAAACAACTTGTCATGTTTGTATTACTTTGGCTTTCCAATTTGTAAAAGAACATGTCATTAAAGACAGTTTTAACGATCATTCAGAAATTACTTCCTGGTTTCACATTAGGTAAGAATACTTTTGATTGTTTACAATCTTAAATACCCTTATCTAATATGGTGGAGCTACGCGGGATCGAACCGCGGACCCCCTGCTTGCAAAGCAGGTGCTCTCCCAGCTGAGCTATAGCCCCTTTAACTTGTCTTTTTTTCGTTCTGCGGCGTTGCTGCTCGTTCTTCGTCAGGTCACATACCAATGTATGCTCCTTCCTCATCACTCGCGCGCCTTGCATAACGAAAAAAATCCTGCGTTAAAGTCTCTGCAGGATGATAATTACATTTTCGAACAGTGTAGCTGAGCATGAAAATGTAATTTTGTGTAGATTGGATTATCTCGAAGGCGAAGTTTGCTTATGGCAAATGAGTCTTCGTGATAATTCAAGCTGCGCAAAATTGGTGGGTCTGGGTGGATTTGAACCACCGACCTCACCCTTATCAGGGGTGCGCTCTAACCAACTGAGCTACAGACCCGGTATTTATCAGACCAGGTCTGCATCTAGTCGCGACCATTCAGTGTTGATGGCCATGTTCTTTACATAAGGATTAGATAGCTTGTGTGGGCACTTGCGCCAACTTAGTCACTCTTTAAGGAGGTGATCCAGCCCCAGGTTCCCCTAGGGCTACCTTGTTACGACTTCACCCCAGTCATGAACCACAAAGTGGTGAGCGTTCTCCCGAAGGTTAAACTACCCACTTCTTTTGCAGCCCACTCCCATGGTGTGACGGGCGGTGTGTACAAGGCCCGGGAACGTATTCACCGCGACATTCTGATTCACGATTACTAGCGATTCCAACTTCATGGAGTCGAGTTGCAGACTCCAATCCGGACTACGACCAGCTTTCTGGGATTTGCTCACTCTCGCGAGTTGGCTGCCCTCTGTACTGGCCATTGTAGCACGTGTGTAGCCCTACCCATAAGGGCCATGATGACTTGACGTCATCCCCACCTTCCTCCGGTTTATCACCGGCAGTCTCCTTAGAGTTCCCACCATTACGTGCTGGCAACTAAGGATAAGGGTTGCGCTCGTTGCGGGACTTAACCCAACATCTCACGACACGAGCTGACGACAGCCATGCAGCACCTGTCATTCAGTTCCCGAAGGCACCGAGTTATCTCTAACAAGTTCTGATGATGTCAAGGGTAGGTAAGGTTCTTCGCGTTGCATCGAATTAAACCACATGCTCCACCGCTTGTGCGGGCCCCCGTCAATTCATTTGAGTTTTAGCCTTGCGGCCGTACTCCCCAGGCGGTCAACTTCACGCGTTAGCTGCACCACTGAGACCTCAAGGTCCCAACGGCTAGTTGACATCGTTTACGGCGTGGACTACCAGGGTATCTAATCCTGTTCGCTCCCCACGCTTTCGTACCTCAGCGTCAGTATTGGTCCAGGGGGCCGCCTTCGCCACTGGTATTCCTCATAATATCTACGCATTTCACCGCTACACTATGAATTCTACCCCCCTCTACCATACTCTAGTCTACCAGTATCAAATGCAGTTCCCAGGTTAAGCCCGGGGCTTTCACATCTGACTTAATAAACCGCCTACGTACGCTTTACGCCCAGTAATTCCGATTAACGCTTGCACCCTCCGTATTACCGCGGCTGCTGGCACGGAGTTAGCCGGTGCTTCTTGTATTGCTAATGTCAAGACTCAAGGTTATTAACCATGAGCATTTCTTCACAATTGAAAGTGCTTTACAACCCGCAGGCCTTCTTCACACACGCGGTATTGCTGCATCAGGCTTGCGCCCATTGTGCAATATTCCCCACTGCTGCCTCCCGTAGGAGTCTGGGCCGTGTCTCAGTCCCAGTGTGGCTGATCGTCCTCTCAGACCAGCTATAGATCGTTGCCTTGGTAGGCCATTACCCCACCAACAAGCTAATCTAACGCGGGCTCATCTAATAGCGCCAGGTCCGAAGATCCCCAGCTTTCCCCCGTAGGGCGTATGCGGTATTAATCCGGATTTCTCCGGGCTATCCCCCACTATAAGGCAGATTCCCACGCGTTACTCACCCGTCCGCCACTCGTCAGCGCAAAGCAAGCTTTGCCTGTTACCGTTCGACTTGCATGTGTTAAGCATACCGCCAGCGTTCAATCTGAGCCATGATCAAACTCTTCAGTTTAATACTCTCAAATTTTATTTCTTTTAGGTAACTTGTTCTTTGAGAAACAAGAAACGCTGTTGCTAGTTTAAAATCACACTATAAAAGACTTGCGTCTGAAATAGAGCTCAATTGCCTAGCTTGTTTCTTGACCTCGCCAACGCAAGCACCCACACAAACTATCTAATCCAAATTGTAAAAGAACATTTGCTTTCGCAAATTTTTTTGTTTCGCAGAATAATTCTGCTCGACAAAGAAGCGGAAGTTTAGCAGTATTTTCAACTGCCAGGCAAGCACTTTTTAAAATTAATTTTAAGTTTCTTTTCTGTTTTACAAACCGTCCAGAAACTTAAAAGTGCTGCCCCTCACGCCGGGCCGGCATATTACACATTATCGTTAACTGTGTACATCTTTTTTTCAAAAACAGGGTAAATATTTTTCATGCCAGAAGCTCAAAAAACATCCTTCCCCAGGCCGGGAGCGGCATAATACATAAAAACGATAGCGGTGTATATAATTATTTAACAAAATCGTAA